>NZ_JBFTST010000009.1:0-253708 GCF_056400165.1 Rhizobium sp. 01L410
GGCTTGTTAGGAAGAAGCGGCTGGATAATGCTCCATTCGAAATCAGTCAGGTCGAACCGGCGACGGGTCATCTGAGGCCTCCAAATCAAAGCCTCATTGAATCAAAGCCATGCCCGCGTGTGAACCCCGTTTATGAGTGCAGGGCCTAGGCGGATAGGATCATTCGTCGCTGCCTGTTGCGGCGTGGCAGTTTCAACGCGAGAAATCTGAAACGTACCGGCATTGCCATCGGCAAGGCTCCATCGCCCTAAAATGCTTCCCTGCTCGACAGTATCGAAGTGTACTGTCAGAATAACAGGTCCATTATTATTTCCGGTGATAACACGATTATCGCCAGCGGCAACCCCAGTTACATCGCCGGTCAGAACGGTCGCTGCGCCACCGCTCCCGAACCGAAGCGTTATTTCGTTACGACCACCCACGTCGGAAAACTCCACATAGAGATTCCCACGAATTGTTCCGAAAAGATCGCCGATCCAATTACCTGTTATTGCCATGATTTAGCCCCGTCGTTGCAGACAACCTGAAGTACAGGCATCGTCACGACAAGTTGGCGGCAACAAAAATTGCGAGATTTCAACTGGAATTATTTGGACCGCCGCAACGCGCTAAACTCCGCCCCCCAATCGGTCAGCGCCGTTTCAATTCTCCGACGCTCCTTGCGCACAAGCGTCAGGGTGTCCTTGACCTGATCAACCGTGGCGCCGAAACGCTGCCCGATCATTTCGACACGGTAACCCGCCAGATACAGGTCATAGATTTTCTCTCGCTGTTCATCGGTAAGCATATCTTCGGCGCGCTGTTTCTTGGCCATTTTGCTACTTCGTCCGGAAATGGGAACGCCCGGAGATGCGAAGCCCCCGGGCGTACCGACCTTAAAAACGTGGGTTCGTGAGCACGTTAGGTCGGATAGACGACGGGTGGTGGTCAACATGTCCAAACCACCGACCCGCCTCACGTGTGCCGCGCGTATCGCAAAAATGGGATCAACCACTTTTCGCGCGGCACGCTTCTGAATCTCAGTAGCTAACGTCGTTTCCCTCACGCAAGCGAGCGGCAAGCGCGGCGCGTTCGTCAGCGTCGTACGCGGCAGCGAGGCCGGACTCGCTAGGCTCTTCGGCGAGTTTAGCGAAGGCTTCACGCCTGGATTCGCCGGTCTTCTCGATACGGGTGCGGAGAAGACGCTCAAAGTTAGATTCATTGCTCATGTTGGCGGGTTCCTTTTCATGTGATTTTGAAATCGGTTCAATCTTCATCGCGGCGAGCATTGCCGCCGCGATGCGAGAGGTCGCAGCTTCGTCGCCCTTGAAGACCGGCTCTTCGGCCTTGGCGATAGCGACCCTGCTGAATTGATTGGCGCCCGCCGGGACGATGGAAAGTTCATCCAAACGGATGTTCACGAGCTTGGTGACCGGCTTGATCTGGTGACCGTCTGCCGACTTCATGATCCGGACCGTTGCTTCTTCGACAGCTGGCGTGCCAACCGCGCTGACTTCAGCCAGAACCAAATTCTTGATGATCTTCCGTTTCGGCGTCATTAGGCACCGCCTGTCAGGGCGCCAATGTACCGGGTATCAACCTCGTGCAACCTTTGGCCGCCGCGCGGCGACATTTCAGCGTAAGCGTGCAATCCTGCCGCAACGAATGAACCCTGCGTTACACGCCGGTGCTCGAAGATGTTTCCGAAGGCTTTTACGCCGGGGTGGTCCGGAGCGATCCGGCGGATTTCGCGGGACACCTCGACACGTTCGCGAAGCACGCGGAATAGCTCGTCGCAAAGATCATCTGCCCGTTTCGATACCGTCAGTAGGTGCGTCGCCTGTTCGGCAACACGGGCGTAGCGTTCGTCGCGGGCGGAGTTCTCGGCGGCGATGCGCTTTGCAGCCTCGTCAGCTTCGACCTTAGCAAGCTTTTCTTCAAGCTCCCCACGCCGATCCGTGTAAAACTTTTCGAGATTCTCAAGCTCAGACCGTACGTCCGGGTTACTTGACTTGCCAATGGTGGTGTTTTTCACGATGATGCTTCGCCTTTTCAACAATCATCGTGAAATTAAACGCCAGATACGCCATTGAATAGAGCATTACATTAAATGTCCGTAACCTAGATTGACAGGTGGCGACATATTATATTCGCTTACCGAATCTGTTCCGTCTTTTATCTTGATGAATTCCGGTGCAGCGAGCATCAGTGCAGGTGCTTGGGGCTTCACTGCTAGCAGCGCCGCACCACAGACAGACACAGCGACGTCGTCGTGACCGCCGGGCGGGTGGCCTATCTGATCACGTCCGCCGCGCGAAGTTCGACGTTCCAGAGCCGCAAGCTCACGGACAACGGTCGCACTTTCCGTGATGGCGATCGTCTTCGAATTGAACAGTGGCACGGCAGCATTGAAGATTTCGGACGCTGTCTTTTGCGATAGCCGATATTCTACACCCCGCTTCCGGAACTGTTCGCGCGGCCATTCCCCCGCATAGCGGTCGCCTGTGACATGCTTGATGCGGTAGAGCGCGAGAAGGTCACAAAAGTCGGAGACAACCGCTTCCGGGCTGAACGGTGGCTTACGCTCGCGAATGGCGTCAATGACGGCGACGGTCTTTTCGCCGTGTGCGATAGCCAGCGTAAAGCTGTCGTTCGAACCGCCCGACGGGTCAACGAACGCAACGTAGTTCTCACCATCTTCGGGCGGACGCTCGACCGTCCCGTGATCGATCGCAGCGTCGATAATGTCTGCCGTCAGAAGCTGTGAAATTCCGTCGCGGAACTCGGCGCCATATTCGGCGGCAGCGCGGAATGCATCCTTATCGTAAGCACGGTCAACGACGCGTTGCGGTAGGGTCGGATTGAACGTTCGTGACGGGCCTTTGGCGACAAGCACAGTCGGATCACCGTTCGGGCCGAAGTTCTTCCGGTAGGCGGTCCATAGCTCGCCACGCTTCGCCCATGGCGAGCTGTACATATACAAAAGACCACCAGTCGTTCCGAGTGCCGGGCGGGCAGCGTTCAGGATTTCGACGTCAGCGTTTGCGGAGTGCTCATCGTTGTACCATGTCGACACCTCGTCGGCGCATACGAGCGGACTGGTCAACCCCCGGATTGTGCGAAACGACGCCGTCCGCACGACCAGATCGCAGCGGTTTGAAAGCTTTATCGTCTCAGTATTTGACGTTTCGACCTGCTTCGATAGCAGGGGCGACTCTTCAATCACGCCCAATACGGCCTGAAATGAGTTTGCCGCCTGAATAGTCGAACCGGCAAGGATTGGGATCACCGCACGCTCACCGGCGGCAAGGTACGCGTGATCACATAAGCACGCCACAAAGGCCGCTAACGTCCCGGCTGAACGCGTTTTGCCAGCGCGACGGCCAAGCACCGCCACAAGCTCGTCAACCTGCTCCATTGGCTCGCGCTCGCGCCCTGTGATGGCGGTGAAGACGGTCCGTTCGGCGGCTGTCAGTTCTTCGCCCATCGCAGCGATAAGCAAGGCACGATGAGGCAACCACGTGTCACCGGGGAGCGCTTTACCTAGAAGGGCGTCGTCTTCCAAGGCTTCACGGATGGTGATCAGCTTCTTCAAGGGCATTGTGCAGCCTCCCGACGCTTGCGGGCTTGATACTCTTCAACTGCCATGCTTGCCGCCGAAGCGCTCGATTCATCGCACCACAGAAGCTCACGTTCGACGCGTTCTTCAATGAGCTTCAAGCGTCGCATCGCTTCGCCATGATGGCCGATTGATGCTGCCGACTTTGCCTCCTGAAGATGGACGTTTGACGCCCATAGCCCGGATGGATGGATCGTGTCGGCGTGCTGGTCGATTAGGGACGCGTATACCTCGATAGCGAAGTGGCTGTTCGTGACGGTCATTAGCGTTCGCCCCGCAGATAGTCGGTCAGCGTCAGTTCCTTGACGTTGCGCGTGAAGCCAAGCGTCTTCAGCATGCGAGTCACGCTGTTGCAGGCCGTGGTGTACGTGGCAATCTCCGGCACCATCTCACCAGCGGCAAGACGTGCCTCCACTGCCTCGCACCATACGGACAGGGACGCGGCACGGCGGACTAACTGCTTCTGTGTCTCGGTTAGGTCACCGCCAAGGTCTGCGCTGATGGCCCCGATAAGGTCACGGTAGCGTCGTCCTTGAGCGGTGCGCATGTCCGTGGGTTCAGCGAACAAGCGCGTTCCGTTGGCGACAGCCGAGCGCTGTGCCGCCGTTGTCGGAGCGTTGATGATGTCCACACCGGGCAAACCGCCCGCGAATTCCGTCATTTCAGTGCCTCACTGGTTACTGTTGGGCACTATTCTACGGAGAACATTGGGGATTGCCTATTGTTTACAGGTGTTTACCCATGTCCATCGGCGTTCAGCAAACGCCTTTCAAGAGCGTTGTCGGCGCGTACGGGCAGGAAGATCACGGCAGCGGTAAAAATGATCGGTTTGCGCTATATGTACAGGGTGGGCGAAACAACGGGCCGATTACCGTGAATCAACGGATGACCCGTACGTAAAGATATATACGTCTGAGACATGCGACCCCCCTCACCCCTCACTTTCCCCATGTCGTCTGTATTGCCGTATTTTCCCTATTTTATATTGTTCTCTGACTTAACCCATAGAGCAGGGGATAAGGGGTGAAATTGTCTCTTTATTCAACAAAGACATGACGTTGCCGCTTACCCCTTCTGCCGCAATGTGTGGGGTATTACGCGGGGAAAAGGGGTAAGTTATTCAATGACGGGACGATATACCCCCTCGCCCTACCCACTCACGACGGGAGTGAACTGTGAAAAGCATAATTTGCGGTTGTCGTTCTGCGCTGGTTCAAGCATATGTGCTGAACAACTTGAACGGGTTAATCGGACTTGAACGCTTTTACTGCAGCCAAAGCTAGGTATTCTCAAAATCGGTTCGACGCCTGTCATAAGGCTGTAGCGAACCTGCGATCACTACTTGGCGTCGAATTCCGTATCTCTGAACTTAGCCGCAGTTCGATTCAGGCGATTAATGATCAATGGGGAATTTCCCAATTTGATTGGCAGCAAATCCACGACAGCTACAGAGAGCCGGATTGCATTAAAATCGGAATATGGGTTGATGAGGCGTTGTGCGGAGCGTCGATCGGCACTACATCTGGCCAAACGCTGAAACTTCGTTTTGTCGAACGGGCGCCGCACGAAGACTGCCCCCTTAAGGGCTATGTGATTTTGATTGCATTGGAAGTCATGGCGCTTTATGGTCAGCTGAGAGGCAAGCGTGAGCTCGTCTTGGAACCAATTAACGAAAAGCTCATTGACTTGTACCAACATTCATATGGGTTTGAAGTGGTTCGTCCTGCAAAGGGAACTCCTTTTTGCAGAAAGGGGATTTAGAGATGGAAACCGTCAAGAAGCTGCAAGCTGCTGTTTCGCGTCGCCTATGGTTTGTACAGAAAGCTCTGCCTGAACCTGAGCCTACGTATGGAAAGTCGCGTCCTGCGACAGGCTTTTTCGCGAACCTTACTGACGATCAGAAAAAGCGCGCGCTAGCCTATCGCGGTGATGAAAACCACGGCGATCCTAGATTTGCGCGTGGGTGACGCGTTAAGTTACGTCGTGTTGAACAAAGCCCCAGCTTCCGCCGGGGCTTTTATTTTGCCTATACCGTCACGCCGGGAAGCCCTAGCAGTTTCGGCGGCAGAGCCGCCATTAAGTGCCCGATCGGATCATCGATTAAAGACCCGTTCTTTTCAGCTTCCCTTTTGATCTCCGGACCGCTCTTCATCTTCCAATGAGCGGCCATCTGATACGACGAGGCGTAGACTGTCAGCTTGTGTGACTTGTCACCCGTTTTGACCTCGATCCGGCCATCACCGCTCTTCACGACGAATGCCTTCTTGGTAAAGACGTTCTTGATACCCGAGAGCAAGTCAGGCGAGATCTTGCCACGAAGCTTGGCCGTGACCTGGGCGATCGTAAAGCACTTCCCTTCGAAACCCTCGATCACATCCATGACGGCCGATTCAAGGTCCGTCACGTGTGTCTGCATCATCGATTTCTTTGCATCGGTCTCAAGAGGCTGTTGCGGATCAAAGCCGCTGACGTTCATGGTCTGGAAGTGCTCGTAGAGCTCGCCAATCGCGCCCTGATCGCTGATTACGGTGTAAATGTCTTCGGCCAAGCCCGGTACGTTCTTGAGCTTGTCGCCGTTGGCGATGACCGTGAACCGACGATCATCGGCGGGCAAATACATCGCATCAGGATCATTCGTCGCCATCAGCGTCGAGAAAAACACACGCTTCTTCGCGCCGGTAACGCCTTTGCGGGTAACAGTTTTTGCGCTCGCTGCCGGGTCAACTATATCCTTTATGTGGGTGTAGATGTTCCGATTGTTCAGATGGCGCCCCGGCCCGGACTGAGCCGATAGCTCATCGATGCAGACGACAAGAAGTTCTTCCATCCATTCGTTGAATACCGACTGTGAGCTTGATCCGCAGAAAAGATCAAAGCCGATCGAACGGACATAATCTTCACCCATCAGTCGTTCCACGATCTTGAAGAGCGTACCGCGTCCAGTGCCTTGAATGTTGGCGGCGAGGAAAAGCACCGCAACCATTCGTTCGCCGGGATGTTGGACCTTGTACGCTAGCCATTTTTGAAACCAGACGCGTTCCTGATCGCCCGGTATCAAATGTCGAATGAAGCGCCGCCACACGTCCACGGCAGTTCCGTCACCGCGCGCGCTATGGACCGGCGGACGATAGGTGTTGAGCATTGACCCGCCGTGATCTCCGGGAAAGTAGCCGACCGGCTGATCAGGTCTGAGCGCGACACCCTCGATTTTGTGAGCGTTGGTGATCCAGTCTTCATAGAGCAGTCGGGTATTTCCGGAGTCCAGTCGAAACCGGTTCTGAATTGCGAGCTTGAAGTTTTGGACAGTCATACCGTCTGCGACGCTCCGCGCAGTGTGCGGCACAACCGGCTTGTTGCTGGACGGCAGGAACAGATAGCGGCCTCTTAGCCAATCGTAGGGCGATTGCTGTTGTTCAGTCATGGCGCGGCGCCTCCATACGGGTATAAAGAGACGCGTCGGCTAGGGATTCATCGGGGTCGCGATAGACCCATACAGCGTGATGACCGGGATTGAGTTGCGGCACAGAATCCGACGAACAATCGCCCTGAACGTATCGATCGACACCTTGGATCAGTGGGCGGAAATCCACTTCTGGCTCAACAAAGAAAGTCGTTGTTTCGCCAAGGTCCACAAACGTGTTGGTCCAGTCCCCGAGGAAAAAGCAGTGCGGCGGTGCGGACCGCCCGCCGGGGATCGTCGCGTGGAGCGCCGAAGGTTCGCCGGTCGCGAGCGCTCGCAAGAGGGTTAACGCGATATAGGCTACTTGCCCAGTTTCGGTGTGACGTATTTCGAGTTGACGAACCGAGACCGGCGCTGCTGGCAGGATCGCGGCGGCTTGGAACAATTGCACCACACTGGATACTTGACGTTCGCCTGAAACGTTATTACATGACATTTGAGTGTTTTTCCTTGATTTGCTCTGCGACCCGTTCCGGCTCCAATCGAAACGGGTCTTTTTCTTTCTCGTCTCCGTGAAGGTCTGACTTACGGCCACAGCCTGCGCTTGGCATCGATGATCTTCATGCCGCGCTCTTCTGTGCCTTGTCCCGTTGCGCCTTTTCCCAAGCCGCTATCGCTGAAAGCGGGATGACGACGCGTCGTCCGATGTGGAAATGCTCCGGCGCTTCGCCCCGCTCTTTGAGAAGGTAGAACGTCCCCCTCCCGATGCCGTAGCTTTTGCAAAAAGCTGATACCGAAACTGCCTGCTCAGTCATTTTCATGTTCCTTCGTCGTTGAACTGACACGAACGTAGGTGACGGTACTGAACATATCAAGTATCTGATTTTACAGCGTTTTTGTTGTCGCATGTCAACAGGCGCTCAATGTAAACAATCACGATAACACTATAAATGCCGCTGTTTATGCTATCGAAAATCTTGTTGGAACGGGCGGTTAACCCATCTAAATTTTCCTACGCAGCGACACTCACCGTCGCCGCCGCGATCATGTCGTCAGACGCATCAACGATGAAAGCCGCGTAGTGCTTGGCGATCATTGCAGGACTAGTGTCGTGGAGCGCGGCAACCATTGTCACAGGTAGACCCGCCTTCAGTTGGCGCACAATGGATGTGTGTCTGAACGCATAGGGGATGGTGTGCGACGGGATTCCGGCCCGCTTGATGATCTTCTTCCATACCCGATCAATCGCAGCCGCGCTCCCCCACGCCACACGTTCACCGGTGCGCCAAACCAAGGGCGCAATTTCAACGTTTTGTAAGCGCGACAGAAGTGGTGCGTTCGGCGCTACACCATCGCCGCGAATGATGTCGAAATCCGATTGGGCAACTATCCGCTTGATCGGCTTTGACGCAATCTTCTTTCGCCCTTTGCGGGAAGCTGGCACCATCAGCACATGGTCAGTCACAGCGCCGCGTAGCTGAAGTCGCGCGTCAGCGCCAGTCATTCTCGCAAGCTGCGAGAAACGCATGCCGGTCGCCGCGAGCGCCGTGAACATACGGTGCAGGTCGCCCGCCCACGCTTCTTCCTCATCAACGGCTTTGATCGTCGCCATCAACGCGGAAAGCTGATCCGGCGCCAGCACCTGAATCTCGCGGCTGTTTTCGACATCATCGCCGGTCTTCAGGCCGAGTGTCACCTCATCACGCCAATCCACCGGTAGCGCCTTCCGGTGCTTTTCCCATGCGAGCCGAAGCGCGGCCTTCAAATCCGCCAAAAGTCGCTTCTTGTTAGCCGGTTTGAGCACCAATCCATCCGAATAATCACGCAGGGTGTCAGCCGTGACTTTCCGTAGCAGCGTGTCCGAAAGCTCTTCGTCGGAAAGCACGTGCTTCGTCAGTCTTGTGTCAGCGTCGGAACGAACCTTTCGCCCTTTCACTTTCTCGTCGCGAGCGTTCCGGACGGCAATGTAATCCTCCACCGCGAGGCGGACAGTCACACGAACAAGCGCGGCGGATGCGGGCATCTTCGCAGCTTCGGCGTATGTTAACGCCCTTGCGATAGCTTGGCTAAACGACAGCGGTTCTGCGCTGGTAGCCGCAATCTCTGGATCATCGACATCCGCAAACACGGCCATCACATACGGGTTAGACGAAGTTGCTTTTGACGGATCAATGTAGCGAACGACCCACTTTCGCGATTCTGGTGACTTCCGATATCCCAGGAAGCGACCCGGCGCGACGCGTGTCCAATAGGGCTTCTTTGCCACGGGAAGCTTCGCGCGCTTTGCGGGTGAATCGATTTCATTCGCCATTTTCAGTTCCTCACAGTGCCCAAGAGTGCCCAAATTTGCCGGTCAACGCCGATGAACAACGACGAACATTTAAGCATAAAAACCCAATAAAATCAAATATATGGGCAAACACCAATGAACGCCGGTGAACAACAGATACGCCTATTGAGCGCGATCGAGGCGACATACGCGCGCGTGTCCGACCCGCAGCGCGTGACGCTGCGGCTGATAGGCTCGGCGATGGTTGCCTTCGGCGTGTTCCTCTCGGGCTTCGTCATCGACGAGCCGGCGCCCTATGAACTCTGGATGGCCGGGCTGACCGGCATCTGGTTCATCCTCGGCCTTCGCATTTCGCGCTACAGCGGCATCCTGCTCGCCCTGCTCCTCACCTTCAATGTCGGCGGCATGCTTTCGCTGACGCAGATGAAGGACATGACCGGCGGGCCGATGTATGTGGCGGTCTCCACCTTCCTGGCGCTGACCTCAGTCTTCTATGCGGCGATCATCGAGGACAATGCCAAGCGCCTTGTGCTGATCTTCAACGCTTGGGTCTTTGCCGCCGTCATCACCTCTGCGCTCGGCATTCTCGGCTATTTCCACGCCTTTCCCGGCTCTGAGGTGTTCACCCTCTACGACCGCGCCAAGGGCGCCTTCCAGGATCCGAACGTCTTCGGCCCCTTCCTCGTCGCCCCTTCCCTCTATCTCGTGCACGGGATGCTGACGCGCAGCCTCTTGAGCTCACCGATCCGCGCCTTCGCGCTGCTGATCCTGGCGCTCGGCGTCTTCCTGTCCTTTTCGCGCGCCGCCTGGGGCCTGTTCCTGCTGACGATCGTCATCCTGATCTTCGTGATGCTGCTGAAGGAGCGCACCGGCGCCTTCCGGCTGAAGATCCTGCTGATGTCGATGACCGCCGTCATCCTGATGGTCGCCGCCTTGGTGATCGCTTTGCAGATTCCGCAGGTGGCCGATCTCTTCAGCACCCGCGCGCAGCTCGTCCAGCAATATGACGGCGAATATCTCGGCCGTTTCGACCGCCATCGGATCGGCTTCCAGATGATGATGGAACGGCCGTTCGGCATCGGCCCGATGGTGTTCGGCACGATCTTTCCTGAAGACGAGCACAATATCTGGCTGAAATGCCTGACGACCTATGGCTGGCTCGGCTTCGTCACCTATGTGTCGATGCTGATCTGGACCATCTATCTCGGCTTCAAGAACCTCTTGAAGGACCGCCCCTGGCAGCCGTTCCTGATGATCGCCTGGATCTGCGTCATCGGCCACGCAACGATCGGCAACGTCATCGACATCGACCACTGGCGCCACGTCTATCTGCTGTTCGGGATCGTCTGGGGATGTTCAGCTCTGGAGCACCGCTACCAGCGTGAATTGTATGGCGATACCGGGGCCCGCGCCACTTGAGAAGCGCGCCGTCCGCGCTACAATTCCTCTGATGATCACAGGAACACAGATACGCGGCGCGCGCGCCATGACCGGCATGAGCATCGAGGAACTGGCCGATGCCGCCGGGCTCTCGACGCAGACGGTCTCCGCCCTCGAACATGGCACCGGCACCGGAGAGCCGCAGGCGTTTCTCGCCGCCAAGCATGCGCTCGAGGCTGCCGGCATCGTCTTCATAGCCAGCGGCAATCACGACGAAGGCGGCCCCGGCGTACGGCTGAAAGCTCGCCCGAACGGCGATGACGGGCTGAGGCCGGAAGAGCTTAACGCCACCAACGACGATTGAGACGGAACCAAACCAGTTCTCATGCGTTTTCCGCCGCGCAATCAACGCGTTGAGGGAAAACATCTTGAATCGTAGCAATGGACTTTATTTCGTCATCGGCGCTCTGCTGGTCGTCGTCGTCGGCCTAGGTGCCTATATTTACCGTGAAGAAAGCAAGCCTGAGGGCGTCGAGCTCAGCATCGGCCAGAACGGCATTTCAGTCGAACAGAAATAACCCTTCAGAGATAGGCCTTGGTCAGGGCGGCGAGCTTTGCGCCGTCCCTGACGCCCTGACGGTAGAGCTGGATCATCACGGCGCCGAGGCGCTCGGCTTCCTGCGTGCGGCGGCCGACGCCGCGATCTTCGCAGACTTCATCCAGAACATTCGAGATCACGTCGAGATCCTCCGAAAACAACGGCAGGTCGCGCGGATGGATGGGTGTGGCGAGCATCGCAGCAGCACTTCATGAAGGCCTGATGCGCGACATCCGCAACGGCACAAATGGATCGGGAACGCGCTCACTATGCGCGCCGATCTCACGCTTTGCAACTGCCGGAAATTTATCGGGAACAAAGCCAGCGGGCGGGCGTTTGCTGGCAGGTTCCGTTCAGTATCGAAGATCGTGTCATGAGTCAGAGAAATTTCCCCTCCCCCGTCCGCGTCAAATCCGCGACCGCAGACCTTATCATTTCCACCGCCTGGGAGGCTGTCGAATTCCTGAAGCGCTGGCCGGGCAAGCGCGGCCGCGAATACCGCATCGCCATGCAGCATTGCCTCGATGCGCTCGATGGGCTGATCAGCGCCGGAAAGGCGCGGCTGTCCTTCATCACCGCCGTTCGCTCGGCAGGACTGCTGGAATAGCTCCGATCACACTTTAGTGTTTGCGGATCGGGATCACCTCCGCCAGACGTGGATGCAGGGCGCCATCGGTGATCGCCTTGCCGCTGATCTCGATCAGATATTCCTCGGCAAGCTCGCACAGCGCGCGCGCCACATCGCCCTCACCCCAACCCGCGCGCACCGCCGCTTCGGACAAGGCCTGAAACGCTTCGGCAAGCTGCCCGCGCGGACTGTCATCAAATCTGCGATCGGTCATGGCCGTCCCCAGCGCGCCGCCATGGCGCATGGGTGGAAGAATACGGCCCGCAGCGGAGAAAAGGCGAGGACTATTCACAATTCGCCACGGCCAAATTTGGTGGGGTTGGCGCGGACGAAACCGCGCTGCGGTTGGTCCGCAGAAGCAGTCCAGCGGGAAACTGGCGGGACTTCCGTCGCCTTCCGTTCTCCTCTAGGTCCATGAAGACCCTTGGGGGAGAGAACGAAAACCCTTGTTGTTCAAGGATTTAAATGGTCGGGGCGACAGGACTTGAACCTGCGACCCCTTGACCCCCAGTCAAGTGCGCTACCGGGCTGCGCTACGCCCCGACCTGCCTAAACGGCTTGCATCGTTTAGTTTTTCGACGGCTTGAATGCAAGTGGAAAAAGGAGCCCCACCTGCAAAAAGCCGCGGCCTTATTTTGCCGTCGAGAGGACGAGTGCGCCGGGCTTGGCTTCGGCGCGGTAATCCACGTAGCTGTCGGTTTCGGCGTGCGGTGTTTCGAACGGCGTTGCGTGGGTGGTGGTGATGACCACGACATCGGCGCCGGCCGCCTCGCCTGCGAGGATCCCTGCGACGGCATCTTCGAACACGAGGCAGCGGGCCGGATCAACGCCGAGGCGCTTGGCGCCGAGGATATAGCATTCCGGGCTCGGCTTGCCGGCTGAGACTTCTTCGCCTGTGACCATCACCTTCGGCAGCGGAATGCCGGCCGCCTTCAGGCGCTTGTAGGCGAGCTCGGCAGGGGCGGACGTCACGATCGCCCAGCGGTCCTCGGGAAGGCTCTTGACGAAATCGATGGCGCCGGGGATTTCGATGATGCCCTCGACATCTTCCATCTCGGCATCGAGCAGCAGCTTTGCCTCATGGAACGGATCGACGCCCGGCAGGCCGAGATTGCGGACGGTGTCGGAGGCGCGCACGCCATGCACCGTCTTCATGAAGACCTCCGGCTCCAGGCCGTGGCGCTTTGCCCAGTCGCCCCAGACGCGCTCCACGACGGCGATCGAATTCACCAGCGTGCCGTCCATGTCGAACAGGAAGGCGTCATAGTCTTTGCCGAAGATATTGGAATTGGGCACTGCGTATTCCTTGTCTGCTAAATGAGTGGCGGGCCTTGGCGCGGTTCAGCCGCTTTGCTTTTCCATCGGCCAGGTATCGGACAGGCGGTATCCGGACGGATAGGGATCGGACGGATCGAGCATCAGCTGCTGCGTTCCGGTCACCCAGGCGCGGCCGGATATGATCGGCACGATGCCGGGCTTGCCGCCGATATCGGCTTCGGAATCGATCGAGCAATGGAACTCGGAGCCGATGATCGAGCGGCCGGTGAATTTGTCGCCGACCTTCATCTGACCCTTGGCATGGAGAACCGCCATGCGGGCCGAGCAGCCGGTGCCGGTCGGCGAACGGTCGATCTTGCCGGGGCGGATGGCGACGGCGTTGGCGCCGGTCAGGATGCCGTTCTCGACGACGACGGGGGCCGCGAACTGGCAGAAGGAGATGTGGTCCCAGCCGCTGTTGACGGGGTGGACGAAACCCAGCTGTTCGTTGGCCGCCTTGGTGATCTTCATGCCGAGCTCGGCGAGATCGCGGGCCTCATGCGGGGCGATCGCAAAACCCAGAGCATGGGCGTCGACGATGACGAAGCTGTCGCCGCCATAGGCGGTATCGACGGTGAGCGTGCCGAGCCCCTCGACCTCGAGCTTCGCATCGAGCTTGTCGGCGAAGGAGGTGACGTTCTTGACGCTGATGCGCTCGGCTTTGCCGTTGCGGCAGGTAGCGGTCACCTCGATGAGGCCGGCCGGCGGCTCGAGGATCATCTTCGTCTCCGGCTCCTGCATAGGGATGATGCCGGTATCGAGAAGGACGGTGGAGACGCAGATGGAATTCGAGCCGGACATCGGCGGCGTGTCGGCCGGCTCCATGATGATCCAGCCCATCTGTGCCTTCGGGTTCTTCGGCGGCACCAGCAAATTCACATGGCGGAAGACGCCGCCGCGCGGCTCGTTGAGCACGAAGTTGCGCAGCGTCTCGTCGCTGGCGATGAAGCGGGACTGGTCCCAGACGGTCTCGCCCGGCGGCGGCGCGACGCCACCGACGATCACATCCCCCACCTCGCCTTCGGCATGGCAGGTAACGACATGGATGACCTTGGATGTTCTCATCGCGCGAGTCCCTCTTGCGGAACCTGTCTATCCGCGGCAGGCGCGATTGCCAAGGTCAGTAAACGGTATCGGGGTGCGTTGCGTTGCGGACATCGGCCAGACCGCGATTGGCATCCTTGCTGCCGGTCGCAGCAGCCGCCTCGAAGACGCGCGTGGCGTCGCCATACATCTTGAGGTTCAGGTAGCAGTAGCCGCGCAGCACCATCAGGTCGATAGTTTCCTGCTTCAGCTGGGCGCGCTGGTCGAGGAAGATCAGCGTCTCGCGGTAGCGCTTGGCGCCATAGGCCGAAAGCGCCCGGTCGGCGAGGATGGCGACCTGGAGCTCGGCGGCGCGCTGGCGGTTCTGCGGTGCGCGGGTTGCGGCTACGGCAGCGTTGTTGGAAAGGCCGGCGCGCAGATAGGCAAGGCTCTGGCCGTAGGCGGCATCTTCGCGGTTCTGGCGAACCGGGCTCTTCAGCGCTGTCTCGAAGGCGCCGATCGCCTCCATCGGGCGGTTGAGGTCCATCAGGCACCAGCCACGGTTCAGCGCATCGCCCGGGTTCAGCATATCGGCGTCAACGGTCGTGGAGCAGCCGCGCGGCTGGCGGCCGCCGCGTTCGACATTGCGCGTCTGCAGCTGCGGCTCGGCATAATCGGCCACCGGGGCGCGCGGGCGAAGTGCAGCCTGCTGCTGCTGTTGAACGGGCTGCTGCTGGTATTGCTGAACCGGCTGATACTGCTGGTATTGTTGCGGCTGTGCCTGCACCGGCTGCATCTGTTGCTGCATCGGCTGTGCTGCCTGTTGCTGAACAGGTGCGACCGCGGCAGGAGCGCCGGTCTGCGGTGCCTGGCCGGGCCCCGGAAGCGGTTGCGATGTGTTCGGCGTCAGCGACGAGGTATCGTCGAGCGTTGCGATACGCTGCGAATGACCGGCCCAGAGACGCTGCACTTCGGCAACGCCTTTGCGGTCGTTCAGCTGCTCGCGGGTGATCGCCAGGCCGTAGGCAGACGGCTCGTCATCCGGCTTCCAGCGCAGCGCCGTCTCGAACCAGCGGGCAGCTGTCTGCGGCTGGTTCAGCGAGCGCGCATACCAGCCGAACTGCTGGGCGGTCGGGACATATTTCTGGGCGATGATTTCGGCGGCCATGCGGCCCAGCACATCCTCGCTGAGATTGGCGGGCGGCTGAAGCGCCATGACGTTGGCGGTCGCGGCCAGATAGGTGTCCATGGCGTCCTTGGAGTCCGTGCGCCATTTATACATGACGTCTTCGGCTTCCTGCGGCGCCTTTCTGTCGATGAGGGCCAGCGCCAGACCTTCGGACGCGGATGCGCTGTCTTCCTTGGTGCGGGCGGCGCGGAACCACTTCTCGGCGTCCTCGGCATTCTGGCGGCGCAGCTGATACCAGCCGAGCAACAGCGCATCGGCCGGCTGGCCCTGCGCTTCGGCAAGCCGCTCGACCCGGGAAATATAATCGGGCGCCACCATCAGCTTGTCGTCGGCATTGCCTTCGGCGAGGAAACGGCGGGCCAGATCATCACGGATGGCATCGAATTCGCGGGCGCCGCTGACGGCAGGCTGCTCGAGAGCGAGCAGCGACTGCATCGGCTGGTAAGGCAGAACGGACGCCGCCTTCTGGATCGTCGCCAGACGCTCCTGCGGATTGGTGCAGTTCTTCAGGATGTAGCTATAGGCATCGACGCCGCGCTGCTGGCGGTCGCTGCTGACGAAGGCTTCGGCAACGCGCCAGAGAACGTCGATATCGCTGCAGGTCAGCAGGCTCGGGGTTGCCGAGCCAATATCGATGACCGTCGCGTATTGCTTGAGATCAGAGGCATTGACCAGCCGGGCCCGCGCTTCGGCAACGTCGAGGCGGTCGAGCAGGTCTGCGGGCGGTTGCCAAGCTGCCTCGGCCGTCTGCCGGTCGGCGATCGCCTTGCGAAGCTCCGCGTAGCGGCCTTCGGAATAGAGCTGCCACATGGTTTCGAGCTGCCTGTCGCCGCTTTGCGGAACGGCGAGCGGATCGGCAGGTGGCGTCCAGTTCGGATAGAGCGCCTGGAGACGCGAGATTTCGGCCTGCAGACGCACCTTGTCGCCGCGGCTGGCGAAATAGCGCAGCGCGCTCTCATCGACCTTCGGCTGCGCCTGCGATTGCGGTGCGGATGTCTGCGGCTGGACGGGCTGCGGCGGCGTTTGCTGGGCGGTCTCGACCGGCGTCATCGCTGCGCTGGCGGGCGGCTGAGGCTGAGGCTGAGGCTGCTGGGTTGCGATAACGGGGGCTGGCGCCTGCGCCTGCGCCGTGAGGACGGGTGCTGCGGCCTGCAGACGATCGGTGATTGCCTGGACGTCGATCTTCGGATCGGCCGGCGCATCCGGCCCCTTGATCCGCTCCATCAGCATCAGGTTCGGAGCCTTCTCCTCTTCGCCCATCCCGAAACGCTGCTGAAGCGCCGCACGATCCTTCAGGCCGGTGATGACACCAGCCACCACGACCGCGGCGGAAATTGCAACGAGAGAGGACTTCACAGACACTCCGGATGTTTCTCCCCGACAAAGGCCAGCCCGAGCAGCTGGAGGGTGGACGGATAGTAGAGCGCTGGCGAGAACTGCAAGGCTGATTCTGGCAGCCTTGTGCCATTCACTACACAGGCCACAACATCGTTAACAATTCGATAACCAGCATCGGAAAGCGCGGCTTTCGGTTTACCTGTCGTCAGGTCGATGGTCGCTGGAGCACCGTTGAAGGTCATCCCCTCCTGCAGCCGGGAGAGCAGCGCCTTGTCGGCAATGCCGGCGCGGGCGAGATAAAGCGGGATGCGAACCGAGTTATAGGCAAACTCGGCATCGAAGCCTTCGGCCGGGGCCGGCATGCGCGCCAGGCTCACCCATTCGGCGGGCAGTTTGCGCGGGCCGAACTGCATAGAGCGCAGCAGCGCCAGCCCGTCATCCGTCAGTTTCTGCCACTGATCGGATGGTGCCAGCAGCGCCATCACCGGCAGGGCCTCATAGATCCAGTAGGACGGGTTGATGACGGGGCCGTCCTTGCGGCCCGGCGGCATGAAGCCTTCGACGCCCGGCATCAGCAGCGTCCGCCCGCCCGATTGCACGACCGCCTCGGTCAGCAGCGAATGCGCCATCTTGGCGGCCGCCTCGATATAATCAGGTTTGCTCCAGGCCGTGCCTGCCAGCGCCAGGGCATAGGCGATCAAGAGATCGCCGTCGGATGCGTTGTTGGTGTCGGTGACATGCGGCTTGGAGGCAGGGTCCCATTTCCAAACTGCCAGCCCGTCATTGCGCAGCAGCAGTTCAGTGCGGGTGAAATACCAGATCTGCTCGAAATCGGACGGGCTGTTCGCCAGATAGGAAAGCAGCAGGCCATAGCCCTGCCCTTCGCTATGGCTGATATTGCCGTTACCGTTGTCGATGACGCGGCCGGTCTGATCGACGAACTGCGTCTTGTAGGCGGCCCAGGCCTGCGGGGCGACGAGCACCTGCTGAGCGGCCACCGGCTGCCACAGCACGGTGAGCGCGACGGCGCCTGCCATCAGCCGTGCCGCGAGCGCCCTCATTTTCCGCGCCCCAGCCTGCCGAGCATGCTCGATGTGGTAACGCCGATCAGGATAGACAGGACGACGAGGAGGAAGGCGTAGGACAGGATGTTGGTCGACAGCCAGTTGGCGGCGATCAGCCGGTAGTTGGCGATCGTGCCGGTCTGCGAGGGAACGAAATCGAAGCGCGTCACCGGCACGCTTTCGACCTTGCCGGTCTTCGACGAATAGGTGGTGATATGGCCGGAGATTTGCGGCCAGTTTGCCTGCGAGGTCAGTGCTTCGGCGCCTTCCCGCAGATCCTTGGCGGATGGCGCGGTGACCAGCGTCCAGGTGCCGCCGCCTTCGGGGCTCGCTCCCTGAGCGACCATCATGGTCGCCACATTCGACGGCGCGAAGACTTCTTCCGCGCCGGGCACGAACTGCAGCGAGCTCAGCGAGATGTCGAAGTTGCGGCGCATCCATTCCTGGAAGGCGGTCACCTGGCCGCTCCAGGCGCCACCGCTGACCTTCGAGCGCCACTCGTCGAAGGCAGCATTGGTATCCGTCTGCGCTGCCTGGGTGTCGGGCACCGGGCGCCACGACGCCTGGCTCGCGGTCGCCACATTGACCTGTGACAGCGCCGTCGCCGGAAGCTGCGAGATCGAGCCGATGAAGATCGCGTCGCGATCGCCGATCGTGCTTGGCGACGCCGAGGTTTCGATATCGATCGGGTGACCGGCGACGCTTGCCATCTGGCCAAGCAGCGTGGCGGTCGCCGACAGCGTATCGGCATCGGCGCGGTCGATGAACAGCGGCATCGGTCCGGTCAGCCGTCCGTAGGGATAGGCGGTGCCAGCCATTGCCGCGAGATTGGGCCGCTGGCCGACGCGGGCGAAATCCGGCATGTGGAATTCGGTGGTATCGAACAGGGCGAAACGCGGCGTGCTGGCGGCCGTCGAGCCCGGCACGCAGGCGGCGTCGTCCTTGGTCTGCAGGATCGCCTCGAGAGCCAGCTCGTTCAGGCCCGGCTTGAAGTGCCGCATGGTCACGCGGATCGGCAGATGGCGCAGGATGCCGCCGCCGGTCGAGGTGATCGGCACGGTCGAGGCGATGTTGCCGTTCACATATATATCGATATGGCTGCCGGGCAGCACATTCTCCGTATAGGCGGCATCGAGCAGCACCGTCGCCTCGCCATAGGCATTGGCGTAGAAATCGGCGGGAACGGCGACGTTGAAATCGGTCCTGAACCGGCGGCCGGAGAATTCGGTGGTCTTGACGCCGAGTTGCTGGAAGCTGAGGCGGGTATCCTCGAACAGCAGCGGCGCATCCGGCGCCGTCCAGCGCTGCGTCGTCAGTACGTCGCGGCGCACGGCCGGCGAACGGTCGGTCGGCGACACGATCGTATCGATCGCCGCCGAGATTGCCGGCCAGGACGGGCCGCTGATAACCAGCACGGTCGCACCGGTCCGCGGATCGGTGGCGAAGGTGGCAAGCGGGGCAGCCTGAACGGCTGGAGGCAGTGCCGGGAAGTAAGGCGCAAGCTCGGCCGGCGTCCCGACAAGAACACTGAGCTTTCCGGCCCCACCTGCAGGCACCCGGTCGGTGCTGAACGAGAAGGTCTGGTTCGGCATTCCGCTCAGCACAGAGAGGCCCTGCGTCAGGCGTAGCAGCGGCTTGGTTGTGCCCGGCTGCTCAAGCGCCGGGACCAGCAGGTCGAATTCGGTCTTGCCGGCGCCATCGACACCGATCGCGCGGATCGCATCGGTGCTCGAAAGTTTGGCGGCATCCTGTCCGGCGAAGCTGAAATAGGTCTGCGACGGATCGATGTTCGACCAGAGTTCATAGGTAGACTGGATGCTGCAATCGGTGCGGTGGCGCTGATTGGTCTCGAATGTCAGGAGATTGGCGCCTGGCTGCAAGAGACCGCGCGGCACATCGAAACTGACGGAGGACTGGCTGTCGGGCGAGCCGACCTGCTGCTGGCCGACCGGCCGGTTGTTGATCAGCACCGTCAGCTGCGAGGCCTCGGGGGCGACGACGATCGAGTTCTGATAGGCGAAATTGAACTTTGCCGGTGCCGCCGCCTGCTCCGGCGTCAGATAGACGGTCCAGGACTTGCGGTCGTACTCGCCTTCAAGACCAAACTTCGCTGCCGGTACGACGTAACGCACGACATTTCCGGCGGCACGCGCAGCCGAGGCCGCATCCGGCGCTGCCGCTTGCTGGGCGGAGGGCGCCTGCGGCGCGGGTTGCTGGACATTGACCGGCACGGCAGGAACAGGCGCTGCCGGGACCGGCGCCGGCGCTGCGGCCGGTTGCGAAAAGACCGGCGGCGTTGCCGGAACGGCGGCCGTTGGCGCGGGTTGCGGGGGTGTTGCCGGGATGGGTGCGGCGGAGACAGGGGCCGCGGGAACGGGTGCCGGCTGTGGCGGAATGGCGGCTGGCTGCTGGGCGGGAAGCGTCAGCCGCGGCACCATCGGCTGCAGCCCGGTCGGGCGTTCACCGGACATGTCGAAAGGTGCAGGCGCCTGGGCGGTCTGCGCATAGGCGTTCGCCGAGGCGCTGAGAAGCAGAGCGGAGGCAGCGGCAAGCTTCTTCATCAGCTGTTCGCCTTTGCCGTCTGTTGCTGCTGCTGCGCCTGCTCGCGCTCCGGCCGCATGCTACGGAAGAAGTAAACCAGGCCGCGGCTCGTCTGGTAGAGCGACAGGCCGAGGAACCAGATGGTGCCGCGGATCAGCCCCGGATTGCGGCGGCGGCCCTGCTGGAACTGCGTCCACTGATCGGAATTGGCAAACATCAGGTCGGCGATCAGCCGGTGATCGAGCGCGCTCTTCGGAATGTACTGGCAGCCGACCGCGGTGATATCGCCCGAGGGCTCGATGTTGCGGACGATGAGCGGCAGGGTTTCGAGATCGGCACCGCTATAGGGACGGAAGCGGATCTCGCCTTCGGCGCCGATCGCCATCAGATCGAGCTGCTTGTTGAACACATGCAGGCGGGCGCCATGGACCGAAACGTCCTCGATCGAGGCGGTGTACCATTTGCCGTTGACGCCGAGTTCGCAGCGCCGATTGACGCGCACGCGCCGCGACGAGGAACGCTCGCCACGCTCGGAGACCACACCCAGCGCACAGCCGGCCATGATCAGGTTGATGATGTTCCAGCCGCCGACGACGAGCGTCACGTCGGCCTTATAGGGCTCGGCATAGATGCGATAGATGGTGATGATCAACGCGATGATCTGCACCGCGAAAATCACGAAGAACGGACGGCTGATTTCCGACAGGCGGCTGACGGCGATCGATTCGTCCTTCGCCGTCACCTTGAAGGTCGGCTTGCGTGGATTGAGCATGACCGAGACGACAGCGGGCAGCAGGTGCACGGTCTGCACATACTCGTAGAGCTCGGAAATCCATGGCCAGCGGAACGAACCATAGAGATAGTTCTGCATCATCAGGTTCACGAGCATGTAGGCCAGCGTATAGGCCAGGAACTCGCCGCCCGATGCGGTGAAGATTTCGAGATCGAAGAACAGGTAGAAGAGCGGCGCGAAGAGGAAGATCGTGCGCGGGAACGGGAAGAGCCAGAACAGCGTCGAGGACATGTAGCAGAGGCGCTGCGGGATCGTCAGGCCGCGCTTCAGGAGCGGGAAGCGGAAGCGCAGGATCTGCATCATGCCCTGCGCCCAGCGGCTGCGCTGGCCGATGAAGCTGGCGAAGGTGGCAGGCTGCAGGCCGGCGATCAACGGCTTGTCGACATAGATCGAGTTCCAGCCGGTGCCGTGCAGCGCCAGCGCCGTTTCGCAGTCCTCGGTGATGCTGATACCGGAGAAGCCGCCCTGGCTTTCCAGCGCCCGGCGGCTGAGAACCGCAGCCGAGCCGCAGAAGAAGGCGGCATTCCACTTGTCGAGGCCGCGCTGGATGATGCCGTAGAACATCTCGTTCTCGCTAGGCATATTGTCGAAGGTGCGCAGGTTGCGCTCGAGGGGATCCGGGTTGATGAAGAAGTGCGGCGTCTGGACCAGGAAGAGCTTCGGGTCGTCGTCGAAATAGCCGACCGTTTCCAGCAGGAAGTCGCGCGCCGGGGCGTGGTCGGCATCGAAGACGGCGATCAGCTCGCCGGTCGAGTGCTTCATGCCATTGTTCAGATTGCCGGCCTTGGCATGCTCGTTGCGCTCGCGGGTCAGGTATTTGACGTCGAGGTCTTCGCAAAGCTGCTTCAACTCATTGTGCCGCGCGGCGGCTGCCTGGGCTTCGACAAGCTTGTTGGAATTGCGCTTCTGCAGCGTACCGCCGTCGTCGAGCAGCCAGACATGCAGCTTGTCGGCCGGATAATCCATCGCCTTGGCGGCCGCCAGCGTATTGGCCAGCAGATGCGCGTCCTCGTTATAGGACGGGACGAAGACATCGACATGCGGGTGGCGGTCGTTGCGGGCGGCGCGCGACGGGCGCGACGGCAGAGGGGTGGCGACGATGAAGAGGCTGAGCGCCAGCATGGCGACCGAATACATTTCGGCCAGATAGAGAAGCAGACCGGGAATGAAGTTTTCGAGCTGATTGACCGGCGGCAGGGTGTTCGTCGTGCGCCAATAGACATAGCGCAGAACGATAGAGGTACCGAAGGCGAGCGCGATCAGGCGCCATGTCCCCTCGCCCTTCATCACCTTGATGATCGCCATGATGGTGACCACGGTGATGCTGGCGATGAGCTGCGTCTGCAGATTCACCGGCAGAGTGATCAATGCGATCACGCAGAGCGAGACAACCGCCCATATGAGGATGCTTCGGGCCTTATGCATCGACGTCCCTTCGAAATAACAAAACCGGGCCTGATGGCCCGTGCATGCCCGTCTATCTCCGGCAGGCGGCCGTCATGGCCGCATCGCCTATGCAGTCTGGCGAGGGGACGGCGACACCGCCTGCCCGCGCGGATTGTTGTGCGGGAGCCGCAGGCTGCGCCGGAGCGCCCGGGACGACCACCTGCGAGCTCTGCGCCGGCGCATCCGGAAGCGGCACGCGCGGCCCGACCGGCGCCAGCTGCTGCACCACGGTCTGCGGCGCCGTGGCCGGCTGAGCCGCCACGACGGTGCGCCGCACGGCAACGCGGTTGACGGCCGGTGGTGCGGGCTCATAGCCCAGCGGCATCGACATCTGGCGATAACCGCCATCATCTGGATAGATCGGGCTGCCGGTCCGGCCGAGCGTCGGATCGGCGCCGCGGACATCGCCGTAGGGGTTCCAGATTTCGCCGTTCAGCGTACCGGTGATCGTATAGCCATACATGACGGCTAGCAGCTGCCGCTCGCTGGCGCGGGCGTCACACAGCCGGAGCTTGACCTGGATCATGCCGAAATTGCGCGCCTGAGTATGCGCCGCATGGCTGGACCGGATCTGCTGCCAGCCATAGATGCAGGTATCGCCGCCGCGGCTGCGGCCGGACGCGTAGGAGAACGGTCCGTAGCTGTTTTGCAGGAATGTCGTGTTGCGTGCCATCGCGACACCGGGGACCGCACCAAAGGCTTCACGCGACATCGCGGTTTCGCCGAGCATCTTGTAGCCGGCGCCGCCGGTATCCGGATTGGAACCGCTGGCGCCGAGAAACTGGACCTTGAGGAAGTTCTGACCGGGAACGGAAGACGAGGTGAAGAGCGCCAGCGTCTGCTCGACACCGTTTCCGCGCTTCGTCTCGATGACGCTGACGATCGACGGGCCACCCGGCGGCGGCAGAACAAGCGCCTTCTCGCTGGCCACGGCCTCGGGCGCCGACGGCTGCTTGACGCTGCCGCTCGTCGAGGTACAGCCGGACATGACGCCCGCGACCGCAACGATCGATATCAGATTCAGCAAACGCATGTCAGGGAGCCGCCGTTATCGTCTTTCCTGTTCCCCAGACGGGGAGATTCGCGCGACGGTTTCTCGAATCAACGAGCCGCCCGCATTCAGGATGGAATAAACGACGCTTATGGTTAATCACTTATTAATGGGATACGCAGACTTCGCATGGAGAGAAGTTACCCTGGCGATTTCGGACAGCGCCAAGCTGCGGACGAATAATGTTTTTTAGTAACGCCTCAATTACCATTGCCGCGCTTGCTGGTTGAAATGCGCCGTCGCCGCACGCACATTGACCTATATGCAGGAGGAGATGCGGAGGTTTCCATGAACGCGATCACAGAACGCGCGATGCACGATCCGGTCGCCCCTGACGAGGTCGATGTGCTGCAGGGCGTCTTCGATGCCATCATTGCGGAACGGCGCCTCAACAAGCAGAGCGTCGATGCGCTTCAGGTCGCCCGCGATGTGATCCGCTTCTACTTCGACGGCATTCACGACCATGAGACGCTGCTGGACATGGTGCGCGCGGAGCAAGCGGCGGGCTGAGTGTGGGGAACAACGAATATCCAGCGGCGTTTTGATCTCAGCTGGGTAGGAAAAGGAGTTCACACCATGCGCAAGACCATGCTGGCCACGGCCGCCGTACTTCTGACGGTCAGTTCTGCCGCGTTCGCGCAGAGCACTGTCATCGTCACCGATCCCGCACCGACAGGCGCAATCGTCCTTCCGGGACAAGTCCGCACCTATGTGATGGAGCAGCAGGTGCCGTCGGTCGTCTATGACGGCGATGTCGTCGTCGGCACGACTCTGCCTGACACCGTCGAAGTCCACACCGTTCCGGATGCAGATGGTTACGCCTACACGGTGATCAACGATCGCCGCGTGGTCGTGGAGCCACAGACGCACCGCGTCATCCAGGTTCTCGAATAACGCCTGCAGAATTCTCGAATAACGCCTGCAGAAAAAGCGCGGGAGCAGATGCTTCCGCGCTTTCGACTTACGTGGATTGAAATGATTAGCGGACCTGATCGAGCAGGCGCTTGCATTCCAGGAGATCGTAGAGTGCTTCCTGAAGCAGGGCCCGGTCTTCCTTGCCGACGCTGGATTTGCCGATCGATACGTCGGCCTGTTCGTCCTCGCCGCTGACGAAATTGAAGAAGCGGCGCGTAATTGGCGCTTTGGCGCGCCCGACCAACTGATCCTCGTCGGCCATGCTGACCCTCGGCTCGGACGAGGCCCCTGCTCCATCCTTGGAACTCGCAGCCAGCGCCTCGACGCTCGCCAGATCGCCATGGGCGACCGAGACCACGAACTTGTTGCCATTGGTCTTCAGGAGTTTCTGCACACCCTTGATCGTATAGCCATGATCGTAAAGCAGGTGCCGGATGCCCTTCAGCAGATCGACATCCTCAGGACGATAATAGCGGCGTCCACCGCCGCGCTTCATCGGCTTTATCTGCGGAAAACGGGTTTCCCAGAAGCGCAAGACGTGCTGCGGCAGATCAAGGTCATCCGCAACTTCGCTGATGGTTCGAAAAGCATCAGGGCTCTTGTCCAACGTCCTACTCCCTACGCGACCTCGGTGGCGGTCCAATCCGCGACTCATCATATTTCAACGGTTTGAAGCGTCGAATTCAAGTCACGTCTTCGCGTTCCCACAGATCGCGGGCAATGACATCAATGATTTATTGATTATGCACAGTGCCCGGGATGGGCTCAGGAGGCCGGATTGACGGGCTTCTGCTTCACCTTGCGAAGCGTATGCGCCTTGAGAATCCGGGTCTTCAGGACGTTTGACGCCTTAAAGGTCATGACGCGGCGGGGTGAAATCGGCACCTCTTCGCCGGTCTTCGGATTGCGGCCGATGCGCTCGTTCTTGTCGCGGACCTGGAATGTCGCGAAGGACGAAAGCTTGACGGTCTCGCCGCGGACGATGGCGTTGCAGATCTCGTCGATCACGGTTTCGACAAGCTCGGCGGATTCCGTTCGCGAGAGGCCTACCTTCCGGAAAACCGATTCCGCCAGGTCTGCTCGCGTCACTGTCTTTCCGGTCATGGTTTCCCCGCCCAAACTACAAAATATCTTATGAAAGCGAACAAAGACTATTTGTCTTGTGCCTTACGGTCAAGCTCTTGTTCGTCGCCAGTTTTTCGCGATTTATGCCGTTACCAGCGCAGCAATACGGCGCCCCATGTGAAGCCGCCGCCCATGGCCTCCAGCATCACCAGATCGCCCTTCTTGATACGGCCGTCACCGGCCGCAACGGCGAGCGCCAGCGGAATGGAAGCCGCCGAGGTGTTGCCATGGAGATCGACGGTAACGACGACTTTTTCTGGGGCAATGTTGAGCTTCTTGGCCGAACCGTCGATGATGCGCCGATTTGCCTGGTGGGGGACCAGCCAATCGAGATCGTCAGACGTGGTGCCGGTCGCCTCGAAGGCTGCGGTAATGACGTCGGTGATCATGCCGACAGCATATTTAAAGACCTCGCGGCCTTCCATGCGCAGTTTGCCGACAGTGCCGGTGCTCGACGGGCCGCCATCGACGAAAAGCTTGTCCTTGTGGGAGCCGTCGGAGCGCAGATGCGCGGTCAGAACGCCGCGGTCCGAGGTCTTGCCCTCGCCTTCTGAGGCCTCCAGCACGATCGCGCCGGCACCATCGCCGAACAGAACGCAGGTGGTGCGATCGTTCCAATCGAGAATGCGGGAGAAGGTTTCGGCGCCAATGACCAGCACACGCTTAGCAAGGCCGCCACGGATATAGGCGTCCGCCGTCGTCACCGCATAAACAAAGCCGGTGCAGACAGCCTGAACGTCGAAAGCGAAGCCATGGCTCATGCCGAGACGGTTCTGGATGTTGACGGCGGTCGCGGGAAACGTGTTGTCCGGCGTCGAGGTGGCACAGATGATGAGATCGATGTCGGCGGGCGTCAGGCCTGCATTGTCAAGCGCAGCACGGGCTGCGGCCTCGCCGAGCGACGAGGTCGTCTCGCCCTCGCCCGCAACGTAGCGCTGGCGGATGCCGGTGCGCTGGACGATCCACTCGTCCGACGTATCGACAACGTCCTCCATGTCACGATTGGTCATTACGCGTTTCGGAAGTGCGGATCCGAACCCGCGAACCACTGAACGGATCATACTTGCTAAACCCCGTCGCTCACGCAGCTTCCGGCCCGATCGGGGGCAGCCGCTTGGCGTGATATTTCTTAAGATCGTTTTCTATTTTCTGATTGAGGCCATTCTTGGCCATGTCGTAACCGACTTCGATCGCGGCAGCGATGCCTTCGGCATTGGCGCCGCCATGGCTCTTGATGACGATGCCGTTGAGGCCGAGAAACACACCGCCATTGACCTTGCTCGGGTCCATCTTTTCGCGAAGCAGATCGAAGGCGCTCTTGGCAAGCAGATAGCCGATCCTGGCCATCAGCGTGCGCGACATCGCCTCGCGCAACAGCGTGCTGATCTGCTTGGCGGTGCCTTCCGCCGTCTTAAGGGCGATATTGCCGGAGAAACCCTCGGTGACAACAACGTCGACCGTGCCCTTACCAATATCGTTGCCCTCGACGAAGCCCGAATATTCGAGCGACTCGATGCCCGCTTCGCGAAGCAGGCGGCCGGCTTCCTTGACTTCGTCCTGACCCTTGACCTCTTCAACGCCGACATTCAGCAGACCGACCGTCGGGCGTTCGAGATCGAAGAGCGCACGCGCCATGGCGCCGCCCATCAGAGCGAAATCCATCAGCTGCTGCGCGTCCGCGCCGATCGTGGCACCCACATCGAGAACGATGCTTTCGCCGCGCAGCGTCGGCCAGATCGCGGCAATCGCCGGACGCTCGATATTTGCCATCGTCCGCAGACAGAATTTCGACATGGCCATCAGCGCGCCGGTATTGCCGGCCGAAACCGCAACATCGGCCTCACCGGTCTTTACGGCCTCGATGGACCGCCACATTGTCGAGACATAGCGGCCGCGGCGCAGCGCCTGGCTGGGCTTCTCGTCCATGCGGACGGCAAGCTCGCAGTCATGGAAAACAGATTTGTCGCGGAGTTTGGGAAAATTCGCCAGAACCGGATCGCACTGCTCTTTCAACCCGTAGAAAGCGAAGGAGATATCCGGATGCCGCTCCAATGCCTTTGCGGCACCTGGGATGACAACCTGGGGACCAAAGTCGCCACCCATGAGGTCGAGAGAAATTCTAATCACGCGTCCCTGATCCTTCTTTTCGCCGGGGAGGCGAAATTTCGGCCAAAATACCGGTTTTCGTAACGCTTACAACTCAAATATGTCAAATACCCAACGGGTATTCAGTCCTTCTTCCAGTCTTTCAGCGCAGCGAACGGCGAAGGCTTCTTGTCCTTCTGGCCGTCATCTTCGATGTGTCCGGAAAACTCGATGCCAGCCTTGCGGGGATAGGGATCGATTGCCAGGGCGGCAAATTCTGTCACCACGGCGCCTGCATCGATACTGTCGCCGACGAAGGCTTCAGGCAGATCGGGACCATCCGGATCCAGCACCATCTCGCCGGCATCATTGGCCGGGCGGCGGGCCAGCTTGGAATTTTCAGGCACGAAGATCTGCTCGAACTGCTCGTCGATATCAGAGGGCACCGGTTCGAGCGTGACGACGCAGGCCTGAACGATCTTGGCACGCACCCTGCCCTTGACGCGGATGCCGTCTTTTTTCCAGCGGTTGATCTGCAGCTCGGCACGCAGCTCGTCGACCGCCAGGATATCCCAGCTTTCGGCCAGCGCCTTGCGCTCCTTCTCGTCCGCCTCAAGGCGAACCTCGACGGGGTTGGCCGAGACATGACCAACCTTCACGAGGTAGGAAAAGGGAATGGCGTCATCTTGATGCTTCATTACGTCCTCCTCAGACCGCTTCCGGCAGCGTTGCTGAACCGGTGGCGATCTGATCTTCGGATTGTCCGGACAGAGCAGCTTCGGCCTTGAACATCCAGCCGCTCAGTGCGCTCATATCTGCAGGTGCTTCCGCCTTCGGGTGGATATTGCGGGACAATGCCGTGGCAAGCTCCTCGCTATTTCCTGCATCCATCGCCTTCGAATAGGCTTCGAGACGGCCATAGAACATGCCGGCGAGTTTTTTCATGCGCTTCGGCACGCTGTTGTCGCCGATACCGAGCTCGCGGATCGAATAGTCGATATCCTGAAAGAAGGCATCGACGATCTCCTGGGCGATCTCCTGACCGCTGGTTCCCGATGCCCGGGTGCGGCGGAAGAACAGGATCATCACCAGCGACAGCATCTCGAAACGGCCCATGACCGTGTCGGGCACATTCATCGTCTCATAGAATTCGGGCATACGGGCCGCAGCCGTCAGCGTCGAATACTGCCGTTCGACGATCGCCTGATTGTTGTTTTTCTTACGAAAGAGCCCGAAGATCATTGTTTTTTCCGGAAATGCCTCATTCTTCACGCGGAGTTGCGTGGGCCGTGTTGCATGAATTCGAAAGCTGGTTTACCGAAGCAGGCGCGAATTGCAATGCCGAAGGTGGCCACTTTCGGGACAGCGCCCTTTCAGGGCTGCGACGCGGCGAATTGGGAGAATTCGACCCCGGAAAGGCCACAAAGGTTTTGCATCAGCGGTGCTCAAGCATGGCCCAAAGCCGCCTACCGATACTCAAGGGGAGTAGATGTCGTTGAAGAAACGGTATTTCAAGTCTGACGTAAAGTTCTTCAGCAGCGCGGCCATTGCGATCATGATTGCTTCAGCGGGACTGACAGGTTGCCAGACCGGCACCGTGCTGAACGGCGGCTATGTCGTCGATGCGGAGTCGCTCAACCTCGTCCCCGAGGGCTCTAGCCGCGAGCAGGTCCTGCTTTCGCTCGGCACGCCTTCGACGACCGCTACCTTCGACAACGAAGTCTTCTATTATATCTCGCAGCGCCGCACGCGCTCCGTCGCCTTCCAGAAGCTGAAGGTGGTGGACCAGACCGTTCTCGCCATCTATTTCGACAAGGACGGCGTCGTGGCGCGGCGCGCCAACTACACGCTCCAGGACGGCAAGGTGTTCGACACGATCTCGCGCGTCACGCCGACCGGCGGCCGCGAACTCACCTTCCTGCAGCAGGTTCTCTCGGGCGGCGCAGGCAGCGCGGCAAAGAGCCTGTTCGGCACACCGGACGGCAATCCTCAGAACCCGGCAAGCATCAAGTAAGACTGCGATTGCAGGAACAATGAAGAAACCCGCCGGATCGCTCCGGCGGGTTTCTTCGTTTCAGGCTATCGCCTCCCCTTACATGCCGGCGAGGATCGCAAGCAGCAGAAGTGCGACGATATTGGTGATCTTGATCGCCGGGTTGACGGCCGGGCCAGCGGTGTCCTTGTAGGGGTCGCCGACGGTATCGCCAGTGACGGATGCCTTGTGGGCTTCCGAACCCTTCATGTGACGGTTGCCGTCCTTGTCGACGAAGCCGTCTTCGAAGGACTTCTTGGCGTTGTCCCATGCGCCGCCGCCCGAAGTCATCGAGATGGCGACGAAGAGGCCGTTGATGATCACGCCGAGCAGAGAGGCGCCGAGCGCCGCAAAGGCCGAGGCCTTGGAGCCGGAGATCAAGAGAACGCCGAAGTAGACGACGATGGGCGCCAGAACCGGCAGCAGCGAGGGGATGATCATCTCGCGGATTGCCGCCTTGGTCAGAAGGTCAACGGCGCGGCCGTAATCCGGCTTTTCCGTGCCCTGCATGATGCCCGGCTTTTCGCGGAACTGCTTGCGCACTTCCTCGACGATGGCGCCCGCCGCGCGGCCGACGGCCGTCATGGCGATACCGCCGAACAGATAGGGGATCAGACCACCGAACAGCAGACCGGCGACAACGTAGGGGTTCGACAGATCGAAGGAGATCGTGCCGATGCCTGCGAAATACGGATACTGGTCGCCATGGGCGGCGAAGTATTGCAGGTCGTTGGCATAGGCGGCGAACAGCACCAGCGCACCGAGACCGGCAGAACCGATCGCGTAGCCCTTGGTGACGGCCTTCGTCGTATTGCCGACGGCGTCGAGCGCGTCGGTCGACTTGCGCACTTCGGGCGGCAGATGCGCCATTTCGGCGATGCCGCCGGCATTGTCGGTGACCGGACCGAAGGCATCGAGCGCCACGATCATACCGGCAAGGCCGAGCATCGAGGTGACCGCGATACCGGTGCCGAACAGGCCGCCGAACTGGTAGGTCGCCAGGATACCGCCAACGATGACGATGGCGGGAAGCGCTGTCGATTCCAGCGAGACTGCGAGACCCTGGATGACGTTGGTGCCGTGACCGGTCACCGATGCCTGGGCGATCGAGACGACGGGGCGCTTGCCTGTGCCTGTGTAGTACTCGGTGATAACGACGATCAACGCCGTGACCACAAGACCGACAAGACCGCAGATGAAGAGGTTCGTGCCGGTGATCTCATGTCCGGCAACGGTGCCGAGCGAGCCCCAGCCGACGGTCAGCGATGTGGCAATACCGAGACCGACGATCGACAGCAGGCCGGTGACGATCAGACCCTTGTAGAGAGCGCCCATGATCGAACCGTTCGAGCCGAGCTTGACGAAGAAGGTGCCGATGATCGAGGTGATGATGCAAACGCCGCAGATCGCCAGCGGATAGATCATCGCCGACTGCAGGATGGGCGCACCGGCAAAGAAAATGGCGGCAAGCACCATGGTTGCGACGACCGAGACAGCATAGGTCTCGAACAGGTCGGCAGCCATGCCTGCGCAGTCACCGACATTGTCGCCGACGTTATCGGCGATCGTGGCCGGGTTGCGCGGATCATCTTCCGGAATACCCGCTTCCACTTTACCGACGAGGTCGCCGCCGACGTCGGCACCCTTGGTGAAGATGCCGCCGCCCAGACGGGCGAAGATCGAGATCAGCGATGCACCGAAGCCGAGCGACACAAGCGCATCGATGACCTCGCGCGATCCGGATTCGTGACCGAGAATGCCTGTCAGGACGTAATAATAGATCGACACGCCGAGCAGCGCGAGACCGGCAACGAGCATACCCGTGATGGCGCCGGACTTGAAGGCGATATCGAGGCCAGCCGCGAGGCTGTGGGAGGCGGCCTGAGCCGTGCGCACGTTGGCGCGGACGGAAACGTGCATGCCGATGAAACCGGCAGCGCCTGAAAGCACGGCGCCGATCAGAAAGCCGATCGCGGCCGTCCCGGAGAGAAGCAGCCATGCTGCAATGAAAACAACGATACCGACGACCGAAATCGCCTTGTACTGACGCGTGAGATAGGCCTGTGCGCCCTCGCGGATATAGCCCGCGATTTCTTGCATGCGGCTATTACCCTGATCGGCGGCCAGCACCGAACGGGTCGTCCAGATGGCGTAGACCACCGAGAGCAGACCGCATGCGATTACGCATAAAAGAATGTTCATTTCGCTCTTTCCTCCAAAAGTGCTGCCGGTGCACTTCTCCGCCCCGACCACGAACGCAGCCGAATCGTCTTCTCTCCTCAGAAACGCTCTAGCTTTGCGTGCGGAGATTGCTTGGTGGAAAACACGACGTCAAGACCGCAGAGGCTAAAACCCTTGCAGCACAATGGATTGAGCGATTTGGTCCGATAAGAAGCGCGAAGTCTATTTCCGCGTGTCGCCGCGTACCTGCTTGGCGATGCGGTCGAGGACGGCGTTGACGAGCTTGGGCTCATCATCCTCGAAGAACGCCTGGGCGATCTCCATATATTCGGTGACGATGACGGCGACGGGAACGTCCTTGCGGTCGGTCAGCTCGAAAACGCCGGCGCGCAGGATTGCACGCACAGTGCTGTCGAGGCGCGAAAGCGCCCAGTCGTCCTGCAGCGCGGACGCGATCAGCGGGTCGAGGCGCAGCTGTTCACGCACGACGCCCGAGACGATGGAGCGGAACCACGACGGATCGGCCTTGAGATAGGTTTCGCCGTCGATTTCCTGGCCGAGGCGATGCGCCTCGTATTCGGCGACGATTTCCAGAACGCCGGTACCGCCGATATCCATCTGATAGAGCGCCTGAACGGCAGCAAGACGCGCAGCGCCCCGCTGGTTTGCCGCCTTTACCTGACGCTCCGGAGTTTCATTGCTCATTCAAGCCCACCCAGTTTCTTCTTCAGCTCGATCATCGTGAGAGCTGCACGGGCGGCAAAGCCGCCCTTGTCCTTGTCGGAGCGGCGGACGCGTGCCCAAGCCTGCTCGTCGTTTTCAACCGTCAGAATGCCGTTGCCGATGGCAAGCGACTCGCTGACGGCGAGATCCATCAATGCGCGCGACGACTCATTGGAGACGATATCGAAATGATAGGTTTCGCCGCGAATGACCATGCCGAGGGCGACAAAGCCGTCATACAGCACGCCGCCATTATCTGCGCCGTCGAGCGCCATGGCAATCGCCGCCGGAATTTCCAGCGCACCGGGAACCGTCACCACGTCGAAGGTCGCGCCGGCTTCCTTCAGCGCGAAGCTCGCACCTTCGAGGAGTGCGTCAGCCATGTCGTCGTAGAAGCGTGCTTCAACGATCAAAATGTGGGGAGCATCGGCCCGCGCCATGTGTCACCTTCGGTTTTAGAGAACTCGCCATGCGGCAGGCCGCGGTCAAAACATGCCTTCGCGCGAATGGCAAGCAAATTCCGATCATGGCTGAAATGCAAAACCTGAAATCCTTGCAAGTGCATAGAACAAAGCCATGCTGCAGCGCATCAACATACACTTTCCACCGCCCCGAATAAGGCATAAAAAAGGCAAGGAAGATGAAGAATAATTAACGCAATTTCAGTGACTTAGGCCATTGAAGCAACGGCTTTGGCGCCCCAATTCCTTTCTCGTAACGCCGACGATCCCCTGCACGACAGCCGACCGTCCGGGCAGATGAAAGGATACTACCATGAACCGCGTTGCCAAACTCGCCATCGTTTCCGCCCTCTCTTCCCTCGCCTTCGTTGGCGTCAGCCGTGCGGAAAGCCTTGGCATGAACTCCGCCTCCGGGATTGAACAGACCTTGCGCAACTTCCACGGCAACTTCGCCGTCCAGCAGTACGAAGACTGGCGCAATATCGACAGCATGGACCAGTTCGGCCCGCGCTCCGCTCCGATCCGCGATGCGCAAGAAGTCCATCAGATCCAGGCCTCGATCGACGCCAACAAGAGCCTTACCCGCCAGCTCGCGGATCAGGGCGTCAGCGTCAGCAATGTCATCAATGCCGAACAGGCGGCCGATGGCAGCCTGACGATCTTCACCGATTGACATCAACCACGACCAGGGAAAGGCGGCGTGCTGAGTGCCGCCTTTCCCTATATCTCTATTCCCGCTCTTGAAAACCACTGCCGAATGATGGTCTGTTGCCCGCCAAGGGAGACAAAACATGCCATCAGAAAAGACGACACCGGTCATCAACCCGGCCACCCTCGAACTCGATCATTGGACACAAGGCACACTTTACGAAAGCACCGATATTTCCTTCGGCAAGCTTCTCGGCCTTTCCAATCTCGGCATCAGCTACAACGAAGTGCCGCCGGGCAAATCGGGTTGCCCCTTCCACAATCACCATGTCGAAGATGAGCTGTTCATCGTTCTCTCAGGAAGCGGCGAATACCGCTTCGGAGCGGAAAGGCATGCGATCTCCAAGGGATCGGTGCTCGGCGCGCCTGCCGGCGGCCCCGAGACGGCACATCAGATCCTCAATACCGGGACCGAACCGCTGATCTACATGGGCGTCTCGACGATGTCGCCGACGGAGATCGTCGAATATCCCGACTCCGGCAAGTTCCTGGCCAAGACCCGCAAGGATGGCGGCTACCCGAGCTTCCGGGTCATCGGCCGCACCGATGAAAGCCTGGACTACTGGCATAACGAGCCTGGCGCATAAAAACAGAAAGCGATTTTCGATGTTGAATATTCCGACGATCGAGACGGAGCGCCTGATCCTGCGCCCGCACCGCAAGACCGATTTCGAAGCCTATGTCACCTTCTGGGCTGACGAGGACGTGGTGCGCCACATCACCGGCGTGCCGAGCACACGCGAACAGACCTGGGCGCGGCTGCTGCGCGCCACCGGCATGTGGCACCATATGGGCTTCGGCTTCCTGGCCATCGAGGAAAAGGAAAGCGGCCGCTTCGTCGGCGAATGCGGCTTTCTCGAAACCCGCCGCGAGATGACGCCGTCGATCGAGGGCACGCTGGAGACCGGCTGGGCGCTCTCGCCGAACTTCCATGGCCGCGGCTATGCGAGCGAAGCGCTGCAGGCGATGATCGCTTGGGCCGAGCAGCGCTTTCAGGACATGGAGATGACCTGCATCATCTCGCCGGAAAACGCGCCGTCGATCCGACTTGCGGGAAAACTCGGTTTCCGCGAAGTGACGCGTACCGATTACAACGGTGAGATCATTCTGTTTTCGCGGACGGGAACTCTGCCAGCCTAGCGGCGTAGCGGGCCATGGTATCGACTTCGAAATTGACGAAGTCGCCCGCCTTGCGCTCGCCCCAGGTGGTCACTTCGAGCGTGTGGCGGATCAGCAGCACGTCGAAATCGGTGCCATCGACGGCATTGACGGTCAGCGACGTGCCGTCGAGGGCGATCGAACCCTTGGGAGCGACAAATTTCGCCAGATGTTCGGGTGCCCGCAGGCGATAGCGGGTGGCGTCACCTTCTGCCGTCACCGAGAGGATTTCGGCCTTGCCATCGACATGGCCGGAAACGATATGGCCGCCGAGTTCATCGCCGATCTTCAGCGAGCGCTCGAGATTGACCCGGCTGCCTTCCTTCCAGGTGGCGATCGTCGTCAGCCTCAACGCCTCTTCCCAGGCCTCGACCTCGAACCAGCGGCCGTTGCTGCCTTCGGCGGGCAGTCCCGTGACCGTCAGGCAGACGCCGGAATGCGAGATGGACGCGCCCATGTCGATGGTCGCCGGATCGTAGCTGGTGGCGACGCGCAGCTTGACGCCCTCGTTCATCGCGGAAACGGATTCTATCCTGCCCATATCGGTAACAATGCCGGTGAACATCAAAGCTCTCTTTCGTATTCGTCCATTCGGTCAGGCCCGAATGCAAATGTGCCCCTCAGGGCGAAACCGGATGGCATATCGGTCTTCGTCACCGGCGATTCAATACCATCGGCGCCGATCACCACATCGCCCTGGTAGAGCTGGATGCGATCGACGAGGCCGGCGTCGAGGAAAAGCCTTGCGGTCCTGGCGCCGCCCTCGACGATCAGCGAGGAGATGCCGCGGGATGCCAGCGCCGGGAGCAGGACTTCCGGGTGGTAGGGATTGCAGTAGAGGATTTCGATGCCGAGCGCTTCGAGGGCGGTGCGGCGGGAGTCCAATTCGCTGGTGTCCGTGGTTGGGTTACCCCCCTCTGCCCTGCCGGGCATCTCCCCCTCAAGGGGGGAGATTGGCTGGGGGCGGCCGCTCGTTCCAGTTTCGCTTGTTTGGGGAGATGCTATCCGTGAGTCGATCTCCCCCCTTGAGGGGGAGATGTCCGGCAGGACAGAGGGGGGTGATCCCTCAACATCCGCCAAATCGGATAGCTCTTCCCTCGCCACCACAATCACCGGCACATCCCGCGCGGTCCCCGCCAGCTTGCCGGTCACCGGCAGCGACAGCATCGGATCCAGCACGATACGAACCGGCGAGCGGGTCTCCTGCCCGGCGATCCGCACCGTCAGTTCCGGATCGTCGGCAATCGCCGTGCCGATGCCGATCAATATCGCATCCGACTCCGCCCTGAGCTTCTGAACCTCGGCGCGCGCTAGCGGCCCGGTGATCGCCACCTGCCCCGCGCCCTGGCGGCCGATCATGCCGTCGGCGGAAACCGCAAGCTTGAGAGTCACATAGGGCCGCTTCTTCGTCTGGCGTGTGAGATAGGCACCGAGCGAGCGCCTGCCCTCCTCTTCCAGAACGCCAGTATCGACGGTGATCCCGGCATCCTCAAGCATCGCAATGCCGCGGCCGGACACGCGCTCGTCGGGATCGGTGACGCTGATCACCACACGGGAGACGCCCGCCGCAATCAGCGAATTGGCGCAAGGCGGTGTCTTGCCAAAATGCGAGCAGGGTTCGAGCGTCACATAGGCGGTGGCGCCCTCGGCGCGGCTGCCTGCCTCGGCCAGCGCCTGCGGCTCGGCATGCGGGCGGCCGCCGATGGCCGTTACGCCGCGCCCGACAATCTCGCCATCCTTGACGACGACGCAGCCGACCGACGGGTTGGTCGCGGTCTGGCCAAGATGCAAAAGGCCGAGGCGGATCGCCTCGGCCATATAGCGTTCGTCATCTGTCGAAGTGCTCATCGCTCAGCTATCCAGCGTATCGCGGCCGATCTTGGCGTTGATCTCCGAGATGACCTTTTCGAAATCCTCGGCATGCGAGAAATCGCGGTAGACGGATGCATAGCGGACGAAGCCGACGTCATCGAGGCTCTTCAGCGCTTCCAGCACCTGCAGGCCGATGGCCTCGGAGCTGATTTCCACTTCGCCCGAACTTTCGAGACGGCGGACGATTCCGGAGACGGCCCGCTCGATCCGGTCACGATCGACCGGGCGCTTGCGCAGCGCGATCTCGAAGGAGCGAACCAGCTTGTCGCGGTCGAAAGGCACCTTGCGGCCGGTCTTCTTGACCACCATCAGCTCGCGCAGCTGCACGCGCTCGAAGGTCGTGAAGCGGCCGCCGCAATCGGGACAGATACGCCTGCGGCGGATGGACGTGTTGTCCTCCGCCGGGCGTGAATCCTTGACCTGTGTGTCTTCCGATCCGCAGAATGGGCAGCGCATGCGCTATCCTTAGCCGATGTAATCGTACATTGGGAAGCGGTTGGTGAGGTTCATCACCTTATCCCGCACGGCGGCTTCGACACCGGCATTGCCTTCGTCGGAATTGGCGGCCTTCAGGCCATCGAGAACCTCGACGATCAGCTTGCCGATTTCCTTGAATTCCGCTTCCTTGAAGCCGCGGGTCGTACCGGCAGGCGCGCCGAGGCGCACGCCAGAGGTGACGAAGGGCTTTTCAGGGTCGAACGGAATGCCGTTCTTGTTGCAGGTGATGAAGGCGCGGCCGAGCGCCTGTTCGGCGCGCTTGCCCGTCGCGTTCTTCTTGCGAAGGTCGACCAGCATCAGGTGGTTGTCGGTGCCGCCGGAAACGACATCGAGGCCGCCGGCGATGAGCGTTTCGGCAAGCGCCTTGGCGTTCTTGACGATCTGCGCCGCGTAATCCTTGAACTCGGGCTGCAGCGCTTCGCCGAAGGCAACGGCCTTGGCAGCGATGATGTGCATCAGCGGACCGCCCTGGAGACCCGGGAAGACGGCCGAATTGAACTTCTTCGCCAGATCCTCGTCATTGGTGAGGATCACGCCGCCGCGCGGGCCGCGCAGCGACTTGTGAGTCGTGGTCGTGGCAACGTGGCAATGCGGGAACGGCGACGGATGCTGGCCACCGGCAACGAGACCGGCGATGTGGGCCATGTCGACCATCAGATAGGCGCCAACGCTGTCGGCGATCTCGCGGAAACGCTTCCAGTCCCAGATGCGGGAGTAAGCGGTGCCGCCGGCGATGATCAGCTTCGGCTTGGTTTCCTCGGCCTTGCGGGCAACTTCGTCCATGTCGAGCAGGTTGTCGCCTTCGCGCACGCCGTAGGACACGACGTTGAACCACTTGCCGGACATGTTGACAGGCGAACCATGCGTCAGGTGACCGCCCGAATTGAGGTCGAGACCCATGAAGGTGTCACCCGGCTGCAGCAGCGCCAGAAACACGGCCTGGTTCATCTGCGAACCGGAGTTCGGCTGAACGTTGGCAAAGTTGACGCCGAAGAGCTTCTTGGCGCGTTCGATCGCCAGTTCTTCGGCGATGTCCACATACTGGCAGCCGCCGTAGTAACGCTTGCCCGGATAACCTTCGGCGTACTTGTTGGTCATGATCGAGCCCTGGGCTTCCAGAACCGCACGGGAAACGATGTTTTCCGAGGCGATGAGTTCGATCTCATGGCGCTGGCGGCCGAGCTCCTTGCCGATCGCGCCGAAGATCTCAGGATCGGTATCGGCGAGCGAACGATTGAAGAAGGTCTGTGTGGAAGCATTGGTCATGGCGGGCTCCTCAACTTGAATGGCCGCAGCTTTAGCCTTCCGTTTGCGCCAGAGCAATACGAAGAACGACATTTGCTGGGCAATCTACGCGCGGGATCGCCGACCTCCCTCATTCCTGTGCTCGTCACAGGAATCCAGTGCGACCAAGTCCTTGGGCGCGGGAGAATCCTATGCCCCGCATGCGTCATTCACCGCGCAGACGCGCGGTGGGTGACAAGCACAGGGATGAGGGAAGAGATGTAGGCGACCAAACAAAAAAGCCGCGCACGAGGCGCGGCTTTCTCAAACTCTATAAACACCAGCCCTTACTGAACCGGCTGTTCCGTCGTTGCCGTCGTGTCCAGCGCCAGTTCGGCATTGCCGTCCATCTGGTAGATGTCGTCGCGGAACTGGACGACGCCGTCGGGCATGCCCCAGGCTGAGATGTAGACGAAGTAGACCGGGACCTCTTCAGAGAGCTTGATCGGCGTGTTGACGCGGCTGGCGATGACCTGCTCCATCTGCTGGCGCGGCCAGCCCGGGGTCTCGCCGAGCAGCCAGGTCGTCAGGTCGCGGACGTTCTGAACGCGGACGCAGCCGGAGGATTCGAAGCGCATCAGCTTGTTGAACAGGCCCTGCTGCGGCGTGTCGTGCATGTACTCGCCGTTCTTGTTGTAGAAGTTGATCTTCGTCGAGGCCATGGCGTTGATCTTGCCCGGGTCCTGACGGAACATCAGGTTCGGGGCCTTCTCGGCGTTCCAGTCGATGGTTTCAGGCGCCACTTCGGTGCCCTTGCCATCGATCAGGCGAATGTTGTTGCGCGTCAGATAAGTCGGGTCCTTGCGCATCAGCGGCACGATGTCCTTTTCGACGATCGAGCGCGGCGCGGTCCAGTAAGGATTGAGAATGACCTCGTAGATCTTCGAATTGACGAGATGCGTCGGGCGGCTCAGGCGGCCGACGATCGCGTTGTGGCGGGTGGCGACGGCGCCATCCTGGACGGCTTCGACGTAAGCTGCCGGAATATTGACCATGACGTGACGGCGGCCGAGCTCTTCCGGGAAGGTCTGCAGGCGGATCAGGTTGGTGTTCAGCTGCTGCAGACGCACATCGACCGGGATGTTCATCGCCTTCAGCGTGAACTCGCCGATGACGCCATCGGACGGCAGGCCGTGGCGGGCCTGGAAGCGCTTGACGGCACCATCGACATAAGAGTCGAACGAGGACGACATGCCGGCTTCCTGCGGAAGGTCACCGGTGGCGAAGAGCCGCTGGCGCAGCGCCTGGACCGACTGATCGGTGACACCGAGCTGCAGGCGCTGGTCGGCAGGCGGATTGACGGTCGGCCAGCCGCCGGCAGATGCGATCTGCTGGTACTGGGCGATCGCCTGCTGCATGCTGGAAACGGATTGGGGCCCGAGGATCGGGGTATTCGAAACGATGGCGTTGGCGGTGCGCGATGCGGCCTTGGCATCGAACTGATCGTCCCAGTCGCCGCGGCGCGGCGCGTTGATCAGCGCGTCGACGGCCGTCTGCGCCAATGCCGGGGCGGCCAAGGCGCTGACGCCGAACGTGGCCGCGGAGGCCAGAAATGCGCGGCGCGAGAGAGCTTCAATTCCGTTTTTCTTCGACATAGTCCCAACCAATGAATGCCGCAGGCTTGAGAGGAAACCGCGGGCTTTGCGAGTCACTGCGCGATAACGCAGACCACTATCATTCCGTTCTCCGGCGCATCACAAAATTTCCGCCACCGGGCATCACAAGATTGCGAGCCGGAAACGTGAAGGCGTGAAATGCTGTCTGAGGGCGCCGTCTACCGTCTTTCCGCTGCCATACCAATATGGCCAATTCGTGTCGCCTGCCCTTTCGAAGACCTACCGGCGGTAGGCTCAAGGCGGGTGAACGGCACGGACCAAACCATATCAATGCGTAAACGGTGCTGGTTAATAACGGCTAAAAAACGGCCTGAATACAGGCGATTACGCTTGGGTGGGATGCGTTGCAAAGATGACACGCTGGTGGTGAGTGGGGTTAACTAAGACAAAATCCGGCCCTACGTGGATCCGTCGCCCTGCGACCCACCAAGACCGACGGAGGCAAGCGCCAATGCGATGTCCGATTGTCATGCTCCCAATCCAATAACCAAAACGCGAGCAACCGCAGATTATTCGTACCTGAAAGGCAGCGGTACCCCCCAAGTTTTGCGATGGCGACGTTCGGCAAAGGCCGATAGCGTCTTCACGATTCGGTGCCACAGGAGCTGACAATGGTTGAACGGAAATACGTTGTGACTGCTGAAATCTTTTCTCGCGAAGAGGACGGCACGAGCTATGAAGACGGCTCGCGGGTCTACAAATCCTACCTGAGCAGGGAAACTTGGTCTTTCCCCGAGACCGCCACTCTCGGCGAAATCATGAAGGCAGTTGATGACGCCAGCGGATATGCGCATAGCGTCACCATCACGCCTGATCGCTATTCCCATAAGCTGCACCTTGAAGAGCGTCATGCAGCGCTGAAGGCGAGAGATAGAGACTAGGGTTCTGCCCCGACGCGCCGCAGAAACCCTCGCAAACTCGGCCTGATATTGAGCCAGTGGCCGGGGTGCAGGGCCGACAGGACCCACGCGGCTCCGTTTTTACGGGCGCGCAATTGACTCACAAACGGACGTAACGGGGCGCCTTCTCTCGCCCCGTTACGTCCGTTTTGCCACTTTGAATTGTTACCCAGCCATCGGGAATAACGGCTCAGGAACTTACAGGCGGTACATGATCGAGTCGTTCCAGAAGCGGTCGAGGCGCTGCAGGAGCTTGTTCATCTGGGTGAACTCGTCGGTGCCAATGCCGCCGACCTTGTCGATCGAGGTGATGTGGCGTTCGTAGAGCTTGGCGACCGTCTCGGCGATCTCGGTGCCGGTTTCCGTCAGGCTGATGCGGACGGAGCGGCGGTCGATGCGCGAGCGCTGGTGGTTGATGAAGCCGAGGTCGACGAGCTTCTTGACGTTGTAGGAAACGTTGGAGCCCAGGTAGTAACCGCGCGAGCGCAGCTCGCCGGCGGTCAGTTCCGAGTTGCCGATGTTGAAGAGCAGGAGCGCCTGGATGGCGTTGACGTCGCTGCGGCCCTGACGGTCGAACTCGTCCTTGATGACATCCAGAAGACGGCGGTGAAGACGTTCAACAAGATGAAGGGATTCCATGTAAAGATCACGGATGTCCTGGTCCTGCTGGTCACGGAAGTTCGATACCGCCTGCGGCTTGATTTTCGTGTTCATGATGACTGCCTCACTGTTTGTTTGGCGGTGTTGGTTTTCTTCCCGCCTTGAGACAGACCCTATCGAATACAAATAAAATTCTACTTAAACTGCAGGCTTAACAGCACCTTACCGGAAACCTCCCATTGTATCAGGGTAAATCAACGCTTACCTGACGGCGCTGCCTGCGCTTCTCGAACCACAATGCGATACGGAAAGCCAGGTACATCAGGGCCACCAATCCATGTGTCAAAACAATGAGTTTGTTGGAGCCGAAGATCTCCGGCAGGACGCCATGCATCAGCACCTGCAGGCCTGCGGCGAGCACCCAGACGACCGGCCCCCAGGAGACCGTCAGCCATAGGCCAAGCGAGGCGACGGGGAAGACGACGGCCAGCGTCGTGGCGCAAACCTTCCAGGGCAGGCTGAGCAGATCGAAGCGGCCGGCACCGACCAGCGAGTAGCCGACCAGCATCCCCCAATATTGCAGGCCGAACCAGAAACAGGTGATCGCCACCAGCCTCAGGAAGAGGATGAACATCAGGTCGGTCAGCGTGCGTTTCGGCAGGGCCGGAGAATCATTTTCCATGGGGCGGACTTTATGTTTGCCTTCTGCACTTCGCCAGACGGGATCAGGCGGCGCGGCCAATCGTCCGGTTTGGATTTCGAAGATGGCATGATAATGAGCGCGCCAGCAAATGGAATGGCCAGGGACAAGACAATGCAGGACAAGACCCACCTCGTCGACGACATTACCGGACACCGCCGCATGCGCCGCAACCGCAAGGCCGACTGGACGCGCCGCCTGGTGCAGGAAAACCGGCTGACGGTGGACGACCTGATCTGGCCGGTCTTCGTCGTGCCCGGCAGCGGCATCGTCGAGCCGATCCCGGCAATGCCAGGCGTCAACAGGATGAGCGTCGACAGGCTGGTGGAAGCAGCGAAGGAAGCGGCCGATCTCGGCGTTCCCGCGATCGCCACTTTCCCGAATATCGAGATGGAGCTGCGCGACGCCACCGGCTCGAACAGTCTCGAGGTCAACAACCTGATCAACCAGGCGACGATCGCGCTGAAGAAGCATGTGCCCACTATCGGCGTCATCACCGATGTGGCGCTCGATCCGTTCACCAGCCATGGCCATGACGGCATTCTGCGCGACGGCGAGATCGTCAACGACGAGACGGTCGATCAGGTGGCGCGTGCAGCGGTGATGCAGGCCGATGCCGGTTCCGACATCATCTCGCCCTCCGAAATGATGGACGGACGCATCGGCGCCATCCGCTACGCGCTGGATGCGGCCGGCCACCAGAATGTCGGCATCATGAGCTATGCGACGAAATTCGCCTCCGCCTTCTACGGCCCCTACCGCGAGGCGATCTCGACCGGCGGCCTGCTGAAGGGCGACAAGAAGACCTATTATATCGACCCCGCCAACGGCACGGAGGCGATCCGCGATGCCGCACTCGACGTCGAGGAAGGCGCCGACATGCTGATGGTCAAGCCCGGCCTGCCCTATCTCGACATCTGCTGGCGGATGAAGGAAGCCTTCGGCCTGCCGACCTTCGCCTATCAGGTGTCGGGCGAATATTCGCAGATCAAGGCGGCGGCGGCGAACGGCTGGATCGATGGCGACCGGGCGATGATGGAGACGCTGCTCGCCTTCAAGCGCGCCGGCTGCGACGGGATCCTGACCTATTTCGCGATCGAGGTCGCCCGCAAGCTCGCCAAAGGCTGAAAATCGCGCATCATTGCATCTCCAGCCGCCGACACCATATCAGTGGCATCGTTTTTCAAAGGAGACCTCGATGAGCCTGAACCCCAATCCCGTCTACGCCGCACCGGACGACTGGCGCGCCTATAGCGGGACGCTCAGCCGGCGGGTCTTTGCGTTCATCCTGGATTACATCATCGTGCTGCTGCTGTGCATTCCGGCAGCGGTCGTGCTGTTCTTCCTGTCGATCGTGACGCTCGGCCTCGGTTTCTTCCTCTATCCGGCGCTCTTCGTGCTGGTGGCGGGCATCTATTTCGGCCTGACGGTCGGCGGCCCCGCGCAGGCCTCGCTCGGCATGCGGGCGATGGGCATCCAGATGATGCGCGTCGACGGGCGTCCGCTCGATTTCCTGACGGCGATCGTTCACCTGGCGCTGTTCTGGATCCTGAACTCGGTGCTGACGCCGCTGATTCTTCTGGTCGGTCTTTTCACCGAGCGCAGCCGGATGATCCACGACTTCCTGGTCGGCACCGTGACGGTGCGCACCAACTGATTGCGGAAATAAAGTCCCCGGCTGGCCTTTGCGTGCCAGTTCGGGGCGCCATATCAAATATCTACGACAAAATGATAGCGCGGAGAAACCGGCCGCGCTGTTGACGTTTTTTATTCTTAAGTCATGCTGTCAAGATTGACGGTCACCGAAGGAACCATCCGCGTCAGATGAATACGCAGACCACGCCATCCCCTCAGTTTTATCTGACGGCACCGGCTGCATGCCCGTATCTGCCGCAGGAGATGGAGCGCAAGGTCTTTACGCATCTGGTCGGCCCGCGTGCGGCCGAGATGAACGATATCCTGACGCAAGGCGGTTTCCGCCGTTCCCAGAACATCGCCTACCGCCCGGCCTGCGAAGCCTGTCGCGCCTGCGTCTCCGTGCGCATCCTGGCGCAGGAATTCCAGCCGACGAAATCGATGACGCGGGTGATGGGCAACAACAGCGATCTGATCGCCACCGAATTTCCGGCCCAGCCGTCCAGTGAGCAATATTCGCTCTTCCGCCGCTATCTCGACTACCGACACCAGCAGGGCGGCATGTCCGACATGACGGTGCTCGACTATGCGATCATGGTGGAGGACACCCACGTCAACACGCGCATCATCGAATACCGCAAGCGGGAGGAAGGCTCCGGCCTCGAGAGCCGGCCGCGCGGCGAGCTGATCGCGGCTGCATTGACGGATACGATGAGCGACGGCCTGTCGATGGTCTATTCCTATTTCAACCCCGACTACGACCGCCGCTCGCTCGGCACCTACATGATCCTCGACCATGTGAAGCGCACCAAGGCGCTCGGCCTTCCGCATGTCTATCTCGGCTACTGGGTCCAGGGATCGCGGAAGATGGATTACAAGACCCGCTTCCAGCCGCAGGAACATCTGACGCCACGCGGATGGGAACGTTTCGATCCATCGGTGCTTGCTGAAGGCGGCACGGATTAAGACATTCCCCAAAAGATGAGCCTTGCGATCGCTTCCGCCCCATGAGATTGTTTCTCGCCACGAGGTACAACTATGCGTGTAAAGCTCGAAACGAACGGCGCCGACATCTACGTCATCTTGCCACGGGATTTTCTCGATCGTCACGGATTGAAAGTTGGCGATTCCGTCGCCCTTACAGCGCTCGTGGAACCGCGCCTCTCACCGACTGAGGAACCGGTCCATCTCTCCCCCGAAGAAGAAGCGGATTTCGAAGAGCAGCTGGAAGCAGCGCGGATCGGCATGCAGAAATACAAAACCGCGCTGAACCGTTTGGCCGACAGCTAGCTCGCTAGCCGGTCGACCTGATCGACTTCCCGCTCCAGACCTTCCATCACATGCGCCCAGCCCTGACGGGTCTTTTCCTCATGGGCGGCCCATTCCGAGCACATCTCATGTGTCAGCGTCAGGCGGCAGCCGCTGCCCAGCTGTTCGAAATCGATCTGGACGCGGTCGGTGCAATGGTCGTGATCTTCGACGGAGAAGCTGAAGACCATGCGTTTCGGGCGGTGCAATTCAAGAAAGATGCCGCTGTGGCAGGCATCGCCGGTCGGGCGGCGGTCAACGACGAGGAAGCGGCCGCCGACATGGGCGTCGATTTCAGCGCGGATGACATGGCCGTCATTAGTGGCGAAGAGGAAGCGCCTGGCTATCGCCGGGTTGAGCCAGGAATCATAGACCACCGACGGCGGCGCTCTATAGGTATGCGTAACGGTGAGTTTGATCTTCTCTGCGGACATCGATTTTCCTCCGTGTAACAGGCCCAATGCACGCCGCAGGTTCTCTGCGGGGCCATTCCGTCCGCCTTCGGAATGGAGCCGTTCCCAGTTTTTTGGTGACAGGACTGAGATAGAGGAGGCAAACCGCTCGCCAAGAGCGGCTCGCCAAAATGTTACCGGTGTCAGCCGGCGAATTTGCCGCTACGCGGGAAGCCCTTCGGGACGGTGCGTCCGGCTGTGGCGCGGTCGGCCAGCCATTCGGCCAGCTCGTCCTTGTTCTTGTTGAACATGCGGCCTGCGCTGTCCTCCCAGGAGAGGCCAGCGTCGATCGCGAAGCAGCGGACATCGGAGATGCCGCCATCCTTGTAGCGCTGCAGGCGAACGCCCTTGCCACGGCCCATTTCGGGGACCTGCGCCAGCGGGAAGACCAGCATCTTGCGGTTCTCGCCGACGACAGCAACGTGGTCACCGCTGACTGGGACCAGCAGCTTGGTCTCGTCCGGCATCGAGACATTCATGATCTGCTTGCCCTTGCGGGTATTGGCAGCCATTTCCGATTCCGCGACGACGAAGCCGTTGCCGGCCGTCGAGACGATCAGCTGCTTGCGCGAGGGATCGTGGACGAAGGCGGTCAGCACGTCCTGGTCGTTGTCCATGTCGATCATGATGCGCAGCGGCTCGCCATGGCCACGGCCACCGGGCAGCTTGTCGCCGCCCAGCGTAAAGGCCTTGCCGCCGGTGGTGACGATCAGGATCTTGTCCGTTGTCTGCGCCGGGAATGCGACCTTCAGCGCGTCGCCTTCCTTGAAGGTCAGCGAGGCCGTATCCGAAATATGGCCCTTGAGAGCGCGGATCCAGCCCTTTTCGGAGACGACGACGGTGATCGGTTCCTTCTCGATCATCGCCTGCTGGATGGCATCTTCATCGGCTTCTGGCGCATCGGCAAACTGGGTGCGGCGACGGCCGAGCTCGGTCGCTTTCGCGAATTTCTTCTTCACCTCGCCGATTTCCCAGGCAACCGTCTGCCACTGCTTCTCGTCGGAGGCGAGCAGCGCTTCGATGCCGGCCTTCTCGGCGGTCAGTTCGTCGAACTCCTTGCGGATCTCGAATTCCTCGAGCTTGCGCAGCGAGCGCAGCCGCATGTTGAGGATCGCCTCGACCTGATTGTCCGTCAGGTCCCAGCGGGCGATCATCACAGGCTTCGGCTCGTCTTCCTCGCGAATGATGCGGATGACTTCATCGATATTCAGGTAGGCGATCAACAGACCGCCGAGGATTTCAATGCGCCGTTCGATGGCGGCAAGGCGGAAGCGCGAGCGGCGCTGCAGCACGTCGCGGCGGTGATCCAGCCATTCCTTCAGCACTTCGTTCAACGCCATGACGCGCGGAACGCGGCCCATCGACAGCACGTTCATATTCAGCGGGAAGCGGCTTTCGAGCTCCGTCAACTTGAACATCGATTCCATCAGGATCGTCGGATCGACGGTGCGGTTCTTCGGCACCAGGACGACGCGCACGTCTTCGGCGGACTCGTCGCGGATATCTTCGAGAAGCGGCAGCTTGCGGGCGATCAGCAGCTCGGCGATCTTTTCGATCAGGCGCGACTTCTGAACCTGGAACGGGATTTCGGTGACGACGATCTGGTAGCCGCCGCGGCCGAGATCCTCCGTCTCCCACTTGGCGCGCGTGCGGAAACCGCCGCGGCCGGTCTTGTAGGCTTCGATGATGCTGGCGCGGCTATCGATGATGATGCCGCCGGTCGGGAAGTCGGGGCCGGGAATGAAGGATTCCACCAGCGTCTCGACCGTGGCATCCGGATGCTTGATCAGATGCAATGCTGCGTCGCAGAGCTCGTGCGCATTATGCGAGGGAATGGACGTCGCCATGCCGACTGCGATGCCGGACGAGCCGTTGGCGAGCAGGTTCGGGAAGGAACCCGGCAGAACCGTCGGTTCCTCGTCTTCCTCGTTATAGGTCAGACGAAAATCGACGGCGTCCTGCTCGATGCCATCGAGCAGCAGCGCGGTGACCTCGGTCATGCGGGCTTCGGTGTAACGATAGGCAGCCGCATTGTCGCCGTCGATATTGCCGAAGTTCCCCTGCCCGTCCACCAGCGGATAGCGCTGCGAGAAGTCCTGCGCCAGGCGCACCAGCGCGTCATAAACCGACTGGTCGCCATGCGGGTGGAACTTACCGATGACGTCACCGACGATACGGGCGCATTTCTTGAAGGCGGCGTTGGGGCGGATGCCCATCTCGCTCATCGCGTGAATGATGCGCCGGTGCACCGGCTTCAGGCCGTCGCGCACATCCGGAAGAGCGCGGTGCATGATGGTCGACAGCGCATAGGCCAAGTAACGCTCTTCGAGCGCGGCTTTGAGGTCAACCGGAAGAATGCTGTCGTCGTCCCCGCCGGAAGGCGGCAAAATCTCTTGTCCCATAGGCCTTGCCTAGCCTAGAAGGCTCTCCACGGCAAGGAATCGAGGGGCTTGCGCCTGTGGATGACATGCCAGAATGACATCATGTGGCCATCAAGCATCGCCACGTCATTTGGACTTCGTTTGCTTTGCGTATCAACTAAAATTTAGAGTTCGCACAAATATAACGCGCCTCGACCCCGCAATAGACTAGCCCAACCGCCACCAGAGGATTTCGTCATGACATTTTACCGGACCACCCGGCTTATGCTTTCCGGCGCGGCACTCCTGTCGCTCACCTCAAACGCGTTCGCGCTCGACGGCCAGGATCTGCTGAAGAAGCTGAACGCTGCCTATATCGCGCAGGGCGGCACGATCGTTGCCGATGGCGTCGATGTCAACGACACAACGGTGACGCTGAAGAATGCCGGCTTCAAGCCTGCCGCCGGCGAAGCGCTGAAGATCGGCGACATCACGCTGACGGGCGTCGAAGAAGACGAAGACGGCGGCTACTACATCGAGGAAGCCACCTTCCCCGACATCAACGTCACCGAAGACGGTGCGACCGTCAGCGCCAGCGACATGAAGCTCGGCGGCATCTCCATCCCGGCTGATGCGACGGGCGACGGCATCGATTCCATGCTGCTCTACGAGACGGCGCATACCGGCCCGTTCAAGGTCACCAAGGACGGCAAGGACGTGTTCTCGCTGGCCGAGACCGACATGAACCTGACGGTTCGCGAAGACGAGTCCGGCTTCGACTTCGACGGCGCCTTCAAGAGCATGAAGGCCGATCTCAGCAACGCTCCTGACCCGCAGTCAAAGGAAGCGATCGAGAAGCTCGCGCTCGAGCATGTCAATGGCGACATCACCATGAAGGGCGCCTGGGATCTGGCTCCCGGCACGATCGACATTTCCGAATTCGCCTTCGACGTCACCAATGTCGGCCGCCTGAACCTTGCCTTCAAGATTTCGGGCTACACGCCTGCCTTCATGAAGTCGCTGCAGGAAGCCGCCAAGGCCTCCGAAGCCAACCCGAACAAGGAAGAAGCCCAGCAGGCTCTCGGCCTTGCCATGCTTGGCCTGCTGCAGCAGCTGTCCTTCAACAGCGCCGAAATCCGCTTCGACGACGCCTCGATCACCAAGCGTGCGCTCGACTATGCCGGTTCCAAGCAGAACATGACCGGCAAGCAGATGGGCGACGCACTGAAGGCCATGGCACCGCTGGCTGTTGCACAGCTCAACGTTCCCGAACTGCAGAACGCCATCTCCGCAGCCGTGAACACCTATCTCGACGACCCGAAGAGCTTCGTTGTCAGCGCAGAACCGGCCCAGGCCGTGCCGTTCCCGACGATCATGGGTGCTGCCATGGGCGCTCCGAACACGCTGCCGAACGTTCTCGGTGTGAAGATCAACGCGAACCAGTAAGATCAGGCAAATCCGACCTGCATTCTGATGACCCGGCCGCTCAGCGGCCGGGTTTTTCTTTGCCGCCGCAACCCCCAAAAGAAAGAGCCGCCTTCGCGTGACGAAGGCGGCTCTTTGAAATGAGTGAAGGAGCTAGGCTCAGTCCTTCTTCGGCTGCGGCATGACACGCAGTGACAGCTCCATCAGCTGCTTCGGCGTGGCCGGAGAAGGCGCGTTCATCAGCAGATCCTGGGCCTGCTGGTTCATCGGGAACAGCGTGATTTCGCGCAGGTTCTTGGCGCCGAGCAGCAGCATGACGATACGGTCGATACCGAATGCGCAGCCGCCATGCGGAGGCGCGCCGTACTGGAAGGCGCGGTACATGCCGCCGAAGCGCTCTTCGACATCCGTCTGGCTGAGACCGACCAGTTCGAAGGCCTTGACCATGGCTTCTGGAGACTGGTTACGGATCGAGCCCGAAGCGATTTCGAAGCCGTTGCAGACGGCGTCGTACTGGTAGGCCTTGAGCGACAATGGCTCCTTGGTCTGCAGCGCCTCGAGACCGCCCTGCGGCATCGAGAAGGGGTTATGCGCGAAGTCAACCTTCTTGTCTTCCTCGCTCCATTCGTAGAACGGGAAGTCGATGATCCAGCACAGCTCGAAGCGGTCGCGATCGACGAGGTTCAGGTCTTCACCAGCCTTGGTGCGGGCTTCGCCTGCGAACTTGTAGAACTTGGCAGGTTCCCCGGCGACGAAGAAGGCGGCGTCGCCTGCTTCAAGGCCGAGCTGAACGCGGAGCGCCTCGGTGCGCTCTTCGCCGATGTTCTTGGCGAGCGGGCCGGAGCCGCCGACCTTGCCGTCCTCTTCCTTCCAGAAGATGTAGCCGAGGCCCGGCTGTCCCAGCGACTGAGCCCAGGCATTCATGCGGTCGCAGAATGCGCGGGAGCCACCGGTCTTCGCCGGGATCGCCCAGACTTCGACCTTCGGGTTTGCGGCGATCATGCCGGCGAAAACCTTGAAGCCGGAGCCGTCGAAATGTTCGGTGACGGCCTGCATCTCGATCGGGTTGCGCAGGTCCGGCTTGTCGGAGCCGTATTTGCGGATCGCGACGTCGTAGGGGATGCGCGGCCATTCCTTGGTGACCGGCTTGCCTTCGGCGAACTGCTCGAACACGTTGGTGACGATCGGAGCCATCGTATCCCAGACGTCTTCCTGGGTGACGAAGCTCATTTCGACGTCGAGCTGGTAGAATTCGCCCGGCAGACGGTCGGCGCGCGGATCTTCGTCACGGAAGCACGGCGCGATCTGGAAGTAGCGGTCGAAACCGGCAACCATCAGCAGCTGCTTGTACTGCTGCGGCGCCTGCGGCAGGGCGAAGAACTGGCCGGGATGGATACGGCTCGGAACGAGGAAGTCGCGCGCGCCTTCCGGCGACGAAGCTGTCAGGATCGGGGTCGTGTATTCGCCGAAGCCGGCCGAGGCCATGCGGTTGCGGATATCGGAGATGATCTGCGTGCGCTTGACGATGTTCTTGTGCAGCGTATCGCGGCGAAGGTCGAGGAAGCGGTACTTGAGGCGAACGTCTTCAGGATAATCAGGCTCGCCGAAGACCGGGAGCGGCAGTTCCTTGGCAACCGCCAGGACTTCGATCTCCTGGGCGTAGAGTTCGATCTCGCCGGTCGCCATGGTCTTGTTGACGGTGTCTTCCGTACGGGCCTTCACCAGACCATCGATGCGGATGACCCACTCGCCGCGCACAACTTCCGCGGTCTTGAAAGCCGGACTATCCGGATCGGCAACGACCTGGGTGATGCCGTAATGATCGCGAAGGTCGATGAAGAGCACGCCGCCATGGTCACGAACGCGGTGAACCCAGCCGGAAATCCGGACGGTCGAGCCGACGTCCGACTTGCGGAGGGCGGCACAGGTGTGGCTGCGGTAGCGATGCATAATCTCAATTCCCGGTATCTGCTGAGACGGCTGCAAGGGCAAATTCCACCCTCAAGCGCCGACAAGAAAATCGGGCGGAAAAGCGCATGGACGGTCTGATTTGTCAAGGCTTAGCGGACATTCGCGCCGGTTAGACGCCGGTTTATTGCGGAGGCGGCTGCGGCAGTTTGGCTGGCACTTGCTTATTGATGAAACCGCCAGTCAACTTTAAAGATGGCGCATCCCTGCCCCCGGAGCGTTCCATGCCTCTCCTCACCCGCCGTAACCTTCTGAAAGCTTCCGCAGTCGCAGGCGCCTATGGCGTCGGGATCGGCGCCGCCGGCAAATTCGGCTTTGCCGAGGCGGCGCCCGAGCCGCAGGTGCTGAAGGCGGTGAAGACGCAGGCGGCGCTGACCGAGTTCGGGCCGACAAAGGACATCATGACCTGGGGAGACCAGGGCATGCCGCCGGTGCTGCGCATGGCACGCGGCAAACCCTATGCGGCGAAGCTGACGAACACGCTCGACGAGCCGACGACAATCCACTGGCACGGCCTGCGGATCGACAACCGGATGGACGGCGTGCCGTTCATGACGCAGCCTTATGTCTACACGAACGACAGCTTCGACTATAACTTCACACCGCCGGATGCCGGGACCTTCTGGTATCACCCGCATTGCAACACGCTGACACAGATGGGCCACGGGATGACCGGCGTCATCGTCGTCGAGGATCCGGCCGATCCGGTCTTCGACACCGAAGTGGTGCTCAATCTGCGCGACTGGCGGCTTGGCGGCGACGGCCAGTTCATTGCCCCGTTCCGGCCGCGCGATGCGGCCAAGACCGGCACCTACGGCACGGTGCGCACCGCCAACTGGCATCAGGAGCCGCAATATGATGTGCCCTCAGGCGGTCTCGTGCGCCTGCGCATCGCAGTAACCGACGTCACCCGCATCTATTCGCTGAAAATGGAAGGTGCCGAAGCTACCGTGATCGCCATCGACGGCAGCCCGGTGCCGAAGCGCTTTCCGCTCGAACTGCTGCAGATCGGCCCCGGACAGCGGCTGGATCTCGCGGTTCGCATGCCCGATAGCGAAGGCGAGATCGCGACGCTCGAGGATATTCGCGGCACGAACCCGAAGACGCTTGCGAGCCTGCGCGCCACGGGGAAATCGCTGAAGCGGAATGCCGGAGATCTCGGGGCGCTTGCTGCCAATCCCGTTCCGGAGGCCGATCTCTCGTCCGCCGAGAAGATCCCGCTGCTGCTTAGCGCCACGGCCGAGAATGCGCCTGCCGACAGCATCTGCGGAACGCTTGGCTACAGTTTCTGGGCGATCAACAAGGTTCCATGGCCCGGCGACACGCCGGATCCGACGGCGCCGCTTGCGGAGCTCAAGCTGGGCAAGAGCTACATCTTCCAGCTCGAAAACGTCACCCCTCACCTGCACCCGATCCATCTGCACGGCATGAGCTTCAAGGTGATCTCCTCCTCGACCCGAGAGGTGATGCCCGTCGTCTCCGACACCTATCTGATCCAGCCCGACGAGAAAGTGCAGCTCGCCTTCGTCGCCGACAATCCGGGCGACTGGCTGCTCCATTGCCATATCATCGAGCATCAGAAGACGGGCATGACGAGCTACGTCAGGGTCGTTTGAGGTGATTGCGCAATGAACGCTTAGATTGTATAAAAGTGTGTGACATCCATATTGGAACAGTCTGCACCGTGAGCCTTGTCCACAATGAGCGGACCAAACTGACCGCTACTTACATTAATGGCGTTGCGATCGCGGTTTTCGCCGTTGGCTCATTTGCAACCCGCAATCGCTAGTCTGAATAACACCAGCAGTTTGCTATCCGTGGGCAACCTCGTAGTCGTGATTTGCTTAGGAGCTTCCGGCGCACTACATTTCCTTGCACGGAGAACTCTGAAAGGCCTTTCGCCATGACCATTGATCAATTTCTGAATATGTTGATCGTGCCGGTAGGTGGCCTTGTGCTCGGCTTGACCGTGTTCCTCGCGACCAGAGGCGATCGCAAGCACAACGAGAAGCCTCATCCCGGCGAATAGCCCACATCCGTATGGCAAGCAGCGCCTTCAACGTATTGACATATCACTTCGAAAGGAGAAGGAAGGTTAAACGTCCTTTTTCCTTGTGAATGAATTGATATGATCGAAACAACCGCCGAATTGGCGGCCGCCTGCAAAGAGCTGGCCAAGTCCGACTTCATCACGATCGACACCGAGTTTCTGCGTGAAACGACCTTCTGGCCGGAGCTCTGCCTGATCCAGATGGCGAGCCCGACGACCGAAGTCATTGTCGATCCGTTGGCCAAGGGCATCGATCTGGCGCCGTTCTTCGAGCTGATGGCCAATACGGCGGTTCTGAAGGTGTTCCATGCCGCGCGGCAGGACATCGAAATCATTTTCAACCGCGGCGGGCTGATCCCGCATCCGATCTTCGACACGCAGGTCGCCGCTATGGTCTGCGGCTTCGGCGACAGCGTTTCCTACGACCAGCTCGTCAGCCGCACCAAGGGTGTGCAGATCGACAAGTCGTCGCGCTTCACCGACTGGAGCCGCCGCCCGCTTTCCGAAAAGCAGCTCGATTACGCGCTGGCCGACGTCACGCATCTGCGCGACGCCTATCTCTATCTGAAGGACGAACTGGAGCGCGAAGGCCGCTCCTCGTGGCTTTCGGAAGAGATGGATGTGCTCGAGGCGCGTGAAACCTACGACATGCATCCTGACGATGCCTGGCAACGCCTGAAGATGCGCCTGCGCAAGCCGCAGGAACTGGCGATCCTGAAATATGTCGCCGCCTGGCGCGAGCGCGAGGCCCGCGCCCGCAATGTGCCGCGCTCGCGCGTATTGAAGGACGATGCCATTTACGAAATCGCCCAGCAGCAGCCCAAGGATACCGAGGCGCTCGGCCGCCTGCGAACCATCCCGAAGGGCTGGGAGCGCTCCTCGTCCGGCGCCGCTGTCCTCGAAGCCGTCAACGAGGCGCTGGCGCTGCCGAAGGCCGACATGCCGCATGTGCCGCGCCACACCCAGGCGCCGGAAGGCGCTGCGGCCGCCGTCGAGCTGCTCAAGGTCCTCTTGAAGCTGATCTCCGAAAAGCATGGCGTTGCGCCGAAGGTCATCGCCAATAGCGAGGATCTCGACAAGATCGCTGCCGAAGGCGAGAAGGCTGAGGTCTCTGCTCTGCATGGCTGGCGCCGCGAACTGTTCGGCGAGCCTGCGCTGCAGCTCATCAAGGGCGAGATCGCGCTGCGTTTTGCCGGCCGGAAGGTGGATACGGTCACTCTCTGAGGCTTCTTGCCTTTGAAATGCCTTGACCGGCCGCCTACATGGCCGGACACTATACGGCAAATCAAGGCGATAGCGCTGATGCGAGAAATATCACCGGTACAGAACTGGCTCCTGCTTTCGATTGTCATGGCCGGCAGCGGCGTTCTCTACGACGTGCTGTTCTATGGCGACAGCAGGCCGTTCATCGGGGCAACCTTCGCGCTGTTTATCGGCATGCCGATCCTCGCCTTCGAGCGCAAGGCGATCCTGCGTGGCCTCTCACGCCGGATCCAGCGGCTGCCGACGCTGACCTATTTCCTCGCGCAGCTGTTCATCTATGAAATCCTGATGAGCCTCGGCTTTGCCGTTGCCGGGCTTTTCCTGCGCGGCATCGGCGCCATCCCGTCGACATCCTGGGTCGAGGCGATCGTCCTGCCGTTCAACGTCTTCATGTATGCGCTCGTCGTCTGCGCCGCGGTCATCTTCGTCGTACGCGTCCGCGAACTGCTCGGCCGCGACGTCTTCCTTGCGATGCTGACCGGCCGCTACCGCAACCCTGTCAGCGAAGAGCGCATCTTCCTGTTCATCGACCTGGTGGATTCGACGCCCTTTGCCGAAAAGCATGGCGACCTGCGCGCCCAGCAGATGCTGAACTCGCTGTTTGCCGCCTTTGCAGAACCCGTCCGGCGCAACCGGGGCACGATCGACGATTATGTCGGCGATGCGGCGATCATCACCTGGCCGCTTGCCCGCGGCATGAAGAACGGCCGCTGCGTGCGTTGCGTCTTCGATATCCTGAACGCTATCGAAGACGAAGCGGAGGGCTGGCTGAAGCGCTACGGGCAGGTTCCGCGGTTGCGCGCCGCCCTGCATGGCGGCTTCGTCATCACCGCCGAGATCGGCGTCGATCATCACAAGATCACCTATTTCGGCGATACGGTGAACACCACGTCGCGGCTGGAATCGCTCTGCAAGGCGCTGAACCGGCCGATCCTCATCTCCAGCGAACTCGCCGGCCGGATGACGCTGCCGGATTTCGTCAATGCCGAGGATCTCGGCGTGCATGCCCTCAAGGGCCGCGGCCAAGGGCTCGGCGTCATGGCGCTGGCGCAAGCCATCCCGCTTTCGGCGCAGTCACCAAAGCTTCACTCAACAGTCAACTCGGCGACATAGATCGGCTGCTAATCGGGACCGCCACTTCATTTTTTGGGGGTCTCCATGAAAAAAGCTCTTTTCGCTTCCGTTTCCCTACTGCTTCTGATTGCCACGTCCGCTTCGGCCGACCAGCAGGAATTTGCTGCCACGCTCGCAGGCCAGGCAATCCTGCCTGCCAACACGATGACACCCGCTCCTGCCGATGCACCTGAATTCCTGAAGCATTCCGGCAAGTTCACGACTGTTGACCGCAAGCGAACCGAAGCGCTCGGCACCGTTCCGGGCAAAGATGGCGCCCGCGTCACCGACCTCAAGCTGCCGTTCGACGGCCAGCCGATCCAGGGCTTCTCCGGTATCAAGACGATGGCCGACGGCACCTTCTGGACGCTGTCCGACAACGGCTTCGGCTCCAAGTTCACCTCGTCAGACTCGATGCTTTTCCTGCATCAGATGAAGTTCGACTGGGCCTCCAACAAGGCCGAAGTCGTCAAGAACCTCTTCCTCTCCGACCCGAACAATATCGCCCCCTTCCCGATCGTCATGGAAGGCTCGGACACCCGTTATCTGACCGGCGCCGACTTCGACATCGAATCCGTGCAGCCGGTTGCCGACGGTTTCTGGGTCGGCGACGAGTTCGGTCCCTATCTGCTGAAGTTCGATGCCAAGGGCGCACTGGCGGAGGTCATCCCGACTGTTGTCGATGGCAAGCCAGTGATCTCGCCTGACAACGCGCTGATCCAGCTGCCGGGCACGCCCGTCGGCAAGAACCCGGTCTTCAACCTGAAGCGCTCCGGCGGCTTCGAGGGACTTGCGATGTCGAAGGATGGAGCCAAGCTCTACGGCCTTCTCGAAGGCGCGCTCTTCCAGGACGACGGCAAGATGGAGACGGTCGATGGCCATACCGCGATCCGCATCATCGAATTCGACGTCGCCTCAAAGAAGTGGACCGGCCGCAGCTGGTTCTACCCGTTCGAAGACAAGGGCGCGTCGATCGGCGACTTCAACATGCTGGACGAGACGACCGCTCTCGTCATCGAGCGCGACAACGGCGCGGGCACCAAGGACAAGGCCTGCGCCGATCCGAAGCAGCCGAAGCCGGATTGCTTCGAGGCTCCTGCAGAGCTGAAGCGTGTCTACAAGATCGAGTTCAACGATGCCAATGTTGGCAAGGCGGTCCGCAAGATCGGCTATATCGATCTCTTGAACATCAAGGACCCCGACAACAAGAAGAAGGCCGGCAGCAAGGACGGCGTCTACGACATGCCGTTCGTGACGATCGAAAACGTCGATCGCGTCGACGCCACGCATATCATCATCGGCAACGACAACAACCTGCCCTTCTCGGCCGGCCGCGCCGTCGACAAGGCTGACAACAACGAATTCAGCCTGCTCGAAGTGGGCGAGTTCCTGAACGCGAAGTAATTCGGGTCTCGAGATACGATGAGGGCGCCTGGTGAGAGCCGGGCGCCCTTATTTTATGGATTATGCGCCCTTGGCGGCTCCGATGCCGTCGAGCTTCGTCACAGCCTCGGCGGGCAGAACGATATCGGTGACCGCAAGGTTTTCGCGGAGATGGCCGCGCGACGATGTGCCGGGGATCAGCAGGATGTTCGGCGATCGCTGCAGCAACCATGCGAGCGCCACCTGCAACGGCGTTGCGCCGAGTTCGCTGGCGACCTCCGAAAGCGTCGATGACTGCAGCGGCGAGAAGCCGCCGAGCGGGAAGAACGGCACATAGGCCGTGCCCTCCGCGGCCAGCTGCGCGATCAGCGCATCGTCTTCACGATGGGCGAGATTATACTGGTTCTGAACGCAGACGATCTCGGTGATCTTTCGGCCGTCGGCAATCTGCCTGGCGGTCACGTTGGAAAGCCCGACATGCTTGACGAGGCCTTGGCGCTGGAGATCGGCCAGAACGGTCAGCGGCTCCTCCAGCGAGCCTTCCGCCGGACCGTGAACGTCGAACATCGCACGAAGGTTGACCACCTCGATGACCTCGCGGCCGAGGTTCTTCAGGTTGTCATGGATCGCCTGCGTCAGCGCTTCTTTCGAGAAGGCCGGATTCCACGAGGCATCGGCGCCGCGCGTCGCGCCGATCTTGGTGACGATGACGAGATCGTCCCGATACGGATGCAAGGCTTCCTTGATGATCTGGTTGGTGACGTGGGGGCCATAGAAATCGCTGGTATCGATGTGATCGACGCCGCTTTCGATTGCCTCGCGCAACACGGCAACCGCCTCGGCGCGGTCCTTCGGCGGGCCGAAAACGCCCTTGCCTGCGAGCTGCATGGCGCCGTAGCCGAGCCGCTTCACCTTGCGGTGGCCAAGAGCGTATGTGCCGGACTTTTCAAGATTGGACATGGTCTATCTCCGTTTGAATAACACGAGAGATAGGGCAAGCGGACCGAAGCGATAACCGCAGACAATCCGAACGGGCTGTCCGGATTTCCGGACAATGAATTACGCTTTCAGCGCAGCGACCTGCGGGCCGATAACCGCGGCGAAGAGTTCAGGCTTGTCCAAGGTCCGGGCGGAGAGCATGGCCCCGTGAACCGAAGCCATGAATATCTGTGCATGGGCTTCCGGCGAAGCGCTGAGGCGAAATGCATTCTGCCTAACCCCGGCTTCCAGAACCGTCTCCAGCCATTTGGCAAGATATTCGAAATGGCCGCGAACCAGTGCTGCGACATCAGGAGGAAGCATCTGGATCTCGCTTGCCAGCATGGCGCACATGCAGAATGGCAGCGAGGCATCAGCGATGCATTTCTGCCAATGGCCGACATAGGCATCCAGCTGTGCCGCAGGCTGCGGTATCTGCTCGAGCACTCCTCCGAGGCCGGACTTCACCTGCCCTGTATAGCGGCCGACAAGGGCGGAAACGAGTTCGGCCTTTGTCGGGAAGTGGTGATGGATGCTCGCCTTCCGAATACCGATCGCATCCGAAATATCCGCATAGCTGAAGCCATTATAGCCGCCGGCGATAATGCGGGATTGCGCGATATCGAGGATTTTTTCTGAGGTCGATTGCTCCATGAGCATCACCTACCTTTTGGTAGGCAAAAATGTCAAGCCGCCCACCCGTATCGAGAAAAACATCAAAACCATTGACTCCACAAGTTTGCCTACCTATTAGTTGGTAGGCATAAAAATAAGGAGCCTGACATGCAAGTTCAATCCTCATCGCAGACCACCTGGCTGCGGTCTTACTATTTCGCCCGCGCAATATTCTCGATTGCCTGGGTGGCCGCAGCCGTTGCCCTTGGTGCGTATCCTGCCATCGCGGCTATCCTGCTCGTCATCTATCCGGCCTGGGATGCCGCTGCCAATCTGGTCGATGCCAGAGCCAATGGCGGCCTCAAGGTAAACCCGTCCCAAAGCCTCAACGTCGTTGCCAGCACCGTCATGACAATCGTGGTCATTCTCGCGGTGATGAAGGACAATCATGCAGTTCTCGCAGCCTTCGGCATCTGGGCGATCCTGTCGGGGCTGCTGCAGCTCTATACCGGCGTACGCCGCTGGCGCTCGTACGGCGCGCAATGGGCGATGGTGCTGAGTGGTGCGCAATCGACGCTGGCCGGCGGCTTCATGATCAGCCAGTCTCTCGGCGCTCAGATGCCTGGCATCCTCGACATCGCGCCTTACGCAAGTTTCGGCGCATTCTACTTCCTCGTGTCAGCAATCTGGCTGACGGTCGCCGCCAATCGCGGGGCTGGCGCCAAGGCTTGAAATCCCTGCTGGAAAGAACAGTCTCGGCCGGTCTCCCGATACCGGCCGAAGACCCGCCCGCGAAGCGGACGGCAATCCACCTATGACAACGTGTCTCGCTCCTATATTGAACGGCAGTGACCGTGATCAGGGAGCATGTGATTGAGCCAGCGAATTTCCGATTTCGATTCCGGGCTGCTGATGACGCTCGATGCGCTTCTCAAGGAGCCGAATGTCACCCATGCGGCGGTCCGGCTGAATATCAGCCAATCGGCGCTCTCGGCACGATTGACTCGCTTGCGGCACCTGCTGAACGATCCGCTGTTCATTCCGTCTATTTCCGGCCGCGGCATGACCCCGACGCCGCACGCGATCGCCCTTCAGCCGGAGCTGGCGCGGCTGCTGGAGCGCTTCGAGGACTTCGTCAACACCGCCCACCTCTTCGATCCCCTGACGAGCAAGCGCGTCTTCCGGATCGCCGCAACCGACAATCCGGCGGCAATCCTGGCGCCCGATCTCATTCCGCTGATCAAAGCGCACGCGCCTGAGGTGAAGATCGCCTTTACCCTGCCCGACAAGTCGAGGATTGCCCGGCTGCTGGAACAGGGCGAGATCGACCTGTTCGTCGGGGCCGCAGAGGATGGCTCCAACGAGCTGATATCAAGCACATTGTTCGAAGAGAAGTTCATGACCGCCCAGCGGCGCGGTCATCCGCGCGGCGCGGGAGAGCTTGGTCTCGACGAGTTCTGCCGCCTCGATCACCTGCTGATCTCGACGACCGGCGGCCATTTTACCGGAATGATCGATAACGCGCTGGCGGAAATCGGCCGGGAGCGCCATGTTTCGGTATCGGTTCAGAGCTATGCAATGGCGCCTCTCGTGCTCGCCAGCACCGATTGCATCTGCACATTGCCGCTGCGGTTCCTCCAGCGCTTCACGCAATCGCTCGACCTGTTCGAGCCGCCGGTCGCGCTGTCCCCCTTCAGCATGAATGTTTTCTGGCACCCGAAGATGCGCACCGACCCCGCCCATATGTGGCTGCGCAAGATGGTGATGAGCGTCTCGCGGAAAGGCGGCACGTGAATGTCCGAAAGGCATCTATCCCGGCGCTAGGTGCGATCCACCGGATCGATTGGTAAGACGTCCCGGGCATCGGCATCTTCAGCCTGAACCTTCCATCGTCGAAGGTTGCGATCAGCGCTTATGAGGATTTCTGATGCTTGATTTCTATTTCCATGCGACACCGAACTCGATGAAGGTCGCGGTTCTGCTGCAAGAACTGAACCTTGCCTTCACCGTCCGCCCGGTCGATATCTTCAAGGGCGAGCAGCACGCGCCGGCATTTCTGAAGATCAATCCCAACGCCAAGGTTCCCGCTCTCGTCGATGACGGGGGCACGGTCGTCGATTCGCATGCCATCCTGCTGTATCTCGCGGAAAAGCACGGCCGCTTCATTCCAGTCGGCATCGGCGGCAAGGCAACGATGCTGTCATGGCTGCAGCTGGTGGCGACCGGCCTCTCGCCCTTCTCGGGACAGGCGATCCACTTCCTGCACTACGCGCCGGAAGATCTGCCCTATGCGAAGAACCGCTACGTCAAGGAACTGGAGCGGCACTACCGCGTCTTCGACGCCAGACTTTCGCAATCGCCCTGGCTCGCCGGCGACGAATACACGATCGCCGACATGGCCCTCTGGGGCTGGGCGGCTTCGGCCGGTTACGTGTTTGGCGAGAGAGGGCTTGAAGACTACCCGCACGTCGCGCGGTTCATGCAGCACATGGCGGAGCGGCCAGCCGTGCAGCGGGCGCTGGCGATGAAAGAGGACCATAGCTTCAAGCATACGCTGGATGAGGAAACCCGCCGCGCCCTCTTCCCGCAGAACGCGGCGTAACCGTCCAGGCGCCTACTCGAAAACGAAAGCCAGCCGCTTGTTGGTCAGCTTCGACAGCTGCTGCAGGCGGCCTTCGAGGCGTTCGCCGGTGAAGTCGTGATAATCGTGCGGGACGACCAGCTCGATATCGACATCCGGCTGTGAAGACTTGCGGAAATGCAGGTTCTTCACGACGCCGGGCATCGATGCCGAGAACAGATAGACGACCCTGAGCAGGCCGCCGAGCAGCTTGGCACGCTCGACGAATTGCGGGCCGGCGATCTTCGCCAGCGGCGCGGTCGAGCCATCGTCATGCAAGCCTTCGAAGCGGTAGTAGTTGGTGAGCGCGATGAAGGCTCTGCCCGGATGGCTGATACCGACAAAGGAGGAATGGGCGATCAGGTTCAGCGCCTGAAGGCCACGGTAATCGGGATGGGCGCGCCAGCTTATATCGGCGAGCAGACAGGCGGCCTGGCGGTAGCGCCCCTCTTCCTCCGTCTCCGAAATCCCGAAGGACGGGATCATCCGGCCGGTCCATTCGGCAAGCTCGCGGGCATGTTCCGGCGAGCGGGCGCGCAGGATCGCAAGTTCGCCTGCGGCCGCCAGCAGCGGATCGGCACGGCGTTCGCCTTCGGACAGCAGCGAATAGAGATAGCCTTCGCGCACGCCCTGCGCCGAGAAGGAAATGATCGAGGGCTTCATGGCGCTCAACACTTCCTTCATCGCCACGGCGCCGAAGGGCAAAAGCGCGCGGCGGTGTTTGGACACGGCCTGGAAAGCCGGATCCTTGCTGTCCCTTGCCACTTCCACCTGATCGAGAAACTGCATCATGCCTTCGAGTGTCACCTCGTATCCCTGCATCATGTGCAGCGGATATTGGCTGAGCTCCATATGCAGCTTGGCGATGTTTCGCCATGTGCCGCCGACGGCATAAAAGGTCCGGCCTGCCCCCTTTTCGAGGATCTTCCCGGCGCTGCGGACATGCTTGCGCGCGAAGGCGCGCGCCTTGTCGAGCGAGCCGCCGGCATATTCCGACAGACGAAGGCCACCGAGCGGCAGGGTAATACCCTTGCCGATCTCGCGCTCCCTGATATCGATGAGCTCGAGCGAGCCGCCGCCGAGGTCGCCGGCGATACCATCGGGATGGAAGAAGCCGCTGATGATGCCGAGCGCGGAGAAGCGGGCCTCTTCCTCGCCGGAGAGAACGCGCACCTTGCGCTTCAGAATGGTTTCGGCCTTGTGGATGAAATCGGGACCGTTGGACGCCTCGCGGGCCGCAGCCGTCGCCAGCACGTACATCGTCGCCGCACGCGCCTGATCGGAGAGAGCCTTGAAGCGATGAAGGGCGGCAAGCGCCCGTTCGACGCTCTGCTCATCCATCTTGCCGGTCAGCGCGATGCCTTTGCCGAGGCCGCACAGCACCTTTTCATTGAAAAGGATCGCCGGCGAGCGGGACATGCCTTCGTAGATCACCACGCGGATCGAGTTCGATCCGATATCGACGACGGAGACCGGGGCTATGCCTGGCAGGCGCCCCTGGGCTTCTGATTCAACCATGCAGGTCCAGTTATCTCTTGGTCCGGCCGGAAAGCAGACCGGCGATCAGCTTGGGCGCACTGGATTTCAACGCTTCACCGCGGCCGGAAAGGCTGGGGTTTGTCATGAAATACTGCTGCGCGTTGAACGGCTCCTCGCCCTTGCGCACCTCCATGCGCCTGGACGTTCCGTCGGGCAATATCTCGTAGCTTTGCTGATTGTCAATGATATTGCCCAGCATGATCTGGGACAGAACCTGTTCATGCACAGTCGGATTGGTGAGTGGCACCAGCGTTTCGACGCGTCGGTCGAGATTGCGCGGCATCATGTCGGCCGAGCCGATATAGACCAGCGCCTTGTCCGACGGCAGGCCGTAACCGTTGCCGAAGCAGAAGATGCGGCTGTGCTCCAGGAAGCGTCCGACGATCGATTTGACACGGATATTTTCCGACAGACCCGGCACCTGCGGCCGCAGGCAGCAGATGCCGCGCACGACAAGATCGATCTCGACGCCGGCATGGCTTGCCGTATAGAGCGCGTCGATGATCTCGGGGTCGACAAGCGCATTCATCTTCATCCAGATCGCCGCCGGGGCGCCGTTTCTGGCGTGCATGATCTCTTCGTCGATGTGACGCAGGATGCGCGAGCGTAGCGTATAGGGCGAGACCGCGAGCTTCATGCTCTCTTCCGGCTCACCATAGCCGGTGATGAAATTGAAGATGTTCGCCATGTCATGGGCGATGACGGGATTGCAGGTGAAGAACGACAGGTCGGTGTAGATCTTCGCGGTGATCGGGTGATAGTTGCCGGTGCCGAGATGGCAGTAGCTGCGCAGCTTGCCCTCCTCACGGCGTACGACCAGCGACATCTTCGAATGGGTCTTCAATTCGATGAAGCCGAAGACGACCTGCACGCCGGCGCGTTCGAGGTCGCGGGCCCAACGGATGTTGGCTTCCTCGTCGAAACGCGCCTTGAGCTCGACCAGCGCTGTCACCGACTTGCCGGATTCGGCGGCATCGATCAGTGCGCGCACGATCGGGCTGTCGTTGGAGGTGCGATAGAGCGTCTGCTTTATCGCCAGGACGTCAGGATCGCGCGCAGCCTGGAGCAGGAACTGGACGACCACGTCGAAAGACTCGTAAGGATGGTGGACCACCATGTCCTTTTCGCGGATGGCGGCGAAGCAATCACCGGCATGTTCGCGGACGCGCTCGGGAAATCGGGCGTTGTAAGGTTGAAAACGGAGATCGTCGCGCGGCGCCTTGGTGATCTCCGACAGCGTGTTCAGCGCCAGGAGACCTGGAAGAACGGCGACGCGATTGTCGGGAACTGCCATCGCCTGGACGACGAATTGGCGGAGCGAAGGCGGCATTTCGGAATCGGTCTCGATACGGATCGCCTTGCCGCGGCGGCGGCGCTTCAGCGCCGTCTCAAAGAAGCGCACAAGGTCTTCAGCTTCTTCCTCGACTTCGATATCGCTGTCTCTGATGATGCGGAAGGTACCAGAACCCTGCACCTCATATCCCGGGTAGAGCCGGTGGATAAAGATGTTCGCGACGTCTTCGAGCGTGATGTAGCGGATGGTGTTGCCGTCATCGGGCAGGCGGACGAAGCGGTCGAGCGCCGGCGGCAGGCGCAGCAGCGCCGTCATCGGCTCGCGGCCATGCTTGCTGGTCAGCTGCAAGCCGATCGAGAAGCCGAGGTTCGGAATGAACGGGAACGGATGCGCCGGGTCGATCGACAGCGGCGTCAGCACCGGGAAGATCGCCTGTTCGAATTCGGTCGCCAGCCACTGGCGATCAACGTCGCTCAGCGCGCCCGGGCGGACGATCAGGATGTCTTCGCGGGCCAGATATTGCTGAAGCACCGCGAGCGAGGCCTGCTGCTCCATCTGCAGATTGTCGATTTCCTGCAGGATGGCGTCCAGCTGCTCGGCCGGCGTCTTGCCGTCGGGCGTGCGGACCGCGATGTTCTGGCGGACCTGCGCCTCCAGGCCTGCAACCCGGACCATGAAAAATTCGTCGAGGTTGGCGGCCGAGATCGAAAGGAAGCGGACGCGCTCCAGCAGCGGATGCTCGGTATTCAGCGTTTCTTCAAGGACGCGGCGATTGAACTGCAGCCAGGAGAATTCACGGTTGATGAAGCGCTCCGGGCTTGAGAGCAACTCTTCCAGCGGGGGGACGGCGGACGGCGCTTCCGGCTTCGGTTCCTGATGCTCGGCAACTGCACTGTCCATATGTCGGTCCGTCCCGTTTATTCGTCCCTGCGAATTATATCAGTTTCACGACGGAACTGTGACAGTCAATCGAGCGGGCCTGAATTTCCCAATTCATTCAATACTTCAGCCGCCATCGCCCGGGTGATCTTAGTCCCCCGCGACCAGGCCAGCCGGTCGAGCCGCTCGACGATCGTCTGGGCGGCATTCAGCGAGCGTTCCATCCTGTTGACGATATAGAGCACGAGTTTGTCATCTATATTAAGCTGGCGGTCGGCAAACAGCTTGACGATGACCTGCGACAGCAGCTCTTCATCGGGTTCGCCGATCTCGACGACGGTCGCCGCCTTCAGCCGCGAGCGCAGATCGGCAAGCTCCACCGGCCAGGACATCGGCCAGAGGCGGCTCGTCATCATCAGGCTGTGGCCGTTTTCGCGCACGCTGTTGATGACATGGAAGAGCTCGGTATCGTCGAAGCCTTCGCGATCGACGTCCTCGAACAGCACCGGACCATTGGCGGCCGCGATCGCCGCCTGCGCCCCGGCCTTCGGATGAATGCTGGTGGCGTTGCTATGCTCTTTCCAGATGGTCGCCAGATGCGATTTCCCGGAGCCGACCGGACCGGCGAGGATGACGACCGGCGACGGCCATTGCGGCCAGGCATCGACGATGGTGACGGCGGCGCTCAGCCGGTCGGAGATCAGGAGATCGTCACGCCCGCTTGCGGTATCATGAGAAAAGACCAGCGGAAGCTGCTCTCCCGCCTTGCGCTTTACGTCGTTCATTTCGTGTCGGCTTTGGACTTGCGGATAACAGATGGCTTCGACTGACCCGCATAAAGATCGCTCTCAAGGTAGCGCGACAGCGCGAAGCGGACAAGAACGCCGACGGCGGCAGCGGCCGGTACGGCAATCAGCAGGCCGACGAAGCCGAACAGCGCACCGAAGGCAAAGAGCGCGAACATCAGCCAGACCGGATGCAGGCCGACGCTGTGGCCGACGAGCTTCGGCTGCAGGATATTGCCTTCGAGGAACTGGCCGCTGAAGAAGACCGCCAGCACGGCGCCGACCCAGATATAGTCCGGCCAGAATTGTACGATGGCGACGCCGACGGCAATCAGCAGGCCGAGCATCGAGCCGACGTAAGGGATGAAGCTGATCATCCCGGCGAAGAGGCCGATCAGCAAGCCGAAATTCAGGCCGACCAGCGACAGACCGACGGCATAATAGATGCCGAGGATCAGGCAGAGCGAGCCCTGCCCGCGAATGAACCCGGCAATCGCCTGATCGATCTCGCGGGCGATCTGATGGACGTTGGCGACGTAATCGCGCGGGATATAGCGGTCGATCTGCGCCACCATGCGGTCCCAGTCGAGCAGCATGTAGAAGGCGACGACGGGCGTGACGATCAGCAGCGAGATTAGGTTGACGACGGCGAGACCGGAGCTCCAGATCTGCGCGAAAAGGCCGGTCATGAAGCCGACGCCCTGCGACAGGATCTCGGAGAAATTGTTTTTGATGGTGCCGAGCTGGCTCTTGATCCAATCAGGTAGCAATGAATTCTGCGAGGTGGTGATGAACTGCTGCAGCTGATCGATATAGCCCGGGAATTTGCCGGCGAAGTCGGTGAACTGGCTGGCCAGGATCGGGATCAGCGTCATCAGCGCCACGACGATGACCAGAACGAAGGACACGAGAATGACGACCGTCGCCATCATGCGGCTGAGGCCGATCTTCTGCAGCCTGTCGGCGACCGGATCCAGGAAATAGGCGATCGCCATGCCCGCCAGGAACGGCAGCAGGATGGAGCTGAAAACCAGCAGGAAGAGGATGAAGAAAACGAGCACGCCGAGCCAGAAGAAGACCTGGCGCTTCAGACTCGTACCGCTGACCTGATTTGGCATCGATTACCCCGTTCATCCCGCATCGCGGCGCGATCTTGGCAGCGACCGCCTTTGAAGCACATAGGATGCGGCCCGGAAGATGGTCAACCCTGCTGCCGAAAAACCGCGCCGCGCCTATGAAAAGAGCGGGAAATTGGGGCTTTTCTCCATGCACCGCCTTGCATAAAGCGCACTCTCATGCAATTGCGACCCGCATGTGACACAGGGTTAAATCCCGCCTGAACCAGCCATCGGAGATCAGCATGAGCCAGTCTGGAAAAAACGGCCTGACCTATAGCGATGCGGGCGTCGATATCGATGCCGGCAACCTGATGGTGGAGAAGATCAAGCCCGCCGTGCGCTCGACGCGCCGCCCGGGCGCCGACGGCGAGATCGGCGGCTTCGGCGGTCTCTTCGATCTCAAGGCCGCAGGCTTCAAGGATCCGGTTCTCGTTGCCGCCAATGACGGCGTCGGCACCAAGCTGAAGATCGCCATCGACGCCGACTATCACGACACCGTCGGCATCGACCTCGTCGCCATGTGCGTCAACGACCTCGTCGTCCAGGGCGCCGAGCCGCTGTTCTTCCTCGACTATTTCGCCACCGGCAAGCTCGACCCGAACCAGGGTGCGGCGATCGTCGAAGGCATTGCCGCCGGCTGCCGCGACGCAGGCTGTGCGCTGATCGGCGGCGAAACCGCCGAAATGCCGGGCATGTATTCCTCCGGCGACTATGACCTTGCAGGCTTTGCCGTCGGTGCTGCCGAGCGCGGCGAACTGCTTCCGGCGGGCGACATTGCCGAAGGCGATATCATTCTCGGCCTCGCCTCCTCGGGCGTCCATTCCAACGGCTTCTCGCTGGTGCGCAAGATCGTCGAACTCTCCGGCCTCGGCTGGGATGCACCGGCACCCTTTGCCGAAGGCAAGAAGCTCGGCGAAGCGCTGCTGACCCCGACCCGCATCTATGTGAAGCCGCTCCTGAAGGCGATCCGCGAGACCAAGGCGATCAAGGCGCTCGCCCACATCACCGGCGGCGGCTTCCCCGAGAATATTCCGCGCGTGCTGCCGAAGCATCTGGCCGCCGAGATCGACCTGTCTGCCGTGAAAGTTCCGGCCGTCTTCTCATGGCTCGCCAAGACCGGCGGCGTCGAAGCCAAGGAAATGCTGCGCACCTTCAACTGCGGCATCGGCATGATCGCCGTTGTCTCGCCTGAAAACGTCGAAGCCGTCACCAAGGCCCTCGAAGCCGAAGGCGAAAAGATCGTCGTTCTCGGCCGGATGATTGCCCGCGCCGACGGTGCCACCGGCACGCAATACAAGGGTACGCTCGGCCTATGAGCACACCGCGCAAACGCGCTGTTGTCTTCATTTCCGGCAGCGGCTCCAACATGATGGCGCTGGTCGCGGCCGCCAAGGCTGCGGACTTTCCGGCCGAGATCGTCGGCGTCATCTCAGACAAGGCGGATGCGGGCGGTCTCGCCAAGGCCGCCGCCGAGGGCATCCCCACCTTCGCTTTCGTGCGCAAGGACTATGCCAGCAAGGAAGCCCACGAGGCGGCGATCTTCGAAGCCCTCGACACGCTGTCCCCTGATATCCTCTGCCTCGCCGGTTACATGCGCCTTTTGAGCGCCACCTTCATCCAGCGTTACGAGGGCCGGATGATCAACATCCACCCTTCGCTGCTGCCGCTCTTCCCGGGCCTCCACACCCACCAGCGCGCCATCGACGCCGGCATGCGGATTGCAGGATGTACCGTGCATTTCGTCACTGAAGGCATGGACGAAGGCCCGGTGATCGGTCAGGCAGCCGTACCGGTACTTTCGGGCGATACGGCAGATGCTCTGGCCGGCCGCGTGCTGACCGTCGAACACCAGCTCTATCCGCAGGCGCTCCGCCTGTTTGCCGAGGGCAAGGTGCGGATGGAAGGCGGCAAGGCTGTCGGCAACGGTAGTACGGCTTCGGCGGGGACAGATCGGGTGATTTCGCTGATTTGATGGATTGGCGGAGGCTTAGTCTCACACGGCAGCTACTTTTGCGCCAATGCTCCCGCCTCTTCCCTCATTCCTGTGCTTGTCACAGGAATCTAGCCACCGCGCGTCCGCGCGGTGAATGACTCACTACCCTTCAAAATAGTCTCCCGCGCCCCAGGACTGGGGCGCACTGGATTCCTGTGACAAGCACAGGAATGAGGGTGCGAGTGGAGTGAGCGCCTCTGGATAAGGCGCCCTTCTTCACCTGTCGGGAGGCCTGCTGCAGACCCTCAGGCCGCGATCGCCTGAAGCGGATGCAGCGTCCCGTCGCTATAGACGAACCGCCCCGCCCGGAACGTGGCGCGAATGCGGTGGACATCGCCCTTCTCCACCACCACCAGATCGGCGCGCTGGCCGATGGCGATCTCGCCGCGATCCAGAAGGCCCGCCGAACGGGCCGCGTTCGACGTTGCCATGGCAACCGCTGCCGGCAGATTGCCTTCCATCGCGTCGGCGATCTTGAAGATGCCGGGGACAAAGGCGGCCGGATGGTAGTCGGCGGCGATGACCGACAGGAGGCCCGCCTTGGCGGCATCGAGCGCGCTCAGATTGCCCGACATCGACTGACCGCGCAGCGCATTCGGCGCACCCATGAGTGTCCAGAGGCCGCGGCGGCGGGCTTCTTCAGCGGCATCGAGCGTCACCGGGAATTCGCTGATCGTGACGCCGAGATCATGCATTTCGGCGACCTTGGCGGCGCTGTCGTCGTCATGAGAGGCGAGGGACAACTTGTGGCGCAGCGACAGCGCGACGATCTCGCGCAGCTTGACGTCGATTGCCGGATCCTCGCGCATGGCGATGCGCTTCTGGACGACTTCGAGCGCCATTTCCCTGGTGATGGCGCGGCGCTCCGACATGCTGGTGACATAGGCTTCGATATTGTTGTATTGCCCCTGCCCCGGCGTGTGGTCGGTCAGCGACACCATGTCGACCTGATCGGCGGCGAGCAGCTTCTCCAGCGCTGGAGCAGCGCCGACATTGGTGATCTCGTAGCGGGCGTGAACCTTGTGGTCGATCAGCAGCGAATTACGCAGCCGGTTGATGCCTTCGATGACGGCGGAGGTTGTTTCCAGCGAACGGACGTGGCCATAGACACTTTCGCTGGCAAAGGAGATCGCCGCATAGGCCGTGGTGACGCCGGCGGCTGCGAGCTTCTTGTCGAGTTCATGAATACCGAAATCGATCGGCATCATCGCGTTCGGGCGCGGCGCGATCTCGCGCTCGATCATGTCGCCATGCAGATCGACGAAACCCGGCATCAGGAACCGTCCGCCGCCATCGATGGCAGCACCCGCGACAGCCTCGTCGCGAATTTCGGCGATGACGCCATCCTCGACCCGCACCGAGCCTTGGCTGATGATTTCACCGGGAAGGACGAGCGTGAAATTACTGAGCCACATGGTTTTCTCCTGATTGGGGCAAGGCGGGGACAAACCGCAGCGCATAGGCCGGATTCGTGACAGGCGGATGAAACGCCGGAGCGCGCCATTATTTTCCGGCTAACGCTACGTTCTCTCTGTTCATCGCTGCCCATTGCAGCAGGATGATCGTCTTCATATCCAAAATTTCGCCGCTTCCAATCATCGCCAGGGCGTCGTCGAGCGGGATTTCCAGCACTTCGATATCTTCATGCTCCTCCGCCAGCCCGCCGCCATCGGAAACGCGGTCCGTCGTGTCGATCCGGGCGGCGAAGAAGTGCACTACTTCGCTGTTGGAACCGGGAGAGCTATAGGCCTTGAACAGGAACCGGACGTCGCGGACCTGAAAGCCGGTCTCTTCCATCGCTTCGCGGCGGATCGCCGCTTCCGGTTCGTCGCCATCCAGAAGCCCGGCCGGGGCTTCAAACAGGAAGGGCGCCTCGCTGTGGAGATCCGGCGGCAGGCGGTATTGGCGCACGAGCACGACGGTGCCGCGTTTGGGATCATGGAGCAGGATCGTTGCGGCGGGCGTTCGGTGATAGACCTCGCGGTCGAGGCGCTGGGTGACGCCTTCCGAGTCCGTGTAGTCGATCTTGTACGCGCTGAGCTTGGTCCAGCCCCGCGAGAGCACGGTCTCGCTGACGATTTTCGCGCCAGCCTTCTCGAATTTCGTCATGCGGCGTCCTTGCGTAGCCAGACCTTGTTGTCGTGGACGGCAGCACCGCCATAGGGCGCAACAGGATCGGCGCCGGTCAGGACATTGATGCCCTCGCCGTCGACATGTGCCTTGTTCGGCCACAGTCCCTCGGCGATCAGAACGCCGGGCTTCACTTCCTCGGTGACCTTCACGTGGATACGCAGGTCGCCTCTGGTGTTGCCGATACGGACGAGATCACCGGCTTCCAAGCCATGTGCCAGCGCATCCTCAGGATTGACCATCAGTTCCGGGCGTCCCTCCTTCTGCCGCAAGGTCTTGGTCTCGGCGAAGCTCGAATTCAGGAAGTTGCGGGCTGGAGAGGTGGCGAGCCGGAACGGATGCTCGGCGTCGGCCAGTTCGATGACATCGACCTGATCCGGAAATTGCGGCAGCTCCTCGTGCGGGCCAAGGGCGCCGACGGCTGCTGGCGGCTTGTTCGGTGCGGCGCCGTTCACCCAGTCCGGACGGAAATGAAACTTTCTGTCGGCATGGGCGAAACCATTCAGGAAATGGGCGTCGTCGAAATCCGGCTGACGGTCGAACCACTTGTGTTCGAGGAAATAGTCGTAATCGGGAAGATCGCTGTCCTTGAGAACGCGATCGACCATGTCACGCGCCGTGAAGCCGAAGCCCGGGCGATCGGAGACGCCGAGTCGCTTGGCAAGCTCCTCGATGACGAAGAGGTTGCTGCGCACGGTTTCCGGCGGCTCGACCAGCTTGGGGCCGAGCAGGATGTGGTTCTGGCCGCCGGCGCGGTAGATGTCGTCGTGTTCGACGAACATCGTGGCGGGGATGACGATATCGGCCATCTCGGCGGTATCTGTCATGAACTGCTCGTGGACGGCAACAAAGAGATCGTCGCGGGCAAAGCCCTGCTTCACGAGGCGCTGTTCCGGGGCGATGTTCACCGGGTTTGTGTTCTGGATCAGCATCGCCGTGACAGGTCCGCGATGGCGAAGCGCCACGGCGTCGCCGGTCAGCGCCCGGCCAATCTGCGACTGGTCGATCATGCGGATATCCGCATCCTTCATCGACTTGCCGGTGAGTTCCGCGTTGTTCATGCGGAAGATATCGCTGTTCGAATGGAAGGCGCCGCCGCCCTCATATTGCCAGGAGCCGAGCACGGTGGCGATCGAGGCCGCCGCATGCATGGCGACCGCGCCGTTGCGCTGGCGGGTGAAGCCGTAGCCGAGGCGGAAGAAGGTCTTCCTGGTCTGGCCGACGAGGGCCGCGAACGCCTCGATCTCGTCGACGGAGAGACCAGTGATCGCAGCCGCCCATTCCGGCGTCTTGGTCTTCAGATGCGCTTCTAGACCGTCTGGGTCATCGGCATACTTCGCCATATAGCCACGGTCGGCATAGCCGTCGCGGAAGGCGACGTGCATGACGGCGCAGGCGAGTGCCGCATCGGTGCCCGGTCTGACGATCAGCGCCATATCGGCCTGCTTCATCGTCGGGTTGTCGTAGATATCGACGACGACGATCTTGGCGCCGCGTTCCTTGCGCGACTTGATGGCGTGGGTCATGACGTTGACCTGCGTCGCGACCGCATTGGTGCCCCAGATAACGACGCAATCGGTGCGGGCCATCTCGCGGGGATCCGGGCCGCGCAGCGTGCCGGTTGCCATGGTGAAGCCGGTCCAAGCGGGATTGGTGCAGATCGACGAGAAGAAGCCGGAATAGCGCTTGGCGTGGCGCAGGCGCTCGATCGAATCGCGCTGCACCCAGCCCATGGTCCCGGCATAGAAATAGGGCCAGACCGCTTCGCTGCCGTGCCTGGCTTCCGCCTTGACGAAGGCATTGGCGATTTCATCCAGCGCGTCGTCCCAGGAAATCTGCTGCCAGCTCCCTGCCCCCTTGGCGCCCTTGCGGCGCTGCGGGTGCATCAGTCTGTCGGGATGATAGAGCCGCTCCGCATAGCGCGCCACCTTGGCGCAGATGACGCCCGACGTGTAGCTGTGATCGCCCGCGCCGCGCACGCGCCCGATACGGCCGTCGTCCGTGATATCGACCTCCAGCGCGCAGGTGGAGGGACAGTCATGGGGACAGGCGGTGTGCCCGACCCGGGATTTGGCGTGAATGGGGGTCGCAATGTTCATGTGATTTCTATATGCCAACCGGAAAGCGGCCAAAAGCCGGAAAGTGCGCCGATCAGGCGAATTCATGACAGGCATCAGCAACGATGAACTACCGCCATATCTATCATGCGGGCAATTTTGCCGATGTGCTGAAACACGCCGTTCAGGCCCGGCTGATCCGCTATCTGCAGAAGAAGGACGCCGCCTTCCGCGTGCTCGATACGCATGGCGGCATCGGTCTTTACGACCTGTCTTCTGAAGAGGCGCAGAAGACCGGCGAATGGCAGACCGGCATCGGCAAACTCATGGAAGCCGATCTGGATCCGCAGGTCGCCGAATTGCTGGAGCCTTATCTCTCGGCGGTTCGCGAGCTCAATCCTGACGGCGGTATCCGCTATTATCCCGGTTCGCCGAAGCTTTCGCGCATGCTGTTCCGGCCGCAGGACCGGTTGTCGGCGATGGAGCTGCATCCCGAAGATTTCGCGCGGCTGCACCGCCTCTTCGAGGGCGATCATCATGTTCGCATCACCGAGCTCGACGGCTGGCTGTCGCTCGGCGGGCATCTGCCGCCGAAGGAAAAGCGCGGCATGGTTCTGGTCGATCCGCCCTTCGAAGAGGATGGCGAATACGACCGGCTGGTCGATGGACTGGTCAAGGGCTATCGCCGTTTTCCGGGCGGAACCTACTGCCTGTGGTACCCGCTGAAGAAGGGCGCACCGGTCAAGGAATTCCACGAGGCACTGCAGGCGACCGGCATTCCGAAGATTCTCTGCGCCGAACTCAGCGTGCGCAGCGACCGCGGCATCACCGGGTTGACCGGCTCGGGGCTGATCATCGTCAATCCGCCGTTCACGCTGAAGGACGAGCTGCACCGCATGCTCCCTGCCCTCAAGGATATCATGGCTCAGGACCGCTATGCGTCGCACCGTGCCTTCTGGCTTCGCGGTGAAGAGAAGGCTGTCGCAAACGATTGACCATGACGGCAGCGTGCGGAATAGTCCGCCGCGCCAATGCATTTTCACAGGTGAAACATGAAGCTTCTTTGCGCCACGACATCGCCCTACTCCAGCAAGGTGCGCATGGCGGCGCATTATCTCGAGCTCGATGTCACCGAGATTCGGGTCGACACCAATGCCGGTCCGGCGATCCTCGTCGATAACAATCCGCTCGGAAAGATCCCTACCCTTTTGACAGACGATGGCACGTCGGTTTTCGACAGCGTCGCCATCATGCACTATTTCCACCGGCTGAAGAAACGGAAGCTCTATCCGGAAAAGAACGGCAAGCGCACAGAGGCCGAGATTCTTGAAGCGCTCTGCGACGGGATCTGCGACTGCCTGCTCGCGATCGTCTATGAGCGCCGCTTCCGCGATGAGGAAAAAATCCACCAGCCCTGGATCGACCGGCAGTGGAAGAAGGCCGTCAGCGGCCTGAACCATATCAGCGCCCATCCTCCGAAACTTGGCAAGAAGCTGCATGGCGGCCATTTCGCTCTTGCCGCGACGATCGGCTATCTCGATCTGCGCTTCAAGGGACAGTGGGAGGCCGATCATTCGGAACTGATCGGCTGGCTGAGGACATTCGAGAAGAAATTCCCCACCTATTCCGATTTCAAGCCGCAATAACCAGACACAAAAAAGCCGAGGCAAAACCCCGGCTTTTTCGTTGATCAGATGATCTGGATTAGAACTTCACGCCGATACCGACCTTGACGCTCTGTTCGTCGTAGCCGCGCGATACGTTCGTGCCGCCCAGATTGTAGTCCTTGTCCTGGTAGTCGCTGAAGCGGTATTCGACGCGAGCCGTGATGTTGCTCGTGACGAAAGCTTCTGCACCAACGCCGACGGTGTAGCCGTAAGCCATCTTGCTATCGGAGTCGCCGAGACCGCTAACCTTGTTGTTGGTCGCAGCCAGACCGGCCGTGCCGTACAGCAGGAAGGGGTTCAGGTCGTAACCGACGCGGCCACGAACGGAGCCGTTGAAACGGTTCTTTTCGGTGATGCCGCCAGCCGAGTGATCAAGGCCGGAATAGCCGAGGTCGGCTTCAACACCGTAAACGATCTGGCCAGCCTGCCAGTTGTAGCCCGTGTACAGCTGACCGCCCATGGCGTAGCCGTTGCGGCTGTTGTTGAAGTCACCCATGTTGTAGGTGCCTGCACCGCCGAGGTAGAAGCCTTCCCAGTTACCGGCCGGGGTAACCGGCTCGTTCTGGGCTACCGGAGCTTCCGGGACCTGGTCAACTGCATCGGCAGCGTTTGCAGCGGTGAAGCCGGCTACGACGAAGGCAGAAGCCATCAGGCTAGCAATGAGTGTACGCATACTTGTCTCCTTTCAGTCTCGCGCTCTTCGTCAACTGTTTTACACCGAAGCATTCGCGAGCAATTACTAGATGTCCCTCTCGGATCGAGGGTGAAAGTGGAGCCCAATTGCGGATTTGAAAGAGCCAAATTGTGAAATGATTGTGGCGGCGGGGTGGCTGAAATTCGATGTTGCTATAGCGCAACAGACTGTTTGTTAACCATAACGAATGGTTAAATCATGAATACTTATTTTATGGATCTATATTCTCAAATAATACATAGAATATCACCACCCACAACGCAATCGCGGCACCCTATTTATCTAATGTGTACCCGCCCCTATATAGGAAGCACCTAGACTCACGGGTTAAGAAGGCAAGCTTTTGAGCGAGAAGAGACTTAGGGCAGCCCTGATAACGGGTGCAGCCAAAAGAATAGGACGCGCCATTGCCAAGGATTTGGCAGATAACGGCTTTTCGGTTGCCATCCATGCCAACGGCTCGCTCGCCGAGGCGGAGGAGTTTGCGGCGGAATTGCGGCAAAGTGGTCGTCGGGCCGTTGCGGTCCAGGGCGACCTCACAAAAATAAATGAGACGGAAAAGCTGATACAGAAGGCGTCCGACGCGCTTGGACCACTCGATCTGCTCGTCAACAACGCCTCGATTTTCCACGAGGATTCGCTGCGGACCTTCGATGCCGGCATTTGGGAAGAGCATTTTGCCGTCCATCTCAGGGCGCCGTCGATTCTCTCCGCGAAATTCGCCGAGCAGCTGCCGCAGTCTGCCGATGGGCTGATCGTCAACATCATCGATCAGCGCGTCTGGGCGCTCAGGCCGAGCTTCTACTCCTATACGCTGTCGAAATCGGCTCTCTGGACGGCGACGCAAACCATGGCGCAGGCGCTGGCGCCGCGCATCCGGGTCAATGCCATCGGGCCTGGACCGTCGATTCCAAGCGAGCGTCAGCTGCAAGAAGACTTCCAAGCGCAGGTCGCAGCCCTTATCTTGAAGAGGGGTCCTGAACTGGAGGAATTCGGAAGAACGATTCGTTTTCTGTTCGAAACGCCCTCGGTCACAGGCCAGATGATTGCACTCGACGGCGGCCAGCATCTCGCGTGGCAGACGCCCGACGTGCTGGAGATCAAGGAATGAATGCCAAGAAGCTGCCGGATGGCGGTGTTCTTTATGATGAGATCGACGAAACGGATGACGATATCGAGGTGGAGGGTGAACCTTCCGCCGCGCAGATTTCTGCCGGGATCGACTGGAACGAGGGCGGGATCAACGAGACCGGCCTGATCGGCCAGGAGCTGATCGGCGAGTTCGTCAAGCGGTTGCCGAACAGCCCCGGTGTCTATCGCATGTTCAATGCCGATGGCGACGTCCTCTATGTCGGCAAGGCGCGCAGCCTGAAGAAGCGCGTCAGCAATTATGCGATGGGGCGCGTCCACTCGAACCGCATCGCCCAGATGGTCCGCCAGACGGCCCATATGGAATTCGTGACAACCCGCACCGAAATCGAGGCGCTGCTTCTCGAAGCGAATCTGATCAAGCGCTTGCGGCCGCGCTTTAATGTGCTGTTGCGCGACGACAAGTCGTTTCCCTATATCCTGATCACCGGCGATCACCGGGCACCGGCGATCTTCAAGCATCGCGGCGCGCGTGCCCGCAAGGGCGAGTATTTCGGCCCCTTCGCTTCTGCCGGCGCCGTTGGCCGGACGATCAACTCGCTGCAGCGCGCCTTCCTGATCCGCACCTGTACCGACAGCGTCTTCGAGACGCGCACCCGCCCCTGTCTGCTCTACCAGATCAAGCGCTGTTCGGGTCCCTGCACCCACGAGATCAGCGATGCCGGTTATGGTGAGCTGGTGCAGGAGGCGAAGGACTTTCTCTCCGGCAAAAGCCAGAAGGTGAAGGCGCATATGGCGGAGGCCATGAACGCCGCCGCCGAGGATCTCGATTTCGAGCGCGCCGCCGTCTATCGCGATCGCCTCGCCTCGCTATCGCATGTCTCCAGCCACCAGGGCATCAACCCGGCCGGTGTCGACGAGGCCGATGTCTTCGCCATCCACCACGAAGGCGGGATTTCCTGCATCCAGGTGTTCTTCTTCCGCACCGGACAGAACTGGGGCAACCGCGCCTATTTCCCGAAGGCCGACCCGCAGCTGACCAGCGCCGAAGTGCTGAGCGCGTTCCTGGCGCAGTTCTACGACGACAAGCCGGTACCGAAACAGATCATGCTGTCGGAAACCGTCGATGAGATGGAGCTCCTGTCCGCCGCACTCGGCGAGAAGGCCGGGCACAAGGTCTCGATCCTCGTGCCGCAGCGCGGCGAGAAGCGCGATCTGGTCGATCACGTCGTCGGCAATGCCCGCGAGGCGCATGGGCGCAAGCTCGCCGAAACCGCATCGCAGTCACGGCTGCTCGATGGCTTCAAGACCACCTTCAACCTTCCCTATGTGCCGCAGCGCGTCGAGATCTACGACAACTCGCATATCATGGGCACCAATGCCGTTGGCGGCATGGTGGTCGCGGGGCCTGAGGGTTTCGTGAAGAACCAGTACCGGAAGTTCAATATCAAATCGACCGACATCACGCCCGGCGACGACTTCGGGATGATGAAGGAAGTGATGACGCGCCGCTTCTCGCGGCTGATCAAGGAAGAAGGGATTCCTGATCGTTCGCAGCCCGTTGCCGCAGGGATCGACGCCGCCGACATGCCCTTCCCGGCCTGGCCCGACGTTATCCTGATCGACGGCGGTCAGGGGCAGATGACGGCTGTCAGGGCGATCCTCGAAGAACTCGGCATCACCGACAGCGTGATCGCCATCGGCGTGGCCAAGGGTGTCGACCGCGAAGCCGGCCGCGAACGCTTCTTTCCGCCGGGCAAGGAAAGCTTCTCGCTGCCGCCGCGTGATCCGGTGCTCTATTTCATCCAGCGCATGCGCGACGAGGCGCACCGCTTCGCGATCGGTTCGCACCGGGCGCGGCGCAAGAAGGAGATGGTCAAGAACCCGCTGGACGAAATCGGTGGCATCGGGCCTTCGCGCAAACGCGCGCTGCTGCAGCATTTCGGTACGGCCAAGGCCGTCTCGCGCGCCGCGCTTTCCGATCTGATGGCGGTCGAGGGCATTTCGGAGGCCGTCGCGAAGGTGGTCTACAATCATTTTCACGACGACGCCGCGAAATAGGCCGTCACGGTCGCAAATTCCACGCAAAGGACAGCGAAAACCAGAAAGAATGTTGACGGTCGAGGGCCAAAGCCGTCATCTACGGGCACATCATTTCAGAGAACAGATTCATGGCATCGCGCGCATACAATATCCCGAACCTGCTGACCTACGGACGCATTCTTGCGGTGCCGCTGATCGTCATCTGCTTCTTCGTCGAGGGACGGCTGCAGAGCTCGGATCTCGCCCGCTGGGTCGCCTTCTGGATCTTCGTCATCGCCTCGGTCACCGACTTCCTCGATGGCTATCTGGCGCGCATCTGGAACCAGACGTCGAATATCGGCCGCATGCTCGATCCAATCGCCGACAAGCTGCTGGTCGCCTCGATCCTGCTGCTGGTTGCCGCCGACGGCACGATTGCCGGCTGGTCTATCTGGGCGGCGATCATCATTCTCTGCCGCGAAATCCTGGTCTCCGGGCTGCGCGAATATCTGGCCGCGTTGAAGGTCAGCGTTCCCGTGACGCGGATCGCCAAGTGGAAGACCACCTTGCAGCTGGTCGCCATCGCCTTCCTGCTGGCGGGCCCGGCCGGTGACGCCGTGCTGCCCTACACGACGCAGATCGGCATCGGCCTTCTCTGGGTCGCCGCCATCCTGACGATCTATACCGGCTACGATTATTTCCGCGCCGGCCTGAAGCATATCGTGGACGAAGAGTGATGACGCGTCTCGTCTATTTCGCCTGGGTGCGCGAGCGGATCGGCAAGAGCGAAGAAGAGATCGACCTCCCCGCCTCCGTCGTCACCGTCGCCGATCTTCTGAGTCATCTGAAAGGCTTGGGCGAAGAGTATGAGACCGCGCTTCAATATGAAAACGTCATCCGCGTGGCGCTCGACCAGGAGCATGTGGAGCACGACGAACCGATCGGCACGCCCCGCGAGATCGGGATCTTTCCGCCGATGACGGGTGGGTGAGAAGCGACGACTGCTCGCACCCGGAAAGCTGATGATGGGCAGGATCGCACACCCCAATCTCCCCCTCATTCCTGTGCTTGTCACAGGAATCCAGTGCGCCCAAGTCCTTGGGCGCGAGAGACATTTGTCTTCGTTCGGAGTCATTCACCGCGCAGACGCGCGGTGGCTGGATTCCTGTGACAAGCACAGGAATGAGGGAGAATCTGGCGAGCCCAGCGGATCAAGGCGAGAACTGCACTAATGACCACCTCCCCCACCATCCGCGTCCAGCGCGAAGACTTCGTCCTGCAGCGCGAGCTCGACCTGCTCTCCAAGGGCAAACCCGGCATCGGCGCCATCGTCACCTTCACCGGCCTCTGCCGCGACGAAGGGGGAACGCTGTCGGCGCTGGAGCTGGAACATTACCCCGGCATGGCCGAGGCCGAGATGCTCCGCATCGCCAATCTCGCGATCGAGCGCTTCGCCCTCAAGGGCCTGACCGCCATTCACCGTTTCGGCAAGATCGCCGCCGGTGAGAATATCGTCCTCGTCATCGCCGCCGCCCCGCATCGGCAAGCGGCCTTCGACGGCGCCAATTTCGTCATGGATTACCTGAAGACGTCTGCTCCCTTCTGGAAGAAGGAGCATGGCAAGGACGGCAAGACAGGCGAATGGATCGCCGCCAAGGACAGTGACGATGCCGCCCGCGACAAGTGGAAGTGACCGGGCTTCTTGCCTGAACGGCTCTAGGGAATCGCCCGCTCGCGCCTGCTCATGACCAACAGGAAGACCAGCAGCGAAAAGACGACGAAGTCGCGCCAGAGGAACGGGCCGTAGGCCGTCCAGAGGGTTTCGGCAAAGCCGATGCCTGCCGCCCCGCCCGCCGATTTCAACGGATCGGAATAGCCGCCTGCAGCCGAAATCATCAGCACCTTTAGGCCGAACAGCAGGCCGGCGCCGAAATCCATCGAGCCGTAATAGAAGGTGGTGAGGATGCCGCAGACCGTCGCCACGAAGGCAGCGGCGACATAAGCGACGAGGAATACCTTGCTGGCGCTGGTGCCGCCGAGTTCTGCGGCCATGGGATCGTCGGTGACAGCCCGCCAGATGCGCCCGAGCGATGTGCGGCGCAGGATTAGCGTTCCCACCGCGATCAGCAGCATCATCAATCCGGTATTGACCAGCTGGATATAGGTCAGCGTCACCTTGAAGGCCGCATCGCTCCAGAACACCACGGTACCATTCAGCAGCGGCGGCAGCCAGATCTCGCGGGTCTCCGATGCCAGCCGCGCCGTTTCCATCAACAGGATGGTGACACCGAGCGCGGCGACGATCACGGTGTTGGCGGAACGACGCACCAGCGGCTGCATGATGCTGCGGCCGATCCAGAAGCCGGTCAGCAGCGAATAGACGAAGGACATGGCAACGCCGATCGCCAGCGCCGCGGGCAGGATCAGCCACAGGCGGTTATAGGCAAAGTCGGTAAATAGCAGCAGCATCTGCCCGGCAAAGGCGAACATCGCACCATAGGTGATGTCAGCACGCTTGGTGACGCCGAAGGCGATCGCATAGCCGAAGGCCAGCGCGGCGTAGAGTGCCGCAAGAGGCACCGCATTCGCCAGCTGCTGCAGAAGATAGGCCATTCCAGTCCTCCGGATTTCCCGTAAAATAATAACTGGCAAAATGGCTTTTACCAGTTATATTTTCATCATGAGCTTTACATGGACCCAGCACCGCTTTTCCGGAGGCGCGCTCGCGCTTGATGTCGCCAACAGCGTGATCCTGCGCCATGACGCCGAACAAAGCATCGATCGCTTCGCAACGCCTGATCAGCTCGACAGCTTTCCGGCCGCCGCGGCGGCGTTTTGCGCCGAGCGGGCGCTGTTAGGTGATATGATGCCGGTTAAAGCAGCGAACCGCCCGGCCTTTATCGGCTTGCGCGAGGCTAGCGATCGCTATTTTCGCAGCCGCGTGGCCGGTGAGGATGATGATGGCCTTCTGGCCGATCTGCTCGAGCGGATTGCCGCCGCATTGCGCGGGGCTGCGCCCGGCGGGCTCGACGCGGCGACGGCGCATTCGGCGCTGCGGCTGATCGCCATGCCCGATCCCGAGAGAATGAAGATCTGCCGCAACTGCGGCTGGCTGTTCATCGACCGCAGCAAGAACAGAAGCCGCGCCTGGTGCGACATGACCGTCTGCGGCAACCGGGCGAAGGCCAGCCGCCACTACCGGCGCAAGAAGGAGGAGACGCCATGAAGATCAACGCGATTGCCGCGCTCGGCCTTTCGGCAATGCTGATCGCAGGCTGCCAGCGCGAGATGGAGAAGATGGTCGAGGTATCCGGCCACATCTTCGTCTTCAACTACCGCGTGGCGACCGCCACCTATCTGGTGACGCTGCGCAAGACTTCGCCGATCCCTGACGGCACTGTGGCGATCGCCGAATTTGAAAACCCGGCGGGCGGCGATCCGATCGTACTGCAGGAGAAGATCTTCCCCGCCTGGGACAAGATCACGCTGCAGAGCCCGGCGATCCATTGCGTGCGCAAGGACAAGCATTACGGCGCCAAGATCAAGCTGGTGGCCGCCGACGGCAAGACGCTGCAGGAACTGCAGACGCAGTTCGTCTCCGATGTCGATCAGGCGGCGATGCTGCCCAGCAAGCCGCTGGTGGTCGGGCCGTTCTACACGAAGAACCCGGACGTGTTTAAGGCCGACGGGACGGTGGATTATTCGAATACGGACAAGTGCCCGGCGGCTTGAGAGCTTTGCACGACGTCAAGTTCGCCGCGTCAGCCCAAACAAAAAGCCGGAGCAAAAGCCCCGGCTTCGAGAGTCATTTCAATCACATCAGCCCTCAGGCTGACATTCCGATTCAGCCGACGATTTCGGTGTCGGAGAACCAGTACTTGATTTCCTGGGCAGCGGTCTCAGGAGCGTCCGAGCCGTGAACCGAGTTCTCGCCGATCGAGAGAGCGTGAACCTTGCGGATCGTGCCTTCGTCAGCGTTTGCCGGGTTGGTCGCGCCCATGATTTCGCGGTTCTTCAGGATGGCGCCTTCGCCTTCCAGAACCTGAACGATGGTCGGGCCGGAGGTCATGCCTTCGACGAGTTCGCCGAAGAAGGGGCGTTCCTTGTGAACGGCGTAGAAGCCTTCAGCTTCGCGCTTGCTCATCCAGACGCGCTTGGAAGCGACGACGCGGAGGCCGGCATCTTCGAGCATCTTGGTGATAGCGCCCGTGAGGTTGCGCTTAGTTGCGTCCGGCTTGATCATCGAAAAGGTGCGTTCAATCGCCATTGGGTCAAATCCTCTGGTTTAGCGGGGAAAAGTGGGCGGTCTTTACCCGCCCCAACTCCCGAAAACAAGGGGGACGCGGCAATTTCACGCCGCTGTCACACCGCGTGCCCTGCCACCATGCAGGTCGAGGCAGCGATCGAGCCATGCGACGACCGGGTCATCGGCTGATAGCATCGACAATCCCGCCGTCACCCGCAGCCACTGCAGGGCGCCGAAGACGATGTAATCGGCAAAGAGCGGGCTCTCGCCGCCGATGAAGGGCTGGAACTTCAGCATGTGGCGCATGGGCTCGAGTTTGGCGGCAAAGGCCGCCTCTTCGGCGGCGCGTTCCGCGACGACATCCTCAAGCTTCCGGCCAAGCCGTTGTTCGCGGCTTTGGCGGAAATAAGCCTTGTCACCTTCGTCAAGCGCGCCGTGAATGTCCATCAGCGCCATCTTCATGATCGCCGTGTGGATCACCATCTGCGAATAGCCTTCGACCATCCGCGACAGCGCCTTGCCGCCCTCGCCGCCGAAGAGCGGCGGCCGGTCGGGATAGGCATCCTCGAGATAAAGCGCGATGGCAAAACTGTCGGAGACCAGATGGCCGTTGTCATCGAGCACCGGCAGGGTCGGCGAGAAACCGCCGCCGATCCTGACGATGCCGGCATAGGTCGTCGGGATCTCGTCGAATGCCAGCCCCTTGTGCGCCAGCGCCATCACCGCCTTCCAGCAATGCGGCGAGAAGAAATGCTGCGGCCGGGCGCCGCAGAGGGAATAGAGCGCAAGGGTCATGGCCGTCCTCTCGTGAATATCAGCCGCATTTCACGGCAAAGCGGCGCCGGGATCAAATGACGAAATCTGATGGGCGCCATCAGCTTCGGTGCTCGGCGCTTCAAGGTTGCATTAACCGCATTTTGCGCCTTTCCGGCGATGAGAGCCGGAGATACTGAAAATTCAAGCTATTTTAAAATCTGCAGTGCATAGCGAAAGGATAAGCCACCGCTAAAGCAAAGCCAGGGAACGGTGATGCAGACCACAACCAGAAATGCAGCACAGCGCGAGGGCGCCCGCCCTAGCCCGCAGAACGATGCGCAGAAGATCGCCGAGCATATGGCGCGGCTGAACATCGCCGGCCTGCCGCGGAATTACGAACTGCTGCACGAAGCCGTCTGCGTCCGCAACACGGCGCTTGCCACCGATATTTCCGCCCTCGGCAACCATCCGGCCCAGGCGCGGCTCGACGAACTCGGCCTCAAATACCGCCTCGTCAGCCATTGCGGCCTTGCCGCCGAAACCGCCGGCACCGAAGCGAGCAAGCTGTTGCGCGAAGCCGCCGACCGGCTGTCGGATGGGCTGAAGCAGAAATATGCCTTCGCGCGCGTCGCCGAGACGCTGCTGCAATCGCTCTCCGGCAATTCCGAACAGGGGCTCGATGCCTTCATGAGCGAGATGGAATATCTCGCCTCCTCGCTGGCGTCGGTCCTTGCCGCCGAGACCGAACTCGAAGCCAAGTTGCTCTCCGATGTCGAACGCATCGAAGCGCTGGAGCGCGGCGTGGCCGCGGTGCAGGCCGCCTCGGTCACGGATCCGCTGACCGGCCTGCCGAACCGCATCGCGCTCAGCAACGCCATCGGCGAGCTCTACGAGCGCGACGAAGGGGCTGCCGGCAGCGCGCTTATCATGGTCGATATAGACGACTTCCGGCAACTGAATGCCAAATATGGCGTGCAGGCCGGCAACAAGCTGATGAAGAAGCTGAGCAACCTGTTCCGCAAGTCGATCAAGAAGAACGACTTCGTCTCGCGTACCGAGGGCGACGAGTTCGCCTTCATCTTCGCCAATGTCGGCATGCGCGACGCTATCGCCATTGCCGAGCGGCTGCACCAGTCCGTCGAAGAGAACATGGTATTCGCGACGACGGACAAATCCGATCCGGGGACGCTCAGCATCTCGCTCGGCATCGCGCTCAGCGGCGATGCGGCAACCGGCGCGCAGCTGCAGGCCAATGCCCGCGTGGCACTGCTCGCCGCCCAATCCAACCGCCGCCAGCCCATCCAGGCCTTCGGCCGCTGACGGCGTCTGCCCCCTTGCCTTGACCGGCTGTTTCGGCCAAAACGCCGCGCATGATCACGATCACTGAAATCTCTGCCCGCATTGCCGGGCGCCTGCTTCTCGACCATGCCAGCGTGACGCTTCCGGCGGGCACCAAGGCCGGCCTTGTCGGGCGCAATGGCGCGGGCAAATCGACGCTCTTTCGCATCATCACCGGCGATCTCGGCGCCGAGACCGGGTCGGTCTCGATCCCCAAGAACGCCCGCATCGGCCAGGTGGCGCAGGAAGCGCCGGCCACCGAGCAGTCGCTGATCGAAATCGTGCTGTCGGCCGACAAGGAACGCGCGGCCCTTCTCAAGGAAGCCGAAACGGCGACCGACGCGCATCGCATCGCCGAAATCCAGACGCGCCTCGTCGATATCGACGCACACTCGGCCGAAGCCCGCGCTGCCAGCATTCTCGCCGGTCTCGGCTTCAACCAGGAAGCCCAGCTCAGGCCCGCCTCCTCCTTCTCCGGCGGCTGGCGCATGCGCGTGGCGCTTGCCTCGGTGCTGTTTGCCGAGCCCGACCTGCTTTTGCTCGACGAGCCGACCAACTATCTCGACCTCGAAGGAACGATGTGGCTCGAGGACTATGTGCGCCGCTACCCGCACACCGTCATCGTCATCAGCCACGACCGCGACATGCTGAACAACGCGGTCAATTCGATCGTCCATCTCGACCAGAAGAAGCTGACCTTCTACCGCGGCGGCTACGACCAGTTCGAGCGCCAGAAGGCGGAAGCTGACGAATTGCAGATGAAGGCCAAGGCGAAGAACGATGCGGCGCGCAAGCACCTGCAGAGCTTCATCGACCGCTTCAAGGCCAAGGCCTCCAAGGCACGCCAAGCGCAGTCGCGCGTCAAGGCGCTGGAGCGCATGGGAACGGTTGCCGCCGTGATCGAGGATCACGTCCAGCCGATCACCTTCCCCGAGCCCGAAAGACAGCCGGCCTCGCCGATCGTCGCGATCCAGGGCGGCGCCGTCGGCTACGAGCCCGGCAAGCCGATCCTCAAGAACATCACGCTGCGCATCGACAATGACGATCGCATCGCCCTGCTCGGCTCGAACGGCAATGGCAAATCGACCTTCGCGAAGTTCATTTCCGGACGCCTGGCGCCTGACGGTGGCGAGCTGAAAGTGGCATCGAACCTGAAGATCGGCTTCTTTGCCCAGCATCAGCTTGATGACCTCATTCCCAACGAGACGCCGGTCGAGCATGTGCGCCGGCTGATGCCGACCGAGCCCGAGGCCAAGGTCCGCGCCCGCGTGGCGCAGATGGGGCTGGCGACCGAAAAGATGGCGACGGCCGCGAAGGATCTCTCCGGCGGCGAGAAGGCACGGCTGCTAATGGGGCTGGCTGCCTTCCATGCGCCGAACCTGCTTATCCTCGACGAACCGACCAACCACCTAGATATCGACAGCCGCCGAGCGCTGATCGAGGCGCTGAACGACTATGAAGGCGCTGTCATCCTGATCTCGCACGATCGTCACCTGATCGAGGCGACCGTCGACCGGCTCTGGCTCGTCAACAACGGCACCGTTTCGAGCTTCGACGGCGACATGGACGAGTATCGCGACCTGATCGTCTCTTCCGGCAAGAAGAAGGACGAGAAGCCGCAGAATGCCGACGATCCGGCGACAAAGGCCGAACAGCGCAAGCTGAACGCCGACAAGCGCGCCTCCTTTGCGCCGCTGAAGAAAAAGATCAACGAAATCGAATCGTTGACGGCCAAGCTGGAGAAACAGATTCAGGCGCTTGATGCAGAGCTTGCGGATCCAGCGCTCTACGAGAAGACGCCGGCAAAGGCGGCCGAGAAGGCCAAGCAGCGCGGCGAGACGGCAGCGAAACTGGCCGCTGCCGAGGAGCAGTGGCTGGAACTCTCCTCCGAATACGAAGAGGCCATGGCAAGTTAGCCACAGACCCCTGAAAAGGCTGCGGCAGAACGGCACAAGTTAACGGCCGGGCATCCGATTTGAACCGATCGTTAACCATAATTCGAAAGGTTGTCTCAACATTCATTACTGATTTGTTGAGCCCCTTTCATGTCCCGTATCGCCCTTCTTTCGAGTGTCCTCATCTCGCTTGCCCTTTGCGGCTGCCAGACGACCAAGCAGCCTGCTCCCGACAAGACGATCAAGACGTCTTCGATCAAGACCGAGGAAAGCGAAGCCGGTTTCCCGAAGCCCGCCAATCTGGCCTTCGGCGAAACCCACCATCTGGCCGGCCGCGTGCTGACGGTTTCCTCGCTGAAGGATTTGAAGCTCGAGCCGAAGGAAGTCGTGCTTTCCTTCGACGACGGCCCGATCCCCGGCCGGACCGACCGGGTGCTGGCAACGCTCGACCGCTTCGGCGTCAAGGGCGCCTTCATGATGGTCGGCGAGATGGCCGCACTGCATCCGGAGCTGGCGCGCCGCGTTGCCATGGAAGGCAACACGATCGGCAGCCACACCTACAAGCATCCGAACCTCGACACATTGTCCTTCGACCAGGCGATCGCCGAGATCACCCGCGGCGAAGCAGCCGTGACCAAGGCGACCGGCACCGACGTCAATTTCTTCCGCTTCCCCTATCTCGCCGACAGCCGCAAGCTTCGCCGTGCCGTCGCGGCGCGCGAGATGATCGTCATGGATGTCGATGTCGATACCAAGGATTATTTCACCTCTACGCCGGAACAGGTTGCCGACCGGGCCATGAACCGGCTTCGCCAGCGCGGCCGCGGCATCATCCTGATGCACGACATCCACAAGCGCACCGCAGCGATGCTCCCTGCCCTGCTCGCGCGGCTGGAAGCCGAGGGCTACAAGGTGGTGACGCTGAAGTACAAGAAAGACAGCCGCGCCATCGAAATGGCCTCGCTTTGAGGGTGACATGACGGCTTGCCCGGCTGTAGCATTCTGATAAAACAAGCGCCCAATAAATCATACTTTTGAGCGAAACACCGGAGCGAACACCCGTCATGTCCCCCATCAACCTCGCCATCGTCGGCGTCGGCAAGATCGTCCGCGACCAGCATCTTCCTTCCATCGCCAAGAATGCCGATTACAAGCTCGTTGCCACGGCGAGCCGCCATGGCACCGTGGAGGGTATCCAGAGCTTTACGACGATCGAAGCGATGCTTGAGGCCGTGTCCGAGATCGACGCCGTCTCGCTCTGCATGCCGCCGCAGTACCGCTATGAAGCGGCCTACAAGGCGCTTTCGGCCGGCAAGCACGTCTTTCTCGAAAAGCCGCCGGGCGCAACGCTGAGCGAAGTGGCCGATCTCGAAGCGCTCGCCGCCAAGAAGGGTGTCTCTCTGTTTGCCAGCTGGCACTCGCGCTATGCCGCGGCCGTCGAGGCCGCCAAGGATTTTCTCGCCAAGACCGAGATCAAGAACGTCCACGTCATCTGGAAGGAAGATGTCCGTCACTGGCATCCGAACCAGGACTGGATCTGGCAGGCAGGCGGCCTTGGCGTCTTCGACCCTGGCATCAACGCTCTGTCGATCGTCACCCACATCCTGCCGCGGGCGATCTTCCTTACCGGCGCAACGCTGGAGTTTCCTGAAAACCGCGATGCGCCGATCGCTGCCGACCTGCATTTCCGCGACGCCGGAGCGATGACCGTCCACGGCGAATTCGACTGGCGCCAGACCGGCAAGCAGAGCTGGGATATCATCGTCGAGACGGCAGCGGGTCGGATGGAGCTTGCCGAAGGCGGCTCGAAGCTCTCGGTCAACGGCGAACTGACGTTCTCCGCACCGGAAGAGGAATATCCGTCGCTCTACCGCCGTTTTGCCGAGATCATCAAGGCCGGCCAGTCCGACGTCGATCTGGCACCGCTGCGCCATGTCGCCGATGCCTTCATGCTCGGCAAGCGCAAGTTCGTGGAAGCCTTCCACGATTGATCACAGAGCACTGCGGCCCATGCGCCGCATCTCTATCTGAAAGCGAGGGCGGAGATGGCCGAAAGCAAAGCGGAAATGACCGCCCTCCTCAAGGAAGTCGCAGACAGCCCCAAGCGCGACAACAGCGCCTATCACGCCGCCATGGCCGAGGCTCGGCACGCCTTCGAGAAGGCCGAAGCCGCAATCGGCGGGCCGGTGACGCTGAAAACCAAGACAAAGCTGAAGCGCAACGGCGACTATGTCGTGAAGTGGACGTTCAAGCGGGACGGCTGAGCGGCGCGGCTACGCCTTCTTCTCCCAGCGCCCCTCGGGCGTCTGCTGCCAGTATGTGAGGGTATGGCCCTCGCCCTTCAGCTTCTTCCACTGGGCGCGCGCGCCTTCAAGCTGCTCCTGATCGTAACCGTCGAACATGAAGACAATGCGCTCGTAGGTATCGGCCACCGGCGGCTCGGCGCCATCGACAATGAAGCGGACCGTGGCCTGGTTGGCGTTGTCGCCGGTTACCGTCAGGAGCACGGGCTGGTTTGCGGCCTGCTCGCTCTCATCCGTGCCGTGCGGCAGGAAGCTTTCTTCACGGTAGGTCCAGAGATGCGCATCGAGCGCATCACGCCGCGCCGGCTCCTTGAGCTGAATGGCGACGCGCCAGCCGCGCTCGACGCTCTTGTCGACGAGCGGCGGCAGGGCGTCTTCCAGCTTGGATTCCGTCAGATGGTAGAAAAGGACTTCGGTCATGCCTGCATTCCGGCCTGTGATCAGGCCTCGTAGTGGTCGCGGACGAGCTGGTCGAGCAGCCGGACGCCGAAGCCGGAGCCCCAGGACTGGTTGATCTCATCCTGCGGCGAGCCGAGCGCGGTGCCGGCAATATCGAGATGCGCCCAGGGCGTTTCCTGCACGAAACGCTTCAAGAAATGGGCGGCGGTGATCGAACCCGCATAGCGGCCGCCGGTATTCTTCATGTCGGCGAATTTGGAATCGATCATCTTGTCGTAGTCTCGCCCGAGCGGCATGCGCCAGAGCTTCTCGTTGGCCGTCAGACCGGCGGATGTCAGCTGCGCCGAAAGCGTGTCGTCATTCGAGAACAGGCCGGCATGGACATTGCCGAGCGCCACCATGATGGCGCCGGTCAGCGTCGCCAGATTAATCATGAAACGCGGCTTGAAGCGGTCATTGCAATACCAGAGGGCATCGCAAAGCACGAGGCGGCCTTCGGCATCGGTGTTGATGATCTCGATGGTCTGGCCGGACATCGAAGTGACGATGTCGCCCGGGCGCTGGGCGTTGCCATCCGGCATGTTCTCGACCAAGCCGATGATGCCGACGGCGTTGACGTCAGCCTTGCGGGCGGCGAGCACATGCATGAGGCCGATGACGGCGGCGGCACCGCCCATATCACCCTTCATGTCCTCCATGCCGGCAGCCGGCTTGATGGAAATGCCACCGGTGTCGAAGACGACGCCCTTTCCGATGAAGGCGATCGGCCGGTCCTTCGCCTTGCCGCCCTTCCAATGCATGATGGCAAGGCGCGGCGGGCGAACGGAGCCCTGCGCAACGCCGAGGAGCGCGCCCATGCCAAGCCGCTTCATCTCGCGCTCGGTGAGGATTTCGACTTCGACGCCGAGCTTTTCGAGCTCCTTGGCCTTGGCGGCGAATTCGACCGGACCCAAAACATTCGGCGGCTCGTTGACGAGATCACGGGCCAGATTGACACCTTCGGCAACCGCCTCGGAATCCGCCAGTGCCCTCTTGGCGCCGCTCGCATCCGCGGTGACGATGGTGATCTTCGCCGACTTGCCGTTGGCCTTTTCGTCTTCTTCCGACTTCTTCGTCTTGTAGGTGTCGAAGCTGTAGGCGCGCAACAGCATGCCGAGCGAGAAGTCGGCAGCCGCCTTGGCAGTGATGGCAGCGCCTGGCGCATCGATGAAGATAGTCGCCTTGTCGGCGCCCTTGATCTTGGCGGCGGCGATACCGCCGAGCTTCAGCCAATCATGAGACGTCAGGTCCTGCGGCTTGCCGATGCCGATGACGAACAGGCGGTCGGCGGGCGAGCCCTCGGGCGCGACGAGATCGAGCGCCGACATCGCCTTGGCCGAAAACTTGGCAATCTTGGAAGCCTTGGCAATGATGCCGGCCGGATCGGCTATGTCGGCACCGGCCGCCAGTTCGCCATCGCCTGCCTTCAGAAGGACGGCGAGACCGCCACTGATCTTGGCCGATTTCGCGAATGAAATATCGAATTTAACAGACATGTCTTCTCCCTGCGGATTCGCAAAGGAATCCCGTTTGGCGGCGATCATTCCGGGTTTCAGGGGCGAAAACAAGACGTGATCGGAAGCCCATGGACAAATCCACGCCGCCAAGGCAGAAAGCCACCGCGCCGCAGGAAGGCTCCGAGAACGGAAGACGTTACCAGTGATAGCAGCCCTCAAGACCTATATATCAGACCGGAGAATCGGCTTTCCGCCTGCAGCAACGGACATCTTCGTGGCGCTGTTCTGTCTCTGGTGGGTGCTGCTGATCATCTTCTCGGCATTCCCGCAGATCGACCTTGCCACCTCGCGCTATTTCTTCACACCTGCAACCTGCGACGCCACCTCGCAGGCCGGCGATATTTGCGGCGCGTTCATGGCGGCCAATAACTGGTTTCTGAAGAACCTGCGCATGATCTTCTTCCGGCTGCCCTATGTGGTCGCGATCATCCAGCTTTGTATGCTGATCGCCTGCTACACGCAGCATGGCTCGACCTTCAAGGCCGCACGGGCACGCAATCTGAAGATCGCATTGAGCTCGCTGCTGATCGGCCCGGGACTGATCGTCAATGTGATCCTGAAGGAGCATTGGGGCCGCCCTCGCCCTGTGTCCGTGATCGATTTCGGCGGCATGATGGATTTCGTGCGGGCCGGATCCTTTGCGGGAAAATGCGTCAGCAACTGTTCCTTCATCTCCGGCGAAGCGGCGAGCGCCGGATGGCTGCTCTGTCTGCTGATTTTCATCCCGCAACCGGCCAGAACAGGCCTTTTTCTGCCAATACTGGCGATTTCGCTGCTGACACCAGTGATGCGGCTTGCTTTCGGCGGTCATTTCCTCTCCGACATCGTGCTCGGCTGGCTGCTTGCGGTCGTCGTCTTTGCCGGGATCTATGCCTTCACAGATTCGTCACACCGGTCAAAAAATTCTGAAATTTGAATGAATTTTTCAAGCGGACAGGTCGCAAAAGCGAAACAAACATCGTAGATGGATTCCGCTGCAAGGCGCTCGCCTCGCAGACCGACCAAGGGCAGGCATGAAACTTCTCGAGATTTACATATTGCGGCGTGTCGGCCAGATGTTCCTCGTAGCGCTGTTGCCAGTGCTGGCGATCATCTGGACGACTCAGGTGCTGCAGCGCGTCAATCTCGTAACCGACAGTGGTCAGTCGGTTGGATCCTTCGCGATGCTCGCGACACTGATCCTTCCCTCGATCATTCCCGTCGTCCTGCCCTTCGCGCTCGTCATCGGGATTACCCAGACGCTGACGACGATGAACAACGATTCCGAACTGACGGTCATCGATGCGGCAGGCGCCAAGCGCAGCATCCTCGTGCGTCCCATTCTGCTGCTCGCCGCGCTGATCAGCGTCTTTTCGTTCTTTGTCGACAACGTCGTCGAGCCGAAGGCCAAGACCGGCGTGCGCCAGATGGTCGCCGAGACCTACGCCGACCTGCTCTCGACAGTCATCGAAGAGAAAAACTTCCGTAAAATCGATGACGGCCTCTTCGTTCAGATCTCCGAGCGCCTCGCAGGGCGCGTCTTGCGCGGCCTGTTCGTCGTCGATGAACGCGATCCCGCATTCGACATGATCTATTATGCCCGCGAGGGTGCCGTCGATCCGAGCGGCACGTCGCTGCTGATGAAGGACGGCGAAGTTCAGCGAAAGACGCGTGATGGGAACGTTTCGATCATTCGCTTCGATTCCTATTCGTTTGACCTGTCGGATCTGACTGAAAACCGTGGTCAGGCGACGCTGCGCGCCAGCGACCGGGACCTGGGATACCTGCTCAATCCCGATGTGACCGACAAGGATTATATCGCGAGACCAGGAGCTTACACTGCTGAGCTGCACCGGCGCCTGACGGATTGGACGCTGCCTTTCGTTTTCGCCCTGATATCGCTAGTGATTGCCGGCGATGCGCGCTCACACCGTCAAGCACGGCTCCACCCGATGATTGCAGCGCTCAGTCTTTCGTTTGCGCTTCGCTGGGCGTCCTTCTATGCGGCAAACGAGATCGATACCCGTCCCACATTTATCGCCATCCTCTATGGCATTCCGGTCATTGCGTCGGTGATCTCCATCGTGTTCATGAACCTTCACGGGCGCTTTTCTGTCGGCGGCGCGGTCGGGAGCCTTTGGCTTTGGATTCGAACGGCTGCCTCCTCCTATCTTCCCAGGAAGAATGGAAATTCGGGAGGGAACGCATGATTTTCGGGACACTCGGACGTTATTTCTTTCGCCGCTACATGACGACCACGATCTGGTTCTTCCTCGGCATCATCAGTATCGTCTTCCTGATCGACTTTAGCGAAACGGCGACGAGAATGTCCGGCCTGCCGGGCTATACGGTTGCCAGCGGACTTGTCATGACGGCTGTGCGGCTCCCTCTGCTGCTTCAGCAAACTATTCCCTTTATCGCACTGTTTGTCGGCATGACGGTTCTGATCGGGTTGAACCGAAAATATGAGCTTGTGGTGACACGTGCCGCCGGCATCTCGGTTTGGCAGTTCATGGCACCGTTTGCTGCCGGAGCCCTGCTGCTCGGCGCGTTCACGATCGCGGTCATCAATCCCATTGCCGCCTGGGGGCAGCGCCAAGCGGCATTGCTTGAGACTGATTGGCGCGGGGAGGACAAGATTGCCAGCGCGTCATCGCAGATTCCCTGGATTCGGCAGATCAGCGGCCAAGATGATGTGATCATCGGGGCAAAATCGATTGTCGAGAATGGAACGCTGCTGATGGACGCCGTGCTCGTCCACTTCAATTCCGATGGAGAAGTGATCCTCAGGCAGGACGCGAAATCGGCAAAGTTGGAAGATGGTTACTGGCTTCTTAAGGACGTCATCGAGCGTCGGCCCGGCGAAATCGTGCAGCGTAAGGATACGCTACAACTGCGTACCAATTTGAAGCAGGACTTTGTCAGAGAGCGCCTGACGCCACCTGAAACCATTGCTTTCTTTGACCTTTCAAACAGAATAGCGATCGCGAAGTCGTTCGGCGTACCGACCAAGGCGCTGGAGACCCAATTCCACTCACTGTTGTCGCAGCCACTGCTGCTGGTGGCGATGACTCTCATTGCTGCAACAGTGTCCCTAAAATTTAGCCGGTTCAACCAATCGAGGTCCGTGATTCTGGGTGGAATCCTCTCAGGCTTCGTGCTTTATGTGCTGACCGTGCTTGTAAAAGCATTTGGAAGCAGCGGAGTCGTGCCGCCTTTCGTGGCGGCCTGGATTCCAGTAGTCGTCGCGCTCGCATTCGGTGCAACGATTCTGCTTCATCAGGAGGATGGCTAGTGGCGGCAGGCAACCGCAAGACTTTGAGTAAACAGTTGGTTGCCCTGTTTGCAGGCGCAACTCTGCTTAGCTACTCCGGAAGCATTCCAGAAGTCTTCGCACAGGAAAATCAGGCATCGCAGACGCTCCAGCCAAAGGTTGAAGCTGGTCAAAAGCTTGTGCTTTCGGCCAACGAACTGATTTACAACAAGGACTCGCAGGTCGTTTCGGTGATCGGCGGCGTCCAGATCAATTACGCTGGCTACAAGCTTGTGGCCCAGCGCGTCGAATACAACCAGAAGACCGGCCGGATGATGGCGCTGGGCAACATCGAGATGATCAGTCCCGATGGTAACCGGATGTATTCTGACAAGCTCGATGTGACCGATGACTTCGCCAACGGTTTCGTCAACGCTCTGCGTATCGAGACGGCGGACAATACCCGAATCGTGGCCGAAAGCGGCGAGCGCGTCGGCGGCACCGAGATGATTCTTAACAAGGGTGTCTACACGGCCTGCCTTCCATGCGCCGAACAACCGGACAAGGCACCATTCTGGCAAGTCAAGGCCCGGCGCGTCATTCAGAACGGCGAAAAGCATACGATCCGCCTCGAACATGCGCGGCTGGAGCTTCTCGGTACGCCGATTGCCTATCTTCCCTGGATCGAAGTTCCAGACAACACGGTCAAGCGCAAGTCGGGCTTCCTGTTCCCGACCATGAGCACATCGGAGAATCTGGGCTTCGGCCTCTCTGTTCCGTATTACTACGTCTTCTCTCCGAGCATGGACGCAACGGTAACTGGCACCGGCTATACGCAGCAGGGCTTCCTGCTCGATACCGAGTTCCGGCAGCGCTTTGAAAACGGCACCCATACGCTTCGGATCGCGGGCATAAATCAGCTGAATCCGGAAAGCTTTACGCCAGGCACCAGCGACCAGCGCAGCGATCGCGGAATGATTGGCTCAAGTGCGAGCTTCAAGATCAATCCGCGTTGGAGTTTTGGCTGGGACGTCATGTACCAGTCGGACAACAACTTCTCGCGGACATACGAGCTGAAAGGCTATTCGGGATCGACGAAGACCAACCAAGTCTACCTGACCGGTCTTGGGAAGCGCAATTACTTCGATATGCGCGCCTTCTATTTCGACGTGCAAAATTCTGACCCTAAAAGCGAGTCCGAGAAGCAGCAGGCGATCGTCTACCCGACGATGGACTATCACTATGTAGCGCCGCAGCCGCTGGCTGGTGGCGAGTTGTCGCTCGATGTCAACCTGACCAACATCTCGCGCACGCACGACGACTTTTTTCAGAATCCTCTCGGCGAGGACCGTTTCTCGCTCAAGGGGCAATACAGCCGCCTGAGTGGCGAACTGGAATGGAAGCGTACTTTCGTGACGCCGGCTGGCGTTCTCATCACACCGTTGCTTGCTGCGCGTGCCGATGCCCTATCCGTGAATATGGATGGTCCCAATTCTATTGCTGGAGCCAATTACGCTGGCGACTTTGACAATGGCAACGCCGCAATGCGTGGGATGGTCACTGCAGGCATCGAGGCGCGCTATCCATTCCTGATCACGACTGCCAACAGCACGCATGTGATCGAGCCGATCGCGCAGATTTACGCGCGTCCCGATGAGCCTCTTTCAGGCGCATTGCCGAACGAAGACGCGCAGAGCTTCGTCTTCGACGCAACCAGCCTCTTCGATCGCGACAAGTTTTCGGGCTACGACCGCATCGAGGGCGGCACGCGCGCCAATATCGGCTTCCAGTATACCGGCTCGTTCGACAACGGCTACAAACTGCACGGCATCTTCGGCCAATCCTATCAGCTGGCCGGCGAGAACTCGTTTGCCAGCCCGGATCTGGTCAATGTCGGCAGTGAGTCCGGCCTTGAGACCGCACGTTCCGACTATGTCGGCCTCGGTGGCATAGAGACGCCACAGGGTCTGGCGCTGGCTGCCTCCTATCGTCTCGACGAAAAAGACCTGTCGTTCCGCCGTGGCGATTTCACCGCAGGCTTCCAGAATGACGCATTCCAGAGCCAGTTGATCTACACCCACATCACCGCGCAACCAGACTACGGTCTGTCCAGAGACGCGGATGAAATCCAGACGAAGGCGAGTGTCAAGTTCAAGGACTACTGGTCGATCTTCGGTGGTATTGCCTGGGATCTCAACAATGACGTCATTTCAAAGAAGAGCATCGGCCTCTCCTACGAGGACGAATGCACGATCTTCACGATCGCCTATACCGACAAGCGCGATACCAGCAATGAATCGGCAAGCGATTGGACAATCGGCGCACGGCTGACGTTGCGGACGCTCGGTGACATCAATCTCGGCGACTTCGACAACCCGAACACGAAAATCTATAACAACTAAGACAGATGACGTGGCGGCGAAAGAAAGAGAGCCTTTCTTTCGCCGCAACAGTTTTGCAGGACATTGCCGTCAGCAATTATCTGAGGCATAGGAAAGCATCATTTCTGCTGGAATGACTGTCCGGTTGCCGCGATGGAAGGAAATAGGCGCACATTGAACTGTGCCGTCTAGGGAAGGGTCGATAGATGTTTGGCGCCAGAAAGGCCGTAACGGCATTGTTTGCAGGAGCTGCGATGTGCTTCGCAGCGGCAGCCTACCAGCCCGCTTTTGCAGCGAGCGAAGTCAAGGCCGTCGTCAACGGGACGGCGATCACCAGCGGCGACGTCGCCAAGCGCGTCGCCTTTCTGCGGCTTCAGCATCAGAAGGCGGATGCAAAGACAGCGCAGGAATCCCTGGTCGATGAAACGCTGAAGCGTCAGGAGATCGCACGTATCCGCATGTCGGTCTCCAAGGATGAAGTCGATCAGTCCTTCGCGCGCTTCGCACAAGGCAACAAGCTGACCGTCGCCCAGCTGACCGATATTCTGACCAAAGCCGGCGTCGGCGCCGATCATTTCAAGCAGTTCATTGCCGTCCAGATGAGTTGGCCCCGGTTGGTCAACGCGCGCTACGGCTCCTCGGCCCGCATGTCGAGCAGCGATCTCGTGTCGCGCATGATGGACAACAACAAGCAGAAGCCTGAAACCACAGAATACATGCTGCAGCAGGTGATCTTCGTCGTCCCGCCGGCAAAAAAGGGCATCATGGCGAAGCGCAAGAGCGAGGCGGATGCGTCGCGTGCCAAATATCCGGGCTGCGATCAGGCCAAGGTCTTTGCGGCCACTATGCGTGACGTTTCCGTGCGCGATCTCGGCCGCATGCTGGCACCGCAGCTGCCGGCTGACTGGAAGCCGCTCATCGAGCAGGCGAAGGGCAACACGACCACGACACGCGTGACCGAGAAGGGCGTCGAGTATCTGGCGATCTGCAGCCAGCGTCAGGTGTCGGATGATACCGCTGCCGAAATGGTATTCCGCCAGGAAGATCTCGACAAGGCGAAGTCCAACAAGGAATCGCCGACCGACGATAACGCCAAGAAGTATCTCGACGAACTGCGCTCGAAAGCGCAGATCATCTATCGCTGACACCATGACAGTCCCGTTCTCGCGACCATTGGCGCTGACGCAGGGTGATCCGGCAGGTGTCGGCCCCGATATCACGCTGATGGCGTGGCTGCGCCGCCGCGAACTCGGCTTGGCGCCGTTCTTCTTCATCGGCGATCCGGATGTGCTTGCAGTCCGTGCACGGCAGCTGGATCTCACTGTGCCTGTCCGCCATGCCGATGCCGCGTCAGCGGCTGAGATATTCGCAGAAGCGCTGCCAGTACTTCCGATTCCTGCCGGTGTCGAAGTCGCTGCGGGTGAGCCGCATGTTTCCACGGCCGCCGGAACGATCGCGGCGATCGAGACCGCCGTGTCGCTGACCCAGAAAGGCGAGGCGCTCGGTGTCGTCACCAATCCGATCGCGAAGTCGGTTCTCTACGAAGCAGGCTTCAAGTTTCCCGGGCATACCGAGTTCCTGGCCGATCTCGCCGCACGCGCGATCGGAAAGCCTCTCACGCCCGTCATGATGCTCGCCGGACCGAAACTGCGCGCCATTCCCGTCACCATCCATATTCCAATCAAGGATGTGGCCCAGGCGCTCACTGGCGAATTGATCGCTGAAACCTGCCGCATCGCCCATGCCGATCTCAGAGACCGCTTTGGCATCGCGCAGCCGCGTCTTGCCGTCGCCGGGCTCAACCCGCACGCCGGCGAGAGTGGGCTGATGGGGCGCGAGGACGAGGATATCATCCATCCGGCGATCCAGCAGCTGCGTTCGGCGGGCATCGACGCCATCGGCCCCCTGCCCGCCGATACGATGTTCCACGACGAAGCCCGCGCCCGCTATGACGTCGCCATCTGCATGTATCACGATCAGGCGCTGATCCCGGCCAAGGCGCTCGGCTTCGACGATTCCGTCAACGTCACGCTCGGCCTCCCCTTCGTACGCACGTCGCCCGACCATGGCACCGCCTTCGGTATCGCAGGCAAGGGTATCGCCCGTGAGCACAGCCTCGTGGCAGCGCTGAAGCTCGCAGCACAGCTCGGGCGCAATGCCGAGAGCCATCGCTGATGGCTGCAATCGACGGCTTGCCGCCGCTGCGCGACGTCATCCAGCGTCACGGGCTCGATGCCCGCAAGGCACTCGGCCAAAACTTTCTTCTCGATCTCAATCTGACGCAGAAGGTTGCCCGCACCGCCGGCAACCTTGAGAATGCGACCGTCTTCGAGGTCGGCCCCGGCCCCGGCGGGCTGACGCGGGCGATCCTGGCGCTCGGCGCCAAGAAAGTGATCGCCGTCGAGCGCGACCCCCGCTGCCTGCCGGCGCTGGCCGAAATTGCCGATCACTATCCGGGCCGTCTTGAGGTCATGGAAGGCGATGCGTTGAAGACTGATTTCGAGTCCATGGCGCCTGAGGGTCCGGTCAAGATCATCGCCAACCTGCCCTATAATGTCGGTACGCAACTGCTGGTGAACTGGCTGCTGCCGAGACAATGGCCACCCTTCTGGGAATCGCTGACGCTGATGTTCCAGAAGGAGGTCGGCGAGCGGATCGTCGCGACCGAAGACGACGATCACTATGGCCGCCTCGGCGTGCTCGCCGGCTGGCGGACGCAGGCGCACATGGCCTTCGACATTTCTCCTCAGGCCTTCACGCCACCGCCGAAGGTGACGTCGACCGTCGTGCATCTGACGCCTCGCGAAAATCCGGTCCCCTGCTCCGTCACCAATCTGGAGCGCGTCACGCATGCCGCCTTCGGCCAGCGCCGCAAGATGCTGCGCCAGAGCTTGAAGCCTATTGGCGGAGAAGCATTGCTGGCCAAGGCCGGCATCGATCCACAGCGGCGGGCGGAGACGCTTTCCGTGGATGAGTTTTGTTTGTTGGCGAATAGCCTGTAAGGGGACTTTCTACGCCGTCCCCCTCATCCCTGTGCCCTTAGGGCTGCGGCCACGGGACATCACGGGGATCCAGTGCGCCCAAGTCCTTGGGGCAGAAGACACTTCTTCAAATTGGAAATGAGTCATTCACCGCGCAGACGCGCGGTGGCCGGATTCCTGTGACGAGCACAGGAATGAGGGAGGGAATCGGGCATGCCGTCGAAACCGGCGCTCCAGTCGACCTCAGAGAACCGGCGTCTCTTCCAGCAGCTTGGTGACGAAATCGAAGACGCCGTGGCCGCGGTCGCGGCGGAGACGCTCGGCCTTGACGATCGACTGCACGGAATCGAAAGCTTTGTCGAGATCGTCGTTGACGATCACATAGTCGTACTCCCGCCAGTGGCCGATTTCGGCGCGGGAATTGGCCAGCCGCTGGGCGATGACTTCTTCGGAGTCTTCGGCGCGGCGATGCAGGCGGGACTGCAGCTCGGTCATGGTCGGCGGCAGCACGAAGATCGAGACTACGTCGGCCGACATCTTTTCCTGCAATTGCTGGGCGCCCTGCCAGTCGATATCGAAGAGCATGTCGCGGCCCTCGCCCATCGCCTTTTCGACAGGCTGGCGCGGAGTGCCGTAGAAATTACCGTGGACCTCGGCCCATTCGAGCAGCGAATCGGAATCGCGCAGCACCTCGAATTCGCGGATGCTGACGAAGCGATAGTGGATGCCCTCGACCTCGCTCGGGCGGCGCTGACGCGTGGTGACGCTGACCGACAGACCGATCTGGCTATCCTGCGCCAGGAGCGTGCGGGCAATCGTCGATTTACCGGCGCCCGACGGCGACGAGATGACAAGCATCAGGCCGCGGCGTGCGATCTGAATGGGCGACGTTTTCGTCGGTTGCATGGATCACTCCAGATTCTGGACCTGTTCGCGGAACTGGTCGATGACGACTTTCAGTTCAATGCCGGCGGCGGTCACCGCCGAAGCATTCGATTTCGAACAGATCGTATTCGATTCCCGGTTAAATTCCTGTGCAAGGAAATCCAGCTTGCGGCCGACAGGGCCACCTTTTGCCAGCAATTCGCGGGCAGCGGCGACATGCGCCTTCAGCCGGTCGATTTCCTCGCGAAGATCGGCCCGCGTCGCCAGCAATGCGGCTTCCGCGTGAAGCCGGTCGCGGTCGAATGCGGCTGAACTTTCCAGTAGCAGGGAGACCTGCGCCTTCAGCCGCTCGGCGATTTCCTGCGGCGAGCGCGACGGATCGCTCTCGATAGTCCTGGTCAGTGTCTCGATGGTTGAGACATGATCGAGTAGGATGCGCGACAGCGCCGCGCCTTCGTGCTCGCGCATGAGCTTCAGATCGGCAAGGGCGGCAATGAGGCCGTTCATCACCTCAGCGTCGCGCGCCGCAACCGCTTCTTCGCTGTCTTCGGTTTCGCGGAATTCCACGAGACCGCGGATCGACAGCAGCGTATCGAGCTTCAGTGGCGCCGGATCGATGATGCCGGCCAGCTGATCGCGCATCGCCAGGACGGTCGCCAGCGCTTCCTGATTGAGGACGGTTTCGAAGCGGTTCTCACCGGCCGAGACGGAAAGGTTGGCCTGCATGTTGCCGCGGCTGAAGGCCTCGCCCGTCATGCGGCGGACATCCACCTCCATGCGCTCGAGGCCAGGCGGCAGGCGCAGGCGCAGGTCGAGGCCCTTGCCGTTGACGGACCGCAGCTCCCATGCCCAGCGCCAGCGGCCGCTCGTTCCCTCACGCCGCGCAAAACCGGTCATGGATTGCAAAGCCATCCGAATCTCCGAAATCAGTTGGTTTTCTTTTTCTTCTGGGCGGCAGGCGCATCCGCCTGTGCTTCGGGCTGACCGTCGACGGCGATGTTCGGGTCGGCGCCCTTGTCAGACTCCAGCTTGCGCCAGCGCTTGACGTTGGAATTGTGCTCGTCGAGCGTTGCTGCAAAGACGTGACCGCCTGTGCCGTCCGCGACGAAATAGAGATCCTCGGTCTTCCACGGGTTCGCAACGGCCTCCAGGGCATCACGGCCCGGATTGGCGATCGGCGACGGCGGCAGGCCCTTGATGATGTAGGTGTTGAAGGGCGTGTCCTTCTTCAGGTCCGACTGGTAGATCGGCCGGTCGGCCGGCTTTCCGTCGCCGCCGAAGAGACCGTAGATGATCGTCGGATCGGACTGCAGGCGCATGCCCTTGCCGAGACGGTTGAGGAAGACGGAGGCGACATGGGCGCGCTCATCCGGCACGCCGGTTTCCTTTTCGACGATCGAGGCGAGCGTCACCATCTCTTCCTTGGACTTCAGCTGCACCGAGGGGTCGCGCTTGTCCCAGATCTGGTCGAGCAGCTTGGTCTGGGCCGCCGCCATCTGATCGACGATCTCGCTGCGCTTGGTGCCACGGGAGAACTTGTAGGTATCGGGGCGCAGGCTACCTTCGGCCGGCAGCACGGTCGGCAGCTCGCCTTCCAGCACCTGGTCGTCATTCATGCGGTTGAACATCTGGCGGACGGTCAGGCCTTCGGGGAAGGAGATCGAATAGAGGATCGACTTGCCAGACTTCAGAAGCTCCATGATGTCGTTCATGGAGGCCTTGGCCTTGATCTCGTATTCACCGGCCTTCAGGCTCTCGCCCTCGTTCAGATGGGTCGCCGTCAGATAGCGGAAGATGCGGGCATCAGAGATGATGTTGTTGCGCTCGAGGTTGCTCGAGATCTCGGAGAGACCGGCGCCGCTGCGAACAATGAAATTGGTGTTGGTTTCCAGAGGACCGGGATCCTGGTAGCTCGAGATCGCGTAATAGAACGCGAAGACGGCCGCAGCGCAGCCGAGCACCACAATGGTCATGACGAAATTCAGGAAGATGACGACCTGGCTGCGAGCCTTCTTGGAGCGCTTCGGCGGCTCGGGAACGCGTTCCGGGCGCAGCGCTTCAGTCGGCGATTTCGGAATGATCCGGCCGTTCTGCGCCTGCTGGTCGCCCTGACCCGGCGTTTCGTTCCCTTGGTTCGTGTCGCTCACCCGGCAATCCTCTATATTTGGCCCCGTCTGCTTTTTAAGAAGCAATACGGCAAAAAACAGGTGGGCCGTCTCCACAAGGGGCCGGCCCTGCCTTCGTGCTGTGCCAAAAAGCGCCGTTACGCGCTGTAGCGGCGCAGAACCAGCGATGCATTGGTACCGCCGAATCCGAAGGAATTCGACAGTGCCACATTGATTTCCCGCTGACGAGCCTTGTGCGGCACGAGGTCGATCGCCGTTTCCCGCTCAGGGTTGTCGAGATTGAGCGTCGGCGGCGCGACATTGTCACGGATGGAAAGCGTCGCGAAGATCGCCTCGATGGCACCGGCGGCACCCAGCAGATGGCCGGTCGCCGACTTGGTCGAGGACATCGAGATCTTCGAGGCGGCATTGCCGACCAGCCGCTCGACAGCGCCGAGCTCGATCGTATCGGCCATGGTCGAGGTGCCGTGGGCGTTGATGTAATCGACATCGGCAGGCGTTAGGCCGGCGCGCTTCAGCGCCATGGTCATGCAGCGTTGTGCGCCCTCGCCGTCTTCCGACGGTGCGGTGATGTGATAGGCGTCGCCGGAGAGACCGTAGCCGACGACTTCGGCATAGATCTTGGCGCCGCGCGCGAGCGCATGCTCCAGCTCTTCGAGAACGACGATGCCCGCACCTTCTCCCATGACGAAACCGTCACGGTCCTTGTCGTAAGGGCGCGATGCCTTGGTGGGGCTGTCGTTGTGCTGCGTGGACAGCGCCTTGCAGGCGGCAAAGCCTGCGAGCGAAATGCGGCTGACGGGCGATTCCGTACCGCCGGCAACCATGACATCGGCATCGCCGAATGCGATCAGACGGGCAGCATCGCCGATGGCGTGCGCACCGGTCGAGCAGGCGGTGACGACGGAGTGGTTCGGACCGCGCAGCTTGTGGCGGATGGAAACCTGGCCGGACACGAGATTGATCAGACGGCCGGGAATGAAGAAGGGCGAAATGCGGCGCGGACCCTTGTCGCGCAGCGTGTAGCCGGCTTCGACAATGCCTTCGATGCCACCGATGCCGGAGCCGATCAGAACGCCGGTGGCGATCTGGTCTTCGTCGGTCTGCGGATGCCAGTTGGCATCCTTGAGCGCCATGTCGGCGGCCGCCATGCCGTAGATGATGAAGGGATCGACCTTGCGCTGCTCCTTCGGCTCCATCCACTCATCGACGTTGAATGTTCCGTTGGTGCCGTCGCCGACAGGAATGCGGCAGGCGATCTTGGCGGGAAGGTCTTCGACCTCGAATTCGGTCACCAGGCGGGCACCATTTTGACCTTCGAGCAGGCGCTTCCAGGTAATTTCAGTTCCGCATCCCAAGGGTGATACCATGCCGGTACCGGTGATAACGACCCGTCTCATCGAGTGCCCCCGCCTATCGTCTTTCTTTGAGTTGGGCCTAGCCCCAAATAAAAAGGGCGGACTCGTGGCCCGCCCTTTGAAAATCGCTCAGGATTAAGCCTGGGCCTTCTCGATGAACTTGACTGCATCGCCGACCGTCAGGATCGAGTCAGCTGCGTCGTCAGGAATTTCAACGCCGAATTCTTCTTCGAATGCCATGACCAGTTCGACGGTGTCGAGCGAGTCAGCGCCCAGATCGTCGATAAAGCTTGCGCCTTCGACAACCTTGTCGGCATCGACGCCAAGATGATCAATAACAATTTTCTTTACGCGTTCTGCGATATCGCTCATGTCGGTTTCCTCGACCTTATGTCCTGATCAGAGTGCCTTCTGGCACCCCTACCCTGTTTTCAGCCTACCGCGCCTTCTCGACGCGTTCAGCAAACTCGTTGGCCCGGCTTGCGGTGTCCCTGGCTGGCTGAAAGCCTGCCGGTTCGCCTTGTTTCCCGGGACGACTGTTCACAGTCATTGGCCCGCTTAACATGGTTTATGTCTGCCGCAAAGCCAGAAAATCAACCCCGCCAGATTGGTCAACACGCTATTGACGTGAAAATCGCCGAGAGGGGCGGTTTCCCGTTTCAGATCATGGCCATGCCGCCGTTTACGTGCAGCGTCTGGCCCGTCATGTAGCCCGCTTCGTTGGATGCGAGATAGGCGACGGCGGATGCCACTTCGGCGCCCGTACCCATGCGCTTCATCGGGATCGCGCCCATGATCGCGTCCTTCTGCTTGTCGTTCAGCTTGCCGGTCATGGCGCTTTCGATGAAGCCCGGCGCAACGCAGTTGACGGTGACGTTGCGGGTGGCGATTTCCTGCGCCAGCGACTTGGTGAAGCCGACCATGCCGGCCTTGGAGGCGCAGTAGTTGGCCTGGCCCGGATTGCCGGTGACGCCCACGATCGAGGTGATGTTGATGATGCGGCCGAAGCGGCGGCGCATCATCGGATGCGTCAGCTCGCGGGTCAGCAGGAAGGTCGAGGTCAGGTTGACCTGGATGACGCTGTCCCAGTCCTCATCGCTCATGCGCACGAACAGACCATCCTTGGTGATGCCGGCGTTGTTGACGAGGATATCGACGCCGCCGAGCTCTTCTTCGGCCTTGGCGCCGAGCGCCTTGACTTCGTCGCGGTTCGAAAGGTTCGCCGGGAAGATCTTGACCCGATCGCCGAGATCGGCCGCCAGCGCTTCCAGCTTCTCGACGCGCGTGCCGTGCAGGCCGACAATGGCACCCTGCTTGTGAAGGAGGCGGGCGATTTCCTCGCCGATGCCGCCGGATGCGCCTGTGACGAGAGCCTTGCGGCCGGTAAGATCGAGCATGGGGGCGTTCCTTATGTCTGGTGGGGCCGATCAGGCCATGAGGGCGGCGATGGCCGCGTCGATATCGGCGGCCGTGTTGACTGCGATGCCATTGACCGTCTTGTCGATGCGGCGCGCCAGACCCGTCAGCACCTTCCCGGAGCCGAGTTCATAGAGCGTCGTGACATTGTTGGCGGCAAACCATTCCACCGTTTCGCGCCAGCGGACCTGGCCAGTGACCTGCTCGACGAGCAGCTTGGCGATCTCATCGGCATTGGTGACCGGGGCTGCGCGCACATTGGCGATAACAGGCACAATGGGATCGGATTTGGAAACGCCGGCAAGCGCCTCGCGCATCGCATCGGCGGCAGGCGCCATCAGCGTCGAATGGAAGGGAGCGGAAACCGGCAGCAGGATGGCGCGCTTGGCGCCCTTTTCGGTGGCGAGCGCTGCCGCCTTTTCGACGGGCGCCTTCTCACCTGAAATCACCAGCTGGCCACCGCCATTGTCGTTGGCGATCTGCACCGAACCGAGGGCAGAGGCTTCTTCGCAAACGGCGATCACATCATGTTCGAGGCCGATGATCGCCGCCATGGCGCCGACGCCGACGGGCACGGCTGCCTGCATGGCATTGCCGCGGATGCGCAGCAGGCGCGCGGTATCGGCCAGCGAGAACGTGCCGGCGGCACAGAGAGCGGAATATTCACCGAGCGAGTGACCGGCGACATAGGAAACCTTCGACTTGAGATCGAGGCCCTTGGCCTGCAGCACGCGGATCACGGCCATGGAGACGGCCATCAGCGCCGGCTGGGCGTTTGCCGTCAGCGTCAGCGTCTCTTCGGGACCTTCGAACATGATGGACGACAGCTTCTCGCCGAGAGCCTCGTCGACTTCATCGAATACCGCGCGGGCTTCGGCGAAGTTTTCGGCAAGCTCCTTGCCCATGCCGACAGCCTGGCTGCCTTGGCCCGGAAATGTAAAAGCGACCGTCATTTCAATATCCCTATTATGTCATTTGGGCGATTTCGCCTCCAATTGACGTTCTTTCCTGAGGAGTCAATAGCCCGTCCGCGGTCTCCAGAGCCTTTTGCAGGTGCGAGAAACCGGGCTTTTTGCACTTGCGCTCGCTCAATTCCCGCCTAAATTTGCGCCGCCCTCCCGTAGAGTATCCCACTCTCACTGCTTTCAAGGTTTTCCGATGAAGTTCAATACATTAGGCCGTACCGGCATTTCCGTCTCGCAAATCTGCCTGGGCACCATGACCTGGGGCACGCAGAACAGCGAAGAAGAAGCTCATGAGCAGATGAATTACGCTGTCGAAAAAGGCGTAAACTTCTTCGATACGGCCGAACTCTACCCGACTACGCCGCTTTCGGCCGAAACATACGGCCACACCGAGCAATTTATCGGCAGCTGGTTCGAAAAGACCGGCAAGCGCAAGGACGTGGTTCTCGCCACCAAGGTTGCCGGTCATGGCCGCTCCTATATCCGCGGCGGCGAAGGTGCCGATGCCAAGAACATGACGCTCGCCGTCGAAGCGAGCCTCAAGCGGCTGAAGACCGACTATATCGACCTCTATCAGATCCACTGGCCGAACCGCGGCCATTTCCACTTCCGCCAGAACTGGCACTATGATCCCTTCAAGCAGGACCGCGCCAAGGCTGCCGCCAATATTCTGGAGATTCTGGAGACGGCGGGCACACTGGTGAAGGACGGCAAGGTGCGCGCCATCGGCCTTTCCAACGAGACGACCTGGGGCATCCAGAAATATCTGACGCTCTCGGAGCAGAAGGGCCTGCCGCGCGTCGCCAGCGTCCAGAACGAATACAACCTGCTCTATCGCCATTTCGATCTGGATCTGGCCGAGCTGTCGCATCATGAAGACGTAGGCTTGCTCGCCTATTCGCCGCTCGCCGCCGGCATTCTTTCCGGCAAGTACCAGAATGGCGAGAAGCCCGCGGGATCACGCGCCTCGATCAACGGCGACCTCGGCGGCCGCCTGCAGCCGCTACAGGAAGCGCCGACCAAGGCCTATCTCGAGATCGCCGCCAAGCACGGCCTCGACCCGTCGGCCATGGCACTCGCCTTCTGCCTCACCCGCCGCTTCATGGCCTCGGTGATCATCGGTGCGACGACGATGGACCAGCTGAAGACCGATATCGGCGCCACCGACATGAAGCTCTCGCATGAGGTCCTGGACGAGATCGAGAAGGTGCACCGGCAGTATCCGATGCCGCTGTAAGGCGCACTCTAGGTTATCGCAGATCGATCCCCTTATGCGGCTTTCTGTGTTCTGCGATAACCTGCTCAAGATCGATATCGTCCTCAACAAGATTTGCAAGGCGCCTATAAAACTGCTCGGCGGGCTCCCGCTGAGGCATGTCATCGTCCTGATTGCCTTTGCCGTCTTCGGAATTCTTCGTCTCGTTCAAGAGTGCCTCCCGCAATGCGCTTCGGACAGATATAGCACAGCCTGTCCATCAGCCCTTGCCTTCTCCCGAAAAACCCGTATAAGCGCCCCTGTTCGCAAACCCGGTCTTCTGGCTGGTGGCTGAACGGAGGGCCGGTTTCCGCGAGGGAATCGTCGGAACGGAAGCGTTCCAGCCTCCCGTGTCTCCGCTCTCGACCGTCTCGGAAACGCTTTTCTTGCCTGGGTTCGCCCATCAGGAGCAGTCGTTGAGGCTTAGCCGCCGAAGTTCGGGTTGAAACAAACGCAAGAAAGGCAAAGCTGTCATGGCTCTTTATGAACATGTATTCCTTGCCCGGCAGGATATTTCCGCTCAGCAGGTCGATGCCCTCGTAGAACAGTACAAGGGTGTCCTCGAAGCTAACGGTGGTAAAGTCGGGCGCGTCGAAAACTGGGGCCTCAAGTCCCTGACCTACCGCATCAAGAAGAACCGCAAGGCTCATTACGTTCTCGTCGACATCGACGCCCCGGCTGCTGCCGTGCAGGAAATGGAACGTCAGATGCGCATCAGCGAAGACGTCCTGCGCTACATGACGATCGCTGTTGAAAAGCACGAAGAAGGCCCGTCTGCCATGATGCAGAAGCGCGACCGCGACGACCGCGGCCCGCGTGAAGGCGGCGACCGTGGCCCGCGCCGCGACTTCGGCGACCGTCCGCCGCGCCGTGACGGCGACTTCCAGCGTGGCCCGCGTCCGGACCGCGCTCCCCGCGAAGACCGCGCTTAAGGAGATCTAATAATGTCTGAAGCTTCCTCCGCACCGGTTCGTCGCCCGTTCCACCGTCGTCGCAAGACTTGCCCCTTCTCTGGTGCAAACGCTCCGCGCATCGACTACAAGGACGTTCGTCTCCTGCAGCGCTACATTTCCGAGCGCGGCAAGATCGTTCCTTCCCGTATCACGGCTGTTTCGCAGAAGAAGCAGCGCGAACTCGCTCAGGCGATCAAGCGCGCCCGCTTCCTCGGCCTGCTGCCTTACGTCGTCGCCTAATCGGCTGACACGACCAAATCGAGGGAAGGCAGAAATGCCTTCCCTTCTCCCTTTCGCGATGGGCGCGGATCGGAACTCTTAAAACCCATGTTGAGGTCTTTCTGAAACCGATTCAGAAAAATCCCTCTAACTGCTTGATAAAGCAGGACAGCGATCGTGAACAAACTGAACTCTAAAACGCTATTGATCGGCGCTCTGGCCGGTTTGACCGCCGCACTTCTGGTGCTCGGCGCGAGCGTTCAATTGTCGTTCAGCGCCGTGCTTTACGCCGCTTCCGCGCTCCCCATTCTTCTCGTCGGCCTCGGCTGGGGCAATGCCGCCGCTATCTCCGCCGTCGTGACCGCCGGTGTTCTCGGCGCCGTAGCCATCTCGCCGACCTTCGCGCTGATGATGACTCTGGTGACGCTGCTGCCGGCCGGCTGGATCAGCCACCTCGCCAATCTCGCCCGCCCCGCCGCCGAACTTGGCGGCCCCGACAATCTGATGGCCTGGTACCCGCTCTCCGACATCCTGCTGCATCTCTGCGGCCTGGTGACGCTTGCGGTCATCGTCACCGGCTTCATGATCGGCTACGGCCCGGATCTCGTCAGCCAGATGGTCGATACGCTGTTCACCTCCTTTGCGCAGCAGCAGCCGGAGCTGAACATCGACGCGGCGGCGGCGGCGCAGACCAAGTCGCTGCTGGTGCTGATGCTGCCTGCCATCCAGGGCTCGATGTGGGTGGTTCTGCTGTTTGCGGCCTATTACATCGCCACGCGCATCGTGAATGCCTCCGGCCGCGCGCTTCGGCCGCGTGAAGACATTCCGTCGGCGCTGCGCATGAACCGCAATTCCATCTTCATCTTCCTCGCCGGTCTGGCCGCCACCTTCTTCGGCGGCGTTCCGGCGATGATCGGAGCAACCGTCGTCGGCACGTTCGGTGCGGGCTTCCTGCTCTCCGGCTTCGCCTCGCTGCATTTCCGCACGCGCGGCAAGGACTGGCGCCTGCCGGCGCTGATCCTTTGCTACCTGGCATCGCTTCTCCTGATGCTGCCAGCCTTTTTCATCCTGGTCGTCGGTCTGTCCGATACGCGCAAAGCGATTGCTCTGACCCCCAACAAGGATGGTGATGCCCCTAAACCAACAGATTCGAACATCTAAGAAAGGAACTCTAACATGGACGTCATTCTTCTCGAACGCATCTCCAAGCTCGGCCAGATGGGCGAAACCGTAAAGGTTCGCGACGGCTTTGCCCGTAACTACCTGCTGCCGCTTGGCAAGGCGCTGCGAGCCAACGAAGCCAACCGCAAGCGTTTCGAAGCTGAGCGTGCAACGCTCGAAGCCCGTAACCTCGAGCGCAAGTCGGAAGCCCAGAAGGTTGCCGACGTTCTCGACGGCAAGTCCTTCATCGTCGTCCGTTCGGCTGGCGAAACCGGCCAGATGTACGGCTCGGTCGCTGCTCGCGACGTCGTCGAAATCCTGGCTGCCGAAGGCTTCAACATCGGCCGTAATCAGGTTCACCTGAACACGCCGATCAAGGCAATCGGCCTGCACAAGGTTGCGATCCAGCTTCACGCCGAAGTCGAAATCCACGTCGAACTCAACGTTGCCCGTTCTGCCGAAGAAGCCGAACGCCAGCTCAAGGGCGAGACCCTGACCTCGGTTGACGCGATCTACGGCGTTGACGAAGACGCACTGCGTCCGGAAGACTTCTTCGATCCGGAAGCTGACGGCGTTGACGAAGACGAAGCATAAGCTTCGCATTCATCTGCTGATACGGAAAGCCCGGCCTTGCGCCGGGCTTTTTCGTTACTCGTTCTCCGCAACACTCTTCAGCGGTACGGCGCTCTTGTCGATGCGCACCTCCACCGAGAGGCCGGGTGCCAGATCCTTTGCCAGCTCCTGGCCGGGGTCGATGCTGATGCGGACACCGACGCGCTGGGCGACCTTGGTGAAATTGCCGGTGGCGTTGTCCGGCTTGATGACGGCGAATTCGGAACCGGCTGCCGGCGAGAAGCGCTCGACGCGACCGGTCAGGCGGTGATGGCCGAGTGCATCGACCGAGACGGATACTGGCTGGCCGACCTGCATGCCATCGAGCTGGGTTTCCTTGAAATTGGCGATCACCCAGACATCTTCGGGGACAATCGCCATCAGCTGCGTGCCTGACGTCACGTACTGGCCGATACGCACGCCGATCTCCCCGAGATGGCCGTCGCGCGGCGCAACGATCGACGTGTTCTGCAGGTCGATCTCGGCGAGCTGCACCGCTGCCTCGGCGCCCGCGACATTGGCTTCCAGAGAGGCGCGGTTGACGATGATCGTCGCCAGACTCTGCCTGGAGACCTCAAGAGCCGCCTGCGCCTGATTGAGCGCAGCCTTCGCCTGATCGAGGGTTGCCTGGGCGGCTTCGGATTCGCTGGCCGAGGCGATGCCGCGATTGCTGAGATTGTCGACGCGATCCCAGGCGAGCTGGGCACGTTTCAGCGCCGCGGTGGCGCTGTCGATCTGCGCCTGGCTGGAGGCGATCGTGGCCTGCGCGGAGAGTTCCTGCTGATGCGAATTGGCGAGCGAGGCCTTCTGGCCGTCGAGTGCGGCGCGCGACTGCGCCAGCTTCTGCGCATAGATGCGGTCGTCGATCTTGGCGAGGACCTGCCCCTGCTTGACGTGCTCGTAGTCCTTGACCGGGACGTCGACGACATAGCCGCTGACCTGCGGGCTCATCAGCGTGACGTAGCCACGGACATAGGCATTGTCCGTCGTCTCCACCGAGGTGACGAAGGGCGGCAGGCGCCAGGCATAGAGCACCAGCAGAATACCGGCGGCGCCGGCGATCAGCACGATCAGCGAGGTGGGCGAGCGGAGGGACTTGAACATGCGGACGGGGCCTCTGGCTCAGGATTGCGCAAGGGCTGCCTCCGGCCCGTTCTGCCAGGGCCGGCGCTTCCATGCGAGATGAAGAAGAAGGACGACGAGACCTGCCAGGCAGGACAGGAAGATCATGTAGAAGGCGTCGTTATAGGCAAGCACATAGGCTTCCCTCGTTACCTGCTGGCCAAGCAGCGAGAGGCCCTCGGCATTCAGCAGCGTCTTGTCGGTGATGACCTTGCCGTAGGCCGCCGAAAGCTGTGATACCCGCTGGGCGACGATCGGATCGGTGAGCAGGATATGCTCGACGAGAACGTTCGAATGAAACTTCTCGCGGATAACCACGAAGGTGCCGAGCACCGAGGAGGCAAACAACGAACCGATCGACTGGGTGAACAGGAAGATCACCAGGAAGTTGACGATATAGGGCATGCCCTTGGCGAGCACGGCGGCAAAGCCCTTGGACATCACCGGCGGCAGGAACATCGCCGCCCCGGCAGCGACCATCGCCTGGCTCAGATACATTTCCGGCGGGCGTGTCAGGCTGGTCGCCTGGCTGTCGATATAGGCACCAGCTGCAATCAGGATCAACGCCAGGACATGGGCGGTCTCGACATAGCGCGTCACCATCAGATAGGCGCAGAAGAGCCCGCCTGCGAGCGAAGACAAGAGAATGATCCCATAAAGGTGGATCGTCTGGTCGTTGAGCAGGCCGAGCTGCTGATAGAAATTCGCCGCCGTCGTCGATTGCTCCGAGGAGACGAAGCGGAAGAGCAGCAGCAGGCCGGCCATGCGCAGGTTCGGGCCTGACAGAACCCAACGCAGATCGATCATCGGATTGGCGCGCGGCAGCTCGATCAGGAACATCAGCGTCAGGGCGCCGATCGAGACAGCGAGCACGACGCCGAGCCAGGGCACTTCGAACCACCAGTATAGCCGCCCGAGCGTCAGAACGATGGCGAGGCAGCCGAAGCTTACGGCGAGCAGCAGATAGCTCAGGATATCGAGCCGCTGAATGACATTGGCGCGTGGCGGTGCCGTCAGCGACAGCAGGTAGATGACCGGCAGCGCAATCAGCGCCAACCCCATCTCGAACGTGTAAAGCGCGCTGTAACCGCCGAGATCGAGCAGCGAGGGAGAGATGATGCGGGCGATCGGCGCGGCAAACAGCGTGTTCATCAAGGCAAGGCTAAGCCCCACCGAAAGCTTCTTCTCCGGCGGGAAGGCTTCCAGCATATAGAGGAAGCCGAGCGTCGAGAGCGGAGCGGCCGCCATGCCGCTGATAGCGCGCACGACGATTGCCGAATGCAGATCGGTGATCAGCAGGTTCATCATCGAGGCGAAGAGGAAGCAGATGATGCTGAATTCCGCGAAGCGGCGAAGGCCATATTGCGTGCGGATCTTGAAGAGAGCGATAGCGAGGCTGGCATAGGGCGCCATATAAGCGGCGGAAAGCCAGGACACTTCGATCGTGGTCGCCGAGAACGAGCCCTGCAGCTGATAGATATTGGCCGTCAGCAGATTCATCCCCAACCCCTGGGTCAGGAAGAACAGCACCGACGACGCCATGTAGAGCGGCACCTTCCAGCGGACCAGCGGCGCCGGCAGGACAGGCGCTGCGGGCGGCGGCATAACGGCCTCTTCCTCGCCCTTGCGGGCAGGCCCGGCATTGTCATTGGCTGTCTCGGCGAGGCTCATGCGAGCATCCTCATTGCCCGCGAACGGCCGCCAGGTTTGCCTGCATCGCGCGGATAACATTCAAGGTAGTCCGGAGATCGCTTTCGGGAATACCGGAGATGATCTGGCCGCGAATATCCTCGGCCAGCGCCTCGACTTCGCCGGCAACCACCCGCCCGGAATCCGTCATGTAGATTTCCTTGGCGCGCCGATCCGAGCCGGCGACGCGGCGCTCGACATAGCCCTGCCCTTCCATGGCATCGAGAATGCGCACCAGCGTCGGGGTCTCCAGCTCCAGCCGGTCGGCGAGCTCGCGCTGGTTGATGCCGTCCTTCTTGTTGAGATTGAAGAACACCCGGGCGCGTGGCAGCGTCATGTTGCGCTCCCTCACCTTGGCGTCGAAAGTCGCTCTCAGCTTGCGGGTGAAGGCAGCGATGTCTTCGATCAGTTCGCGGCCAAGCAACTTATTCGCCATAGATTCCAGTCCATTTTTGTTAGTGCACTAATTATATTACTACTATCTAAATCAAAATTTGTATTTTTTCAAGTGCTAACTCCAGGCGCTTGCGGGTAAAATGACCGCTATGGAATAGGCGCCTGAGTCGCAGCCTTCCTGCCGTGTCCGCAGGGTGACACGATAGCATATTTTGTCCACAGGCTCGAAGCCGCTGTGGACAAGTCGAACAACGTGCAAAGCGCAATGGATTTTGACGACCGGCGGGCGCTGTTGCAGCCATGCACTTGCATTTGCGGGTGGCTGTCTTCAAATCCGGGATAGAAACGATAGAACGGATGACGATGAACGACGCAGCGCGAAAGATTGCAGCCGTTGCTCCTGCCGAGCAGCATTACCGCGAAGCCCCCAACAATATCGAGGCGGAGCAGGCGCTTCTGGGGGCGATCCTGATGAACAACGACGCCTATTACCGGGTGTCCGACTTCCTCAAGCCGATCCATCTCTACGAGCCGCTGCACCGGAAGATCTTCGAGGTCGCGGGCGACATCATCCGCATGGGCAAGATCGCCAATCCGGTGACGATCAAGACCTTCCTGAAGGCCGACGAGAAGGTCGGCGACATGACGGTCTCCGAGTATCTCGCCCGCCTCGCCCGCGAAGCCGTCACCATCATCAATGCCGAAGACTACGGCCGCGCCATCTACGACCTGGCGCTGCGCCGCGCGCTGATCACCATCGGCGAGGATGTCGTCAACATCGCCTATGACGCGCCGCTCGACATGCCGCCGCAGGCGCAGATCGAAGACACCGAGCGCCGGCTGTTCGAACTGGCCGAAAACGGCCGCTACGACGGCGGCTTCCAGTCGTTCAACGACGCCGTGGCGCTGGCGATCGACATGGCCGCCGTCGCCAAGGAACGTGACGGCGGTCTGTCCGGCATCTCCACCGGCATCCATTCGCTCGACGGCAAGATGGGCGGGTTGCAGCGCTCCGACTTGATCGTGCTCGCCGGACGTCCGGGTATGGGCAAGACCTCGCTCGCCACCAACATCGCCTATAACATCGCCGCCGCCTATGAGGGCGAAATCCAAGCGGACGGCAGCTACAAGGCGAAGAATGGCGGCGTCGTCGGCTTCTACTCGCTCGAAATGTCGTCCGAACAGCTGGCCACGCGTATCATCTCCGAGCAGACGGAAGTCTCCTCCTCGAAGATCCGCCGCGGCGACATCAACGACGCCGATTTCGAAAAGCTCGTCGCCTGCTCGATGATGATGCAGAAGGTGCCGCTCTATATCGACCAGACCGGTGGTATCTCGATCGCCCAGCTGTCGGCCCGCGCCCGCCGCCTGAAGCGCCAACGCGGCCTCGACTGCCTCGTGGTGGACTATATCCAGCTGATGACCGGCTCGGGCAAATCGGGCGAAAACCGCGTCCAGGAAATCACCCAGATCACCACGGGTCTGAAGGCGCTCGGCAAGGAACTCAATGTTCCGATCGTGGCGCTGTCGCAGCTGTCGCGTCAGGTCGAAAGCCGCGACGACAAGCGCCCGCAGCTCTCCGACCTTCGCGAATCGGGCTCGATCGAGCAGGACGCCGACGTCGTGCTCTTCGTGTTCCGCGAGGAATATTACGTGAAGAACCTCGAGCCCCGCGATCCCGCCGATCCGAAATACGCGGAATGGGAAGCGCTGTTCGACAAGGTCAAGGGCACCGCCGACGTCATCATCGCCAAGCAGCGTCACGGACCGACCGGCACCGTCAAGCTCGCCTTCCAGTCGGAGTTCACCCGCTTCGCCGACCTCGCCGAGCCTTCGTTCACACAGTACGAAGAGCATTGATCTTCGCCGTAATTTGACACTGAGCCCTCATGTTGGCACAATCGCCAACATGAGGGCTCAGTTGCTTCGGCGTTCGAAAACGATGCTGTCGGATGGTGCAATCGTCGAGATTGTGATCTGGAAATTGCCTCAGCCTCTGCTGGGAAGTCAGCATAGCTACAAATACAGCATGTTTTATGGATATCCGGGCAAACGTGTCGTCGGCTACGACAACGAAAGAGGCAAAGGCGACCACAAGCATCTCAAAGACCACGAAGAGCCCTATGACTTCACCACGATTAGGCAACTGATCGCTGACTTTCGTCGAGATGTAGAGATCAGGAGGCAACGCCGCCAATGACCACCGCTATCATCCGAATTCAACGGAACGACGAAACGGCTCTGCACGATGCGCTGGAGGGATTTGCCGCCGCGTGGGAGACCGGCGAAGAACAGGAACATGTCTTCAGCTTCGCCTCCCCTGAACAGTTGTTCAGCGTCTTGACGCCCAAGCGGTGGACGCTGATCGAGACACTGCAGAAACTCGGACCTTCAACCTATCGCGCCCTCGCCTCCGCGCTCTCCCGCGATATCAAACGGGTTCACGACGACACCGCGCCTCTCATCGAGTGGGGTCTCGTCGAACTTAATGACGAAGGCCGCATCCATGTACCCTATGACATCATCCACGCGGATTTCGACCTACGCAGCGTCGCGTGACGGAGATGACATTGCTGCGATGCAGCGCCGGGCTTCCCCTCTGACGTCATGAGCTTTAGACTGACCGGAGACTCCTCTCCGGCCTTTCTTTTTTGATGTGTGCGATGACCGATATTTCCGATGCCTTTGAAGACGATCATTTCGAATCCGCCGGTCTGCGGCTGACGGTGGATCTCTCCGCGCTGGCGCAGAACTGGCAGGACATGGCGCGGCGGTCCGGAAAGGCGCGGGCATCGGCAGTCGTCAAGGCGGACGCCTACGGCATGGGGATCGAGGATGCCGGCGAAGCGCTTTATCTGGCCGGCGCGCAGGATTTCTTCGTTGCTACTGTCGACGAGGGCGTGACGCTCCGGCTCTATGCGCCTGAAGCCCGTATTTTCGTGCTGTCGGGCATCTGGCCCGGGACGGAGCGGCGCTTCTTCGAGAACGATCTGGTGCCCGTTATCTCCTCCGAGGAACAACTCGCCTTCTGGATGGCGGTGCTGTCGGAATACGGCGACTATCCCTGCGCCCTGCATGTCGATACCGGCTTCAACCGGCTCGGCCTCCATATCGACGAGGCACTGGCGCTCGCCGCCGACGTGTCACGCCCGGCAAGCTTTGCGCCGGTCCTCGTCATGAGCCATCTTGCCTGCGGCGACGATCAGCTTTCGCCGATGAACAAGCAGCAGCTCGAATCATTCCGCAAGGTTACCGCCGCCTATGAAGGTATCGATTCAAGCCTGGCGGCCTCCGCCGGCATCTTCCTCGGCGACAACTACCACTTCGACCTGACCCGTCCCGGCATCGCGCTCTATGGCGGCGAGGCGGTCAACGGCATGGCAAACCCGATGCGTCCGGTCGCCACCGCCGAAGCGCGGGTGATCCAGGTGCGCACCGTGCGCGCCGGAGAGAGCGTCAGCTACGGGCGGGCGTTGAAACTCACCCGCGACAGCCGGCTGGCGATCGTCGCCGCCGGTTATGCGGACGGCTACATGCGCAGCCAGTCGAGCGGCGGCGTGCCGCTGCGCAATGCGCTGCCGCAGGGCGGCCAGGGCTTCTTCGAGGGATACACGGTGCCGGTTGCCGGGCGGATCACCATGGACCTGACGATCTTCGACGTCACCGACCTGCCGGACAATCTGATCCGCGCCGGAGACTATATCGAGCTGTTCGGCAAGAATATTCCCGTCGATGACGCGGCGCGTGCCGCAGGCACGATCGGCTACGAAATGCTGACCAGCGTCGGCCTTCGCCATGAGCGGAAATACGTCGTCGACGAAGAATAGCCGAACTTAGCGGGTGGTGAGCGCCAGGCGGACGCCGAGCGCCACCAAGAGCGCGCCGAGCCCGCGATCGAGCCACAGGCCGATCTTGCGATTGCCCTTGACGAGTTCGGCGAGCTTTCCGCCAGCAAGGATCAACGGCGGCTCGATGAGCATCGCCACCGCGATGATCAGAACGCCATGGACGGCAAGCTGTAGCCAGACCGGGCCAGCGCCTTCGACGACGAATTGCGGCAGGAAGGCGAGGAAGAAGATCGCCACCTTCGGATTGAGCAGCGAGACCAGCACGCCCTGCCGGTAGATCCGGTGCCAGCTCATCGTTTCCGCCGCCGCCTTGATGAAGCCCCCCTCGCCGCCCGACCGCAGAGCCTGAATGCCGAGCCAGACCAGATAGCCGGCGCCGACCCACTTGACCGCCGAAAAGGCAAAAGCCGATGCGGCCAGCACCGCCGACAGGCCGAAGGCGGCAAACAGCACATGCATGAAGGCGCCGCTCCAGACGCCGAAGACGGCAGAAAAACCGGCGCGCGTGCCGCTCTTGATCGTATGGCCGAGGATGAAGGCCATATCAGGCCCTGGCGACAGGTTCAAAAGAACGGCGGCTGTCAGGAAAGTAATCCAATGGGCGAGCGAATAATCGAGCATGAGCAATGTTCCATAAAATGAGCATTGCAACCTGCCACCGCGGCCGATGATAGGAAAATCATTAGTTTTGATTGGTGCCGCCAGCCTCAATTGAGGGAGCGCCGGCTGACGGCGGAGGCGGCGGGAAATAGGTGGCCGCGCTCTCGTGCGGCCACCCCGAATTCAGTTCTGGATTACTCTTCGTCCGAGCCGCCGTCTCCATCATCGCCAGAATCGTCGTCGCCGCCGTCATCGGCGCCGCTGGCATCATCCGCACTGGACTCGTCGTCCGTGGCAGACTCTTCCTGCGTCATCGCTTCTTCGACAACACTCTCCTCGCTCTCGTAGGAGGACTCGATGGTCTCCGATTCTTCGGACACGTATTCCGAATAGGAGAACGACGCATCGGAAGTGTCGCTTTCCCAGCTCGAAACCTCGGTTACCGATACGGCTTCGCTGTAGGATTCCATTGTGATGACGGCGGCAACCGCGACCACCGCGCCATCGCGCTCCAGCGAAAGCGCGACATCCGAATGACCTGCCTTCAGATCGCGACGAACCGCGACATCGACGTCGACTGGCTTATGAACCTTATGGCCATGGACCTCGGAAAGAACGTCGCCCGGCTTGATCCCTTGCTTGTCGGCAATGCCACCCGGCTTTACGGATAATACCAGAACGCCATGCTCTCCCTTGGCGAGCTTGAACTTCTTGACGACGGCCTTGTTGACCGGCAGCAGAAGCGCATCAAGCGCCTTGGAGATCGAGGGTTTCGGCAATCCGTCTGCAGGGGGCGTTGCAGCGGCTGCGGGATATATTGCGAGCGGCGAAGCGATGTTCGCGGCAATGACAAGCGCGCGAACAGCAAGGTATGATTTTCTCAAGTCAATCTCCACCATAGACACGAGCCGGCCGATGCCGGACTCCGCGTGCTATAAATGGCCCTCTCGGCTTAATAATTCGCCAATAGATCAGCAGATCATTAAACTAAAGTCGCATGCACGTGTGCTGCTCTGACCGCATGCCTATCGCCTGTTGCGTCGGGCGCCGAACGGACCGACATATGGATGAAAGAGCGAATCATCCGCGACCGGATGGCGGCGCCAACTCCAGAATTGAAAGTCCAACCTGATGGCGAAGGCCAGAACTCAATTCACCTGCCAGAACTGCGGCACGGTTCATAACCGCTGGGCCGGAAAGTGCGAAGGCTGCGGCGAGTGGAACACCATCGTCGAGGAAGATCCGATGGGCGGCATCGGCGGCGGACCGGCCAAGACGCCGAAGAAGGGGCGTCCCGTTGCCCTGACCGCGCTTTCCGGCGAGATCGAGGAAGCGCCGCGCATCCATACCGGCATCTCCGAACTCGACCGGGCGCTCGGCGGCGGTTTCGTGCGCGGCTCGGCCGTGCTCGTCGGCGGCGATCCCGGTATCGGCAAGTCGACGCTGCTGATGCAGGCGGCGGCGGCATTGTCGCGCGGCGGACACAAGATCATCTATGTCTCGGGCGAAGAGGCCGTCGCCCAGGTGCGCCTGCGCGCCCAGCGGCTGAATGCGGCCGATACCGCCGTGATGCTGGCTGCCGAGACCAATGTCGAGGACATCCTGGCGACGCTCGCCGAGGGCAAGCGCCCCGACCTGGTGATCATCGATTCCATCCAGACGCTTTGGAGCGACCTGGCGGAATCGGCGCCGGGCACCGTCACCCAGGTCAGAACCGGCGTTCAGGCGATGATCCGTTTCGCCAAGCAGACGGGAGCCGCCATGGTGCTCGTCGGCCATGTCACAAAGGACGGCCAGATCGCCGGACCGCGGGTCGTCGAACACATGGTCGACGCCGTCCTCTATTTCGAGGGCGATCGCGGCCACCACTATCGCATTTTGCGCACGGTCAAGAACCGCTTCGGACCGACCGACGAGATCGGCGTCTTCGAAATGTCCGACAAGGGCCTGCGCGAGGTTGCCAACCCTTCCGAGCTGTTCCTCGGAGAACGCAACGAAAAATCGCCGGGTGCGGCGGTGTTTGCGGGCATGGAAGGCACGCGGCCGATCCTCGTCGAGGTGCAGGCGCTGGTGGCGCCGACCTCGCTCGGCACGCCGCGCCGCGCCATCGTCGGATGGGACTCGGCCAGGCTTTCGATGATCCTTGCGGTGCTTGAAGCCCATTGCGGCGTGAAGCTCGGCCAGCACGACGTCTATCTGAACATCGCCGGCGGCTACCGGATCTCCGAGCCGGCAGCCGATCTAGCGGTCGCATCGGCCCTTGTTTCCTCGCTTGCCGGTATTGCTCTCCCGGCCGATTGCGTCTATTTCGGCGAAGTCAGTCTGTCGGGGGCCGTCCGACCGGTTGCGCACACCGCCCAGCGCCTCAAAGAAGCCGAGAAGCTGGGATTTTCTGCAGCGCTGCTTCCAACAGCGACCGCCGATCTGCCGAAGGGCACGGGCGGACGCTGGAACGAGATAGAGAGCCTGCCGGACCTGGTCGCGCGCATCGCCGGATCGAAGGGTGCGCTACGACGTGTGGAAGACGACGGTTGATCCTTTCATTGCCGCAAACGGTAGTGATATAGGATGCACACGAATGAGGCGCGGCCCGCTTGCGGAAACGTAAGGGCCCTGGAGTTGAATTTATATGCCCATTACGATTTTCGACGGTATTGTCATCGGCGTCGTACTCTTCTCCGCCGTATTGGCGATGGTCCGCGGTTTTTCCCGTGAGGTCCTGTCGATCGCAAGCTGGGGTGGCTCGGCTGCCGCAGCCTACTACCTCTACCACTACCTGGTGCCCTACGCGAAGAAGTACACCGATGACGACCGCATCGCGATCGTCGGCTCTGCCGCGGTCGTGTTCCTGATCGCGCTGATCGTCATCTCCTTCATCACCATGAAGATTGCCGATTTCATCATCGACAGCCGTATCGGCGCGCTTGACCGTACTTTGGGCTTCCTCTTCGGTGCTGCACGCGGCATACTGCTGCTCGTCGTTGCCGTCGCCTTCTGGAACTGGCTTGTCGATGCCGATCACCGTCCGGGCTGGGTCAACAACGCCAAGTCAAAGCCGTTCCTCGACTCGATGGTCGTGAAGCTGCAATCGGTCCTGCCGGAAGAATTCGCCCAAATGGTGCGCACGAGCGTGATGGACAAGGTTCTTCCGCCGAGCGAAAATACGGGCAACGCCAATGCACCGGCCGCCGATCAGGCGCCGGCGGACGATGCAGCACCGGCCGCACCCGCAGCCCCTGCGCAACCGCAGTCGAATTGACACAGTGTTCAACAGCTTGACCTGCGCAACGGCAATTGCCATTTGAGCGGGACGTACAGTAAAGGTCCGGCCGGGCAACCGCTCTGCCGGGCCTCAGCCGTTTAAAACGCATGATCACGGCGTCATGCTATGGAAAAGCCGATCCATTCTTGTGAGAGCAAAGGCCCGCATCGATGAACCAGTCCTATTCCCTGACGCTCAATGACGAACTCGACGGGGATACGCTCCACGAAGAGTGCGGCGTCTTCGGTATTCTCGGCCATCCCGATGCGGCAACGCTGACGGCGCTCGGGCTTCACGCCCTCCAGCACCGCGGACAGGAAGCCGCCGGTATCGTCTCCTTCGACGGACTGCGCTTCCATTCGGAACGGCATATGGGTCTGGTCGGCGACCACTACACCAATCCGACAACGCTGGCCCGCCTGCCCGGCAACATCTCGATCGGTCACAACCGCTATTCGACCACGGGCGAAGTGGCGCTGCGCAACGTGCAGCCGCTGTTTGCCGAACTCGAAGTCGGCGGCATCGCTATTGCCCATAACGGCAACTTCACCAACGGCCTGACCCTTCGCCGCCAGCTGATCGCCGGTGGCGCGATTTTCCAGGCGACGTCCGATACCGAAGTCGTTCTCCACCTCATCGCCCGCTCGCGCTACACCTCGACCGCCGACCGCTTCATCGACGCCATCCGCCAGATGGAAGGCGGCTATTCGATGGTGGCGATCACCCGCACGAAGCTCATCGCCGCCCGCGACCCCACTGGCATCCGCCCGCTGGTGATGGGCGAGCTCGACGGCAAGCCGATCTTCGCATCCGAAACCTGTGCGCTGGATATCATCGGCGCAAAGTTCATCCGTGACGTCGAGAATGGCGAAGTCATCATCTGTGAGATCCAGCCGGATGGCTCGATCACCATCGACGCCCGCAAGGCCGGCAACGGCCAGCCGGAGCGCCTCTGCCTGTTCGAATATGTCTATTTCGCCCGTCCGGATTCGGTCGTCAGCGGCCGCAGCGTCTATGTTGCCCGCAAGAACATGGGTATCAACCTCGCCAAGGAAGCGCCGATCGAAGCAGACGTCGTCGTTCCCGTTCCCGACGGCGGCACGCCGGCGGCACTCGGTTATGCGCAGGAGAGCGGTATTCCCTTCGAATACGGCATCATCCGCAACCATTATGTCGGCCGTACCTTCATCGAGCCGACGCAGCAGATCCGCGCCTTCGGCGTGAAGCTGAAGCATTCCGCCAACCGGGCGATGATCGAAGGCAAGCGCGTCGTGCTCGTCGACGACTCGGTCGTGCGTGGCACGACATCGCTGAAGATCGTGCAGATGATCCGCGATGCCGGCGCCAAGGAAGTGCATCTGCGCGTCGCCAGCCCGATGATCTACTATCCCGACTTCTATGGCATCGACACGCCGGATCGCGACAAGCTGCTCGCCAACCAGTACGAGAGCCTGGAAGCGATGTGCAAATATATCGGCGCCGATTCGCTTGAGTTCCTTTCGATCAACGGCCTCTACCGCGCCGTCGGCGGCGAAGACCGCAACAACGCCCGCCCGCAGTTCACCGACCATTATTTCACCGGCGACTACCCGACCCGCCTGCTCGACAAGGATGGCGAGACGGTAGGCCGCAAGGTCTCGCTGCTGGCGACCAACGGGTAAGGCTGGCTTCCCGGCCATCAGCCGGAGGTCATCACCCGGAGCCCCCTCACCCTACCCTCTCCCAAGGGGGAGAGGGGATTTGGCGCAAGCGGCTACCGCGGTTGTCCCTTCTCCCCTCGGGGAGAAGGTGCCCGAAGGGCGGATGAGGGGGCTGCAGATACTGACCTCTCCCTCTTGCATCATGAAAGACTCTCCTGCGCGCAAAGAACTTGCGCGCGCTGGATCCCTGTGACAAGCACAGGGATGCGGGAGGCGAGGTTGGCGGCTCGCCAGAGCGACCATTCAATCATCCCCACAAAGAACTCAAAGACGAGCCCGGCGCGGCATCAGGACGGCAGTATGACTATCAACCTTGAAGGCAAGATCGCACTCGTAACAGGCGCTTCGCGCGGCATCGGCTACTTCACCGCGCTCGAACTCGCCAAGGCCGGCGCGCATGTGATTGCCTGCGCCCGCACCGTCGGCGGCCTCGAGGATCTCGACGATGCGATCAAGGCGGCGGGCGGCAGCGCCACGCTGGTCCCCTTCGATCTTGCCGACATGGACGCCATCGACCGCCTCGGCGGCTCGATCTTCGAACGCTGGGGCAAGCTCGACATTCTCGTCGCCAATGCCGGCGTGCTCGGCGTCATCTCGCCGATCGGCCATGTCGAGGCGAAGACCTTCGAGAAGGTCATGAACATCAATGTCAACGCGACCTGGCGGCTGATCCGTTCCGTCGATCCGCTGCTGACGCGCGCCGAAGCCGGCCGCGCCGTGATCCTCTCCTCGGCCGCTGCCCACAAGTGTCGCCCGTTCTGGGGCCCCTACTCCGCCTCCAAGGCCGCCGTCGAGGCGCTGGCCCGCACCTGGGCCGGTGAAAGCCAGTCGACGCCGCTGCGCATCACCAGCGTCGATCCGGGCGCCACCCGCACCGCCATGCGCGCCCAGGCCGTTCCCGGCGAAGACCCGGCAAGCCTGCCGCATCCCTCCGAAGTCGCCAAGGCCATCCTGCCGCTCACCGGTCCCGATGTGACCGAAACCGGCAAGCTCTTCATCGTCCGCGAAAACAAGCTGGTCGACTATCACCTGCCGTCGTGAGCTAGCTCGACGGCCTGGAAAAATGCGGCGCCAACCCGCTCTCCGGGCATAGCGCGTTGAGATCGACCGCGCCCTTGATGCCTTCCACCTTCCCATCGTCGGCAAACTGCCAGAGCGACCAGCGGCTGCAATCCGGCCGGTGCGCGATGCTGCGAATCCAGAGGTCGTGCGGCGCGAAGCGGGTTTCGTTGCCGGCGAAATATTGCTCGAAGAAACTTTCGTTCATGTAGAACAGCGGCCGGCCGGGATAGCGGGTGCCGAGGCGCGTGTAGAAGGCCGATAGCTCGGCGCTGAGTTCGTCCAGCGTCGGCACCTTGCCGCAATTGCCGGTGAATTCGAGGTCGAGTGCCAGCGGCAGGGCATCAGCATCGGCGGGGATGGTGGCGAGTACGTTATCCGCCTGTTCTGCGCCCGGGCGGCAGAAGGTGAAGAAGTGATAGGCGCCGCGGATGATGCCTGCATCCTTGGCCGCCTGCCAATTGTCTGCGAATTTCCGGTCGCGATGATCGCCGCCTTCGGTCGCTTTCATGATGACGAAGCGGATGTTGGGTTGACCCTTCAGCCTAACCCAGTCGATATCGCCCTGATGGTGGCTGATGTCGATGCCCTGGATCGGATAGTCGGCAAGTGATGGCGGCGAGAATGGCGTCATGGCCCGATCGTATGCCAGATAGACGCTGGCGGCGACAGCCGTCAGGATGATGGCGGTGATGAGCAGGCGGAAGATGCGGCGCACGGGAATCTCTGCTTGGTTGGATGTGGTGATAGCATGAAATTGAGGCAGCGTTGACGCCCTGCCCTTCGCTTGCGCTTCGGGCGTTCGGCCCTGCGATCGATTCACAGGATCGATCGCTGCGGCTTTGCCGCACCGGGCCTCACCCCCCACTTGACCAATCACCGTTCCCGCGCCATAAAACGCGCCATGAAAACGGTTATCTGCATTAACTGCCGGAAGATTATTCGCTAGCGCGCTCGCTGGCCTGGCCGTTTTCGTCTCCCAAATACGCAAAGAGATAAACGCCCCGGCCCGCCGGTGGTGGCATTTTTCGGAACATTGCATTGGGAGAACAAGACATGGCCGGTCAGGCTGAACTTCGACTGTACAACACGCTGACGCGCGAAAAGACGGGTTTCGAGCCGATCGATCGCGATAATGTCCGCATGTATGTCTGCGGCCCGACCGTCTATGATTTCGCCCATATCGGCAATGCCCGCCCGGTCATCGTCTTCGACGTGCTGTTCCGGCTGCTGCGGCATGTCTACGGCGCCGACAAGGTCGTCTATGCGCGCAATATCACCGACGTCGACGACAAGATCAACGCCCGCGCCCTGCGCGACTATCCCGGCCTGCCCCTGAACGAAGCGATCCGCCGGGTCACCGAAAAGACCGAGACGCAGTTTCTGGACGACGCCAGATCGCTCGGCTGCCTGGAGCCGACGCATCAGCCGCGGGCGACCGAGAATATCGGCGGGATGATCGAGATCATCGAGAAGCTGCTGGCCAATGGCCACGCCTATCAGGCCGAGGGCGAAGTGCTGTTCGACACCCGATCGATGCGGGATTACGGCCAGCTGTCGAAGCGCAACCTCGATGAGCAGCAGGCGGGCGCGCGCATCGCCGTGGATGCCCACAAGAAGAACCCCGGCGATTTCGTGCTCTGGAAGCTCTCGTCGCATAACGAACCCGGCTGGGAGAGCCCCTGGGGCCGCGGCCGTCCGGGCTGGCATATCGAGTGCTCTGCGATGAGCCAGCGCTATGTCGGCGAGGTCTTCGACATTCACGGCGGCGGGCTGGACCTGATCTTCCCGCATCATGAGAACGAGATCGCCCAGTCGCGCTGCGCCCACGGCACCGAGGTGATGGCCAATGTCTGGATGCATAACGGCTTCCTGCAGGTCGAGGGCCGCAAGATGTCGAAATCCGAAGGCAATTTCGTCACCATCTATGAGCTGCTGCACACGGAAAAATTCGGCGGCCGTAAATGGCCGGGCGAAGTGCTGCGCCTAGCGATGCTGATGACGCATTACCGCGAGCCAATCGACTTCTCGATCAAGCGGCTGGAGGAAGCGGAGCGGCTGTTGGCCAAGTGGCCCGCGGCGGATGCCGGGGATGCCGAGGCGGATGCGGCGGTGCTGGCGGCGCTTGCGGATGACCTGAACACGGTTGCCGCAGTGCAGGCGCTGCATGCGCTGGCGCAAGGCGGCGATCCGGCAGTGTTTGCGGCAAGTGCGGCGCTGCTCGGTGTGTTGCCGGAGAAGACCGAGGTGGACGAGGCCGTCGCCCTCGACATCGACCGGCGCGTCGCGGCGAGGCTTGAGCTGTTGAAGGCGAAAAATTTCGCCGAGGCGGACAAGCTGCGTGACGAACTGCTGGCCGAGGGCGTGCAGCTGAAGGATGGCAAGGATGCGGCGAGTGGCGAGCGAGTGACGACCTGGGAGCTCAAGCGGTAAGATGGTTGGCGTTGCGGGCGTGTCTACCCCCCTCTGCCCTGCCGGGCATCTCCCCCTCAAGGGGGGAGATCGGCTAGACGCGCCCACATTGCCCAGCCATCACCGTTCTACAATCGTGTACGGAAAACTCCCGCTTGGATTGAGAACGAGGCATCGCTACTATCCAATCTCCTCCCTTGAGGGGGAGATGCCCGGCAGGGCAGAGGGGGGTAACCCACCCGCAACCGCCGCCAAGGAGCATGCGATGCCACATGCCCCTGTCCCATCCCAGCGGCGCGCCAACGCCCGGCGTATGCGCAAGGCGATGACCGACGCGGAGCTCAAGCTCTGGAACGAGCTACGTGCCCACCGGCTGATGGGACTGAGCTTTCGCCGGCAATTGCCGATCGCCGGCTACATCGTTGACTTTGCCTGCCCGGAGCATCGGCTGATCGTCGAGATCGATGGTTCTCAGCACGCAAACCCAGACAGCGCAGCCAATGACGCCGCCAGAACACATCGCCTCGAAGCCCACGGCTGGACCGTCCTCCGCTTCTGGAACGACGACATCCTGCGCGACATCGACAATGTCTGCCTGCACATCGTCACCGTCACCGGAAGGGATCGCGCATGACCAAGACCTACACCGGTGGATGCCAGTGCGGTGCCGTTCGCTTCCGGGTGGAGGGCGAGCTGACGCATTCGTCGATCTGTCATTGCCGCATGTGCCAGAAGGCGTCGGGCGGCTATTACGCGCCGCTGGTCTCTGTCCGCGGCGCCGAGCTCACCTGGACGCGCGGGGAGCGCAAGCGCTTCAAGTCTTCCAACTTCGCCTGGCGCGGTTTCTGCGGCGATTGCGGTACGCCGCTGACCTACGAGGCGCCGGATGGGCTGGCGATCACGGCTGGCGCCTTCGACGACCCGGCCGCGCTGCCGCCGACCATCCAATACGGCATCGAAGCCAAGCTTCCCTTTACCGACAGGCTGCATGATCTGCCTGGCATCCGCACCGAAGACGATCTCGAGGCGGCGGAGTTCATCAACGAGATCGTCTCCTACCAGCATCCCGACCACGACACCGATCATTGGCCCCTGGAGCATCAAGATGAGTGAACCCATTCGAACGGGCGGCTGCCAGTGCGGCGCGATCCGTTTCCGCATCTCCGGCAAGCTCGGCCGCCCGTCGATCTGCCATTGCCGCATGTGCCAGAAGCAGTTCGGCGGCTTCTTCTCGGCGCTGGTGACGGCGCCCGAGGACGGAATGGAATGGACGCGCGGCGAGATCAGCTATTTCCAGTCGTCGATCAATATCGAGCGCGGCTTCTGCAGCGATTGCGGCACGCCGATGACCTACCGGCATCCGGGCGGTCTGGAGCTGGCGATCGGCAGTTTCGACGAGCGGGACGATCTGCAGCCGCAGGTCCAGGTCAACCACGACGCCCGGCTTCCCTGGATCGAGAAGATCTTCGATGCGCCGGTTCACACGGACCCGGATTTCTACGCGCGCCAGGAAGCGATCATCTCCTTCCAGCATCCCGATCACGATACCGAAAACTGGCCGGCGAAAGGCTTCAAGGCATGACCGAAGTGTTGCGGACGCTCTATCCCGAAATCGAGGCCTATGCGTCGGGCCATCTCGATGTCGGTGACGGCCACAGGATCTACTGGGAGCGCTCGGGCACGCCGGGCGCCAAGCCGGCCGTCTTCCTGCATGGCGGCCCGGGCGGCGGCTTCTCGCCGGTTCATCGCCGCCTCTTCGATCCCAAGCTCTACGATGTGATGCTGTTCGACCAGCGAGGCTGCGGCAAGTCCACCCCGCATGCGAACCTTGACGCCAACACCACCTGGGATCTCGTCGCCGATATCGAACGGCTCCGCGAGATGGCCGGCGTCGACAAATGGCAGGTCTTCGGCGGCTCCTGGGGCTCGACGCTGGCGCTTGCCTATGCCGAAAAGCACCCGGAGCGGGTTTCGGAACTGATCGTGCGCGGCATCTACACGCTGACCAAGGCCGAGCTCGACTGGTATTATCAGTTCGGCGTCTCCGAGATGTTCCCGGACAAGTGGGAGCGCTTTATCGCGCCGATCCCGCCGGAAGAGCGCCACGAGATGATGCAGGCCTATCACCGCCGCCTCACCGGTTCGGACCGGGCGGTGGCGCTCGAGGCGGCGCATGCCTGGAGCATCTGGGAGGGCGAGACGATCACGCTCTTGCCGGAGAAATCGACCAGCGGCAAATTCGAGGAAGCCGAGTTCGCCTATGCCTTCGCGCGTATCGAGAACCACTTCTTCGTCAATGCCGGCTGGATGGACGAAGGGCAGCTGCTGCGTGATGCACACAAGCTGAAGGACATCCCGGGCGTCATCGTGCATGGCCGCTACGACATGCCCTGCCCGGCCAAATATGCGTGGCAGCTGCACAAGGCCTGGCCGAAGGCAGAGTTTCATCTGGTCGAGGGCGCGGGGCATGCGTTTTCGGAGCCGGGGATTCTCGATCAGCTGATCAGGGCGACGGACAGGTTTGCGGGGAAGGCCTGAGGTGGCCATCCTCGTCCTTCGAGGCCCTTCGGGCACCTCAGGATGAGGATGGAGAGCGCCTGCCAGGCGCCTCATTTCGAGGACCTTAAGCTTCGCGGGATGAGGATGGACGTTCGCGCCGCCGTGGATAGAGAGCCGGGTGCCACAGCGATCAACCCTCATGGTGAGGAGGCCCCAAGGGGCCGTCTCGAACCACAGGCCGGTGAGCGTGAAGACGACCAAGGTCATATCGAGGCCTGAGAGACATGCGTGCCCCAGGGCACAATGACCAGCCCTCATGGTGAGGAGGCCCGCAAGGGCCGTCTCGAACCACGAGGGCGGGTGACAGACACTCAACACCCGCTCAGCCGGGAGGAACGACAATGAGCAGAGAACGCATCTACCTCTTCGACACGACGCTCCGGGACGGACAGCAGACGCCCGGCATCGACTTTTCGGTCGAGGACAAGATTGCGATCGCGGCGATGCTCGATGAATTCGGCCTCGATTATGTCGAGGGCGGCTATCCCGGCGCCAATCCGACCGACACGGCGTTTTTCAGCGAGAAGCGCACCAAGGACGCCCGGTTCGTCGCCTTCGGCATGACCAAGCGCGCGGGGATCTCGACCTCCAACGATCCGGGACTGGCGACACTGCTGCAGGCCGAGAGCGACGCTATCTGTTTCGTCGCCAAGAGCTGGGACTACCATGTGAAGGTGGCGCTCGGCTGTACCAACGAGGAAAACCTGGAATCGATCGCCGAAAGCGTCAAGGCGGCGGTTGCAGCCGGCAAGGAGGCGATGGTCGATTGCGAGCATTTCTTCGATGGCTACAAGGCCAATCCTGAATATGCCATCGCCTGCGCCAAGGCCGCCTACGAGGCCGGCGCGCGCTGGGTGGTGCTCTGCGACACCAATGGCGGCACGCAGCCGCCTGAGATCCGGGCGATCGTCGAGGCGCTGATTTCGGCCGGCGTTCCCGGCGGCTGTCTCGGGATCCATGCGCATAACGATACCGGCCAGGCGGTCGCCAATTCGCTCGCCGCGGTCGAGGCCGGCGTGCGGCAGATCCAGGGCACGCTGAACGGCATCGGCGAGCGCTGCGGCAACGCCAATCTGGTGACGCTGATCCCGACGCTGGCGCTGAAGGACACCTACGCGACCCGTTTCGAAACGGCGATCGACGAGGAGCGGCTACTCAATCTCACCCGCCTGTCGCATGCCTTCGACGAGTTGCTGAACCGGTCGCCCGACCACCAGATGCCCTATGTCGGCGCCTCGGCCTTCGCCACCAAGGCTGGTATCCATGCCTCGGCGCTGCTCAAGGATCCCCGCACCTACGAGCATGTGCAGCCCGAAAGCGTCGGCAATTTCCGCAAGATCATGGTCTCCGACCAGGGCGGCAAGGCGAATTTCATCAATGCCCTGAAGCGCCGCGGCATCGAGGTCGGCAAGGACGATCCGAAGCTCGATCTCTTGATCTCCATCGTCAAGGAGCGCGAAGCGTCGGGTTACGCCTATGAGGGCGCCGACGCCAGCTTCGAGCTGCTCGCCCGCCGCACGCTCGGCACCATCCCGGAATTCTTCGGCATCGACGGTTTCCGGGTGATGATCGAGCGCCGCTTCGACAGCCTCGGCCGCGTGAAGATCGTCTCGGAAGCGGTGGTAAAGATCACCATCGATGGCCAGACGCTGATGTCGGTCGCCGAAGCCGAAGGCCCGGTCAACGCGCTCGACCTCGCGCTGCGCAAGGATTTCGGCAAGTACCAGCACGAGATCGACGACCTCGTGCTCGCCGACTTCAAGGTGCGTATCCTCAACGGCGGCACCGAGGCCATCACCCGCGTGCTGATCGAATCGGTCGATTCCAGCGGCGTCCGCTGGTGGACCGTCGGGGTGTCCGAAAACATCATCGACGCCTCGTTCCAGGCGCTGATGGACTCGGTCATTTACAAGCTGATGAAGAACCGGCAGCTGGCAGGCAAGATCGCGGCGGAGTGAGAGTTTTGGTTTCTGGCAAATCAAAACTCCTTCACATCCATTCACGGAAATGAATTGGCCTATTCATAGCGGTTAGGTTAGAGCGGGCTCCATAACGATAAATTATGGAAACGCCCCCATGTCCGTCGATGCGACCGCGCCGATCATCAAGAACGAAGACAGCCCGCGCGGCTTTGCCTTCGCGCTGACTGCCTATCTGCTGTGGGGGCTGCTGCCAATCTACATGAAGGCGCTGGCGCATATTTCGCCGGCCGAGGTTATCGCGCATCGCGTCCTCTGGTCGGTTCCGATCGCAGGCCTCGTGCTCCTGGTGCTTGGCCGCACGCAGGAAATCCGTGATGCGCTGCGCTCGCCGCGATTGATCGCCATGGCGACCCTGACCGCCGCCCTGATCACCGTCAACTGGGGCACCTATGTCTGGGCGATCGGCGCCGGGCATTCGCTGGATGCGGCGATGGGCTATTTCATCAATCCGCTGATCAGCATCTTCATGGGCTCGGTTCTGTTGAAGGAAAAGCTGCGGCCGCTGCAGATCGCGGCAATCGGCCTTGCTGCCGTTGCCGTCGTCGTGCTCGCCTTCGATGGCGGCGGCCTGCCGTGGATCGCGCTGACGCTCGCCTTCAGCTGGGCCTTCTACGCCTTCTTCCGCAAGACGCTGCCGCTCGGCCCGAACCAGGGTTTTCTGCTCGAAGTGCTGATCCTCAGCGTTCCCGCAATCCTCTACATCCTCTACCTGGAGCTTGTGACCGGCGAAGGCCATTTCATCGAGACCGGCTGGAGCGATACCGCCCTATTGCTCGGCTGCGGCCTCATCACTGCCGCGCCGCTGATGATCTATGCCAATGGCGCCAAGCTGCTGAAGCTCTCCACCATCGGCATCATGCAGTATATCGCCCCGACGATGATCTTCCTGATCGCCATCTTCGCCTTCCACGAGCCGCTCGGCACGGCGCGGATGATCGCCTTCCCGCTGATCTGGGCGGGCCTGGTGCTCTACACAGTGTCGATGCTGAATGCGACGCGCGGGCGCTGAAGCGCCCGCTCACCATCACATTTTCGAAAGAACCTCGTCCTCGCCGCCACGATCGGCGGCGATTTCGGCAGCCTGCGCCATGATCGCCGGAACGATATCGGCGATATTGTCGATGACCAGCGGCTGGACGCGATGGGCCGTGTGGATGAAGCCCTCGTCCGTCATGTGCTTCAGGAGCTCCATCATCGGATCCCAGAAGCCATTGATATTGGCGAAAACCATCGGCTTTTCGTGACGGGCGAGCTGCGCCCAGGTCATGATCTCGACGATCTCCTCCAGCGTGCCGATACCGCCCGGAAGCGCCACGAACGCATCGGAGCGCTCAAACATCATGTGTTTGCGCGCATGCATGTCAGGCGTTACAATCAGTTCGTTGAGCTGGCCGAGAGAATGGCGCGTCGCTTCCATGTCGATCAGGAATTCCGGGATGATCCCCGTCACCTGACCGCCCGCCGAAAGCACCCCGCTGGCAACCGCCCCCATGATGCCTTTGGTGCCGCCGCCGTAGATGAGCCTTAACCCATATTCGGCAATTTCCTTGCCGAGCGTGCGTCCGGCGGTCATGTATGCAGCGTCGCGTCCCGGCCTGGAGCCGCAGTAGACGCAGATGGATTTTATCGAGTGTGATTGATCGGTCATTGGGCCAAACAACTATTCCGGGGCTGAGCAGTCAAGAAAAATGAGGCAAAACCTACGTCTAAGCGTAGGTGACGGGCTTGGATGCTTGTGAAAAGCACAGGGAATCGCTAGCAATTTCTGATTACTACGGCACATTTGCCGCCTGGGGAGAATGAATGATGAGAAACCGCGCCGGCTTGCTGGCCCTCGCAGTGCTTGCAATTGCAATCCTTTTGATGGTCTTCGTGGTGATGCCCCGGATCGGCGGAGACGCGTCAAAAGTTGGTGATGCGATCAATCAGGCTGGCTCCGAAGTCAAGAATACGGTCGAAGAAGCCGGAAAGACGGCCCGTAACGCCGTTGCCGACGCTGCTGAAACCACCGGAAAGGTCGGCCGCCTGACGGCTGACGCCGGACAGTCTCTCACGGAACTTAAGGCGCTATTCGCCGACGGCAAGACCCCGGCTGCCGATGCGCTCACAGCCGCCAAGACCAAGGCGACCGGCGCGCTGCAGGCGATTGCCGATTTCGCCGCGCCTGACGGTATCGACCCGGCAACCTCTGCCATCATCACCAAGGCCAAGGATGGCGCTGCGAAGGCACTGGCGACGATCCAGGCGCTGCCTGAAAATGCTGCAGACGCGCTCGCCGCCCTCCTCAAGGCCGAAGCCGAACTGACAGGCGCTCCGGCGGCCCAGCCTGCCGCAACGCAGCCCACGGCCGACGCTACGGCCCAGCAGCCGGCAGCCGACGCGAATGCTCCGGCAACCGCGGCTCCGGCCGCCGCCGATCAGGCCAATGCCGGTCCGAAGGTCCCCGCCTTCGACGTTCTGCGCGTCGAGCCGGATGGTTCGACCGTCATTGCCGGCTCCGCTGAGCCGAACGGCAAGCTTGAAGTCGTTGATGGCGACAAGGTGGTCACCACGACCGATGTCGGCCCTTCTGGCGACTTCGCAGCCGTGCTCGACAATCCGCTCGGCCCCGGCGATCACCAGCTGGTTCTGAAGGTGACCGGCAAGGACGGCAAGGTTCAGACCTCGGAAGAAGTCGCGACAGTTTCCGTGCCGAAGGACGGCAGCGGCGCCGAGCTGCTGGCCATGGTTTCCAAGCCGGGTGAAGCAAGCCGCATCATCACCGCTCCGAAGGCCGAGCAGCAGACCGCTGCGGCAACGCCTGCAGCCAACGGTGCAACACCCGCCCTGCCCGCAGCTTCCACCGATATCGCCAATACGGCACCGGCCGTTCCGGCAACACCGGCTGAAGTCATGGTCAATGCCGTCGAGATCGAAGGCAACAAGATCTTCGTTGCAGGCACGGCCAAGGCCAATGCCAATGTGCTCGCCTATGCCGACGACAAGCTGATCGGCAAGGCGAAGGCCGGTGGCGACGGCCACTTCGTCATCGACGGCGCGATGGATCTCGCCGTCGGCGATCACAAGATCCGCGTCGATGTCGTCGATGGTGCCGGCAAGGTTCTCGTGCGCGCCGCCGTCAATTTCAACCGTCCGGAAGGCGACCAGGTGACCGTCGCGGCGCAGACCACGGCGCCTGCCACGGGTGCTGCGACCACCGCACCGTCGATGGTGCCGCTCGAAGAGGGTGAACTGACCAAGTTGCGCATGGATGCCGGCAAGGCGTTCGCGCTGCTGAAGGGTCTGTTTGCCGATGCCAAGGTGCCGGGAGCCGAACAGCTCGCCGCCGCCCGCTCTGCAACGGAATTCGCGCTGCGCTCGATCTCCGAGTTCCGTCCGTCGGTGGATGCAGGCGCACCGTTCAAGGAAACGGCAGCAAAGGCCTCGCAGTCGGCGGCATCCGCCTTGTCAACGCTGCAGGCCCTGCCCCGCGATGCGAAATCGGTCGGTGCAGCCCTCGAAAAGCTGTCGGCGATGATCGATACGCTGACCACCGTTCCGGCCGCGCCCGCAGCACCGGCTCCGGCGACAGCCGCCGCACCTGCTCCCGCCACCAACGAAGTGGCATCGGGCAACAGCGGCGAGCCGAAGACGATCGAACAGGCGCCGCTGACGACGAGCAACAACACCGTCATCATCCGCCGCGGCGATACGCTCTGGCAGATCTCGCGCCGCGTCTATGGCGCGGGCGTGCGCTACACGACGATCTACATGGCCAACGAGGACGAGATCAAAAACCCCGATCGCATCCTGCCCGGCCAGATCTTTGGCGTTCCCAAGGACGCGCTGCCGAATTCGGAAGAGCTGCACCGCAAGCTGAAGGCGGGCGAACACCTCTAACCAGTTCGAAAGATCTGCGACTATTGATAAAGGCCGGGCGAATATAGCGCCCGGCCTTTTCTCTTTGGCGGTTTGCCGTTGCATTCGCCGCCGTCAAATCCTATGTGGCGGGGGACGGCGAGACTGTCTGGCGGAGGCCCTCGAAAGGGCCGTTCCGCCTTTTGCAATTGCCGCTATCGAAACGATGCATTCGTGGTCAAAGCCCACCCCCGGGCTGGAGATGGGCATGGCAAACAAGACGGTTTCTGATTCCAATCTGCTGCGCACGCTGTTCAATCTCTGGCCCTATATGTGGCCGAATGAGCGGCCGGACCTTAAGATGCGCGTCGTCTGGGCGTCGGTCTACCTGCTGATCTCGAAATTCGTGCTGCTGCTCGTCCCCTATTTCTTCAAGTGGTCGACCGATGCGCTGAACGGCAAGACCGATCTCCACACCAGTCTTCCGCCGCTGCTGACCGGCGCAATCGCGCTGATCATCGCCTATAACCTGACGCGGCTGATCCAGCTTGCGCTCAACCAGCTGCGCGACGCGCTGTTTGCTAGTGTCGGCCAGTATGCGGTGCGCAAGCTCGCCTTCAAGACCTTCGTCCACATGCACGAGCTGTCGCTGCGCTTCCATCTGGAGCGCAAGACCGGCGGCCTGTCACGCATCATCGAGCGCGGCACCAAGGGCATCGAGACGATCGTCCGCTTCACGATCCTGAACTCGGTCCCGACGGTCATCGAATTCCTGCTGACGGCCTTCATCTTCTGGTGGGGCTACGGCTTCTCCTATCTCGCCGTCACCGCCTTCACGGTCTGGGCCTATATCTGGTTCACGATCCGGGCCAGCGACTGGCGCATCTCGATCCGCCGGTCGATGAACGACAGCGATACCGACGCCAATACCAAGGCGATCGATTCCCTCCTCAACTTCGAGACCGTCAAATATTTCGGCAACGAAGAGATGGAGGCCAAGCGCTTCGACAAGTCGATGGAGAAATACGAGAAGGCGGCGACCGACGTCTGGACCTCGCTCGGCTGGCTGAACTTCGGCCAGGGCGTGATCTTCGGCCTCGGCACCACCGTCATGCTGGTTCTCTCGGGCCTTGCCGTGCAGCGCGGCGAACAGACGGTCGGCGACTTCGTGTTCGTCAACTCGATGCTGCTGCAGCTTGCCGTGCCGCTGAACTTCATCGGCTTCGTCTATCGCGAAATCCGCCAGGGCCTCACCGATATCGAGCAGATGTTCGATCTTCTGGAGGTGAAGGCCGAGGTAACGGATGCACCGGATGCCAAGCCGCTCTCGATCGCGCAGGGCGCCATCAGCTTCAAGGACGTGCATTTCGCCTACGACGCGGCGCGGCCGATCCTGAAGGGCATTTCCTTCGACGTCCCGGCGGGCAAGACCGTCGCCGTCGTCGGGCCATCAGGGGCCGGCAAGTCGACGCTGTCGCGGCTGCTCTATCGTTTCTACGATATCCAGAGCGGGGCGATTACCGTCGATGGCCAGGATATCCGCGGCCTGACGCAGAAGAGCCTGCGCTCGGCGATCGGCATGGTTCCGCAGGATACCGTGCTCTTCAACGATACCGTGGCCTACAACATCCGCTATGGCCGCCCGGGCGCCAGCGACGCCGAGGTGAAGACTGCGGCCGAGATCGCGCAGATCGCCCATTTCATCGATCTTCTGCCTGAGGGTTTCGAGACCAAGGTCGGCGAACGCGGACTGAAGCTCTCGGGTGGGGAAAAGCAGCGCGTGGCGATCGCCCGGACCGTTTTGAAGGCGCCGCCGATCCTGATCCTCGACGAAGCGACATCGGCGCTCGACACGACGACCGAAGGCGAAATCCAGACGGCACTCGACGCCGTCTCGAAAAACCGCACGACGCTTGTCATCGCCCACCGCCTGTCGACCGTCATCGGCGCCGACGAGATCATCGTCTTGAAGAGCGGCGAGATCGCCGAGCGCGGAACGCATGCGGCGCTGCTCGCCAAGGACGGTCTCTACGCCTCGATGTGGAACCGCCAGCGCGAGGCGACACAGGCCGAGGAACATCTGAAGCAGGTGCGCGAGAGCGACGATCTGGGCGTTGTCACGCGCCTTGCTCCTGCCACTTAACCACCTGAACAAAACGGCCGATCCGCCGTTTTGCTGTTTAGAACCCTTTCATGAAGGCCGCCGCAGCGGCCACGGCATTGCCCCGGCCGGAGTTTTTCTATAACCAGCGGTAACGAAAAAACCGAGGAGACCGGCGCATATGAGCCTGCTTGATACCGTTCGAAACACCATCGTTCCGGTCCATAAGGAAGGCTATCCCTTTGTCGCCGCCTTCTTCGTCGCATCGCTGCTGCTTGGCTGGCTGTTCAAGCCGCTGTTCTGGGTCGGCCTGATCCTGACGCTGTGGTGCGCCTACTTCTTCCGCGACCCCGAGCGCATGACGCCGCAGGACGACGATCTGGTCATCTCGCCTGCTGACGGCAAGGTCTCGTCGATCCAGATGGTGACGCCGCCGGCCGAGCTCAATCTCGGCAGCGAGCCGATGCTGCGCATCTCCGTGTTCATGAACGTCTTCAACTGCCATGTGAACCGGTCCCCGGTGCGCGGCCGCATCGTCAGCATCAATTACCGCTCCGGCAGCTTCGTGAATGCCGAACTCGACAAGGCCAGCGAGGACAACGAGCGCAACGGCCTCGTCATCGAAACCGCCCATGGCAATATCGGCGTTGTGCAGATCGCCGGTCTGGTCGCGCGGCGCATTATCTGCTGGGCGAACACCAACGAGCCGCTGGCCGCCGGCGAGCGCTTCGGCCTGATCCGCTTCGGTTCGCGCCTCGACGTCTTCCTGCCTGCCGGTTCGGCGCCGCGCGTCGCGCTCGGCCAGACGGCGATTGCCGGTGAGACGGTGCTTGCCGAATTCGCCTCCGCCAAGGGTCCTGTCATCAGCCGCCGCAGCTAAGACGATCAGGAGCGCCACATGGAGACGCCTTTTCCGCCTTTCGAACCCAACGGCCCGAACGATTCAGCGCGCGGGCCGAGACTGCGTGAAATTCCGCTCCGGCTGGTCGTTCCCAATCTCATCACCATCCTGGCGATCTGCGCCGGCCTGACCGGCATCCGTCTTGCCTTCGAAGGGCGCTACGAGCTTGCCGTGATGATGGTGTTGCTCGCCGCCTTCCTCGACGGCATCGACGGACGTATCGCCCGGCTGATGAAGGCAACGTCGAAATTCGGCGCGCAGATGGATTCGCTGGCCGACATCGTCAATTTCGGTGTTGCCCCTGCCCTCGTCGTTTATGTCTATGCACTAGACCAAGCCCGCTCGATCGGCTGGATCGCGGCACTGATCTACACGATCGCGGCCGGCCTGCGGCTTGCGCGTTTCAACGTCATGTCGGAGCGCGAAAACCGTGCACCCTGGCAGTCGGAATATTTCGTCGGCGTGCCGGCCCCTGCCGGCGCCATGCTGGTGCTGCTGCCCGTCTATCTCGGCTTCCTGGGGATGGAGAGCGACCGGCTGTTTGCCTATATCTCTTCGGCCTACACCGTGCTGATCGCCTTCCTGCTGATCAGCCGCCTGCCGGTCTGGTCCGGCAAGCAGGAGGGCAGCAAGCTGCGCCGCGATCTGGTGCTGCCGCTGATGCTCGGCGTCGTTCTCTATGTCGCGCTGCTGATGAGCTTTACCTGGGAAATCATGGTCTTCACCGTGGTGATCTACCTCATCTCCCTGCCCTTCGGCGCCCACCGCTGGAAGAAGAAATACGGCACGCTGACGATCGAGGAACCCGGTGTCGGCGAAGACGACATGGGCCGCCACATCTGAGATTTAATTAGCACGCTACCCAAGCGTGCTTTTCTGCATCAAGCCTCGCGCAAAGTTTTCGCCTTACACACTTCCTGATGATCGATGCCTCTCTTTTGTCGTTTTTCGCGACAAAAGAGCAAATCAGAACACATCCAGGGAACACGTAAGGAGAGTATCGTGACCTCGAAGAAAACTGGTGCAGCGGAACAGCCGGCCAAGCAGGATCTCAGCACCCACTACCGCCCGCTCGGCCTGAAGGCCGTACTGGCAGCAGCTCTGATGCTGAAGAAGCCTGCCCTCATCAAGAAGCCTGCTTAAGCGGCCGCGAAGAAGCGCCAGAGCAGGCTGATTGCCAGCAGGCTCATGACGACGCCGATGATGACGTCGAGAACCCGCCAAGCGGCGGGTTTTGCGAAGACCGGCTGCAGCAGCCGCGCTCCATATCCCAGACCAAAGAACCAGACGAAAGACGCGATTGCGGCTCCCGCGCCGTACGCGGTCCGGTCCTGCCCCTGATAGGCGGCCGACAGGCTGCCCAGCAGCACCACCGTATCCAGATAGACATGCGGATTGAGAAAGGTGAAGGCGAGGCAGGTGGCAACCGCCGCCTTCAGCCCCAGCGCCTGCGGCGATCCCGCCTGCATGGCGCCCGGATGCAGCGCCCGGCGGAAGGCCATGAAAGCGTATGAGCCGAGGAAGACAGCGCCGCCGAGCGTCACCACCGAAATCAGCACCGGCGATTGCGAGACCAGCGTGCCCAGACCGCCAACACCGGCGGCGATCAGCAGCGCATCGGACAGCGCGCAGATCAGGCAGAGAATGAAGACATGCGAGCGCAGCAGCCCCTGGCGAAGAATGAAGGCATTCTGCGCGCCGATGGCGATGATCAGGGATGCGCCGAGGAAGAAGCCCGAAAGGGCAGCCGAAATCGAGATCATATTATGGTCCGGGAAATGAGAGAATTTGAGATCAGAAGAAGCTGAGCTGCCCGTCGCCGGGCTTGGCGGCAGCAGGCTTGGGGGGCTTTTCGAGGACGACAGGCGTCTGCAGGTCCTCACCCATGTTCGAAACCTTGTTGACCTTGTCGGACACCGGGATCGCTTCGAAGAAGTCTTCCTCCACCGGCCTCATCAGATCGGCAACCTCGCGCGGCTCCTGCGTCTTGCAATCCAGCCAGCGGGAAAATTCCTCCGGCTTGATGACGACAGGCATCCGGTCGTGGATTGGCGCGATCGCCGAATTGGCTGCGGTCGTGAGGATCGCGCCGGTATCGACTTCCGATCCGTCGGCGGAGGCCCAGGTTTCCATCAGTCCGGCAAAGGCGACGATGCCGCCATGCTTCGGCTTGATCCAGTAGGCCTGCGATTTCTCGCCGCTTTCCTTCGATGGACGATGCCATTCGTAGAAGCCGCTCGCGGGAACCAGAACGCGGCGATGACGCATGGCGGCGCGGAACGATGCCTTGCCGATCGCCGTCTCCGACCGTGCATTGATCAACAGTGGAAACTGCTTGGGATCCTTGACCCAGGAAGGCGTGAAGCCCCAGCGCACGAGGACGGCGCGGCGATCCGGCTGGTTGCTGCCCTTCTCCGGCGTCTCGCCTGAGACGACGACCAGGATCGGCTGCGTCGGGGCGATATTGTAGCGCGCCGGAAAGTCCTCCAGCTCGACCACTCCCAGCAGGTCCTGCAGCTCTTCCGGGGTCAATGTCAGGGCATAGCGTCCGCACATGAGATTGTCTTTGCACCCCGTCAGGCGACGGTCAAGGGTCGGTTGCGTCAGCTGCGCGGCGCAAAGAGGATGATCGCCGTGCCCGCCAGGCAGACCGCCGCGCCGCCGATATCCCAGCGATCGGGCACCCGGTTTTCGGCCAGCCAGAGCCAGAGGATCGAGGCTGCGATATAGATGCCGCCATAGGCCGCGAAGGTGCGCCCGGCCGCCTCGCTGGGCACGAGTGTCAGCAGCCAGGCAAACAGCGCCAGCGACACCATGCCAGGCGCCAGCCACCAGACGGACTTGCCCATTTTCAGCCAGGCCCAGAAGGCAAAGCAGCCGGCGATCTCGAAGAGTGCAGCAAAGGCATAGATCAGGTAGGTCAGCGGTCTTTCCTTCGAATCGAACGTCCGGTACTCAGGCTGATATCCACGTTCGGCGATCGGAACATGGGGCGCAACCTTGAAAGCAGCTGGGACATGACAGAGACGGCATCGACGGCCAAGGCGGCATCCTCTGCCATTCTCGAGCGTGACGGCAGGTTTCTGCTGGTGCTGCGCCGCAATCCCCCCTCTGCCGACATGTACGCCTTCCCCGGCGGCCGGGCGGAACCCGGAGAGACCCCGGATCAGACGGCGCTTCGCGAATTCCGCGAGGAAACCGGCATTGCAGCCCGCAATCCGAAGCTGTTTTCCGAGTATGATCTGAAGACCCACGCCCCCGACGGCAGCATCAGCAGCCATTTCTATCTTTCCGTCTTCACGGTGGAGGCAGATGCGGATGCAGTTGCGGAAGCTGCCGACGATGCGGCCGCAATCGGCTGGTACAGTCTCGACGAGATCCGGCGGCTGCCGGTTCCGCAATCGGTGCTCGAGTGCGTGGAACGGCTGGCGCTTCGACAATAACCGCGTGGAAACTTGGCGCTGCGCCTTGTTCCCGACATCGCTTGCGTATCAACTATCAGCATGATTCCCGTACGACGCGTTTTCTTGTCTCTGTTGTTATGCGCCGGTGCGGCCATGTCCGCACCTGTGTGGGCTCAGGGCAAGAAGGCACCGCCTGCGGTTCCCGAGGCGCCGCCGCCCCCACCGGCTGCTGTGCCCTATGACGACAAGCTGCTGCGCTTTGCCGAAGTGATCGGTTCGGTGCATTATCTGCGAACGCTGTGCAAGGCCCCGGGCGGGGACGAATGGCGCGATGAGATGCAGCAACTGCTTGATTCTGAAGCGAAAGACGAGCCTCAGCGCAAGGAAAGACTGACCGCGGCCTTCAACCGTGGATACCGTGCCTTCGCCTCCGTCTATACCGATTGCACGGCATCCGCGATCGTGGCAGAAGAGCGCTACCGTAACGAAGGTGCAACACTGGCTACAGAAATTACTTCGCGTTTTGGAAATTGACGTTTAATTAACCTGTTTTCACTCCCGCGCGTGTCGTTTTGGGAAAAGGCTGATAGAGTTGTTAACCAGGCAGTAAGGCATGCAGTTCGAGGAAAAGAAAATGGAACCAAGCCTCAACGACATCGACGACATGATCGTCCACGAAAAGATGCAGGCGGCTTTGGAGTACCACAACGAGGCTTGGGCTGACGGCATGGCCGACGGTATCGAGCCCGAAATCATTGCCGACACCGCCATCATCCATGCCCTGCGCGAGACGATTCGCCTCCACGGCGAGAACAACGCGGAAGCCTTGCTCGATTCGCTGCGCGAACGGATGCTTGCTGGTGAGTTTTCTCCCAACCGCAGACTGCAGTAGAATTAGAGAGCCCGATGCAAACCGGTAAGGACAAGGCCCCGCGGCGGCTGATGGCGCCGCTTCTCGTTGCTTTATGCGTTGGTGCCGGTGTTCTGCCAGCGCCGGTGGCGCATGCGCTTTCCGAGCTGCACAAGGCTCCGGGCCAGCCCGATCCGCAGGCGACCGATCAGAAAAACAGCCAGCAACAGCAGCAGACGCAGACCCCGCCGGCAACGGCGCCGGGCGTGCCGATGCCGGATCCGCTTGTTAACAAGGACAATGCCGGCAAGAGCACCGACAAGACGCCAGGCGCCACCGACGACGCCAAGCCTGTCGAGGTGATCTACGACATCAACAAGGCGCCGGAGCCGGTGCGCAAGATGCGCCAGCAGATCGTCGAGGCAGCGGCATCCGGCGATCTGGAGCGGCTTCGCCCGTTGATGGGGACCGGCGCTCAGCAGACGCAGGTGACTGTCGGCGAGCCGACGGACGACCCAATCGGAACGCTGAAGGATCTCTCCGGCGACCCTGATGGCGACGAAATCCTCGCCATCATGCTCGACGTCATCTCCACTGGCTTCGTACATGTGGGCGCAGGAACGACCGACGAAGCCTATGTCTGGCCCTATTTCGCCGAGAAGGACCTGAAGGCATTGACGCCTCCCGAGCGCGTCGAGCTTTTGCGCATCGTCACTGCTGGGGATCTCTCCGACATGCAGGAATTCGGCGGCTACAATTTCTACCGCCTAGGCATCACGCCTGACGGCAAGTGGAAGTTCTTCACCGCAGGCGATTGATCGCAAGCCCTCCCCCGCCGCTTGCAGCGGCGGCGCGGAAGACTTAACTCTGAGCGACAACGAACGCGACAGGTCTCACCATGCCATCCGTCTTTCTCCCGCACCGCGCGCTTTTCCGCATCGGCGGCGCGGATGCCGAATCCTTTCTGCAGAACCTGATCACCACCGATATCGTCTCGATGGCGCCGAACGAGGCGCGCCCCGGCGCGCTGCTGACGCCGCAGGGCAAGATTCTGTTCGACTTCATGATCTGGCGCGACGGCACGGATTTCATCATCGAGACCGATCGCGATCAGCATGATGCGCTGGTGAAGCGGCTGACGATGTACAAGCTGCGCGCCGCCGTGACGCTTTCGACCATCGAGGCCGATGGTGTGACCGTTTCCTGGGACGACGCGACCGCTGACGGCGCGGCCGACAGCCGCTTTGCCAAGGCTGGCATCACCCTGCGTCGCCGCGAGGGCAAGCATGGCGCGGATGACGCCTTGCTCTACGACGCCCTGCGGGCGGCACATGGCATCGTCACTTCGGGCCCCGATTACGCGCTGCAGGATATCTTCCCGCATGACGCGCTGATGGACCTCAATGGGGGCCTGTCGTTCAAGAAGGGCTGCTATGTCGGCCAGGAAGTCGTTTCCCGCATGCAGCACCGCGGCACCGCGCGCCGGCGTGTGGTGACCGTCAGTGCGGCTGGCGTCCTCCCAGCACCGGGCACGGAAATCACGGCCGCAGGCAAGCCTGTCGGCACACTCGGCACCGTCAGCGGCCGGACCGGCCTTGCCATCGTCCGTATCGATCGCGCCGGCGAAGCCATGGCTGCGGGTACGCAGCTGATGGCAGGCGACACCGCGGTGTCGTTGACGCTGCCCGCCTGGACCGGCCTTACCTTCCCGGCCGCCTCCGACGAGGCCAGCGCGTGACAAAGCCGCCCCGTGCCTGGCAACGCATGCTCTCCGGCAGGCGTCTCGATCTGCTCGACCCGTCGCCGCTGGATGTTGAGCTCAGCGACATCGCCCACGGCCTTGCGCGTGTCGCACGCTGGAACGGCCAGACCTCGGGTAATCATGCATTTTCGGTGGCGCAGCACAGTCTTGCCGTCGAGGATATCTTTCGCCGCCTCAATACAGCGAGCCCCGACGACTGCCTGATGGCCCTGCTGCACGATGCGCCGGAATATGTGATCGGCGACATGATCTCGCCGTTCAAATCCGTCGTCGGCGGTGGCTACAAGACGGTGGAGAAGCGGCTGGAAGCCGCCGTTCATCTGCGCTTCGGCCTGCCGCCGCACCCCTCGCGCGAGCTGAAGGACAAGATCAAGAAGGCCGACACGATCGCCGCCTATTTCGAGGCCACCTGCCTGGCAGGCTTCACACCAGCCGAGGCGCAAAAATTCTTCGGCCAGCCGCGCGGGATTACCCGCGAGATGTTACCGATGGAGCCGCTTCCGGCGGTCGAGGCGCAGCGGCTGTTCTGCGAACGGTTCGAGGCGATCGAAGCTCTCCGGAGCGCCAGGCCGTGACGCCCCATATCGTCGTTTCACCGCTCTCGCGGATCGCCGAGATGGCGGTGCGCCACGGCGCCCGCGAGATGGTGAGCCTGATGGCCAAGGAACAGGCCTTTCACCGGCCAGGCGTCATCGCCGCCGACCGCCATCTGCTGCTGCACATGAACGATATCGCCTTCAAGGGCACCGGCAATCTGGTCGCGCCCGATGAGGCCCATGTGCAGAAGATCATCGATTTCGCCGCCGGTTGGGATGAGAGCGCGCCGCTGCTTGTCCATTGCTGGATGGGCGTGTCGCGCTCGCCTGCCGCAGCACTCGTTGCCGCCCTTGCGCGGGTGCCCGATCAGGACGACCGGGAGCTTGTTCAGCGGCTGCGCACCGCCTCGCCCCATGCGACGCCGAATACCCGGATCATCGAGATCGGCGACGGGCTGCTGAAGCGCGATGGCAGGCTGATTTCCGCCGTTCGCGCCATCGGCCGCGGCGCCGATGCCGACGGCAACGCGCCTTTCGTGCTGTCCATTGCCCCTCATAAAACTGGTTGACGCCCCGGTACCCTGCCCCATCTAGCGAAGGGCAATGGAAATTCGAGGTATGACAGCAGGCATGGAACAGGCAACAGACGTCATCGTCGCAACGCGCACGGCGCTCAGCCAGGCAAGCGCGCTCGCAGTCCAATATTCCTTTTCGATTCTTGGCGCGATCATTCTGTTGATCGTCGGCTGGGCGATGGCGAGCTTTCTCAGCCGTTGGGCCTATGAGGGGATTTCCCGCGTTCGCGGCATCGACGAAACGCTGGCGCGCTTCTTCACCAATGTGCTGCGCTATGCGCTGCTCATCCTCGTCTTCATCACCGTGCTCGGCCAGTTCGGCGTGCAGACGGCCTCGATCATCGCCACACTCGGCGCTGCCGGTCTGGCCATCGGGCTGGCGCTGCAAGGCACGCTGCAGAATATCGCCGCGGGGATCATGCTGTTGATCCTCAGGCCGTTCCGGGTGGGCGAGTATATCGAAACCAGCAGCATCTCCGGCACAGTTCGTGAGATCGGCCTGTTTGCGACGGAGTTCAAGACCGGCGATGGGCTCTACAGGCTGGCGCCGAATTCCATTCTCTGGAACACGCCGATCACCAATTACAGCCGCGAACCGACGCGCCAGAACGAGGTGAAGGTCGCGGTCGCCTATGCCGACGACCTGGATGCGGCGATGGAACGGTTGGTGTCCCTGGCCAAGCAGGATCCGCGTGTGTTGAAATCGCCTGCACCCAGCGCTTTCGTCGATACGATCGGCGGCGCGACGATCAGCGTGACGCTGCGCTACTGGGCAAAGACCGGCGACTGGTGGCTGCTCAGCCGCGATATGGTGAAGCGGATCAAGCTCAGTTTCGACGAAGGCGGCCATCTGCTGCCGGTGACGGCGGCCAATGGCAACGCGCTTCCCGAAGCCGCTCCTGTCGAGGAGAAGACAACAGGTCCGAGCAGACGCGCAGCGGCCAAGAACCAGCCGTCTAGGCCATAGCGCGAACGGAACGTTTTGACTCGCTGCCGGTTAATCTTCCAAGGAGATTGATCGATGCCACTGCCGAACTACCGCGATACATTTTTGCAAAGCCTGCAGACGCTCAAGGGGCTGACCGGCGATTCCGGCGAGTATGTGCGGTTTCGCTGGCAGGCGATCTATCTGACGCGCGGCCAGTTCTCCTATTTCTTCCGCGGTGCGCTCGATGGCACCAGCGCCGGGTTTTCGGGCCAGCAGATCGACCTCGTCAGCGGCGAGGTCAGCGTCATCCCGGCGCAATCGGTCGGCCTCTATGGCGCGACCTTCGGGCTCAACGAAGCAATCACCGCCTATAGCGGGCCGCAGAAATCGGTCATCGAAGTCGCCCATGCCTTCACCGAGGCGAGCGAGATGGATTACCACCCGGAATTCTTCTACGTCAGGATGAACCTGCTACACACGTCCAACGACAGCAAGATGGGCTTCGCCCGCGACCCGCGGCTCAGGGAAAACACCAACCTGATCTTCGTCGGGCTGGAAGATCAGATGACGTCGGAACTGCTGGAGGAAAGCGACATCGCCCGCTGGGTGGCGCAGGAAAAGCCGATGGCATCGGCCGATTGGTATGCGGAGCGGTATTATTACGGATAAGGGAGATTATTTAATCACCCCACACGCCAGCCTCTCGCCCGCATCGCCCGACGGCTGGCTGCGATAGTCATCCGAATTTGCGTGGATCATCAGCGCCCTCCCGCGGATGCCGTCCTTCTTGCCATCCAGCGTCACCATGCTGTCGAAGACTTGGGCGCGAAGGATGCCGTCCTGACCGACATACTGGTTCGGCATATCGCCGGCATGCGGACCCTTTGCCGCCAGGAAGCCGTGTTCGGCATCTGTCGGGTTGAAATGCTTGCCGGCCGATTCGTGATGGGTGGCGGCGTCGCATTTGCCGGTTTCGTGGACGTGGAAGGCGACCCATTTATTGGCGGGCAGACCGGAGACCTCGACTTCGAGCATCACGCCGCCATTGGCGGCGGCGGTCAGCGTTGCCCGGCCGCTCTCCTTGCCCTTGCCGTCGACGAAATTGGCGGTCGCGGTCTGCTTGTCCTGCGCATTGGCGGCGAAGGCTGGTGCTGCGAGCGTCAGCGCAGCAATGACAATGGTCGTTTTCATGAGGGTTCCCTTCCGCTTGGCTGTCGTTGTCCAACGCCTCACTGCCGAAGGGGTTCCGGCAAAAACAAAAGCCGGCCAAATGGCCGGCTTCGTGAATACAATCTCCGTACGCCTCAGGAGGCGATATCGAGATCGTATTGGCCGTAGGTGCTGCGATAGAGATCGGGCGAACCATCATCATTGGATGCCGCGAAGGTCATATCGGTACCGGTCGTACGCATGCCCATCATCAGGGCAAGAACATTGTCGGTTGCTGTCGAGCGCGGCTCATGCTTCGGCTCTTCACTCAGTTCAGCGAGAATACCAGGCTTCTCGTCAGCTGCACGTTCGCCACGGCTCAAAACGCCGTCGCCATTCGTGTCGAGCCGGGAAAGCGTTGCCAAATAGGCATATGCCGTGTCTGAAACAGATGTAACTTGGGCCATACAAACCTCCGTCCACCGCCTTAATTCTTCGGTGCTGTCTGTACGCAATACAAATGGGGAAAATCGAACTGGTCCCGGGGATACCCCGAATAGTGAGTCGGGTCAACAAGCTGTTAACTTCCCATTAAGGAAGGTTGACAAAGCGTTCAGAGGTGATCCCGGCGCCGGGTTTTCCACGGCTTCGCCCCTCATGCGAAAGGCGCATTGCAACTCTCTGCCCGAAGCCCTATTCCGGGCCTCCATACCAACAATTGCGGTGACGAGAATGCATCAGGCCGAAGCCTTTGCCCCCTTCGAGAGCCTTGCGGCTGAGCTTATTCCATTTGCCACCGAGGGCGACGACGGTTCGCATGATCTGGCGCATGTGCTGCGCGTCTTCAAGAACGCCATGCGCATCCAGAAGAGCGAAGGCGGCGATGCGCGCATTCTGGCCGCTGCCGTGCTGCTGCATGATTGCGTCGCCGTCGAGAAGAGTTCGCCGCTCCGCTCCAAGGCCTCGGCGCTCGCGGCGCAGAAGGCATCCGGGATCCTGCAGAAGCTTGGCTGGACGGCAGAGGATATCGCAGCCGTTGCCCATGCGATCACCGCGCACAGCTTCTCCGCCAACGTGACGCCCGAGACGCTGGAAGCGAAGATGCTGCAGGATGCCGACCGGCTCGACGCGATCGGTGCTGTCGGCGCTGCCCGCTGTTTCTACATCGCCGGGCGCATGGTCTCCGGGCTCTACGACCCCTTCGACCCCGGCGCCAAAGGGCGCCCGCTCGACGACAAGCGCTATGCAATCGACCATTTCCAGACCAAACTGTTCAAATTGGCCGACGGCTTCCAGACCGGAGCCGGACGCGGGCTGGCGGCGGAACGCGACAAGCGGTTGCGTGATTTCCTCGCCGACTTCATGGACGAAATCTAGGCTTCAGGAGACAGCATGCAGGTCAGCGATCTCTTCATCTACCCGCTCAAGAGCGCCAGGGGCATTGCGCTTCCCTCTTCTGCGATCGACGCATTCGGCCTGCCGGGCGACCGGCGGGCGATGATCACGGACGCTGACGGACAATGCATCACCCAGCGCGAATTGCAGGATCTGGCGCGCATCGATGTCCGCCCGGAAGCCGCAGCGTTCCGTCTGCTGATGGATGGCAAGGGCGAGATCGCGGTTCCGCCGCCACAACCGGACAGGCGGATGGATGTCGTCATCTGGAAGACACCCGTGAATGCCGCCGTTGCCGATGACGGGAGCAACAGCAGGCTGTCAGAGTGGCTGGGGCGCGAGGTCAAGCTGGTGTTCTTCGACGCCGCCGCCGAGCGGATCGCCAGCCCCGAATGGGCCGGGCCGGACACGCCGGTGACCTTTGCCGACGGCTATCAGATCCTGGTGACGACGACGGGATCGCTGAAGGCGCTGAATGCCGATCTGGCCAGCCATGCGGAAGGCGAAATCGGCATGGAGCGTTTCCGCCCGAACATCGTCATCGATATCGACGAACCCTGGCCCGAGGACCGCTGGGCGGCGATCGAGATCGCCGGCATCAGGCTCGATCTCGTCAAGCCCTGCGCCCGCTGCATCATGACAACCCAGGACCAGGTCACCGGCTCGCGCGACGTGCCGAACCCGATGCCGGCGATGGGCCGTGTGCGCATGTCGGCGGACCGGCGCGTACCGGGGCCGCTGTTCGGCTGGAACGCAACGCCGCGCGGCACCGGCACGATCGCCATCGGCGACACCGTGACGGTGATCGAGGAACGGCCGGAAGGCTGGGCCTTCAAGGTGCGCAACCGCGCCTAGAGGCCGGAGAGCGCCTCGTCGATCCTGCTCATCACATCTGATGGCAACGGGCCCTTCGCCAGGGCGCCGGCATTTTCCTCGACCTGGGCGACCGTCCGGAAACCGGGGATCGGCAGGGTGCGGGGCGAGCGGGCCCAGAGCCAGGCGAGCGCGCCCTGCGTCAGCGTCCTGCCGCCATCGGTCAGGAGATTTCTGACGGCGGCGAGACGGGCGGCGAATTCGGGGGCGATCTTTCCGTCCTTGAAATAGATCATCCAGTCGAGGCTTGCGCCGCGGACGTCCTTTTCGCCGACAGTCTTGCCCGGCGTGAACTTGCCGCTGAGCAGCCCCATGGCCAGCGGGCCGCGGTTGATCGAGATCAGGCCGTTCTTCTCGATGAGCGCGATCATCTCCGGCACCGGCTCGAAGACATTCATCGTATGCTGCACGGAGACGAAGCCGTTGCGATCGAGATGGCGGGCCGCCCGGTCCGGATAGTCGGTGCTCCAGCCGAAAGCGTCGATCTTGCCCTCGGCCTTCAGGGTCTCGAGTGTCTCGAACACCTCGTCTGAGGCTTCCAGCGGAAAGTCGTTCAGATGGAACTGCAGCAGATCCAGCCGCTCGCGGCGCAGGCGACGCAGCGAGGTTTCCGCCGATTGCCGGATGAAGGCCGGGTCGGCAAAAGCGCCGGTCGCCTGCCTGGTCTTTTTGTCGGTCGCATGGCCGAACTTGGTGGCGATGACGATATCGTCGCGATTGCCGATGGCACGGCCGACCACCTCCTCGGAATGCCCTGCCCCGTAATTCGAGGCAGTATCGAAAAAGCGGATACCGAGATCGACCGCACGGTTGATGGCACGAATCGATTCGTCGTCGTCCACCTCCCCCCAGCCGAGCGGGACATCGCCGGCATAGAACGGCCCGCCGATCGCCCAGCAGCCCATGCCGAGGCGCGGAATATCACGTCCGTTCCAGAGAGTGATCGCGGTCGTGTTGTCAAGTTTGGTCAGCATATCGTTTTCCTCCACCATCTGCCGTTGCCGAAGAGATAGGGAGCCAGAGCGGCGTGGTAAACCGTCAAATCCGCAGCATATCTTTCACCGGTGAAAAACCGCGCTTCAGGCGGAGAGTTTGCCATCCGGCGGCAGGGCTGCTGCCGAGGCGTTGATCGCCTTCAGTGCCGACTGGATGAAACCGTCCCGGGCCGATGCCGCCTCGATGCCGCGCGGCTCGTAGACATGGCGGTGGAGAAAGAAGCTGGTCAGGCGGAAGGCGGCGGCAAGATTGTCGTAATCGGCGGCGTGATTGCCCTCGCCCGCCAGAAACGACGGCAGCAGCAGCATCTTGTCGGCATAGGGCCTGCCTGCTGCGCGGCAGACGGCGCGGCCGGATTTCGGCGAGACATAGGCGAGATCGGTCTTGACGCCGGTCGCCGCACATTCGCTGAGATCGATGCCGTAACCGAGGTCGTTCAGCACCGCGAGTTCGAAGCGAACGAAGAGCTCGCCGGCATCGGCGGGATTGTGGAGATTGTCGAGAATGACCTCAAGCGCGTCGTAGAGATGCGGATGCGGATCACGCTCGGGCAGCAGGCGCAGCAATGCACCCATCGCCTGCACGCCGTAGACGGCGGTGGCACTCTCCATCAGCCGCGCGGCGCGAAGCTGCAGCGGCTCGATCCTGAATTCGCCGAGATGCTCGTCGAGACGCGCGCGCCAGATGACATCGACTTCATTGCCCGGCTGCAGCACCGGCTGCATGCTTCGCGAACGGCCGGAGCGGACGAGACCGAGATGGCGGCCGCGATCGCGCGTCATCACCTCGGCGATGACGCTTGTCTCGCCGTGGCGCTTTACGCCCAGAACGATCGCATGATCCTGCCATTGCATCGGCAACAAACCTCAGACTTCAGGAATCGATCCTAGAGCAAGGCGTCGCAAATGTCATGGAAGCCGTCATTCGCCCGGAAAGAGCTTGTCCAGAAAATCGCGCATCGCGCCTTCGTCGAAGGGCTTTACGAGCAGAGGCACCTGCTGCAGGTCGGCTGGAAAATCCTGGCTGTCGGAATAGCCGCTGACGAAGCCGAAAGGAATGCCGCGGTCATTCAGATGGCGGGCAAAGCCGAAGCTCATGGATTCGCCGAGGTTCACATCGAGAAGCGCGAAATCGTAGCTCTCGGCGTTCACGGCCTCCATGGCCTGATCCAGGCTGTTGGCAATGTCGATTGTCTCGACACCGACGGCGCGCAGAATGTCTTCTGCTTCCATCGCAATGATAAGACTGTCTTCCAGAACCAGAACACGGGTTGCGTTCATGATTTATGCCCCTCGCTGTGCGCCGCTGACGGCGCGCACCGTCTTATCAAACCGCATTTTTACCTCAGATGCCCTCTTGGACGGGTGCTCGCCGCACCGGAGACGGTTCGGCCTGCAACCCGACGTCCCGTTCGCTCCATAAGACAGCGAACCGGGAGAAAAAGTGGCATGTCCGGACCTTATTTTCCATAGCACTGATTTGCATTTAAAAAAGACATAGTTGCTGAAACGCTTATATGAAAGGGCGTTTCCCGCCGGGCAGGCCTTCCCAGCCGGCGATATCCAGCAGCCCCTCGCCGTTCAGCACTTCGCAACCCCGTTCCTGCCAGCGGATCAGCCCCCGCTCGGCAAGCTTCTTCAACGTCTTGTTAGTGTGGACGATCGACAGGCCGAGCGTATCGGCGATGTGCTGCTGAGTGATCGGAATGAATTTCCGCCCGTTGAAGAGATTGAGCCGCTTGCCGCGTTCATAGAGGAAGGCGACGAGATAGGCGGCGCGCTCGAGCGCGGTGCGACGGCCGATGCTGAGCAGATGTTCGTCGAGGATGCGCTCCTCCTGCGCCGCGATCCAGGTGATGTCGAAGGCGAGCGAGGAATGCTTGTTATAGAGCGTCATCAGCTTATCGCGCTCGAAGACGCAGAGCGAGACCGGAGACAGGGCTTCGACGGAATGCTGCATCTCGCCCATGATCGTGCCCTGCAGACCGATCAGGTCACCAGGCATGATATAATTCAGGATCTGGCGGCGGCCGTCTTCCAGCGACTTGTAGCGGAAGCCCCAGCCCGAAAGCACCGTGAAGAGATGGGCGCTGTTGGCGCCCTCGACGAGGATCGTCGCACCGGCATCGGCGGCCAGTTCCCCCTTCTTGAAGCGCGAGACGAAATCCAGTTCGTCACCGCTGAATTCCCGGAAATGCGGCAAGGGCCGCAAGGGACACTGCTCGCACGGTGTCTTGAAGGAGTGTGTCGGTTTTGACGTTGCCATCCCAGCCCTGCGCCCGAAAAAGCGGCGCATCATGTCCAGCGCGCCGTTCAGGGCGCACAATGCGCGGGATGGCGGTTTTGTTCCGCGAACGGCTGGGATTTTTTATTGAAAAACAAGGATGTGGGTGGGGCTAGATGGTTTTCCTGCCAGCGGAGCGTGCGGAGCCCCCTCATCCGCCCTTCGGGCACCTTCTCCCCGCGGGGAGAAGGGATAGAGAGGTTGAGGCAAGTCCCCTTCTCCCCGGCGGGGAGAAGGTGGCGGCAGCCGGATGAGGGGGCTACTAACGCCAACTCACCTTTAACGCCGCTACTACCCCCTATCGCGGGAAATCCAGTCCCATTTCGCGGAACCGCTCGGGATCGTCGCCCCAGTTCTCGCGCACCTTCACGAACAGGAACAAGTGGACATTCTGCTCAAGGATTTCGGAGAGTTCGCGGCGGGAGGCAGACGAGATCGCCTTGATCGTTTCGCCGCCCTTGCCGAGAGCGATCTTCTTCTGGCTGTCGCGCTCGACATAGATGACCTGCTCGATGCGCACCGAGCCGTCCTTGCGCTCTTCCCACTTCTCGGTCTCGACGTGAGACGAATAGGGAAGCTCCTGATGCAGGCGCAGGAAGAGCTTCTCGCGGGTGATTTCGGCGGCCAGCTGGCGCATCGGCAGATCGGAGATTTGGTCTTCCGGATAGTACCAGGGTCCCTCGGGCAGGGTCTCGGCGAGATAGTTCATCACGTCGTCGCAACCCGAACCGTTCTCGGCCGAGATCATGAAGGTCTGGTCGAACTGGACCGTCTGGTTCGCCGTTGCCGCCAGCGCCAGAAGCAGTTCCCGGTTGACACGGTCGATCTTGTTTAGAACCAGGATCTTCCTCTGCGGAACGTCTTTCAGCCCTTCCAGAATGGCCTCGGCATCGCCGCGCAATCCGCGCTCGCTGTCGATCAGCAGCATGATGACGTCGGCATCCTTGGCCCCGCCCCAGGCTGAGGTGACCATGGCGCGGTCCAGCCTGCGGCGCGGCTTGAAGATACCGGGCGTGTCCATGAAGACGATCTGGGCGTTGTTGTGGATCGCGATGCCGCGGACAACGGCACGCGTCGTCTGCACCTTATGGCTGACGATTGATACCTTGGCGCCGACGAGGCGGTTCACCAGCGTCGACTTGCCGGCATTCGTCGGCCCGATCAGGGCAACGAAGCCGGAATGGGTCGGGCCATGCGTTTCTGCGGCGCCGTCAGGCGCGATGTCATTTTCTTCGGTCATTGTTCCGTCAATTCCCGGCAGAGGGTTTCTGCCAAATACCTTCACGTTCCAGCATCTTCGTCGCAGCCACCTGTTCGGCTGCGCGCTTGGAACGGTCCACGCCCGTTTCAGGAGCCACACCGGCCACTTCAACGGTCACTGTAAAGCGCGGATCATGATCCGGGCCGCTGCGTTCTTCAACACGATATAGGGGCGTCACGCCAAATTTCGCGTGCGCCCATTCCTGCAATTCGGTTTTCGCGTCGCGCCGGGCACCATCGGCCCTGACCGCACGCTTCTCCCAATACTTCAGAATGAAGCCGCGGGCGATCTCCAGCCCGCCGTCGAGATAGAGCGCGGCGATCAGGCTTTCGACCACGTCGGCGCGCACATTCATCATTCGCTTGCCGGTCAGCTTCTTCACATCCGAACCGGTGCGGATGAAAAGATGCAGATCGAGCTCGTCAGCAACGGAAGCGCAGGTATCGGCGCTGACCAGCTGGTTCAGCCGCACCGAGAGCTCGCCTTCCGCAGCATTGCCGAACGTCTTGAAAAGCAGCTCGGCGATGCAGAGGCCGAGCACTCTGTCGCCGAGGAATTCGAGACGTTCGTAATTGCCGCCCTTTTGCGTCCGGGCGCTGGCATGTGTCAAGGCACGGTCCAGGCGCCCCTTCTCGGCGAACTCATGACCGATCAAGCTTTCAAGCTTGGAACGGTCGGCCGCCGAGAGCGTCTGAGCCTTCGTCATTCAACAACCTTGAAGAGGCGGTCCCAACGCATGTTGGACGGCCATTTCCAGATTTCGCGGAACGACGTGTCGTTGCCGAGCGAGAAGAAGATGACGCTGGCGCGGCCGACGAGATTTTCGGCCGGAACGAAACCGACGTCGAAACGGCTGTCGAGCGAGTTGTCGCGGTTGTCGCCCATCATGAAATAGTGGCCTTCGGGGACGACGAATTCCTGGGTGTTGTCACCGCGCGAAACCGGCGACTGGTCGAGCGTGTCGTAGGTCTTGCCATCATCCAGCGTTTCGCGGAACACCGGAACGTCCTGGCCCGGATCCTGCGCATAGTCGGAATTGAAGGTGCCGTCGGCGACCTTCGGAACCGGCTTGCCGTTGATGAAGAGCACGCCGTTGGTCACCTGGATCTTGTCACCCGGCAGGCCGACGAGACGCTTGATGTAATCGACTTCCGGATTCGGCGGGAAGCGGAAGACGACGATATCGCCGCGCTTCGGCTCGCTTTCGAAGATGCGGCCGCTGAACAGGTTCGGCGAGAAAGGCAGCGAGTATTTCGAATAGCCGTAAGCGAACTTGTTGACGAAGATGTAGTCACCGACCAGGAGCGTCGGCATCATGGAGCCCGACGGGATGGTGAAAGGCTGGAAGAAGACGGTGCGGATCACCATCGCCAGCAGCAATGCCTGGATGATGACCTTGATGTTTTCCCACAGAGCGTTCGGCTTGGTTTCGGCTTTTTCGGACACGCAGTCTTATTCCTCAAAGGCGCCGAAGCGGCGCAATTCTATAGTTGCTTCTCTCTAGCGGCTTCGGCCGGTGGCGGCAATGGCGCGAACATTAAAAGCGACGACAGGCCGCGGCTCAGATGCCTTCCGGCAGCGCCTCGATGATCACGAATGCCTGAGCAAGCGGATAATCATCGGTTATTGTCAAATGAATGACCGGCCGGTGCGCTGCAGGCATCATTGCCTGCAGGATTTCGGCCGCCCCGCCCGTCAGGCGCATCGTCGGCTTGCCGCTCGGCAGATTGACGACGCCCATATCCTTCCAGAAGACACCCTGGGCGATGCCCGTTCCAAGAGCCTTCGAGCAGGCTTCCTTGGCGGCGAAGCGTTTGGCGTAGGATTCGGCCCGATTTGCCCGGCGGTCGGAGCGGGCCCGCTCGACATCGGTAAAGCAGCGGTTTGTGAAACGCTCGCCGAAACGCTCGATCGATTTCTCGACGCGCCTTATATCGATGAGATCGCTGCCAATGCCGATGATCATGAAAGGTCCTTCTGCGGGCGAGACGTCATACCGTCGGCACGTCATGCTCGGCGATGGCGAGACGGAGCTTGGCGCGATCCATCAACCGCGTGCGGCGGCGCGACTGAAAGCCACTGACGGTGTAGTATGTCAGCATATAAAGCACAACGGATGTGACGGCGGCGGGCGGGATGGCGCCGATCAGCATCGGCTCCAGCACCGGGCGCCAGAGCTCGGTGAAATGCAGCTGATGGAACATCTCGTGGAGATCGATCTGCTGGCCGGCCAGCGTATCCTTGCGCGCCAGCAGCAGATGCCCGATTTCCCAGGTGATGCCCCAGATGAAGGGATAGGTCAGCGGATTGCCGAAGGCGGCGCATCCGAGTGCGGCTGCCACCATGCTTCCCGACAGGAAGTAGGTGATGACGAAGGCCATGATGAAATGCACGCCGATGAATGGCGTCCAGGACACGAAGACGCCGGCAGCCACGCCCGCCGCAACGGCATGCGGCGAGGCCGTCAATCTGAGGACGCGCATCTTCAAGTAACGCATGGGGCGCAGAAAGCCTTTGCGGGGCCAAAAGGCCTCGCGCATTCTTTCTCGGAATCCTGCGGGTTTTCTACGGCGGAACAACATGGCGGCTATTTAGTGCAGGGCACCTCACCATGACAAGAGCGGCGAATAATCACGGTTACCGCCAGCCGCGCCGTCCAGTCTCTTCGCGCAGGGCGCACATCACATTGAGCGCCCCATCACAATTTCGGAAGTATTATTCGCAGATTAACGGGCGCGGAACAGACCGCGGTCAACCTGACGCTGACGATACTCAAGATCAATACGGTCATGCGAACCGTTCAGGTAGGCCATTTCACGTTCCTGGGCGCTCGGAGCGCGAAGGGCACGGGCGATTTTCTTGATAGGACCAAACATAGCGTTGTCTCTTTCTTTCGTTCATTCTCTGATGACACGGAAGATAGGTGCTGCAGCGCACAATTACCAACGCTCTAATACGAGTGCAGCCATGCGCCTTGCGCATACATGGCCTTATCGTCGTGCAATTTTGGTCACAAAACGATCATAAAATGTGCAGACGCCTCAGTCGTAGAGGCGCCGCACGGTGGCGATGCAGTCCAGTTCCTTGAGCTGAGCGAGCATCTGGTTCAGCTGGCGGAGGTCCCAGACTTCAATATCCAGCGTCATTTCGGTGAAATCGGCGGCAACACGCACCGTGTTCAGGATGCGGATGTTGACGTCGAGACCGCCAACCGTCTGCGCCACTTTTGCAAGGGTGCCCGGCTCGTTGAGGGCATTGACCAGGATGCGGGCCATGAAGCGCGACTTGTTGGCCTCGTCGAGATCCCAGCGGACATCGATCCAGCGATCCGGCTGGTCATCGAAATGCTGCAGGGCGGAGGACTGGATCGGATAGATGGTGATCCCCTTCCCCTTCTCCATGATGCCGACGATACGATCGCCGGGCACTGCACCTGTCGGCGCGAACTGGACGGCGATGTTGCTGGAGATACCGCGGATCGGAACCGCGTCGACACCGGGCTCGCCTGCGAGAAGGCCCGCTTCGGCGCCTTCCTTGTTCTTGCCCGGAACCTTGAAGATCATGCCCGAGGCGCTGCGGACGTTGAACCAGCCCTCGTCGCCGCTCGGCTTGACGGTGACGCGCTCGTCCTGGTGATCGGGATAGACGGCGCGCAGCACATCGAGCGACGACATCTCGCCGCGGCCGACGGCGGCGATCGCATCCTCGACATCCTTCTGGCCAAGGCGGTGCAGTGCAGGCTTCATCGCATCGCGCGAGAAGATCTTGCCGGCACGATCGAAGGTGCGCTCGAGAATACGGTGGCCGAGGCCGGCATATTGCTTGCGGATGGCCATGCGGGTGGCGCGGCGGATGGCGGCGCGCGCCTTGCCGGTGACGACGATCTCTTCCCAGGCGGCCGGCGGCACCTGCACGCCGGAACGGATGATTTCGACTTCGTCGCCATTCGCCAGCCGCGTCACCAGCGGCATGATGCGGCCGTTGATCTTGGCGCCGACAGTGGTGTCGCCGATATTGGTATGGACGGCATAGGCAAAATCGATCGGGGTAGCGCCGCGCGGCAGGGCGATCAGCTTTCCCTTGGGCGTGAAACAGAAGACCTGGTCCTGGAACAGTTCGAGCTTGGTGTGCTCAAGGAATTCTTCCGGGCTGTCGCCTTCGGCCAGCGCCTCGATCGTGTGGCGCAGCCAGGAATAGGCATTGGATTCACGCGACAGGATATCGCCGTCAGGCGTCGTCGCGCCGTCCTTGTAGAGTGTGTGGGCGGCGATACCGTATTCGGCGATTTCGTGCATGCGCTTGGTGCGGATCTGCAGCTCGATACGCTGCGAGGACGGGCCGACGATGGTGGTGTGCAGCGAACGGTAGTCGTTCTGCTTCGGCGTCGAGATATAATCCTTGAAGCGGCCGGGAACGACGCGCCAGCGGGTGTGGACGATGCCGAGCGCCCTGTAGCAGGCAGGGATTTCATCGACAAGGATGCGGAAACCGTAGACATCCGACAGCTGCTCGAAGGACAGCGACTTCGACTGCATCTTGCGGAAGACCGAATAGGGCTTCTTCTGGCGGCCCTTTACGTAAACGCTGGCCATGCCGTTTGCTACGAGCAGATCACGCAGTTCCGTCTCGATCTTCTTGACGAGGCCTTCATTGCGCTGGGAGAGCTCCTCCAGGCGCTTGGTGACGGTCTCGTAGGCTTCCGGGTTGATGTGGCGGAAGGAGAGCTCCTCGAGCTCGTCTCGCATGTCCTGCATACCCATGCGGCCGGCGAGCGGCGCATAGATATCCATCGTCTCTTCGGAAATGCGGGCGCGCTTGTCGGCGGCCATGTGGTCGAGCGTGCGCATATTGTGCAGACGGTCGGCCAGCTTGACGAGCAGCACGCGCACGTCGTCGGAAATGGCGAGCAGCAGCTTGCGTAGATTCTCGGCCTGCTTCGCCTTCTTGGTGACGAGGTCGAGCTTCTTGATCTTGGTGAGACCCTCGACGAGGCGGCCGATGTCTTCGCCGAACAGCTCGTCGATCTCGGCGCGCGTCGCCGTCGTGTCCTCGATCGTGTCATGCAGCAGGGCGACAGCGATCGTCGACTCGTCGAGATGCATGTCGGTCAGAATGGCTGCGACTTCGAGGGGATGGGAGATGTAGGGATCGCCGCTGGCACGCTTCTGCTGGCCATGCTTCTGCATGGCGTAGACATAGGCTTTGTTCAGCAGAGCTTCATTGGCATCGGGCTTGTATTTCTGCACCCGCTCCACGAGCTCGTACTGACGCATCATCCCGAAAATACTCCGACAAAAATAAAAGCGCGCCAATCAACGATTGGCGCACGGATCATCAATATTATGCCGTAGCAATAAAGGCGCAAGATTGACGATTGGTAATCGTCAAATCATTTGGCGCACCGGACAGGCAGCGACTTAGTAGTCGTCGCTCTTTTCCGGCGGCACGAGGCCTTCGATACCAGCCAGAAGCTCTTCTTCCGACATCTGGTCGAACGTGATGGTTTCCGGCTGATCGTCCTGATCTTCGCCATCGGCAGCCGATACGCCGCCGGCAGCAATCAGGCTGGCCGGATCGGGCTCGGGCTCGTCGACTTCGACATGCTTCTGCAGCGAATGGATCAGGTCTTCCTTCAGGTCGTCGGGAGACAGGGTCTCGTCTGCGATTTCGCGCAGAGCCACAACCGGGTTCTTGTCGTTGTCGCGATCGATGGTGATCGAGGCACCCTGGGAAATCAGCCGGGCGCGGTGGCTGGCAAGCAGAACCAGCTCGAAGCGGTTCTCTACTTTGTCGATGCAATCTTCAACTGTGACACGGGCCATTGCCTGTCCTTTGCGGTCGTGATCTCGGGATTGGTACGCCCGATACAATTAAAACCCGGCGAATTCAAGTTTTTCGTGCGTAAGCCTGCGGTTTACGGCCTATCCTGTTAAAATCGCACGGAGAATATGACATTTCCACCAATAGTTGCTTGGAATATGCCGAATCGTGCCCTAAATCTCCTGTATATGAATAATTCATAAATTACGGATTATTCCTCTCGCCAGTTAAGCCATTGTTTTTATGTGTTTTTGACGAGAGACTATTTGGATTACTCTAATTGGATTGGCAGGCGATGTTCGACCCACGGGAAAAAATTGCGCTCTTTATCGATGGCGCCAACCTTTATGCGGCATCCAAGAGCCTCGGCTTCGATATTGACTACCGCAAGCTGCTGAAAGCATTCCAGAAACGCGGCTACCTGCTGCGTGCTTACTATTATACGGCGTTGATCGAAGACCAGGAATATTCCTCGATCCGCCCGCTGATCGACTGGCTGGATTACAACGGCTACAAGGTTGTAACCAAGCCTGCGAAAGAATTCACCGACTCCATGGGCCGCCGCAAGATCAAGGGCAACATGGATATCGAACTCGCGATAGACGCGATGGAACAGTCCGAGACCGTCGATCACCTCGTCATCTTCTCCGGCGACGGCGATTTCACGACGCTGGTCGAAGCGCTGCAGCGCCGCGGCCGCAAGGTTTCGATCATCTCGACGATGGCAACCCAGCCGCCGATGATCGCCGACGATCTGCGCCGCCAGGCCGATCACTTCATCGATCTTCTGTCTCTCAAGGCGGAAATCGGCCGCGATCCTTCCGAGCGGCCGCAGAGGCAGGTCGAAGCTCCCGCAGCCGCCGAGACCGACGAATAAGGTCGGCTGGCCGGTTCACCCGCGTGATCCGGCTGCATCCTTCTTCCATGATGACTTTGTTCCATCGGACCGTGATCTTCGATTACGGTCCGATTGTCTTTATAGCGCGCGGGCAAGGCCCGAAGGCGCTGAGGATCAGCGATTGTCCTTGAGCAACCGGCTCTTCTGCCGGTTCCAATCGCGTTCCTTCTCCGTCTCGCGCTTGTCGTGCAGCTTCTTGCCCTTGGCGAGGGCGAGCTCCATCTTGGCGCGGCCCTGTTCGTTGAAGTAGATCTTCAACGGCACGAGCGTCATGCCTTCGCGGTTGATGCCGGAGCGCAAGCGATTGATTTCACGCGCAGACAGCAGCAGCTTGCGGCGGCGGCGCGGCTCGTGATTGAAGCGGTTGGCCTGCAGATATTCCGGCAAATACGAATTGATCAGCCAGATTTCGCCGCCTTCATCCGATGCGTAGGATTCAGCGATATTGGCCTTGCCGTCGCGCAGCGCCTTGACCTCGGTGCCCATCAGCATGAGCCCGGCCTCATAGGTATCGATGATCTCGTAGTTGAAGCGCGCCTTGCGGTTTTCGGCGACAACCTTCTTGACGATGCGCTGGCTGCCTTTGGGGGCCATGACGAAATTCCAACTGCTTGGGGCGCACGACGGCGCGCCCTCATTTCCTGCCACTTATGTAGGGGAACCACCCGTGCTTGTGAAGACGGGCGAGCCCGCCCTCACCTTTGGTTCAGTTCAACAGGCCGGCGTGACGGAGCGCTGCGTCCATGGCGGCTTCTGTGCCGGCTTCCAGCGAGGCGACCAGCGGCGAGCGAACGTTGCGGCTCATGCGGCCAAGCTTGGCCAGACCGTATTTCGCGCCACAGACGCCCGGCTCCATGAACACTGCCTTGTGCAGCGGCATCAGCCGGTCCTGATATTCCAACGCCTTGACGTAATCACCAGCTAGCGTTGCCGCCTGGAACTCCGCACAGAGGCGCGGCGCCACATTGGCAACGACCGAAATACAGCCGACGCCGCCATGAGCGTTGAAGCCCAGCGCCGTTGCGTCTTCACCCGAAAGCTGGCGGAAATCCTTGCCGCAGGTGATGCGCTGGTCGGAGACGCGCTCTATCTTGCCCGTCGCATCCTTGACGCCGACGATGTTCGAATGCGCCTTGGCGAGCGCACCCATCGTCTCCGGCGACATGTCGATGACCGAACGGCCCGGAATGTTGTAGATATAGATCGGCAGCTTGACCGCCTCGGCGATCGCCGAGAAATGCGCGATCAGGCCCTTCTGGGTCGGCTTGTTGTAATAGGGCGTAACGACGAGAACGGCATCCGCGCCTGCCTTTTCGGCATGCTGGGCAAGCTCGATCGCTTCGCGCGTGTTGTTCGATCCGGCACCCGCCATAACAGGAACGCGCTTGGCTGCCGCCTCGATGCAGAGTTCCACCACCCGTTTGTGCTCGGCATGCGACAGCGTCGGCGATTCGCCGGTCGTGCCGACAGGAACGAGGCCGCTGCTTCCTTCCTTGATCTGCCAATCGACATGGGCGGCGAAAGCCGCTTCATCGACATTGCCTGAATCCGTGAAGGGGGTAACGAGGGCGGGAATGGATCCCTTGAACATGCAGAACTCCCTAAGGCCGAAATCCACGCTTCGGCCGCATTCTTTGGATAAGAGTTGCGCACCATAGAGCGGTGAAAACGCCGCGACAAGCATGCTGAGATCGGTTTAGGGCAAATTCCGATATCAAATGTGAACGAAGTTTACCGGTTCCGGTAAGCTTTCATTAAGATGCCGTTTGCGAGACTTGGGGCCACGTTTTCGTTGCGAGTATCCCGGATGAGAAGAGCTGTCCTGACCCTGACCGCCCTCGGCCTGTCGGCCGCCGCGTGGAGCAGCGTCGCGTCGCCATTGCCGCAGACAGATGTTCCTGTCCCCGACGTCAAGCCGATCGGCTATGTGCCGCAGACATCCATGCCGGAATCGATCATGACCGGCGCCATTCCGCGCACGGTCGCGCCGGTCAGCGGCGATCTGAAAAACGGCCTCGACGCGCTGTCGGCCAAGGATCCGCAGCAGGCGATCTCCATTCGCGACGGCATGGCGAAGGGAACGCTCGACCGCCATATCCTGACCTGGGCGATCGCCATGTCCGGGCAGAAGGGTATCCCCTCCTACGAGATCGCCGGCGCCTCGCAGGAGCTGAAAGGCTGGCCCGGTCTTTCGCGGCTGCGCGCCAATTCGGAACGCGCGCTCTACGACGAAAACCCTGACCCGGCGGCTGTGTTTGCCGCTTTCGGCGATACCGCGCCGGAGACCAACGAAGGCGCCATCATCCTATCGCGCGCATTGGTTTCGGCCGGAAAGCAGGCGCAGGCGGCCAAATACATCCGCAAAGTCTGGCGCGGCCAGGGCCTGGACAAGCCAACCGAAGACAAGATCCTCGCCGAGTTTTCAGGCCTGATCACGCCTGCCGACCATAAGGCGCGCATGGACTATCTCATGTATCGCGGCCGCACGGCACAAGCCAAGCGCTTCGGCGACATGGGACAGGCGCAATCGCTCTACAAGGCCTGGGCGGCCGTCGCCGCCAAGGCGCCGAACGCCGCAGCTCTGCTCAACGGCGTCGACAAGACATGGGGCACCGACCCCGGATATCTCTTTGCCCGCATCGAATATCTGCGCAAACAGGAGAAATATGCCGAGGCCGCCAAGCTTCTGGCGCAGATGCCATCGAAGCGCGACGAGCTGGTGAATGCCGGCGAATGGTGGAACGAACAGCGGATCATCAGCCGCGGCTTGGTCGATCAGGGGCAGTTTGCCGCCGCCTATCGCATCGTTTCCAACAGCGTGGCGACGAGCCCGACAGATATCGTCGAGGCCGAATTCCATGCCGGATGGTATGCGCTGCGCGGCCTTCAGGACCCGAATGCCGCCGAACAGCATTTCCGTAAGATCCTGCAGATCTCCAGCGGGCCGCTCTCCGTGTCACGCGCCTGGTATTGGCTGGGACGCTCGGCGGAAGCCGGTGGCCCCGGTCAATCGAAGGAGTTCTACACCAAGGCTGCGAGCCTTCCGAGCACCTTCTACGGACAGCTCGCCAGCGAGCGGCTGGGCCGCAAGACGCTGAATGTTTCCTATCCGTCTCCGACCAATGAGGACCGTCAGAACCTGCAATCGCGCGAGGCGGTGCAGGCCATTGCGCGCCTAGAAGCGGCAGGTCACGGCTGGCGGGCCGCAGCACTCTATCTGGCGCTTGCCGACCAGATCCAGAGCCCCGGCGAACTGGCGATTCTCACCGCGCAGGCCGAGCGCTCCGGTGACCATCACCTGTCGCTGCAGATCGGCAAGATCGCCTATTCGCGCGGCATCGATGTCGCAGCGCTTGCCTTCCCCGTCGGCGTCATTCCCGCAAGCGCCAATATTTCAGGTTCCGGCAAGGCACTCGCCTATGCCATCGCCCGCCAGGAAAGCGCCTTTAATCCGGCCGCTGTCTCCGCCGCCAATGCCCGCGGCCTGCTGCAGCTCCTGCCGGGAACAGCCAAGGCCGTCGCCAAGCGGCACAACATCGCCTATTCCGCCGACAAGCTGACGGGTGATGCCGGCTATAACGCAACGCTCGGCGCCCATTATCTCGGCGAGCAGATCGACGCCTTCGGCGGCTCCTATATCCTGACCTTCATCGCCTATAATGCCGGGCCGAAGCGCGTTCCGGAGTGGATCGCCCGCTATGGCGACCCGCGCGGCAAGAATATCGACGAAATCGTCGACTGGATCGAGCGCATTCCCTTCCCCGAAACGCGCAACTACGTGCAGCGGGTGATGGAGAACTACGAGGTCTACAAAGCCCGCCTCGGACAGACGCCCGATATCGAGCGCGATCTGATCGGCGGCCGCTCCTCCTGAGATCGCTTGCAGAATGAAGCGCCGGCGCTAACCTCCCTGACAACAGGGAGATGGCGATGACGACGAATTTCGATAATGGTTTCACGGCCCAGACGATCACCACGGCCGACGGCCTTAGGCTGCATGCGCGAGATTACGGCAGTGCGCATGTAGGCACCCTCCCCGTCATCTGCCTACCCGGCCTGACGCGCAACTCCCGCGACTTCCACCAGCTGGCGACCATCCTCTCGACCAACCCGCAATCCCCCCGCCGCGTCATCGCCCTCGACTATCGCGGCCGCGGGCTCTCCGACTGGGATCACAACAAGGCGAATTACAACATCGCCGTCGAAGCGCGGGATGTGCTCACCCTCTGCGAGACCCTCGACATCCACCGCGCCATCTTTATCGGCACCTCCCGCGGAGGCCTGATCCTGCATCTGATTGCCGCAATGAAACCGGAACTGCTGGCCGGCGTGATGTTGAACGATGTCGGACCGGTGCTGGAGCTCGCAGGCTTGCGGCATATCCAGGACTATCTCGGCAAGGCACGGCAGCCAGATAGCTGGGACGACGCAGGAAGAATGCTGCGGGAGCTGCATGGCAGCCACTTTGCGGCACTCTCGGCAGCAGACTGGCAGGAGATGGCGCAGGCAATCTATCGCCAGACTGAAGATGGAATCGTGAGCGACTTCGATCCCGCTATCGCGGAAGCGATGACGGCCGCCGATTTCAGCAATCCATTGCCGGATCTTTGGACGCAGTTTGCGGCGATGACGGCTGCGCCGCTCTTGGTCGTGCGCGGCGAGAATTCAAAGCTTTTGTCCGAGGAGACAGTTACGGAGATGCTGAGGCGCCATCCTGACAGTGTGCGGTTGACCGCCCGGCAGCAGGGGCACGCGCCGCTGCTGCATATCGATTCCATTCCATCGCAGTTGGAGCGGTTTATCGAGGTTTGCACTTAGGCGACCATAGTCCACAGGCTCAGCGCTTAGATCTTGAACTACACAAAAGCAAAAAGCCCGGCTCGAGAGCCGGGCCTTCCTGATTAGACCGAAGTCAGATCAGATTAGAATGCGCGCTGCAGGCGGAAGAAGCCGTTTACGCCGTCCGTGCTGTTGCCAGCGCCGTCGTCAGCATTGCCGTAGTTGATTGCCAGCTTCGTGGAGAGGTTCTCTGCGATCTGGTAGTCGAGCGTTACGCCAGCGAGCCAGGTGTGGCCGTCGTCGTAGTTGCCGTCTGCGTCAAGTTCGGTGTTGCCGATGTACTGAACGCCAGGAGTGATGGTGAACTTGTCAGTAGCCTTGACAGCGTACTGAGCAGCAACCGACCATTCGCCAGCCGTGAAGTATGCGCTACGGCCGCTGGAGTAGATACCAGCGATACCGAAGGTACCTGGGCCGATGTCAGCACCGAGCTTAACGCGAACAGCGCCTTCTTCAGCGTCGATGTCGTAGCCGCCGATGACCTGGTACGTGAAGGCACCAGCAGTGCCGCCAACGCCAACGTCGATACCGACGTCGTTACCATTGGTTTCCCAAGCAAAGCCCTGGCCGCCGAGTTCTTCAACAGCGATACCAGCGTAGAAGTCGCCAGACTCATACTGGTAACGGATGGTGTTGAAGCTGGTCGTGCCGGAGTTCAGCGTGTCGAACTCGCCCGAGAAGTCATCATCCCACCAGTTAACGAACTTACCGACGCGGAGGCCAGCGATGTCGATGTAAGCGGTGTCGAGAACCGTCGAGTCCTGCGAGCCCTGATTGAGAGCGTCGCCAGCCGGGCGGTAGTTAGCCTGGTAGACGATAACGCCGGTGAGCGGGCCGTATTCGGTGTCGCTCTTGGCAGTGAACTGAACCTGACCGCGGGTGCGGACGTTCCAGTCTTCAGTCGCGCCAAGCGGTGTGCCGCTGGTTTCGTATGCGTCGCCGAAGCCGAAGTTTACGTCAAAACGAACGTAGCCTTCGATCTTGAGGCAGGTTTCGGTGCCCGGGATGTAGAAGTAGCCAGTGCCGTATGCGTCGCAAACGCGAACGTATTCTACTGCTTCCGGTTCAGCTGCAACGATAGCGTCGGCAGCCTGTGCACCGGATACTACTGCGAGAGCAGCAGCGGAGCCGAGAAGAAGGCTCTTGATTGTCATTGGTGACCTCCAATTCAAAGTTTCGATCGGGTCTGGGATTTTTCGCCGTTAGAGCAGCGTTCCCTGCCCCATCCCCATGTTTCAAGAAGTCGGACGATCAACCGCCCTCGCTTCCGAGGTTGAAAATACAAGACGCCGTCCGTCACGCAATCACCAACTGCCTCCTTTGTGCTGTTTGCATCTGCCTTCACAGACCCCTGTTGCTCAAAGGACACAAAATCGACATACGCCCCGCCGGCTTCTTTATACTTCGTTAAGAAACGCCCGGTTTTGCAGGGGTTTAGCGGCATCACACATGTGGATGAACCGGCGTTATGTGCCGCAATGATACCGATTTTCCGCCGGATTCGGGGCTTTCGGCACATCTTGCTTGTCGTGCCGGAGGATTTGGTTTGCGCCGATGACCAGAGATGGAGGCTGGTGAATCACATCCGGCCTGCGGTGATTCCCATTTTTGATTCTGCGGGGAACTGAATTCGATTCCATTTGAACGGCAAAACGCCCGATGCGGATTCGCAGCCGGACGTCACAAACGAAATGCTGAATGATCTGTTTTGGGAAGGATGGCGGAGAAGATGGGATTCGAACCCACGATACCCTCTCGGGTATACTCCCTTAGCAGGGGAGCGCCTTCGACCACTCGGCCACCTCTCCGGTTGGGAGCCTGATAGAGTCATTCGACTGGTGAATCAAGCGCTATTTCGGCTTTTCACAGTCGAGACCACAGGGCACCCGGTCTTTATGCCAAGAGCTGCTTCAGATCGGCAGCGCCGTCGGCCAGAATGGTCTTGTCCGGATTGATTCCGCTCTCCAGCATCTTCTTGCCCGTCACATAGGCCTTGGCATCGTTGATGGCATCGACGGCGATGAACTGGCCCTTGCGGAAATACCAGATCGAATGCGCGCCTTCGCGAGCGCCCGGGCGCAGCAGCGTTTCGTCGTAGCCGAGGTTGAAGCCGGCGATCTGCAGCTTCACGTCATACTGATCCGACCAGAACCACGGCTTCGGATCATAGGAGGCACTGCCGCCGGCAATCACCGCAGCGGCGGCATCGGCCTGGTCGACGGCGTTCTGCACCGACTCAAGACGGATCCTGCCGCCCTGCCAGGGAAGCACAGCGCAATCGCCTGCTGCATATATGGAGGGATCGGAGGTGCGGGCGAACTCGTCGACGATGATTCCATTGGCGACATCGAGGCCCGCTTCCTTAGCAAGCTGATCATTCGGGACGACGCCGATGCCGACGATGGCGAAATCGATGTCGATCACCGACCCGTCGGAAAGCTCGGCGCCGACAACACGGCCATCCCGGCCGATCAGATGCTTCAGGCCGGTCTTCTCGCGGATGACGACGTCGTGGGTTTCGTGGATGACACGGATGATGTCGGCTGTTTCCTTGGCGGCGACGCGCTGCAGGATTCGGTCGGCCATCTCGATGACGGTGACTTCAAGGCCAAGATGGCGGGCCACAGCCGCCGCTTCGAGGCCGATATAGCCGCCGCCTATAATAAGGACACGGCGGCCGGGGCGCATTTCGCCGGCAAGCAGGTCGGCATCGCGCTTGTCGCGGGCGACATAGACGCCTTCGAGATCGCCGCCGATGGCTGCCGGCAGCTTGCGCGGCGTCGAGCCCGTGGTCAGCGCCAGCGTTCCATATTCTATAGAGGAGCCGTCCTGCAGCAGCACCTGCTTGGTGTCGCGCTTGATCTGCTCGACCCAGGTCGACAGGCGGATCTCGACATTATTGTCCGGGTACCACTGCTCCGGGCGGAAGAGCAGGCGATCGAAGCTCATCTCGCCGAGCAGGTATTTCTTGGACAGCGGCGGACGCTGATAGGGCAGCACATCCTCGGCGCCGAGGATGGTGATCGGGCGCGTGTCCTTGAGGGCGCGGAGTTTCGCAGCCATGGCGAAACCCGCCTGCCCTGCGCCGATGATTACCAGTCTGTCCGTCACGGTCCCGCTCCCTGCAATCGTTGTTGGGGCGAGAGGTAGTCCCCGCCCCTTGCGCCGTCAACCGGAAGCGAATCTCTTCAGTCGATCTCGATCCAGCGGCGCTCGTGGAACGACTGTGCCATGGCGTGAACAGACTTCTCTATCCTAAGACCGTCTTCGAATGTCACCAAGGACGACGGCTCGCCCGAAATGGCGCGGATCAGTTCGCGGCATTCGATGATCTTCAGATCGTTGAAGCCGAGGCCGTGGCCCGGCGCGGGAATGAAGCGGTCATAGGGCTGGTGCGCGGGGGCCGCGAGAATCTTGCGGTAACCCTGCTCGGTGCCCCGTCCCGTCGCCTGATAGAGGTCGAACTCATTCATCCGCTCCTGGTCATAGGCGATCGAGCCCTTCGAGCCGTAGATCTGCAGAGCGATGCGGCCCTTGCGGCCCCAGGCGGCACGGTTGGCCATCAAGACCGCGGAGATCCCGCCGCCGAGGCGCATCAGCACATTGGCCGCATCGTGATTCTCGACGGCGCGGCGGCCGCCTTCCTTGACCGGACGATCAGCATAGGGCTTCACCATATCTGTAATGACGGCCTCGACATGGCCGAAGAGATACCAGAGCAGCGACAGCGGATGGACGGCGAAATCGTCGAGCGCGCCGTAGCCGGCCGAGAGTTCGCTCTTCCAATAGAAGAAGACATCAGGATCGGCCATGAAGTCTTCGTCCATCTCGACGCGGATATGGTTGACCGTTCCGATCGCACCTTCCTCGATCAGCGCCTTGATGTGCCGCATGATCGGGTTCTGGATATAATTGTAGCCGAGCACGGCGACCTTGCCCGATGCCTTGGCGACATCGAGCATGCGGCTGGCGTCCTTATAAGCAGGCGCCATCGGCTTTTCGCACCAGACGTGCTTGCCCGCTTCAAGCGCCGCGATCGCCATTTCGGCGTGAAACTGGTTGGGCGTCGTCACCGAGACGACGTCGACCTCAGGATTCGATATCAGCGTCCGCCAATCGGCGGTCGCCTTCTCGAAGCCGAATTCGGAGGCGCGCGAGCTGGCGAGATCGGGGTTGGCTTCGGCGAGATGCACGAGGCGCGGCCGCTCGACATCGCCGAAGACGGTCTTGACCGCATTCCAGGCCAGCGCGTGGCACTTGCCCATATAGCCGGTACCGATCAAACCTATGCCAAGTGGCCTCATTTTGCGTATCCTCCTCCGAAAGCGAGGCGATTTTTGGAATATTTAGATCATTTTGACAAGATGCTAATGTTGCGACATTTGCAGCATGGGCGCCGGATTTATGTCTAAAATACTGAAAATTAAGCAAATTAAAAACAATTAGAAACGCCGGGAGAAATCATCTATGGTGCGAAATATGGAATATATGTTTCATTTCTTGGATTGCCTGCATGGATAACGACGCCAAAGCGCAGACGCGCGTACCCCGCGATTTCGAGAGTCTGCGCAGCACGATCATCGAGCGGAAGGTGAGCATGCCGAAGCGCCTGGCGCAGGTCGCCGCCTTCGCGCTCAGCAATCCCGATGAAATCGCCTTCGGCACGACGGCCAGCATCGCCGCGGCCTCCGAGGTCCAACCGTCGACGCTGGTGCGGCTTGCGCATCATTTGGGTTACGAGGGCTTTTCCGATCTGCAGAGCATTTTCCGCGAGCGGCTGCGCGACCGGACGCTGAGCTATGAAGAGCGTCTGGTGACGCTGGAGCAATCCGGCGGTGACGATGAGGACGCCAATCTGCTGTCGGGCTTCATTGGCGCGGCCAGCCAGTCGATCAACCGGATGGCTTCGACGGTGCAGAGCGAGACATTCACCAAGGCGGTAGATATCCTGGCAAGCGCCGAGACGATCTACCTGATAGCCAAGCGCCGCTCCTACCCGCTGACGGCGCATATGACCTACGCCTTGTCGAAACTCGGCATCCGCCATCAGATCGTCGCCTCGCCGAATGGCGTCGACCCTGAAATGGTGCAGTTTGCAACGCCGAGAGATGCAGCGATCGCGGCAAGCTTCTCGCCCTACGCGGCCGACAGCCTGTCGCAAGCCGAAGCGCTTGCCGATCGCGGCGTGCCTGTCGTTGCCATTACCGATTCGGCCTTCTCGCCGCTGGCGTCCCGCGCCACCTGCTGGTTCGAGGTGGCGGAGGCGGATTTTGCCGGGTTCCGGTCGCTCTCGGCGTCGATGGCGCTGACCATGGCATTGCCGGTGGCGATCGCCGAGCGCCGGCGCAAGACACAGGGCCAAAAGCCGTCGAAAAGCAAAATGGAATAAATATTCCGAATTGACAACAAGACGGAACCGTTGTTTCATTATTGCCAATTCGCGGACATTTCAGACCGCATAAAAATGAGCGGGAGGACAATATGGTAGAATCGAATCCGGGTTCGCAGCCCGAGGCATCTCTCGATGTGATCACCATCGGCCGTTCCTCCGTTGACCTTTATGGCCAGCAGATCGGCACGCGGCTTGAAGATATCGGTTCCTTTGCGAAGTCCGTTGGCGGCTGCCCGGCGAATATCGCCATCGGCACGGCGCGGCTCGGGCTGAAATCGGCGCTGATCACTCGTGTCGGCAACGAGCAGATGGGCCGCTTCATCATCGAGCAGTCGGCGCGCGAAGGCGTCGAGACCAAGGGCATCAAGACGGATAAGGAGCGGCTGACGGCGCTCGTTCTGCTCGCCGTCGAGGCCGAAGGCGTTTCGCCGATGATCTTCTACCGTTCCGACTGCGCCGACATGGCGCTGGAAGAAAGCGATGTCGATGAGGGCTTCATCAAGTCGTCGCGCGCGGTTCTGGTCTCCGGCACGCATTTCTCCCGCCCGAACACCGAGGCAGCACAGCGCAAGGCGATCCGGATTGCCAAGGCGAACGGCCGCAAGGTGATCTTCGACATCGATTACCGCCCGAATCTCTGGGGCCTTGCCGGCCATGCCGAAGGCTTCGAGCGCTATGTGAAGTCCGACCGTGTCTCTTCCAAGATGAAGGAGACGCTACCGGATTGCGATCTGATCATCGGCACCGAAGAGGAAATTCTGATCGCTTCGGGCGCCGATGACGTGCTCGGCGCGCTCAAGGAAATCCGCCGCCTTTCATCGGCGACGATCGTGCTCAAGCGCGGCGCCATGGGCTGCATCGTCTATGACGGCCCGATCAGCGACAATCTGGAAGACGGCATTGTCGGCGAAGGTTTCCCGATCGAGGTGTTCAATGTTCTCGGCGCCGGCGACGCCTTCATGTCCGGCTTCCTGCGCGGATGGCTGAAGGACGAGCCGCTGAAGACCTGCGCCACCTGGGCCAATGCCTGCGGCGCTTTCGCGGTGTCCCGCCTGCTCTGCTCGCCTGAATATCCCACCTGGGCCGAGCTCGACTTCTTCCTGAAGAAGGGCAGCGAGCACCGGGCGCTGCGCAAGGACGAGGCGATCAACCACATTCACTGGGCCTCCACCCGCAAAGGTGACATTCCGCTGCTGATGGCGCTGGCGATCGATCATCGCTCTCAGCTCACCAGCGTCTGCGACGAACTCGGCGTCGATTACAAGAAGATCGTCGCCTTCAAGCGGTTGGCCGTCGAAGCCGCCGCCCGGGTTGCCAACAATCGCAGCGGCTACGGCATGCTGATCGACGAGCGCTTCGGCCGCGATGCCTTCTTCGACGCCGCGACCAAGAATTTCTCCTGGATCGGCCGTCCGGTCGAGCTGCCGGGTTCGAAACCGCTGCGCTTCGAGTTCAGCCAGGATATCGGCTCGCAGCTCGTCGAATGGCCGCTGAACCATTGCATCAAGTGCCTGTGCTTCTATCATCCCGATGATCCGGCCGAGCTGAAGCTCGAGCAGCAGGAAAAGCTGCGCACACTGTTCGAAGCCGCCCGCAAGGTCGGCCGCGAGCTGCTGGTCGAGATCATCGCCAGCAAGAATGCACCGCTGACCGACGATACCGTCTCCACAGCGATGGAAGAGCTCTATGCACTCGGCATCAAGCCGGACTGGTGGAAGCTCGAGCCGCAGGCATCGAGCGCCGCCTGGAAGAAGATCGATGCGGTGATCGCCAAAAATGATCCATGGTGCCGTGGTATCGTGCTGCTCGGGCTGGAAGCGCCCGCCGACGAATTGCTCAAGGGCTTCGAGGCAACACTGGCCGCTCCATCGGTCAAGGGCTTTGCCGTTGGACGGACGATCTTTGCCGATGCGGCTCGCAGCTGGCTGTCGGGCAAGATGAATGACGAGGATGCGATATCCGACATGGCGGGGCGTTTCCGCCAGCTGACCGAGGCCTGGCTGAAGACGCGCGGGCTGAACTGAGAATTTGAGGATTAGACCCCTCCTGGCCCTCTCGATTCGATGAGGGCTGGGAGGGGAAAAGTTAGAGCGAAGGTTCGGGAGGACCCGATGGGTAAGACAATCCGTTTGACGATGGCGCAGGCTGTTGCGCATTTCCTGAAGAAGCAGATGACCGTCGTCGACGGCAAGAAGGTGCCGATCTTCGGCGGCGTCTGGGCGATCTTCGGCCATGGCAACGTCGCCGGCATGGGCGAAGCGCTCTATCAGGTGCGCAGCGAACTGCCGACCTACCGCGCCCATAACGAGCAGGGCATGGCGCATGCGGCGATCGCCTATGCCAAGGCGAGCTTCCGCCAGCGCTTCATGGCCTGCACGACCTCGATCGGCCCCGGCGCGCTCAATATGGTGACGGCCGCCGGTGTGGCGCATGTCAACCGTATCCCGGTTCTCTTCCTGCCCGGCGATGTCTTCGCCAATCGCGCGCCCGATCCGGTGCTGCAGCAGATCGAAGACTGGGGCGACGGCACGGTATCGGCCAACGACGCCTTCCGCCCGGTTTCGCGCTATTTCGACCGCATCACCCGCCCCGAGCAGATCATCTCGGCGCTGAAGCGCGCCATGCAGGTGCTGACCGATCCGCTGGATTGCGGGCCGGTGACGCTTTCGCTCTGCCAGGATGTACAGGCCGAGGCCTTCGACTATCCGGAAAGCCTGTTCGAAGAGAAGGTCTGGGCTGTCAGGCGTCCGCAACCCGATGCCGACGAGCTTGCCTCGGCCATCGCGCTGATCAAGGCATCGCAGAAGCCGGTGATCATCGCCGGCGGCGGCGTGCTCTATTCGCAGGCGACCAAGGAACTGGCGGCCTTTGCCGATGCGCATGGCGTTCCCGTCGTGCTGACGCAGGCCGGAAAGTCGGCGATCGACGAGCGGCATCCGCTGGCGCTCGGCTCGGTCGGCGTCACAGGCACCTCGGCGGCGAATGCGATTGCCGAGGATACCGACCTCATCATCGCCGTCGGCACCCGCTGCCAGGACTTCACGACCGGCTCCTGGGCGCTCTTCAAGAATGACGGGCTGAAGATGCTCGGCCTCAATATCGCGGCCTACGACGCCTACAAGCATGACGGCCAGCCGCTGGTCGCCGATGCCCGCGAAGGCCTGAAGGCGCTGTCCAAGGGGCTTTCCGGCTGGAAGGCGCCGGCAGCACTTGCCGAGAAGGCAACGAAGGAAAAGAACGTCTGGATGGAGGCCGCCAGCAAGGCGATGGCTTCCACCAATGCGGCGCTCCCCTCCGACGCGCAGGTGATCGGCGCCGTGACGCGCTCGTTCGAGCTCGAAAAGGCGATCGGCCTTTGCGCCGCCGGCGGTCTTCCCGGCGAAATGCACAAGCTCTGGCCGGCAACGGCCCCGGGCAGCTATCACATGGAATACGGCTTCTCCTGCATGGGCTACGAGATCGCCGGCGGTCTCGGTGCCAAGATGGCGCATCCCGAGAAGGACGTTGTCGTGATGATCGGCGACGGTTCCTACATGATGCTGAATTCGGAGCTGGCGACATCGGTGATGATGGGCCTCAAGCTCAACATCGTGCTGCTGGATAACCGCGGCTACGGCTGCATCAACCGGCTGCAGATGGCAACCGGCGGCGCCAACTTCAACAACCTGCTGAAGGACTCCTATCACGAGGTGATGCCGGAGATCGATTTCAGGGCGCATGCCGAAGCGATGGGGGCGATTGCCGTCAAGGTCGCGTCGATTGCCGAGCTGGAGAAGGCGATCGCCGATTCGAAGGGCAACGACCGGACCTCGGTCTTCGTCATCGATACCGATCCGTTGATCACCACAGAAGCCGGTGGCCATTGGTGGGATGTCGCCGTTCCCGAGGTCAGCCCGCGCGGAGAGGTCAACAAGGCACATGATGCCTATCTGAAGGCCCGTCAGGCGCAGCGGGTCGGCTGATTTGAAACATTAGAGCCTGCAGCCCCCTCATCCCCGGCGCAACAAGTTGCGCCTGAGACCTTCGGGCACCTTCTCCCCACGGGGAGAAGGGGAAACGAGACGGCGCGGCATCGTCCCTTCTCCCCTCGGGGAGAAGGTGGCGGCAGCCGGATGAGGGGGCCGCACTCACTGATTTAAGAGAATGACGAGGAGAATACCAATGAAGGCCAAACTTGGCATGTCGCCCATCGCCTGGTGGAACGACGATCTTCCTAAACTGAGCGACGACGTATCGCTCGAAGAATGCCTGCGCCAGTCGCGCGGCGCTGGCTTTACCGGCATGGAACAGGGCCGTCGCTTCCCGAACAATCCCGGTGAAATGCTGCCGATCCTGCGCGCCGCCGACGTGACGCTCTGCGGCGGCTGGTTCTCGGGCACGCTCGTCAACGAGGAGCTTGCGGCCAACAAGGACCGCATTGCGCCAATGATCGAGCTGTTCAAGGCGGTCAACGCGCCCTGCATCGTCTATGGCGAAGTCGGCCGTTCCATCCAGGGCGACCGCTCCAAGCCGCTCGCCACCAAGCCGCGCCTTTCCGACGACGAAATGAAGGCCTATGCGGGCCGCGTGACCGAATTCGGCGAATGGTGCGCCGATCAGGGCATGCCCCTCTCCTACCACCACCACATGGCGGCCGTGGTCGAGACCGAACCGGAACTCGACGCCTTCATGAAGCATTCGGGCGCCGGCATTCCGCTGCTGCTCGACGCCGGTCACCTGGCCTTCGCCGGCGGCGACGTGCTGCGCGCCATCGACAATCACCACGCCCGCATCAACCACGTCCACGTCAAGGATATCCGCAAGCCTGTCGTCGATGGCCTCGACCGCAGCAAGCAGTCGTTCCTGGATGCCGTGGCGCTCGGCGCGTTTACTGTGCCCGGTGACGGCTCGCTCGATTTCGCCGCGATCGTCCAGCGCTTTGCCGATTACGGCTACGAGGGCTGGTTCGTCGTCGAAGCCGAACAGGACCCGCGCAAGGCGCCGCCGAAGAAGATGGCCGAGGTTGGCTATGCCGAACTGATGCGGGTGATGACGGCTGCGGGTTATACCGTGGAGACGGAAGGGTTCCCGAAGGGGTAATATCCGGCGCGAATTGCGGGTGGGGCACCCCCCTCTGCCCTGCCGGGCATCTCCCCCTCAAGGGGGGAGATCAGCTAGGAGCGTCCACTCGCTCCAACATTTATTGCCGACCGGGAGGTCAACACGAGTCGATCTCCCCCCTTGAGGGGGAGATGTCCGGCAGGACAGAGGGGGGGCCCCACCCTGAGTTCATCATATCGAGGAGAAACATCATGCCGAATCTCAAGGTAAAACCCGAAGGCACCAGCGGCCGCGTCACCCATGTGACGCCTGAAAGCGCCGGCTGGACCTATGTCGGTTTCGACATGTACCGGCTGAAGGCGGGCGAGACCGCATCGGGCGAAACGGGTGAGCGCGAGATCTGCCTCGTCTGGGTCAGCGGCAAGGGCAAGGCCTCGGCTGGCACCCGCGATTTCGGCACGCTCGGCGAGCGCATGAGCCCGTTCGACGGCGCACCGCATGCGCTCTACATCCCGATGGAATCGGCCTGGTCGGTGACCGCCGAGACCGATCTGGAACTTGCAGTCTGCTCGGCACCGGGCGGCGGCACCTATGAGGCGAAGGCGATCCCGCCGGGCACGCATCCACCGCTGACGCGCGGCAAGGGCACCAATGTCCGCCACGTCAACAACATCATGCCCGAGGACGATGCGTCGGCACATTCGCTGCTCGTCGTCGAGGTGATCACGCCGGGTGGGCACACCTCCTCCTACCCGCCGCACAAGCACGACCAGGACAATCTACCGAACGAGAGCTTCCTGGAAGAGACCTACTATCACCGTCTCAACCCGCCGCAGGGCTTCGGCTTCCAGCGCGTCTATACCGACGACCGTTCGCTCGACGAGGCGATGGTGCTGGAGGACGGCGACGTGACGCTGGTGCCGAAGGGCTATCACCCCTGTGCCGCGACGCATGGGTATGACCTCTATTACCTCAACGTGATGGCCGGGCCGAAGCGGGTGTGGAAGTTCTACAATGCGCCCGAGCATGAGTGGCTTTTGAAGGCGTAGCCCAGCCCTTCCCTCATTCCTGTGCTCGTCACAGGAATCCAGCCACCGAGCGTCCGCGCGGTGGAAAGAGTCTTTTCTGCCCAAGGACTTGGGCAGGCTGGATCCCTGTGACGAGCACAGGGATGAGGGAGACTGTGGTTAGCGCCGTGCGCCACCGCACCTTTTGCTCCTAACCAGCCGGCAACAGCCCATACCGCCACCCCAACCGCCGCGCATTCCGCGCCAGCACCGCAAACGCCAGCACGAACATGCAGGCCTCGGCAAACACAGGCACCATCCAGATCCCCATTTCGCCAAAGGCATGCGGCATCAGGAAGGTCAGCGGCAGGGTGAAGAGATAGGCGCGCGACAGGCCGAAGATCGCCGCACGCCTGGCATCGCCGATCGCCTGGAAGTAGCCTGACAGCACGATCATCTGGCCGAACAGGAAGTAGGCTCCGACAGTCCAGGGCAGGATGCGCGAGACCTCGGCGATCACAACGGGGTCGGCGACGAAGATGTGGCCGAGGCGGGTTGCCGAGAGCTCGACGATGATCTCCACGCCGGTGCAATAGACGAGCGCGGCGACCATCGCGATCTTCAGGCTCTGGCCGACGCGATCCCGCAGGCCTGCGCCGTAATTGTTGCCTGTGATCGTCTGCGAGGCGATGTTGAGGCCGAGCAGCGGCAGGTAGGCGACGGTCATGACGCGGGTGATGATGCCATAGGCACCGACGGTGGCGACATAATCGCCCTCGCCCCAGATCGACAAGTTGAAGATCACGGCTGCCGAGCAGAGCGAGATGCCGATGAAGCCGAGGCTCATCGGTGCGCCTAGCGCGAGGATCGGCTTCCAGTCAGAGAGCGGGAAGCGCGTTGAAGGCCGTAGTGCGGCAACGTTGCGCCACCGATAGATGATGACGGCCAGCAGGCAGATCGCCTGGGCGAGCACCGAACCCAGCGCCGAACCGGCCACACCCCAATGCAGCACCGCCATGAAGAACCAGTTGGCGGCGATGTTCAGCGCCGATGCGGCGAGCATGACCAGCGTCATGAAGCCGATCCGGCCTTCGCTGCGCAGAGCGTCGATGTTGAGCGACAGGAAGAAGGCGATGGGTGCGGCGCCGACCATGATGCCCATGAAAGTACGGGCGTTGGCCGCGACCGCCATATCGCCCACCGCGGCATTGCCGACGATCCGCCAGCCGATCGTCCAGTAGATCAGGTTGACGACGAGCACGACGGCGATCGCCAGCGCATGGGCGGCAGCGAAGGTGCGGCGTGCGGCATCGCGATTGCCGCCGCCGAGCTCGCGGGCCAGGATGCTGGCCATCCCGTTCGAGACCAGCGACTGCAGCGCCACGACCATCATCAGGCCGGGAAAGATCAGCGTTACCGCCGACAGCGCCCCGGCTCCGACATAGGCGCCGAGGAAATAGGCGTCGACCACGGCAAACAGGCCGTTGATGGTGGTGATCAGGATGATCGGCGCGGCCGTTCGGGCGAAAACCCTGGGCAGGGGCGCGGTGAGAAACGGATTGGCTGTGGATGCGGTGTTCATTGTTGATATCCCGGCCATCAGATATCGAGAACGAGCTGCGGCAGACCATTCGAGGTCTTGCGCGGCGAGATGCCGTTGCCGTCCACCTGCGCATTGACGCGCTGGCGGAACGCCGAGAAGCTCTCGAAGGTCACGACATCGACGGGTTCGTCGAAATGGAGGGTGATCTTGTGCAGTCCGCCATTGGTCTGCGCCAGCGCCAGCACCTTGCCTGTGAACGGCTGGTTCAGGTAGCGGCCGCGCACTTGGACGCCGACAGCGAGGAGCGAAATCGGTTCGGCATTCGGGCGGATGGCGAGCGCCGAGAGCGTGTTCCAGTCACGCGCGCCATATTGCTGGGCGATGAGTTCGAGCGCGGCACTATGGGAAATCGCGCTGCCGCGCGCTTCCATGGCCTGGCGCAGGCGCTTGGCCTGAGCCTTCAGCTCGTCGATGGATGGATAGGTCGTCGTCACAGGTTCAGCCTTTCGGAAGGCATGCCATTGTCGACTGTGAATGGGAGCTCGCCTTGCCGTCAGTCAGCATGCACCAAATGGCCGTGACTCATGTTTGCGAGGCTTCACCATGGACTTTCATCCGCGAGCGGCCGGTGCCTCGAACCGCAGCCTGTATGCGGCAGAGCGGCGGAACTGTCAAGAATGCCCCATAATGACCTGCCCGGCGGCGCCAGAAACGCCGGAAATACAGCGCTTTTCGCCGCCAGTCCCGCATAAGGCTCAAAATTTACCAATGCTTTTCACAACTTATCAGCATTCCCATATTACATTTCAACCAGACAACAAGCGGAGGCTGACATGGCCTTTCAGATGCACCTCAATGACGGCGATCAGGAGCAATCCTATCGTGACTTCCACTTGGACCGCCCCGGCAAGATCATCTTTGTCGGCCATCATCTCAGCACCGGCACACAGGTCCGCTGCCTGATCCGCACGATCAATCTCGGCGGCGCCGTGCTGGAAGTGAGCCCCTCGGTGGAGATGCCGAGCAATTTCTTCCTCGAGATCCTCGGCATCCACGACGAGATCGGCTCGACGGTGGTCAAGCGCGAGGGCGAGCTCGTGACGATCAGTTTCAACATGCTGATCAACGCCGAGTTCTTGCATCACGTACTGCGGCTGAGCTTCGAAACCGGCCTCTGATCTTCCCCCATGAAAACGGGCGGCCGAAGCCGCCCGCGATATCCTGCTTCGTTTCAGACGTTACGCCGCGAGGTGGCGCTCGATCTGGTCAACCGGCAGATTTGTATAGTCCTTTGCAACTTCGGCAGAGATTGCCGCCTGCGCACCGGCGCTGAGAACCGGGCGGAGCGTGCCGAGCGCCTTCGGCGGCGCGACGAGGACGATGCGGCGGGCATCCTTCTGATGCACAAGCTCATCGAGCTTGGCAGCGACCTGCTTCAGAAATTCGGCTTCCGCCCGGCCCTGCCAATCGGTTTGCTCGATGGCGCTGGCGCTCTGGCCATCCGGCGCCGAGGTCCGGCCCGGCTTGTCGGTGCCGAGTTCACGCGTCGGCTCGTTCGGCTGCGTCAGGGTTTCCTGAACCTGCAGGTTCATGATCTGGGCGTCGCCGGCATTCTGCATGAACAGCGCTTTCGCACCGTCGCAGACCACCACCCAGGACTCCCAAGGCACTCTGATATCAGCCATTTTTCATATCCTCTTGATTGTTTACCGAAGCGCGGAGCACTTCATCGACCAAGGCAAAACGCCTGGGAATTGAAAGAGTTCGCAGCCCGGGCCGAGAAAACGATTCAGTCAGGCAATCCAATTTCTCAATTCAGCGTAGAGATGATCAAACGGGAGAGACGCCGATGAAAACAGCGCTGATTGCCTATGCCGGGTCTTTCGCCACGCTGCTGGTGTTGGATGCGATCTGGCTCGGCCTCGTTGCCCGCACCTTCTACCGCGATCAGCTGGGCGACCTGATGCTGCCGCAGCCGGCACTCGGCATCGCGGCATTGTTCTATGTGTTCTTTGCAGTCGCCGTCGTGGTGCTCGCGGTGCTTCCGGCGGTCAGCGCGGCCTCGCTGACCACAGCCCTTGCCTATGGTGCCATTCTGGGACTGGCGGCCTACGGCACCTATGACATTACCAATCTGTCGACGCTGAAGAACTGGCCCGTGACAATGACCCTGGTGGACATGGCCTGGGGCACATTCGTCACCGCGGCAACGGCTGCGGGCGGCTATGCGGCTGCGCGGGCTTTTGGCGCATAGGCTTCCCGCTGCGGCACAGGACTGTGTCACGTAAGCACAAAATTCACATTCGCTAAAATTGTCTAAATCTCTTTGACGAATGCGCAAAACATTCATGTGAGGCTCTGCCAGAACGCGCCAGGATGACCTTGGCTCAGACGGAGGACTGCACGATGTCCATGGACCGGGCAACGCATCTCGCGACGGTGAAATCTGAGGTCTACGACCAGCGCTGGGAGCAATTCCAGGTCAGCCGGCCGGCGCGCATCATCGCGGTGCGCCCGTGTCTCACCGGCATGTCGCTTCGCAGTGCGGAGATCCTCGATATCTCGCGCGGCGGTGCCACCTTCCTCGTCGCGTCGACGGCCGGCCTTCCGAAACATTATTATCTGAACATTCTCGGGCTCGCCTACCGCATCGGCTGCGCCGAGGTGTACCGCAACAAGGAACGCATCGGCGTTCGCTTCATCAACGTGCTCGATCCGGAAGTACTGCGCCGCGTGGTGCGCGCCGACTTCATGGCCGGCAATGTCGAGGCGATCCAGGCTCGCCGCGCGGGCCGCATCACGGCGATGCAATAGGCCGGTTTCTGGAATAATCTTGCTTGCCTTGAAAAGAGCGGCGCCTATTGTTGGCGCCGCTTTCATTTTATCCGGGATTCAGCATTTCCATGTCCGCCTTTTCGCGCTTCACGCCGCTGGTCAGCTCCCTGCCCTCCACTGTTCCCTTCGTCGGCCCCGAAGCCATCGAGCGCCAGCGCGGCCTGAAGGTTGCTGCCCGCATCGGCGCCAATGAAAACGGCTTCGGCCCGGCGCCTTCCGTGCTCGCCGCAATGCGCGAGGCGGGCGGTGATATCTGGAAATACAACGATCCGGAGAATTTCGAGCTGCGCGAGGCGCTGGCCGCCCATCTCGGCGTCACATCAGCCAATATCGCCATCGGCGGCGGCATCGACGAACTGCTCGGCCAGATCGTCCGGCTGGTGATCGAACCCGGCATGCCCGTCGTCACCTCGCTGGGCGGCTATCCGACTTTCAACTTCCATGTTGCCGGTTTTGGCGGGCGCCTCGTCACCGTTCCCTATGTGAACGACCGGGAAGATCTCGATGGCCTGCTGGATGCGGTGAAGCGGGAGAATGCGCCGCTGGTCTATTTCGCCAATCCTGACAATCCGATGGGAAGCTGGTGGGACGCCGACAAGATCGTCGCCTTTGCCAGAGCGCTGCCCGAAACCTGCCTGATGGTGCTTGACGAGGCCTATAGCGAGACGGGACCGGCGAGTGCCCTGCCCTCGATCGAATCCCTGATCGACCTGCCGAACATCGTTCGCACCCGCACCTTCTCCAAGGCCTATGGTCTAGCCGGCGCCCGCGTCGGCTATGTGATCTCGACGCCGGGCACGGCGCAAGCCTTTGACAAGATCCGCAATCACTTCGGCATGAACCGGCTGGCGACTGCCGCAGCCCTCGCCGCCCTGAAGGACCAAGCCTATCTGACCAAAGTGGTCGGCAAGATCCACGCAGCGCGCGAGCGCATCTCCGACATTGCGCGGGCAAACCAGCTTTCGCCGCTGCCTTCGGCCACCAATTTCGTGGCTGTCGATGCCGGGCGTGACGGCACCTATGCGCGCGCCATCGTCGATGGACTGATGCAGCATGGCGTGTTCATCCGCATGCCGGGCGTCGCGCCGCTCAACCGCTGCATCCGCGTCAGTGTCGGACCGGAGCCGGATATGGACCGCTTCGAAGCCGCCTTGCCCGACGTCCTGCGCTCGCTCGACTGAAACAGAAAAAACCGCGCCGGCCTTGTTTCTGCCGGTCGCGGTTCCGTTCTCCTGGCGCAGGCCCGGTCAAGGTGCCCGCCATTCCCCTCGTTTCGAGGTTGTTATTCTTGTCTGATTTTTCGTTGCAGCTTAGTGGATGGTCATCCACTCGCGAGCGGCGCGGAGCGCCTCGACCAGCTGCATCTTGCTCATCGAAGCCGCGACGTCGGCGCGCAGGTCGACGGCCCGGTCGCTGCCCTTGATGGCGGCGATGTTCAGCCACTTGTGCGCGGCGACCAGATCGACTTCGCAGCCGCGGCCGGTTGCATACATCAGACCCATTTCGCAGAAGACGTCGGCGTTTCTGTCGCCACCCATGGTGGCCATTTCAGCATTGTGCATTTCAAAGCGTGCCATCGGTTTTATCCCTGTTTAGCCTGTTGTCGACTTGCCCTGTTTTACCCTCCAGGCCGTGCCGTCTATCGCAGCTTTCGGTCCCTTCGGTGCGGCGGGTTTGCCCCGCTCGTTTGATGGCTCCACTATGCCGCGGGGCTTTCAAAAAACGCCTAAAATGCATGATTAATTTGAGACAAACAAAGTCCAAACGCTTGGTAAACTTGGGTTTTTGTTAAACATCGCGATGCCTGCAAATTAAAGAGTTTCCAGACAATTTTACGAAAGATTCAGATTTGAAAATCAACGCTTCGTTCACCACGAAACGAGCTGCCCAAACGACAAATCGGAAAATCTGCAGCTTCAGCCCCCTTGAAAACCCGGCATTTCCCGGCTTTCCGATATTTACCTTTACGTTCGCGTCAGTTATTTTTCCCGCCGGTTTGGACATCAGGGAGGAAAAGATGATCCGCACATTTATTATCGCAAGCGCGCTGGCGCTTTCGGCAGGGCTCGCCCATGCGGACGAGCCGATCGTCGGCAATTGGAAGACAGCGTCTGGCGATACCGCCCAGATCGCGGCTTGCGGCGGCAGCTATTGCATAACGCTGAAAAGCGGCAAATTCTCGGGCAAGAAGATCGGCACGCTGGCGGGCACCGGCAGCACCTATGACGGCGAGATCACCGACCCCAAGGACGACAAGACCTATAGCGGCTCCGGCAGCGTGTCGGGCGATACGCTGCGGATGAAGGGCTGCGTGATGAAGGTGCTCTGCAAGTCGCAGACCTGGACGCGGCTGTAGGATGTGATCCGGGTCACGACCCTGTAACTTCCCTCATTCCTGTGCTCGTCACAGGAATCCAGTCGCCGCGCGTCGGCGCGGCGGGGAGAATCTTCAAGTTCGAAAGCAGGAAGGTTCATTCACGGCGCGGACGCGCCGTGGCTGGATTCCTGTGACAAGCACAGGAATGAGGGCTGAGCGGAAGGTTGCCCCGACCCCACTTCTCGAGCTTGCCCCACACCCACCCCATTTTCCTGAACGCCAAATGAACCGGCATCTCAGCACCCGTTCAGCCGCACCGTGTCAAAAGGAGGGCAACGATCAAGGGCGCATACGGGTTAGGGAACATGGACGTGCTCATTCTGGCAAGACGCTTCACCATCATCACACTCTCGGCAGCCGTCTTCGCGGTGGCGTTTTCGGCAGCGGTGGTTCGCGGTGGCGGCGGTGGCGCCCAGTCACATTTCGGGGCGAACTATACCTGCGCCGAAATCAGCAGCCCGTTCTGTTCAGGCGCTCCCAAATAATCTCATTTTCGCCTTCCGGGCGTCGCTTGCTTGTTAAAACCGGCGCTCTATAATGCGCCATGAGCACACGAATCTCTCCCCTAGCACCCCTCGACATCTCGTCTCCGCCCGCCTTTGAACCGCAAAGCTTCGACGATCCGGCCAAGGCCGTGGATGCGCTGACCGAGCTTTACGAGCGCAACACCGCCTTCCTGATCGAGAGTTTTGCGACGCTTGCCAAGGGCGCGCCGATCACCGCGCGGCACCGGGCCTTCTATCCGCAGGTCAGCATCGAGACGACGAGCTTCGGCCATGTCGACAGCCGCCTCTCCTATGGCCACGTGACATCGCCGGGCGTCTACACGACGACGGTGACGCGTCCCAAACTCTTCCGGCATTACCTCAAGGAACAGCTGGCGCTTCTGATGAAGAGCCACAATGTTCCGGTCATCGTCTCCGAATCCTCAACGCCGATCCCGCTGCATTTCGCCTTCGGCGAAGGCGCCCATGTCGAGGCCTCCGCATCGGCCTTCATGGATATTCCGATGCGTGATCTCTTCGACACGCCGGATCTAAACACCACAGACGACGAGATCGCCAACGGCGAATATATCCCGCCGCCCGGTGAGCCATCGCCGCTGGCGCCGTTCACCGCACAGCGCATCGACTATTCGCTCGCCCGCCTTTCCCACTACACGGCAACCGGCGCGCAGCACTTCCAGAATTTCGTTCTGTTCACCAACTACCAATTCTACATCGACGAATTCTGCAACTGGGCGCGTGGCGTGATGGCCAATGGCGGCGGCGAAGAGGGCTACACCGCCTTCGTCGAGCCCGGCAACATCATCACCCATGCGGGTTACAGCACGCCGGAAGGCGATGCGACGCCCGGCCGCCTGCCGCAGATGCCTGCCTATCACCTCAAGAAGAAGGGGCATGGCGGCATCACGATGATCAATATCGGCGTCGGCCCTTCCAACGCCAAGACCATCACCGATCACGTGGCCGTGCTGCGCCCGCATGCCTGGCTGATGCTTGGCCACTGCGCCGGTCTGCGCAACAGCCAGCGGCTCGGCGACTATGTACTGGCGCACGCCTATATGCGTGAGGATCACGTTCTCGACGACGACCTGCCGGTCTGGGTGCCGATCCCGGCGCTCGCCGAAGTGCAGGTAGCGCTGGAAGCGGCCGTTGCCGAAATCACCGGTTACGAGGGCTTCGAGCTGAAGCGTATCATGCGCACCGGCACCGTCGGCACGATCGACAACCGCAACTGGGAACTGCGCGATCAGGCAGGCCCGGTGAAGCGGCTCTCGCAAGCCCGCGCCATCGCGCTCGACATGGAATCGGCGACGATCGCCGCCAACGGCTTCCGCTTCCGCGTTCCCTACGGCACGCTGCTCTGCGTCTCCGACAAGCCGCTGCATGGCGAACTGAAGCTGCCGGGCATGGCGACGGCCTTCTATCGCACGCAGGTCAACCAGCATCTGCAGATCGGCATCCGGGCCATCCAGAAGCTGGCGGCCATGCCCCCCGAAACGCTCCATTCGCGCAAGCTGCGCAGCTTCTTCGAGACGGCCTTCCAGTAAGCTCAATCGTCAATGCTCCGGTCCGCAGTCATCTGTGGGCCGGTTTTCTCGCGCGGGACCATGTCCATCGCGCCGATGATGGCGATGAACAGCAGCACCGAGATAACACAGCGCGGCAGAAGCCATTGCTCTTGCTGCTCATAGAACTCGTCTGCCGTCATCTTCGGCTGACGTCTCGCCAACCAGCTGGCGATCGCGACCTCAAGAATTCCCATCGTCTCTGCTCCCTGATGTTATCGATGGAGCTTGTCGGCTGGCCGCTGCCGGTTTCGACATTGCGCCTCGAAGAAAGATTTTTTCTCCCGCTGTCGATTTGCGCTTAGTCTCGTCGTCCAGGAGCTGATGAGGCAGCCAGGAGGAAAGCCGCGATGCGATATCTGTGCCAGGTGTGGTTCGAGCCGTCGGTGCTCGAGCGGATGACGAATGAAGAAAAGCAGACGCTCGACCGAGATTCGGCGGCCTATGACCGCGACCTTGAAGCCAGCGGCCACATGATCCATGCCGAAGCTCTGCAGAAGCCGGGCGCGGCGGTCACCGTCAAGGTCCGCAACAGCGAAATGTCGATCACCGATGGCCCCTATGCCGAGACCAAGGAACAGCTCGGCGGCTTCATCCTCATCGAGGCGAAGGATCTGAACGACGCCATCCGGGTTGCCGCCGGCATTCCGCTTGCCAGATATGGCAGTATCGAAGTCCGCCCGATCCATGATTTCAAGAGCGGCCTTCGGGAGGCGACGCCATGAAATTTCTCTGCCAGATCTGGTTCGATACCGAGAAGAGCAAGCTGGTGCCCCAGGAAGAATGGGATGTGCTGACGCAGAAGTGCATCCTCAGCGACAACCGATGGCGTGACAGCGGCCATCTGATCACGGCGCTGGCGCTGCGCGATCCGGAAACCGCGGTTACGGTGCGGGTCCGCGATGGCGCTTTGTCTGCAACCGACGGGCCGTTTGCAGAAATCAAGGAGCATCTCGGCGGCTTCGTGCTGATCGAGGCGAAGGATATGAGGCAGGCCACCGAGATCGCCTCGGCCTTCCCGATCGCCGACTATGCCTCGATCGAGGTCCGGCCCGCCTATTCCATCCAGGACAGGGAGTGATCCGATGCGCTACGTCTGCCTGATCTACAATTCGGCCGATAGCGACGGGACGCTGACACAGGCCGAGACGGACGAATTGATCAAGGCGCATGTCAGTTTCGACGAGGAGCTTCGCAGCAAGGGCGTGATGATCCATGCCGACGCGCTGGAGATGCCTGACAAGGCGACGGTGCTGCGCGTGCGCGACGGCACGCTTCATGCGACCGACGGACCATATGTCGAGACCAAGGAGCATCTGGCCGGCCTCTACATTATCGAGGCATCCGACGACCACGCTGCCCGGCGGATTGCCGCGCGCATTCCCTCCGCCCGCTTCGGCGCCGTCGAACTGCGGCCGGTGCGGACGCTTGTGATCCCGGAGTAGCGCTTGGAGACTGTGATCGAGGAGATCTACCGGACGCAGTCGCGCCGGGTTCTGGCGACGCTGATCCGCCTGCTTGGCGATTTCGACCGGGCGGAGGAAGCGCTGCACGACGCCTTTGCGGAGGCGGCCCGCAGCTGGCCGCGTGACGGCGTTCCCGGCAATCCCTCCGCCTGGCTGATCTCGACAGGTCGATTCCGGGCGATCGATCACATCCGCCGCCGCGCCCGTTTCGATGCGTCGGCGAAGGACATCGAAGACAGCCTCTACGGCGCGGCGGAAACCATGGAGGCCGGCGAGATGGACGCGATCGGCGACGACATGCTGAGGCTGATCTTCACCTGCTGTCATCCCGCCATCCCCGCCGACGCGCAGATGGCCATGGCGCTGCGGGAAATCTGCGGATTGACGACGGAGGCGATCGCCCATGCCTTCCTGGTTCCTGCGCCGACGGTGGCACAGCGCATCGTTAGGGCGAAGAACAAAATTCGCGCGGCGAAGATCCCCTATGAGGTGCCGGAGCGCGCTGCGCTGCCCGAACGGCTGGATCGCGTCCTGCATGTCATCTATCTGGTTTTCAACGAGGGCTATTCGGCCTCATCCGGTAGTGAGATCGTCCGCGCCGATCTGACCGGCGAGGCGATCAGGCTCGCCCGGCTGATGACGACGCTTCTGCCGCACCCCGACATCGAGGGGCTGCTGGCGCTGATGCTGCTGCAGGATTCGCGCCGGACCGCGCGGCGCGGCGCGGATGGCGGCCTTGTCCTGCTTGCGGATCAGGACCGGGGCCTCTGGGACCGGAAAGAGATCGCCGAGGGCCTCGATCTGCTCGGCCGCGCCATGGCGCATCCGGAGATCGGCCTTTACACCGTGCAGGCGGCGATCGCCGCGGAACATGTCAAGGCCGGAACGCCCAAGGCGACCGACTGGCGGCGCATTGCCGCCTATTACGACCTCTTGATCGCGGCACAGCCCTCACCCGTTGCCGAGCTCAACCGTGCTGTGGCGATCGCCATGACCGAAGGCTATGCGCGCGGGATCGAAATCATCGACGGCATCCTGCAGGCGGGCGAACTCGAAACCTATCACCTGGCACATTGCGCACGCGCCGATTTCCTGCGCCAACTCGGCCGCAGGGAAGAGGCGATCAGCGCCTACCGGCGCGCCCTGTCGCTCTGCCAACAGGAGCCGGAAAAGCTGTTCCTCAGACAGCGGATATCAGAGCTTGCGGCGGCGGCCGAAGGGCAGTGAAATGGCCGTGCCTGTGAGGGCCGAGACAATGATCAGCAGATGCGCATTGACGCTCGCCTGCGCGAGGGCGGCAAGTGCTGCCTTTTCCCCGGAGGCACCGAAGGCAACGGCGCCGGCGGTGATGCCGGCCGGATAGGTGCCGACCCCGCCGGGTGCATGAACCGGGAGTACAGAGGACAACTCACCCCCCAGCGCGCCGCCGAAGCTTGCCGCTAGCGGCAGAACGCCCATGAGGCTGAGAGCCCAGGCGAGAACCAGCACCTTCACCAGCCAGTTCACCGCCGTCATCGCCCAGGCACGGGCAAAGGCGATGCCATTGACCGGAAGACCGTTTTCGATCTCGGCTAGAAAGCCCCGCGCTTTCTTCGGCGCCAGCTTGAAGCCCAGACGCAGCAGCGGCTTGCGAACGGCAAACGCGGCAACCGGCAGAAACAGGAAAGCGGCCCAAATGATCCATGCGATCAAGGCGTTGCCGGCCCCGCTTGCAAAACCGATTCCGGCTGCCGCAAGCAAAGCATGAAGATCGAGCAGCCGCATGACGAGCAGCGCGGAGGTGCCGCGGGCGAGCGGAATGCCGAACTCCGTGCGCATCAGCAGCGGGAAGCTGGTCTCGCCGCTGCGGAACGGCAGCATGATATTCAGGAGATTGTGGATCTGCGTGACGCGGAACAGTGTGCGGAACTGGCCCGCGGTTTCGCGTGGAAAATAATCGAGGATGCGCCAGGTGCGCAGGAAGTAGGTGCTGGTCAGCAGAACAAGCGCGATCAGGATCGGCAGCACGCCGACGGCAGCCCATTGTGCCAGGATCGAGGACCAGCCCCAGAACCATTCGATGAAAAGCGCATATGCTGCGACAATCACGACGGTCAGCAACGTCATGCGATTGCGTGCGAACCAGGATTGTCGGCTAGCGCCCGCCGGAGAGTTCATGTAGTAGGCATCCTGACTTTCGCGGCCGAAACAGCCGCCTGCTTGGCCATGACGGGCCTTTTAGGAGCAATAAGAGTTGCAGACAATGTCAGAGTCGCTCGTGAGCGCAAATGATACCCGCGCACCGCTTGAGCTTTCGCTCGTGGTACCGGTTTTCAACGAAGAAGAAAGCGTCGGCCCGCTCATCGAGCGCATCGTCGAAGCCATGGCCGGTTATGCGAGCCCGTGGGAACTGATCCTCGTTGACGACGGCAGCACGGATGCGACCCTGGTCAATGCGCGCCACTATGTCGGCCGCAACGGACTTGCCCTGCGCATCGTCGCGCTCCAGCGCAATTTCGGCCAGACAGCCGCCATGCAGGCAGGCATCGATGCCGCGCAGGGTCGCCTGATCGCCACCATGGACGGCGACCTGCAGAACGATCCGAAGGATATCCCTTCGATGGTCTCCGAGCTCGAACGCCGCGAACTCGACCTGCTGGTCGGCTGGCGGAAGAACCGTCAGGATGGCCTTTTGCTGCGCAAGATCCCCTCCTGGTGCGCCAATTACCTCATCGGCCGCATCACCGGCGTCAAGTTGCACGATTACGGCTGCAGCCTGAAGATCTATCGCGCCTCGATCATCAAGCAGGTCAAGCTGATGGGCGAGATGCACCGTTTCATTCCGGCCTGGGTCGCCGGCGTCGTGCCGAGCTCGCGCATCGGCGAAATGCCGGTTACCCATCACGCGCGTCAGCATGGCGTATCGAAATACGGCATTTCCCGCACGTTCCGGGTGATCCTCGACCTGCTCTCGGTGATGTTCTTCATGCGCTACAAGGCGCGGCCCGGCCACTTCTTCGGTTCGCTCGGCCTCGGCTTCGGCGCGATCGCAGCCCTGATCCTGTTTTATCTGTTCGTCGACAAATTCATCATGGGCCACGACATCGGCACCCGTCCGATGCTGATGGTCGGCGTCGTCTTCCTGCTGTCCTCGGTGCAGCTGATCACCACCGGCATCCTCGCCGAAATGATCGCCCGCACCTATTACCGCGACGACGCCTCGCCGAACTATATCGTCCGGCAGATCTTCGATGGAAACGAAGCTTGATCCATCAATGACCGCTTCAGGTCAGGCGAGGACAACAACGGTTCCCGCCTGGCTGTTTGCTCTGCTCGCCGCCTATTTCGCTGTCCACGTCGTCGTTCGCCTGATGTTGCCAGCTACGCTCGGCATCGACGAGGCCCAGCAGGTCTTCCGCCTGCAGTGGCTTGCAGCCGGCTATGGCGAACAGCCACCCTTCTACAATTGGCTCCAATACGCGGTTTTCTCCGCCGCCGGTGTTTCCGTGGCGACGCTGGCGATCGTCAAGAATGCGATGCTGTTTGGTGCCTATGTCTTCTTCGCGCTGACGGCACGGCTGTTGCTGCATGACCGGATGCTTGTCGTGGCCGCGACTCTGGGTCTGCTGACGATCCCGCAGGTCGCCTTCGAGATGCAACGCGATCTCACACACTCGGTCGCCCTGTTCTTCGCAAGCAGCATGTTCATCTACGGGTACGTCCTGACGCTGAAGCGCCCGAGCCTTGCCTCCTATGCGCTGACCGGCCTCGCAATCGGCATCGGAATGCTGTCCAAGTACAATTTCCCGCTCCTGCCGGCTGCCGCTTTTCTGGCAGCGCTGACCGGCAGCGGCATGCGGAAACGCATCTTCGACCGGCGGTTGCTGGTGACTGCTGCAATCGCGATCGCTCTGCCGCTGCCGCATGCGCTATGGCTGAAGGATCACCTGACGGCGGCATCCGAGGGAACGCTGGGCAAGCTGACGGAGAATGATGCCGCAAACTATCCGTTGCAGCTGCTGGCCGGGATGGGCTCGTTCGCAGAGGCTATTGCCGGATTTGTATTGGCCACAGCGCTGATCTTCGCAGTCACGTTCCGCAAAGCCCTGTTTAACAGCCTTACTGCCTCGTCACGCGACATCGCGCTCGTCGAACGCATTCTCTTGTTTTCGGCAGTCGCCATTCTCGCTCTGATCGTCTTCGGCCACGCCACCAACATCAAGGGTCGCTGGCTCATTCCGATTCTCTTCGTTGCTCCGCTCTATCTGTGCATGAAGATCGAGGCGGCCGGCGTTGATTCATCGCCGGGTGTGCAGCGGCTCATGGCCATCATCGTCTTCGCGATGGCCGCTCTGCCGATCGCCATGGCCGGGCGGATCGTGACTGCGGGTGTGACTCACAATTACGAACGAGGCAACGTCCCCTATCGCGGCCTTGCCGAGATGCTCAAGGCTCAGGGATCGCCAGGGCTGATCGTCGTCACCAAGGACTGGACGGGGGGCAATCTCCGGCTTCAGTTTCCCGATGTCCCCGTGATCTCGCCGCTCTACCCGCCAGGCGGCACGAAGATTGACGCCGCGGAAAACCAGCCAATGCTTCTAGTATGGAATATCGAAAGCAAGGATCAGCCGGTGATCCCGCTGAGCCTCAGGGAATGGCTCACATCGCAGAAGATCACGCCTGCCCCCCAGGCTGTCTCTGTCGACGTGCCATATCACTATGGGGCCGATGGCGACACCTATCGCTTCGGTTATGCCTGGGTGGACGGCTCGCGGAGCCGCTAGCCCCGCAACTCCTTCCACGCCGCATCGAGCGCGATCTTTGTGATCCTCGCCATCTCGTCCACCTCGGCGTGGCTGATCACCAGTGGCGGAGAGGCGAGCATGCGGTCGCCGGTGGCGCGAAGGATCAGGCCATTGGCGAGTGCGTGGTTGCGCACGAGGGCGCCGATGGCGTCGGGCTTTTCGAAGCGGGTGCGGGTCTTCTTGTCGGCGGTCAGCTGCAGCGCGGCCATGAGGCCGACGCTTGCGGCTTCGCCGACAAGGTCGTGATCGGCCAGTGCGGTCCAGGCCTTGGCGAAATAGGAGCCGATGTCGTCGCGGACGCGCTCGACCAGCTTTTCCTCTTCGATGATACGCAGGTTTTCGAGCGCGGCAGCGGCACAGACCGGGTGGCCGGAATAGGTGAAGCCGTGGTTGAAATCGCCGACATCGTTGATCAGCACATCGGCAACCCGATCCGAAACCAGTACGCCGCCGATCGGCAGATAGCCTGAGGAGAGGCCCTTGGCGATCGGGCAGAGATCGGGCTCGACGCCATAATATTGATGGCCGAACCATTCGCCGAGGCGGCCGAAGCCGCAGATCACTTCGTCAGTGACCAGCAGGATGTTGCGCGCCTTGCAGATGCGGGCGATCTCCGGCCAATAGGTTTCCGGTGGCACGATGACGCCGGCCGCTCCCTGGATCGGCTCGGCGACGAAGGCTGCGACATTCTCCTCGCCGAGTTCGTCGATCTTCGCTTCCAGCTCGCGCGCCACCTTGAGGCCGAATTCGGCCGGCGTAAGATCACCACCCTCGGCGTACCAATAGGGCTGGCCGATATGGACGATGCCAGGGATCGGCAGGTCGCCCTGCTCGTGCATGTACTTCATGCCGCCGAGGCTGGCGCCTGCTACCGTCGAGCCGTGGTAGCCGTTCTTGCGGGCGATGACGATCTTCTTGGACGGCTGGCCGATGGCGCTCCAGTAGACGCGGGCCATGCGGAACCAGGTGTCGTTGGCCTCGGAGCCGGAGCCGGTGAAGAAGACATGGTTGAAGCGCGGCCCGGCATGGGCGGTGACCTTCTCGGCGAGCAGCGTCGTCGGCGTGCTCGTGGTGCCGAAGAAGGTGTTGTAATAGGGCAGCTCGTTCATCTGCCTGGCGGCGGCGTCGGTGATTTCCTTGCGGCCATAGCCGACATTGACGCACCAGAGACCGGCAAATCCGTCCAGATATTTCTTGCCGCTGCTATCCCAGATATGGACGCCTTCGCCGCGCTCGATGATGCGCGTGCCGCCGGCATTCAGCTTTTTCATATCCGAGAAGGGATGCAGATGATGGGCGGCATCGAGGGCGGCGAGATTTGAGCGCTGGTAAGTATCGGACATGATTTGCGAAACACCTGCAGAGATTGAAAGGATCTTCCCAATGGGTTACGACCTTGGCCTGCTCAGAGGGGATTTTCAAGATCATGACGGCTGACAAGATGCACGGCAAAGCTGCGGCTGACGAGCCCTGGGTCGAAATCATGCTTGTCGGCATGAACGGCGACCTGCGCGGCAAGCGAATTCCGCTCGAGGCGCAGAAGAAAATCTGGACCGGCGACGTGCGCCTCCCCTCCTCGACGCAATCGCTTGATATCTGGGGCGACGACAACGACGACATTACCGGCCTGTCGCTGTCGATCGGCGATCCCGACGGAAACTGCATTCCCGACAAGCGCAGCCTGGCCCCGATGCCCTGGGCGCCGGAGGGATCGATGCAGGTCTTGGCGACGATGCACGAATTCGACGGTACGCCGAGCTTCATGGATCCGCGCGCCATCCTCGCTTCGGTCCTGAAGCGCTACGACGAGCGCGGCCTGACGCCCGTCGTGGCGACCGAGCTGGAATTCTACGTGGTCGAACAGGACTGGCTGGAGACCGGCTATCCCTCGGCGCCGAAGAAGCTCACCTATCGCGGCGAGCCGAACGGGTTCCAGCTTTACGACATGAGTGCCACCGATGCGCTCGACGATTATCTGCGGACCGTCCGCAGCTATGCGAGCGCGATGGACCTGCCGGCCGACGCGACGACGGCGGAATTCGGCCCCGGGCAATTCGAGATCAACCTGCTGCACCGGCCGGATGCGCTGGCGGCTGCCGACGACTGCATCTACCTGAAGCGCATCGCCGAGCAGGCCGCGAGACGGCACGGTTTGAAATCGACCTGCATGGCCAAGCCCTATTCCGATCATGCCGGGTCCGGCCTGCATGTGCATGCCAGCATCATCGACAAGGACGGCCGCAACATCCTGGATGCCAAGAGCGGCGATCCGAAGCGTCTGAAGTCCGTCACGGCAGGCATGCTGAAGACGATGCGCGAGGCGCAGCTGGTCTTTGCGCCCTTTGCCAATTCCTACCGCCGCTTCCAGCCGGGGTCCTTCGCGCCTGTCGACCTCACTTGGGGATACGGCCATCGCGGCACGGCGATCCGCATTCCGGATATGAACGGTCCGGCGGCGCGTGTCGAACACCGGGTCGCGGGGGCCGACGCCAATCCCTACCTGCTGCTCGCGGCCATTCTCGGTGGCATGCTGCTCGGACTCGACGAAGAGCTCGATCCCGGCGCCGAAACCACTCCGGCGCACGTGCCTGAGAATACCGAGCGCCTGACGCACGACTTCCTGACCGCGGTCGAAGCCTTCCGGGCCTCGCCCTTCATCAAGGACGTGTTCGGAGAGGGCTATCAGAAGCTCTATGGCGATACGAAATACAAGGAAGCGCTGATCTACCTGCGCACGGTCTCGGACTTCGACTACCGCACCTACCTGCCGCGCATTTAGACTAGGCGGCAGGCTCCCGGCGTTCGGTCTCGTGCTTCTGCGCGGCCAGCCCCTGGCGGACGAGAACCTTCAGCTCGCCCGGATGCAGTCTCAGCCGGATATCGCGCGCCAGCGGCAGCAATTCTCCGTCCATGACGCAATTGGCCTTTGCGCGCATCTTCGGGAAATGCAGGTTCACTTCGGCCGGATGCATGACCATGATATCGGCATTGTCGCGAACCTTGCCGCGCAGCATGTCGAAGGCGAGCTTGGCGACGCCGAGCGGCTTCAGCGGCTTGGCGGTGTAGAAGCCCAATTCGCCGCTGCGCAGATCGTCGGCATAAAGCAGCGCATTCTCGCCGAAGGGATTGTTGGAAACCGATACCGCCGAGACGCGGCGCCGTTCCCTCACCCCCAGCGCCTCGAACTCGACCTCGAATTCCGGCGGGTTCATCACTACGCCGAGGGCAGCACGGGTGCTGGCGCGCATCTTTCCGAGCCGGGAACGGAAACTGTAGGAATTGCGGTAGCGCACCATGCGCGCGTGCAGCCCGGCTGAAAACTGGTGGATGAAGGGCCGGTCGTTGGCGCTGGCGATATCCACATTGTCGACCTCGCCATAGGCCAGGACATCGAGTGCCTGCCAGATATCGAGCGGCACTTTCAGCGAGCGGGCGAAGAGGTTCATGGTGCCGGCGGGCACGACGCCGAGCGCCACGCCGTTCTTCCACGCGATAGACGCGGCCGCCGAGATCGTGCCGTCGCCGCCGCCGGCGACGATGCCATCGATATCGTCGCGGCGTGCTGCCCGCTCCATGGCCGGAACGATTTCCTTGCCCGGAAAGACGATCGCCTCGAAATCGTGGCCGGCTTCGCGGAACGTCGCCTCGGCCTTTTTCTCGTAGGCCTCCATATCTGTCGTCCGGAACGTTCCGCCATCCTTATTGAAAAAACCGACAAGCTTCATGCAGCGTTCCGTTCCCCGTGACACATCCCACCGATGTCACAGCTACAGATGGTCGCTAGCTCAATGATTTCAAGCGGCAAGGCGGCCGGGCTTAACACGGCCACACAGGTGAGGAATGCTAATATAGCAATGGACGTATGCACATAGCAGGACGCTGCACTGCAAAAAACGCACTCGACGCTCTAGGGCCAATCAGGGATAGAATGCAGAATGGAGGCACGTACCTCCCTTCCCGCCATAGACAGGCCGACATCCGCGCTGAACGCCCGGAATGAGAAGCCTTTGAGACATGCCCAGGAGCTCCCTTGAGCCAGATTGCCGTAAACGATTCTATTGATGCACCCGTTGCAGAAGCGCCGTCGCCGATGGCGGTCGCGCTGGTGCAGCTGGCGCTGGCCTGCGGCGGCTTCGGCATCGGCACCGGCGAATTCGCGATCATGGGCCTGCTGCCGAACGTGGCGAACACCTTCTCCGTCACGACGCCCCAGGCGGGCTACGTGATCAGCGCCTATGCGCTCGGCGTCGTCATCGGCGCGCCGGTGATTGCGGTGCTTGCCGCCAAGATGGCGCGGCGCTCGCTGCTGCTTCTGCTGATGGGCATCTTTGCGATCGGCAATATCCTCAGCGCGATGGCTCCGACCTTCGAGAGCTTCACCCTGATGCGCTTCATCACCGGCCTGCCGCATGGCGCCTATTTCGGTGTCGCGGCGATCGTCGCTGCCTCGATGGTGCCGGTGCACAAGCGGGCCCGCGCCGTCGGCCGGGTCATGCTCGGCCTGACGATTGCCACGCTGCTCGGCACGCCGCTCGCCACCTTCTTCGGCCAGTCTCTGGACTGGCGCGTCGCCTTCACCACGGTCGGCGTCATCGGCGTCGTGACGGTGGCGCTGATCTGGTATTACGTGCCGCGTGATCAGGTTGCCGAAGGCGCCAGCTTCATGCGCGAACTCGGTGCCTTCAAGCGGCCGCAGGTGCTGTTGACGCTCGCCATCGCCGCTGTCGGCTATGGCGGCATGTTCGCGATGTTCAGCTATATCGCCGATACGACGATGAAGGTTGCGATGCTGCCCGCCAGCATGGTCGCCGTGATGATGGTGCTCTTCGGCATCGGCATGAATGTCGGCAACGTGCTGGGATCCTGGCTTGCCGACAAGTCGCTGATGGGCACGATCGGCGGCTCGCTGATCTTTAACATTGTGGTGCTCAGCTGCTTTTCGCTGACGGCTGCCAATCCCGTGATGCTGGCCGCCTGCGTGTTCCTCACCGGTTGCGGCTTCGCGGCAGGCCCTGCCCTGCAGACGCGCCTGATGGACGTGGCAGCCGACGCGCAGACGCTGGCCGCAGCCTCCAACCATTCAGCCTTCAACATCGCCAACGCGCTCGGCGCGTGGCTCGGCGGCCTCGTCATCGCCTGGGGCTATGGATACGCCTCGACAGGCTATGTCGGCGCCTTCCTATCGTTCCTGGGGATCTTCGTCTTCGCCGCGTCGCTACGCCTGGAGCGCCGCAGCCGGAACGCCTGAGGCTTCGCGCAATTCCATGCCATCGGGGCGGCAGAACACGTGTTCGTCGCCCCAGGCTGCCAGCGCCTTGATGACCGGCTTCAGCGTTTCACCGAGCGGCGTCATCGCATATTCGACCCGCGGCGGCACGACCGGATAGACCTTTCGCGAGATCAGCCCGCAATCTTCCAGTTCCCTCAACTGCTTGGTCAGCATGCGCTGGGTAACCGCCGGCAGCTTGCGGCGCAGCTCATTGAAGCGCAGCGTTCCGTCCATGAGGTGGAACAGGATCACGCCCTTCCACTTGCCATCGAGAAAGCTCAGCGTCGCCTCCACCGGGCAGCCGGGAAAATTCTTCGTCAGCTTGGCACGGGGCAGAGACATTTGACGGTATCCTTTTGGGTACTACGTACAGAATTTGTGCATTCTTGCGTATCTTGAACATAAGACGCATTTAGCCTCTGTGCAACGAATACAGGAGTTTCCCATGCGCGCCGTCGCCTACAAGACGCCCCAGCCCATTGCTGCCGAAACCTCGCTCGTCGATGTCGAGCTGCCAGTGCCCGAAGCCAAGGGGCATGACCTGCTGGTCGAGATCAAGGCGATCTCCGTCAATCCCGTTGACGTGAAGATCCGCGCCAACGTCGCCCCTCCCTCGGGCGAACTCAAGGTCATCGGCTGGGATGCGGCGGGAGTGGTCACGGCCATCGGCCCCGATGTGACGCTATTCCAGCCGGGCGACGAAGTCTTCTATGCCGGCTCGATCACCCGCCCGGGGTCGAACGCCGAATTCCATCTCGTCGATGAGCGCATCGTCGGCCGCAAGCCGAAGACGCTCGACTTTGCCGCCGCCGCCGCCCTGCCGCTGACCTCGATCACCGCCTATGAAGCGCTGTTCGACCGCTTGAAGGTGCAGGATCCGGTCCCGGGTGCGGCCCGCTCGCTGCTCGTCATCGGCGGCGCCGGTGGGGTCGGCTCGATCACCATCCAGATCCTGCGGGCGCTGACCGATCTGACTGTCATCGCCACGGCGTCACGGCCGGAGACGCAGGCCTGGGTCAAGGAACTCGGCGCCCATCACGTCATCGATCATTCCAAGCCGATCGCCGCGGAGGTCGCTGCCCTTGGCCTTGGCGCACCGGGTTTCGTCTTCTCGACGACGAATACCGACCAGCATCTCGCCGACATCGCCGAGGCGATCGCGCCGCAGGGCCGTTTCGCGCTGATCGACGATCCGAAGGTACTCGACATCATGCCTTTCAAGCGCAAGGCGAATTCGGTGCACTGGGAACTGATGTTCACCCGGCCGATCTTCGGCACGCCCGATATGATCGAGCAGTATCATCTCCTGAACAAGATTGCCGAACTCGTCGATGCCGGGAAAATCCGCACGACGCTGACCGAGACTGTGGGCACGATCAATGCGGCGAACCTGAAAAAGGCGCATGCGATGATCGAGACGGGCAGGACGAAAGGCAAGGTCGTCCTGGCCGGATTCTGAGCCGGAAGCGCGCCTCGCAATCTCCCGTAAATCATGCCTTGAAGAATGCCGCGCTTAATGGTGCGGCATTCTGCCATTAACCGCATATCCCAGTTGACTTTTTTAGCGTTCGGGACCACCTACATCGCACGCGTACAGCAGCAATTGCCGGGCGCGGATATCAACGGAGCCATCATCACGATGCCAAGCGACAGTAGCAGTCGATTGCCTTTGCCGTACGCGGCCCTTTCGCGCTGACCTGGTAGCTCCGGGCTCGCCCGATCGGACGCTACGGCGGATCGACGGAAAGGCGAGCTAATGAACATCAATCGCTTCCCCCTGCGGGCCGGCAATGCCGCGCGCGCCTTCATGACCAACAACAAAGTTGCGACCATCGCCGAGCGCGTCGAGTCGTTGAATTCGCTCGCCCCTGCCGAGGCAGCCCGCATCTTGTCGAAGATGCCGCAGGAATATGCCGTCAACATCCTCGACCGGCCGGAACTGCGCCACGCCGCCTCGATCCTTGGCGTCATGGATCGCGCCGATGCCGCACGCCTGCTGCACGGCATGTCGAACGACCGCGTTGCCGACGTCCTGCTCGAGCTCGACATCGATACCCGCACCCGGCTCTTCAACAGCCTCGAAGAGCCTGTTCGTGTCGCCATCCAGCATTTGATGGGTTATCCGCCCCGCACGGCGGGCAGCATCATGACGACCGAGTTCGTCAGCGTGCCCGGCAACTGGACGGTGGAGCAGACGCTTGCCCATGTGCGCCACGTCGAGCGGTCGCGCGAGACTGTCTATGCCATCTATGTGCTGGATGAGAATTCCGGCGCGCTGATGCATGTCGTGACGCTCCGCCGCCTGATCACAGGCGAGCCTGATGCCTCGATCCTGACGGTCGCGCAGAAGGGAACGCCGGTTGCCGCCGATCCGCTGATGAAGCAGGAAGACGTGGCACGGCTGATCCGCAAGCACGACCTTCTGGCGCTGCCTGTCATCGACGATCACGGCCTGATCCTCGGCATCGTCACCGTCGATGACGTGATCGATACGATGATCGCCGATACGACCGATGGCGCCCAGCGCTTCGGCGGTATGGAGGCCCTCGGCAAGCCCTATATGAAGATCAGCTTCGGTGGCATGATCCGCAAGCGCGCCGGCTGGCTCTGTGCCCTCTTCCTCGGTGAAATGCTGACGGCAAGCGCCATGCAGCATTTCGAAGGCGAGCTTGAGAAGGCCGTCGTGCTGACGCTGTTCATTCCGCTGATCATGAGCTCGGGGGGTAATTCCGGCTCGCAGGCGACGTCCCTGATCATCCGGGCACTGGCTGTTGGCGAGTTGAAGCTTTCCGACTGGTGGCGGGTGCTGCTGCGCGAACTGCCGACCGGCATCGTGCTTGGCGCCATCCTGGGCCTCGTCGGCATGACCCGCGTGTTCTTCTGGCAGACGGCCGGGCTCTACGACTATGGCCCGCACTGGATCCTCGTCGGCTTCACGGTCTTCTCGGCGCTGATCGGCATCGTCACCTTCGGCTCGATCTCGGGCTCGATGCTGCCGTTCATCCTACAGCGCATGAAGCTCGATCCGGCAACGGCGTCGGCCCCGTTCGTCGCAACGCTGGTCGATGTGACCGGCCTGGTGATCTACTTCTCGGTCGCCCTGCTGATCCTCACCGGGACGCTTCTCTAGAAGCAATCGGCAGGCACAGCGGCGTGCCGTCAACCGGATGCGGCACCACCGCCGCATCCACTCCGAACACGGTCTTTATCAGCTCCGGCGTCAACAAGGCGCCGGGGCTTCCTGATGCGTGGATGCCGCCACCGGCAACGGCGATGATGTGATCTGCATATTGCGCCGCGTGGTTCAGATCATGGACGACCATGACGACGGTGCGGCCGCGATTGCGGTTCAGGTCGCGCAGCAGTTCCAGCACTTCCAGCTGGTGGGCGATGTCGAGATAGGTGGTCGGCTCGTCGAGCAACAGGATCGGCGTTTCCTGCGCCAGCGCCATGGCGATCCAGGCGCGCTGGCGCTGGCCGCCTGAGAGACGGTCGAGCGGGCGCGAAGCGAGATCGGCAAGACCGGTGGCGGCAAGCGCGTGATCGACGATCTCCTCGTCATGCGCGCTGGGGCGCGACAGCAGGCCCTTATGCGGGTGGCGGCCGAAACGGCAGAGCTGACGCACTGTCAGACCATCGGGAGAAACCGGGCTCTGCGGCAGGAGTGCCAGCTTCTGGGCGATCGCCCTGCCCTGCATCGACGATATTTCCTTGCCGTCGAGATAGACTGTGCCTGCCTCCGGCGCGATGATGCGGCCGAGCGCTTTCAGCAGCGTGGACTTGCCGCTGCCATTGGCACCGATCAGCGCGGTGATCTTTCCATCGGGAATCGCAACATCGATATTCTCGAGCACCCTGATCGCTGCGTATCCAAGCGTCAGCTTTTCTCCGGCAAGGCGGGATTGCGCGGCACTACTCATGGCGGCCGGTCTCCTTGATGAGCAGGAAAATCAGATAGGGTCCGCCGATCACGGCGGCGACGATCCCGGCCGGGATCTCGTTCGGCAGGGCAATGAGGCGTCCAGCGAGATCGGCAGCAGATAGAGCCAGCGCGCCCATCAGTGCGCTCGATGGCACCAGATGCCGCGCGCGCGGGCCGACAAGCAGCCGGGCGGCATGGGGCGCCAGCAGACCGAGGAAGCCCATGCTGCCAACGCTGGCGACGGCGCCTGCGCATAAAAGCACGGAAACGGCGATCAGGCCGCCCCGCAGCCGGGCCGGCGGCATGCCGAGGCTGACAAGCGTCTCATCGCCAAAGCCGCTGGCATCGAGACGTGCGGCAGCGAGGAGGACGAGCGGCAGGCAGGCGATGAGCCAGAGGCAAAGGACCAGAACGTCGGCCATCGAACTGCCATAGACGCTGCCGGCAAGCCAGACCATGGACTGGTCGGCACGGGTCGGGAAGATCACCATCACATATTGGATCAGCGCCTGCGCCAGCATGCCGAGCGCCACGCCCACCAGGGCCAGAGCCGCGATACCGCCGCCGAACGTGCGGCCGATCACGAGCAGGAGTGCCGCACCGAGGATCGCGCCTGAAACGACACCGGCCGGGATCGCCCAGATCGCCCAGGCGGGTGGCGCCATCATCCCTGCCAGGAAGGCGCCGAGCCCGGCGCATTTGGTGATGCCGACGACATCGGGAGAGGCCAGCGGATTGCGCAGCGCGCCCTGCAGGAAGACACCCGCCAGACCGAAGGACGCCCCGGCGAGGATGGAGACGGCGACGCGCGGGGCGCGGTATTGCATGACGATGAAGGCATTTTTGCCGCCGCCGATGCCATCAAGCACCTGGCCGATGCTCAGGGTCACGGCGCCGACAGTCATGCCGAGAATGGCGAGGACGGCAATGAGAACGGCGATGGTAACGCAGACCGTCAGCGCCCGCGTCTGTTTTCCGGCGAGTGTGCTCATCTGACCCTCTGGCGCCAGAGGATAAGCAGGAAGGCCGGCGCGCCGATCAGCGCCGTGACGATGCCGACAGGCATTTCCTGGGGATAGGCGGCAACGCGGCCGAGGAGATCGGCCGCATTCAGCAGCAACGGCCCGGCGATGGCGCTCAGCGCAATCAGCGTCAGCTGATCCCCGCCGACGAGCCGCCGGATGATATGCGGCACCAGCAGGCCGATGAAACCGATCGGGCCGCTGACGGCGACAGCGGAACCGGCCAGCACGACGATGAGAAAGGCCGCGAGTCCGCCGACGCGCCGCGCATTCTGCCCGAGCGACAGGCCGGTGGTTTCATCCAGCGCCAGCACGCCGAAATGGCGGCCGGCCAGAAATGCGATTCCGCCGCCGATAAGCGTGAAGGGCAGGATGATCCAGACTTTCTCCCATTGCGCGCCATTGATCGATCCGGCGAGCCAGTAGACGATATCCTGCGCGGCATTGTTGGCGATCAGGATCGCCTGAACGAGGGCTGCAAGTACAAGCTGAATGGAGATGCCTGCCAGCGCCAGCTTCATGTCATTCATGGCACCGGAGACGGAGAGCGCCCACATGGCGAGGCCGACTGCTGCTGCACCCACGAATGCCGGCCATACCGTTCCGGCGCCACGCAATTCCGGCAGGGCGATCAGGCAGAGAACGATGACGAGCGAAGCCCCGGCATTGATGCCGAAGGTTTGCGGCGAGGCGAGCGGATTGCGCGTCAGCGTCTGGATCAGCACACCTGCCACCGCCAGATTGGCCCCGATCATCACCGCCAGCAGCGCTCGCGGCAGGCGTACGTCCCAGACGAGCGCGCTATCAGGGGAGCCATCCGGCGACACAAGCAACGACAGCGCATGCCGTACCGGCAGTTCCGAAACGCCGAAGGAGACGGCAGCGACGATGACGGCGGCGAGCGCCATCAGCAGCAGGCAGCCGAGGGCGACCGGCTGCAACCGTCCCTGCCCTGCCATCGCTGCTGCCTTGCCGTCCACCAGCGGTTATCCGGCCTTGTAGACTTTGGCGAGGATTTCGCCAGCGATCATCTCGGCGGTCTTCAGGCCGCGGAAGCGCGAGAACTGGTTGCGGTCGACCTCGAAGAGGTTGCCGCTTTTGACAGCCGAGATGTTGGTGAAGGCGCTGTTGCTCTTCCACTGATCGAAGACCGTGCCGCCAGCATCGGTGGCGACCAGGAAGACGTCGGGATTGACGGCGATCAGACGCTCAAGGCTGGCGCCGCTCTCCACCGCATCCGTCGAGTCGATTGCCGGTGTCAGGCCCATGGCCTTGAATACAGAGCCGGTGAAGGATGCCGATGTGTGAAGGCTCATGGAATCGGCATTGGCAACCGCCAGCAGAAAGCGGCGTTTCTCGCCTGCCGGGATCTTGGCAACGAGGGCGGCGATCACCGCATCATGATCGGCAACGGCCTTTTCACCCTTGTCTTTTTCGCCGAGCGCATCGGCGATGGTCACCACGCCTTCCTTGATCGTCTGGTAACTGCCCTCCCAGCTGTTCAGCACGATCGTCGGCGCAATGGCGCTCAGCTGCGCGTAGATTGCCGAATGACGGAGCTGGTCGGCGATGATCAGATCTGGTGCGAGCGCGCTGACGAGTTCGAGATTCGGCTCAAGACGGGTACCGACGGAGCTGTACTCGACCTTCTTGCCGAGCAGCTGCTCGATGCGCTTCGGCTGGTTGTCGTCGGTAATGCCGACAGGCACGACGCCGAGCGCATCCAGCGACTGAACGAAGGAGAATTCGAGCGCCACGATGCGCTGCGGCTTGCCGGTGATTTCGGTCGAACCCAAGAGATGGGTGATGGTGCGTGCGGCGTTATCGGCCAGCGCCGGAGCGGCGACAGTGGCTGCGGCGGCAGCACCAAGGAGAAGGCCGAACTGGCGGCGAGAAATCGAATTCTGAAACAGGCCCATGTCAAACTCCCAGCTGAAAACAGCAGCGGGGCGTTGATCCCCGCTCTCAAATTTCCGCTACAGAATTGACGCCGACACTTCAAGTAAAGTTTACAAAAATAATCACCTTATTTTGCGTCCGGCAATTTCAGGGCTCCATGGGTCTTCATGCTGCGGATCGCGAAGTTCGAGCGGATGTCGCTGACATTCGGCAATGTCAGCAGCGTCTCGGTTAGCAGACGCTCGTAGGCGGCCAGATCTTCGACCACGACCTCGGCCAGGAAATCTGCCGTGCCCGATATCAGGAAGCAGGAGACGATTTCGGGAATGGCAAGGAGCGCCGCCTGCTGCGCCTCGGAATTCTCGCGGGTGTGGTGCGCCACCTTGAACTCGACGAAGACGGTGAGGCCGAGGCCGACTTCCTTGCGGTCGATATCGGCACGGTAACCGCGGATGACCCCTGCTTTTTCGAGGTTGCGGATGCGGCGAAGGCAGGGAGACGGCGAGAGGTTGACCTTCTCGGCAATCTCCACGTTGGTGGCCCGCGCATCCTCCTGAAGGCACTTCAGAATAGCGATATCGAATTTATCAAGATTTGGCATATCCGCTCATTTCCAGCGACCATGTTGGCATATCATTGCTGATACCATGATCTGGAAGCCATAGATAGCAAGGACATGCCCCGGCCTTCCGGCCTATCCTTTTCTCAACCGGAAATGATCCGGACGTGCGGAGGATAGCGCGATGACCAGCTTCACCATCACCAATGAAAAGTCTCCTTCCCTCATTCCCGGCTATATCGGCGGAACCGTCACGGTGCTCATCTGGGCGTCGTGGTTCCTGGCGACCCGCCATAGCGCCGCAACGCCGCTTGGCTCGCTCGATATCGGGCTGATCCGCTACGGCATTCCGGCGCTGGCGCTGGCGCCGGTGTGGCTGAGGACCGGGCTGTTGCCGAAGGGCGTGCCGCTGCATCTGCTGGCGCTGATGGTTGCCGGCGCCGGTGCCGCGTTTTTTCTGCTGACGACGCTAGCGATCCATTCGACGCCCGCCGCCTCATCCGGCATCCTGCTCGGCGGCTCGATGCCGCTGGCGACAGCCCTAATCGGCATCGTCATCTTCGGCGAACGGCCCGACCTGACCCGCAAGCTCGGCCTTGCCGCCATCGTCGGCGGTGTGCTGATCCTGCTGTTGCGCAGCCTGTCGGATGCCTCGCTGCCGTGGACGAGCTTCGTCCTGCTCCCGGCCGGCGCAGTGTTATGGGCGAGCTATACGCATGCCTTCCGCCGCAGCGGCCTGACCGCTCTGCAGGCAAGCGCCCTGATCGCCATCTGGTCGTTCCTCATCATCGGCGTGCTTGCGCTGATCTTCGGCACCTCGCTGTCAAAGGCGAGCACCGCCGATATCGGCCTGCAGGTGCTGAGCCAGGGCGTGCTTTCAGGCCTCGTCGCGATGCTTGCCTATGGCACGGCGGTCAAGACGCTCGGTGGCACGCAGGCTGCGGCTTTCACGGCGCTGACGCCCGTGCTGGCGACGATAGGCGGAAGCGTGTTTCTCGGAGAGCCGGTCGGCATTGCCGAAATTGCCGCCGCCGTCATGACGGGCATCGGCGTGGCGCTCTCGACCGGGATTGCCGCCAGACGGCATTGACCGAATCGAACAATGAAAGCCCGGCATTGCCGGGCTTTCCCGTTCAGGCCTGGATGACGATGACCTTGGCGCCGGGCAGCACGCGATCATAGAGATCGATGACATCGTGGTTCAGCATGCGGATGCAGCCGCTCGACATGGCGAGACCGATCGATTGCGGCTGGTTGGTGCCGTGAATGCGGAAATGGGTGTCGTTGCCACCGCGGTAGAGATACATGGCCCGCGCCCCGAGCGGATTGTTGGGGCCGCCCGGCATGCCGCCGGCGAGCTTGCGATAGCGCGCCTCGCGGCGCTGCATGTTTTCGGTCGGTGTCCAGGTCGGCCATTCGGCCTTGCGCCCGACATAGGCGTTGCCCGCCAGCGCCAGCCCTTCCCGGCCCACACCGACGCCATAGCGCATCGCCTGCCCATCACCCAGAATATAATAGAGACGGCGGGCCGGCGTATCGACGACGACCGTGCCCGCAGCCTGATCCGAGACATAAGCGACCTGCTGACGGCGCAGGTCGGGATCGAGCTTTTCGAGCGGCATTGCGGGAAGCGGAAATTTCTCTGCCGGAAGCGCTGCGTAATTGGCGCGATGATCAGGACCGCTGGAAGCGCATCCCGCCAGAAGAGCGGAGAGGCCCATTACGAAGCCACGGCGGGAGATCTGCATTCAGACGGTCCTTAACATCAGGTTGATGCCCTGAAGTTAAGGAAAACATGGTTAATACGCAGTTAAACAGATGCCGCGCGGCGCAACAAGTAAGGCCGAAAAGTGGCGATACCGGCAGTTTTCACGGGCATGTGATCAAGTCCCATGCGCCACCCTGAGGTGCAGCCTCACATATTCGGATAGACCGGCCCCTCACCGCCCTGCGGGGGAACCCAGTTGATGTTCTGGTTGGGATCCTTGATGTCGCAGGTCTTGCAGTGGACGCAGTTCTGGGCGTTGATGACGTAGGTCTCCTGGCCGTCCTTCTCCACCCATTCATAGACGCCGGCCGGACAGTAGCGGGTCGAGGGACCAGCATAGATGTCGTGCTCGGACGACTTCTGCAGCGCCATGTCCTTGACCTTGAGATGAACCGGCTGGTCCTCCTCGTGATTGGTGTTCGACAGGAACACCGAGGAGAGACGGTCGAAGGTGAGCACGCCATCCGGCTTTGGATAATCGATCTTCTTGTGCTGGGCGGCCGGTTCCAGCGACTGCGCATCGGTCTTGCCATGCTTCAGCGTGCCGAAGAAGGAGAAGCCGAACAGGGTGTTGGTCCACATGTCGAGACCGCCAAGGCCGATGCCGACGAGCGTGCCAAACTTCGACCACAGCGGCTTGACGTTGCGGACCTTCTTCAGGTCCTTGCCGATATCGGTCTTGCGCCATTCGTTCTCGATCTCGATGATCTCGTCATTGGCGCGGCCCGCCGCGATCGCCGCGGCGATCTTCTCGGCCGCCAGCATGCCAGACAGCACCGCATTGTGGCTGCCCTTGATGCGGGGAACGTTGACGAAACCGGCCGAGCAGCCGATCAGCGCTCCACCCGGGAAGGTCAGCTTCGGCACCGACTGGTAGCCGCCCTCGGTGATGGCGCGGGCGCCGTAGGAGAGCCGCTTGCCGCCTTCGAAGGTGGTGCGGATCGCCGGATGCGTCTTGAAGCGCTGGAATTCCTCGAAGGGATAGAGATAGGGGTTCTTGTAGTTCAAGTGTACGACGAAGCCGACGGCGACCATATTGTCTTCGAGATGGTAGAGGAACGAGCCGCCACCGGCGGCCATGCCGAGCGGCCAGCCGAAGGAGTGCTGCACCAGGCCCTGCCTGTGGTTCTCGGGCTTGACCTGCCAGAGTTCCTTGATGCCGATGCCGAATTTCTGCGGTTCGCGGTCTTTCTGCAGATCGAACTTGGCGATCAACTGCTTGGCAAGCGAGCCGCGCACGCCCTCGCCGATCAGCACATATTTGCCGAGCAGTTCCATGCCGCGGGTAAAGTTCGGGCCGGGCTCGCCGTTGCGCTCGACGCCCATGTCACCGGTGGCGACACCGATGACCGCGCCCTCGTCATTGTAGAGCACTTCGGTGGCGGCAAAGCCCGGATAGATCTCGACGCCGAGCGCTTCTGCGTGGCCCGCCAGCCAGCGACAGACGTTACCAAGCGAGACGATGTAGTTGCCGTGATTGTTCATCAGCGGCGGCATCAGCACGTTCGGCAGGCGGATCGAGCCGGCCGGGCCGAGCACTAGGAAATGGTCGGCATTCACTTCGGTCTTGAACGGATGGTCGCTCTCGCTGCGCCAGTCCGGCAGCAACCGGTCGATGCCGATCGGATCGACGACGGCGCCAGAGAGGATATGAGCACCGACTTCAGCACCCTTCTCCAGCACCACGACCGACAGTTCCGGATTGACCTGCTTCAGCCGGATCGCCGCAGACAGACCAGCCGGCCCGCCGCCGACGATCACAACGTCGAATTCCATGCTTTCGCGTTCCGGAAGCTCTGTCGTCTCGGTCATCTTCGTTCGGTCTCCGCTCGGCCGCCGCCGCGGCTCATTCCCCAATCTGGGCTAATCTCTTGTCAAAACCGGAAAGCATTGTCGAGCCGGTAAGCGACAGCCAATCTCCCAATTCGCACAATGATTTCCTTCATGCGCATAAACCTATTGAACGTTTACGTTCACGTCAATTATACGGCGTGATTTTCTCGTTGATCCGCTTTTCTTTCCGCCTGCCCGCGCCTTATACAAAGGCACACCATTGGAGGATATCATGGATCTCGCCATCAAGGGCAAACGCGCACTCGTTCTGGCATCGTCACGCGGATTGGGCCAAGGCATCGCGGTCGCCTTGGCGCGCGAAGGCGCGAATGTCCTGCTGTGCGGACGCAGCGGCGAGCAGCTGGACGCCAACTGCAAGGCGATCAATACCGAGGGCAATGGCAGAGCCGATTGGATCTGGGCCGACCTCGGCGACGAGAACTTCGTGCAAACGGTAACGTCAGCCGTCAGCGACAAGTTCGGCGGCCTCGATATCCTGGTCAACAACACCGGCGGACCGACGCCGGGCACCACCGAGGACATGACGGCCGAAAAGCTGGAAACCTATTTCTTCTCGATGGTGCTGCGGGTCATCACGCTGACCAATGCGCTGCTTCCCGGCATGAAGCAGCAGGGCTGGGGCCGCATCCTGACGGTCGCCTCCTCGGGCGTGATCGAACCGATCGCCAATTTGGCACTGTCGAACACGCTGCGCCCTGCCCTTGCCGGCTGGAGCAAGACGCTCGCCTCCGAAATCGCCAGCTACGGCGTCACCACCAATCTGCTGCTTCCCGGCAGCATCCTGACCGGCCGCCTCGACGAACTGGATGGTGCGGCAGCAAGACGCACCGGCCGCGCGATGGATGAAATCCGCTCGGAAAAGGAAGCGCGCATTCCCGTCGGGCGCTATGGAAAGGTCGATGAGTTCGCGGCCACCGCAGCATTTTTGTGCAGCGAACCAGCAAGTTACATCACAGGCTCGCTGATCCGTTGCGATGGTGGAGCGGCACGGTCGGTATAGTCGACCGATGTAGCGATCCAGTATATATTAGAGCCGGACTAATATTACCGAATGTTCATTACGAAAATTTAAGCTGTTATAAACGCTTAGTGATCGTAAGCGGCGAATAGTGTCTTTTTTGCGCCGCAAAATAGGCGGCTCATTTAGAGCATAAATTTCGCCCCATTCTGTTCAAAACCGGTCTCGCTCATGAAGAAATTCTGGATCACAGTCAGCATCGTCGCAATCGCCGCCGCCGGTATCTGGCAGTTCGGCAATCGCATCCCCTATGCACAGCAGGTTCCCTATCTTTCGAAACTGATCAAGCAACCTGCCGCCCATGGCCCAGGCAAGGGAGATGGCAGTGCCAAAGGCGGCGATCAGCAGGCAGCGGCCGGCGATACGGCAGCATCCGGCAGTCAGGCCGGCGGCAATGGCGGACATCGCCGCGGCGGTGCAGGCGGTCCGGCTGTGGTCAAGACTGTTGCCGCAGCTCAGGCGGCCCTGCCGATCGACGTTGCCGCTTCCGGCTGGGCGGTCGCCGACGACAACACGACGATCGCCGCGCAGGAGCAGGGCCAGATCGTCGGCGTCAGCGTCCAGGACGGCGCAACGGTCAAGGCCGACGATCTGATCGCCAAGCTCGACGACCGGTCGGCCAAGGCCGCCGTCGACAAGGATCGGGCAATGATCGTCCGCGATCAGGCAACACTCAGCGGCGCAGAGATCGCCTTGACCCGCGCACAGGACCTCGCCGACCAGAAGGCAGGCACCCAGCAAAGCTCCGATCAGGCCAAGGCGACCCGCGATAGCGCCGCCGCCACCGTCGAAGCCGACAAGGCCACCCTCGCCGCCGACCAGATCACGCTCGACCACACCGAAATCCGGGCGCCGTTCGACGGACGCCTCGGGGACGTGACGATCAGCAACGGCGCCTTCGTCAATGCAGGCTCGGCCATCGTCACCATCGCCAAATACGACCCGATCTATGTTCAGTTCAATCTGCAGGAACGCTATCTCAAGGAGCTGAAGACTGCGCTGGCTGCCGGTCCGGTCGATGTCAGCACTGCTCCGGATTCCACCAAAGGTGAAGTCCGCAAGGGCGCCGTCAGCTTCTACGACAATATCGTCGACAAAGCCTCCGGCACGATCGCCGTCAAGGCGCGTTTTGAAAACGCCTCGGGCGCGCTCTGGCCCGGCCAGTCGATCAACGTCGTCGTGCATTTCGACAACAAGGACCAGCAGATCGTCGTACCGACCGTGGCGGTCAACCCGGGACCGACCGGTTTCTTCGCCTTCGTCGCCAAGGACGGCAAGGTCCAGCTGACACCGGTGACGGTCGCCCGTTCCAATGGTGGTTTTTCGGCCATCTCGTCGGGGCTTTCGGCAGGCGACCACGTGGTCGTCGAGGGCCAGGGCAACTTGAACGACAAACAGGCGGTCAACGAACAGTTCGACGACAAGGCACTCAACGTGGCCTCGGCCGCCGACAGCTTGCAGCAGCAAACAGGCAACGCCACCGCGGGGACTGAGGAATGATTCCGAACTTCTGCATCCAGCGTCCCGTCGCCACGACGCTTCTGGCGATCGGCGCTATTCTGGCCGGCCTTGCGGGATACCAGCTGATCCCGGTCGCCGCCCTGCCACAGGTCGACTTCCCGACGATCAACGTTTCGGCCCAGCTGACCGGCGCCTCGCCACAGACAATGGCGACATCGGTTGCGACACCGCTGATCAAGCAATTCGAGACCATTCCCGGCATCAGCGAAATCAGCGCATCGAGCTCGCTCGGCAATACCAGCATCGTGCTGCAGTTCGATCTGAACCGTGACATCGATGCGGCTGCAGCCGACGTCCAGGCGGCGATCTCCCACGCCACCCGGCAGCTGCCTGACAACCTGACGACGCCGCCGAGCTATCGCAAGACCAACCCGGCCGACGCGCCCGTCATGCTGATGGCGGTGCAGAGCGATACGATGCCGCGTAGCAAGCTCGACGAGATTGCCGAAGACATCATTTCGCCGTCGCTCTCGACGCTGCCGGGCGTTGCCCAGGTATCGGTATTCGGCGCACAGACCTATGCCGTTCGCGTCGAGGTCGATCCCAGCAAGCTTCAGGCCCGTGGAATCGGCATCGACACGGTGAATAAGGCCATTGCCGCCGCCAACAATCAGAGCCCGGTCGGCACGCTGCAGAACAGCTCCCAGACGATGACGATCAATGCGAATACGCAGCGCGTCAACGCCGACCAATTCCGCACGCTGGTCATCGCCTCGCCGAATGGCGCAGCGATTCACCTCAGCGACGTGGCAAATGTCGAGGACAGCGTCGAGAACCAAAATACCGGCAGCTGGTATGACGGCAACCGCGGCATCATCCTGGCCATCCAGCGCCAGCCGGACGCCAATACCGTCGATGTCGTTGATGCGATCAATGCCAAGCTGCCGCAGTTGCATGCGGAAATTCCGCCATCGGTCAAAACCGTGGTGATGAACGACGCAGCAAAGCCGATCCGCGCAGCCATCACCGACGTCAAGTTTACGCTGTTGCTGACGATCGGCCTCGTCGTGCTCGTCATCTATCTGTTCACCGGTCATCTGACGGCGACAATCATTCCGGGCCTTGCCGTTCCGCTGTCGCTGATCTCGACCTTCGGCATGATGTATGTACTTGGCTACAGTATCGACAACATCTCGCTGCTCGGGCTGACGCTCGCGGTGGGTCTCGTGGTCGATGACGCGATCGTCATGCTCGAAAACATCCTGCGCCATGTCGAGGAGGGAATGCCCGTCCGCGAAGCGGCGATCAAGGGTTCCGGCGAAGTCAGCTACACGATCATCTCGATGTCGGTTTCGCTGATCGCCGTCTTCATTCCTATCCTGTTGATGGGTGGCGTCGTCGGACGCGTCTTCAACGAGTTCGGCATGGTCGTTGCCATCGCCATCGTCGCCTCGGCGATCGTCTCGCTGACGGTAACGCCGATGCTCGGCTCGCGGCTTTCCGAAGGCCACAGCCGCCCGCCGCTTCTGGTACGGCTCTTCGATGCGGGCTTCGAACGGACCCTTCACGGTTACGACCGCGCAGTCGCCTGGTGCCTTCGGCATACCATGACCGTCATCGGCGTGTTCTTCGCCTCGGTGGCGCTGACCATCTACCTGTTCATGACACTGCCTTCGAGCTTCTTCCCGCAGGAAGATATCGGACGCCTGCAGATCTCCACGCAGGCCCGCCAGGACATCTCCTATTCGGCCATGGAAGCCCTGCAGAAGCAGGCAGCCGCGGCCGTCAAGGCCAACAGTGCCGTCAATCATGTGATGTCCACGGTCGGCGGCAATGCGCAGAAGCCTCTGAACAACGGCACGATCTATGTCGAGCTGAAGGACAAGGACCAGCGCGTGCCGCTTGAGCAGACCCTGCGCGAACTGCGCTCGTCGCTCAACAAGATCCCCGGCCTGCAGGCCTTCGTCACCCCGAACCAGAGCCTGCGCTTCGGTGGCCGGCAGACGGCGAGCCAGTATCAGCTGATCGTTCAGGCACTCAGTGCCGACACGACCAATCTCTGGGCCGGCAAGATGGTGACCGCGCTCCGCCAGGATTCGCGTTTCACCGACGTGACGACCGACGCGCAGAACAATGCGCTGCAGGCCAACATCGTCATCGACAGCGAGAAGGCCGCAGCCTTCGGCATCGATAACGATCTGCTGCGCACCACGCTGCAGGAAGCCTTCAGCAGTTATACGGCAGCCGAGATACAGTCGACCGGCGACAGCTACGATGTCATCGTCGAATACGATACCGGCAAACCCTGGGACGATCAGAAGCTGTCGGAGATCAACGTCGCATCGGCCAACGGCACGCTGGTTCCGCTATCGAACTTCGCGCATGTCCAGCGGACCACCGGCCCCGTTACCATCAACCAGACCGGCCAGCTCGTCTCGACGACGGTCTCCTTCAACCTGCCCGCCGGCGAATCCCTCAGCGATGCGACGGCGGCAATCGACCAGATCAAGCATGATATGAACATGCCTGCCGACGTGTTCACCAGCTACGGCGGCACCGCGCAGATCTTCGAACAGTCGCAGGGCAACACGCCTTATCTGATCCTGGCGGCGATCCTGACGATCTATGTGGTGCTTGGCGTTCTCTACGAGAGCTTCATCCATCCGCTGACCATTCTGTCGGGCCTCCCGGCAGCGGCACTCGGCGCGCTTCTGGCCCTGAAGGTCATGGGGCTCGACCTGTCGATCATCGCGCTCATCGGCCTGCTGATGCTGATCGGTATCGTCAAGAAGAACGCGATCATGATGATCGACGTGGCGCTGGAGAACCTCCGATCGACCAAGATGTCACCGGCGGAAGCGATCCACGAGGCTTGCGTGCGGCGTTTCCGGCCGATCATGATGACGACCTTCTGCGCCATGCTCGGTGCCCTGCCGATCGCCCTCGGCTCGGGCGCCAGCTCGGAGCTGCGCCAGCCGCTCGGCATCGCCGTCGTCGGTGGTCTGATCGTCTCGCAGGCGCTGACGCTGTTCATCACGCCGGTGATCTTCGTCCAGATGGGCCGCTTCGAGACCTGGCTCAAGCAGCGCTTCAGCCGCAAGCCGGCACATGAGGCGCCCGCCAACGAGGATGGCGAACCGGAGACCCGGGCGGTTGCCGCCGAATAAGACGACAAGAAAGGGCGCCTCTCCGGGCGCCCTTTTCGCTTAACGGCCTTCGACCAGCTTCGGCAGATCGGCGATCAGCGCATCGCGCGTTTCGAAGCTGATCGGATTGCCACGATAGCGATGATTGCCGATAGAAAGCCTTGCGAAGACCAGACGCCGGTCGCCCCTCACCGCCCAGCCGACGAACCAGCCGAGCGGCCGCTCCAAATTGGTCTCGCCCTTGCTGTTGCGCAGCCAGCCGGAACCGGTCTTGCCCTGGATCGTCCAGCCATCGGCGGCTTGAAAGCGGGGAACGATCGCCTCCGTCTTCTGGCGCGCCTCCTCCGATATCGGCAGCTCGCCGCGCCGGAAACGCAGCAGGAAGCGTGCCTGCTCTTCCGCCGAAATCTTCAGCGACGACATCAGCCAGGCCTGCGTCAGCCCGCCGGACACATTCTCGTTGCCGTAGCCGAAGCCCGTGACATAGCGGGCAAAGGCGCGGTCTCCGAGCTTCGTCGTCAGATCCTGCGAGAACCAGACGACGGAATCACGCAGCCAGACTGCCGGATCGGTGTCCTTTCGCTCGATCTTGCGCTGCCGCTGCAGTTCCGGCCGGTAGCGCCAAAGGGGATTGTGCCCATCGACCAGAATACCAGCGTCATAGCCCATCATGGCCAAGGGCAGTTTGAACGTCGATTGCGGATAGAATCCCTGATCGCAATTGCCCTGGCGGAAAATGGTCTCGCCGGTCCTTTCGTCGAGAATAAGGGTGCAGCGGATCGGATCGCCGGCCAGGGCTGCATCCACATTGCCGAGAAGCGCCGAAATGCCGAGTGAAAAGGCGAGAATAAGAGATTTTAAAACTGCCACTGCCGTGCTCCATGTGGTTCGACACGGCTTTCTAGGCCGGCTTGCGAGGCCCGATCAAACGATGATATCTGCGGTCAGGCATGAATTGAATTAGGCCATCTCATGGTTCGACCCTACCTTCCCCTCAACGCCCTGCGCGCTTTCGAGGCAGCTTCCCGGCATCTGAGTTTTACCCGAGCGGCCATCGAACTCTGCGTCACGCAGGCCGCGGTCAGCCATCAGGTGAAGCTTCTGGAGCAGCGCCTCGGCGTTACCCTCTTCCGCCGCCTGCCGCGCGGGTTGATGATCACCGAGGAAGGACTGGCGCTGCTGCCGGTGCTGCGCGAATCCTTCGACCGGATGGCCGACATGCTGGAGCGTTTCGAGGGCGGGCAGCTGCGCGAGGTGCTGAAGCTCGGCGCCGTCGGCACGCTGGCGGTCGGCTGGCTGCTGCCGCGGCTGGCCGACTTCCGTGCGAAGTTTCCCTATATCGATCTCCGGCTTTCGACCAACAACAACCGGGTGGATATCGCCGCCGAGGGCCTCGACTACGCAATCCGCTTCGGCAACGGCGCCTGGCACGATATCGAGGCCGAAGCGCTGTTCGAGGCACCGCTCTCCGTGCTCTGCATTCCACCGATCGCCCGCACGCTGAAAACCCCTGACGACGTTGCCCGGCAGACGCTGCTGCGCTCCTACCGCACCGACGAATGGCCAAGCTGGTTCGAGGCCGCAGGCGTCGAGCCGCCACCGATCCTCGGGCTGGTCTTCGATTCGTCGGTACTGATGGTCGAGGCAGCGATGCAGGGCGCCGGTGTGGCGCTCGCCCCGCCGCTGATGTTCTCGCGGCAACTCGCCGCCGGCGAAATCGAGCAGCCTTTCCCTGTTTATATCTCCAAGGGCAGCTACTGGCTGACCCGCCTGAAATCGCGGCCGGTGACGCCGGCGATGGAGACCTTCCGCCGGTGGATGCAACAGATGTCGGAGGAGACGCAGACAGCCGCTCCGGCCTGATTCTGCGGGTTGCTTTCGCCGCCGTCCTATGCGATCACCCGCGCTCTCAAAAATTCGCAGGGCGCGCAGATGCGCCGCCCTTTTCGCATCCGGGCAGGTTCCCGGTCCAAGACATTTTGACGGATATTGAAGGAGCACGGCCATGGCACGGGCGCTCGGGCTTGATTTCGGCACGACCAATACGGTTCTGGCAATGGCGGATGGCGCCAATGCGACGCATTCCATGAGTTTCACCAGCGCGGCAGGCACGGCCGACAGCATGCGAACCGCCCTCTCCTTCATGAAGGACGCGCAGCTCGGCGCTTCGGCGCTCAAGGTCGAAGCGGGCGCGGCAGCGATCCGCCAGTTCATCGACAATCCCGGCGACTGCCGCTTCCTGCAGTCGATCAAGACCTTTGCTGCCAGCGCCCTCTTCCAGGGCACGCTGATCTACGGCAAGCGCCAGAGCTTCGAAGACCTGATGGAAGTCTTCATCCGGCGGCTGCGGGGCTATGCCGACGACAACTGGCCGTCCGATGTCAGCCGCATCGTCGCCGGCCGCCCGGTGCATTTTGCCGGCGCCTCCGCCGATCCCGCATTGGCGACGGACCGCTACAACGAGGCGCTGTCGCGCTTCGGCTTTCCTGAAATCCACTATGTCTACGAACCGGTCGCAGCCGCCTTCTACTTTGCGCAGAACCTGACGTCCGACGCCACGGTGCTGGTCGCCGACTTCGGCGGCGGCACGACGGACTATTCGCTGATCCGCTTTGAAACCATTGCCGGCAAGCTCACCGCCACGCCGATCGGCCATTCCGGCGTCGGCATCGCCGGCGATCACTTCGACTACCGCATGATCGACAATGTCGTCGCGCCGCAGATCGGCAAGGGGAGTCATTTCAAGAGCTTCGACAAGATCCTTGAGGTGCCGTCGAACTACTATTCCAGCTTCGGCCGCTGGAACCAGCTGTCGATCTTCAAGACCTCGCGCGAGTTCGAAGACCTGAGAAAGCTGGTGCGTACCGCGCTCGAGCCCGAGAAGCTGGAGATCTTCGTCGATCTCGTCGATCACGACGAGGGCTACCCGCTCTATCAGGCGGTGTCGGCGACGAAGATGGCGCTCTCGGCCGAAGAAGAAGCAGCCTTCGACTTCGCGCCGCTTGGCCGAGGCGGACAGCGCACCGTCAAACGCAAGGATTTTGAAACCTGGATCGCCGACGATCTCAGCCGCATCGAAGGCGCGCTTGATGACGTGCTGGAGAAGACGCAGACCAAAGCGGAAACTATCGACAAGGTCTTCCTCACCGGCGGCACATCCTTCGTACCAGCCGTTCGGCGGATCTTCACCGAGCGCTTCGACAGGGACAAGATCGAGAGCGGCGGCGAGCTGCTGTCAATCGCCCACGGTCTCGCGCTGATCGGCGAACGTGACGACATTTCGCAATGGACTGTGCAATAGGCCGCCCGGCCATTGGCAGCACTTTCATTGGCGCTGCCGCTCCGCTAAGGTCGCCAGATGATCTCCGCAAACGACCTCTCCCCGGCCGAGCTCGCAGCGCTTCTGCATTTCCATGCGGATGCGGGCGTCGAGTGGCTGCTGGAAGAGGAGGCGGTCGATCGCTTTGCCGAGTTCGAAGCGATGAAGGCGGCGAGACGGGCAGCAGCCCCGCAGCAATCCTCTCCTGCAAGCCAGCCTCAGCCTCAGGAACGGGCGGCACCGCAGCGCCAGGCGCCGGCCGCGGCAGCATCTTCGGCGTCGAGGCCTCAGCCTGCCATTCCGGACGGTGAAGCCGTGCAGCAGGCGCGCTTTGCCGCCGAAAGCGCCCGCTCGCTCGCCGAACTGAAAACTGCGCTCGAAGCCTTCAACGGCTGCAATCTGAAACACAGCGCCCGCTCGACCATCTTTGCGACCGGCGATGCGGCGCACGGCATCATGGTGATCGGATCGGCGCCGAGCGCCGAGGACGATCGCGAAGGACAGCCCTTCGCAGGCCGCCCAGGCACGCTGCTCGACAAGATGCTCGCAGCGATCGGCCTGGACCGTTCCAGCATCCTGCTGACCCAGGTCATCCCCTGGCGGCCGCCCGGCAACCGTGTGCCGTCGGCGGCGGAGATGGATATCTGCCGGCCCTTCATCGAGCGGCAGATCGCTCTGGCGGAGCCAAAAGCCATCCTGCTCTTCGGAAATTTCGCGGCTCGCGTCTTTTTCGGCGAGACGGACACCATTCATGGCCTGCGCGGCCAGTGGAAGGACATCGGTGCCGGCACCCTGACGGTTCCGGCTTTGGCGACATTGCATCCGCAGGACTTGCTGACCGCACCGGTCAATAAGCGCTTGGCCTGGAACGATCTTTTAGCGTTTCAGCAGAAACTGCGCGACCTCGATCTGATTACAAAATAGCCAATCTTAAAGATTTTATGAATGAACCCATGCGTAAGACGCATGCCTGCGTCTCGTTTAGGTGCATTGCAGAATCAATGCTGCGCTGCAATATATACTCGTGTCTTGGGAGGAATCTGACAGGAACCAAGGCAATGAACACACGTTTTCGTCCAATACACTGCGGGTTTGAAACCCTGCGCCTCGCCGGCGGCCCGATCCGCACCACGCAAGGCTATAGCCGTCTCGGCTTCGCAACCAACGAACAGATGATCGCCCGCGGCACCGGCATCACCGGCCGCACGACGCGTCCAGCTGCGATCTTCGCCGACTTCCAGGAATATTGAGTTACCGCGCCGCCCAACAGGGCGCGCGGATGGAGTTTAGCATGTCTGCCGTCATCATCTCGCTGCTTCGCAATATCGAAACCATCGAGCACATTCGTGCCGCGGTCTGCGCTGCAAAGGAATATGAGCGCGAGCTTAGCGCCAGCGAGCCCGTGACCCCAGTCAAGGACATTGCCGCGATCGCGCTCTAGGCGCAGACGGCAAACCTGACGGGATCCTGCTCGATCTGCGTCTTCGCAAATTCGAAAGCCTGATCGACATAGGCGAACTTGATCGCCTGCCAGCCGCAATAATTCTGCAGAAACGCCTTGGAAAGCCAGAGCTGTGTCTTCTTCGGCTCGTCGTACCAGCCGAGGCATCCCTGCTGCACGGCCTTGGCAAACAGCCGCTGCAGGTGCGTCCGCGACATCATGAAATCGCCTGCCAGATTGCGCGTCTCGATGCGTCCGACGCTGTAGCGTTCGCCGTCACAGCTCTGCAGATCGATCCTCGATATCAGATGATCGACCACCATGCCGCCAGCTTCGGTCCAAAGGAACAACCCCACCTGCTCCGGCGGCTCGCGCCAGCCGTCGTTGTGCAGGCAATTCTCCGCGATCAGCGGATGGGCAAGGCGCATCAGCTCCGGATTGGCTTGGAAACAGGCCGCACGGTTGCCCTCATCGATCAGATCGAGTGCAGTCAGGTTCGACAGAAACCATCCATACATCGCCTGATGACTGACCTCGGCAGGCTCGAAATGGCGCGGCCGCCGGCGTTCCTCGCCCGGCGTATGGGCAATGAAGCGATAGGTCAGCAGTTCATCGATGAAATTCAGCACCGTGTTGCGGCTCGCCACCTTGTAATCGGTGATGCGCGCGGTCAGTGCCACGGCGGTAAAGCCTGTCGATGCATCCTCGGGATCGTGCTGGAGGCTTAGCGCATAGGCGGTCTGGGTCAGCAGCCAGCGCTGGTGTGAAGCGAGAAGCCTGGCAAGACGCGGGGCGGCATCGAACATCCCGCGCATGTCGCCCGCGAGTAGCCGGATTGAAGCCAGGAAGTTCGGGTGGTGCGCCAGTTCGTCAGCCGAAAATGCCATAAGCGCCCCCGCTCGCAAGCCAGCTTCCGGAGCTACCAGCCTTCGGGACAATTCAGTCCTTTTTGGTGGCCATTCGCATATGCAAGGCTTTGAATAAATCAAACTTCGTCAGCTTCATCAATCATATTCAAGGCGGCTTTGGTATCCTAAAATTTCGCCAGTATATTCCCGCTGGAGAGGTGCAATAGGATCGGAATCAACTCCGTCCAGCAAGCGGTCAGCCGCCTGCGCGCCGGGCATTTCTGCGCTCCAGACCGAGCCGGTGTTCGCGGTGAATGATGTAGACACCGGCCGCGATGACGATAGCGGTGCCGACCATCATGTGGCCGCCGGGCACGTCGCCAAAGACGAAATAGCCGATGACGCCACCGAGCAAAATCGACGTATACTCGAATGGCGCGATGGTCGAGACATCGGCATGCCGGTAGCTCTCCGTCAGCAGGATCTGCGCCACCCCGCCGCAAAAGCCGGCACCGACGAGAAACAGCGTCGTCTCGAGATCCAGCGAGTACCAGCCGAAAGGCAGCGTCAGCAACGAGCAGAGCGAGGCGATCATCGAGAAGTAGAGAACGATCGTCGCCGTGCGCTCCTCCTCCACCAGCTTGCGAACCTGGATCATCGCCATGCCGGCGAGCACCGCCGAGAGCAGCACGCAGATGGCGCCGACCGCCTGTTCCGTCTCCATCCCGCCGGCGCGAAACAGCGTCAGCTTTGGCCAGGAAACGATCGCCACCCCGATAATGCCGAAGAACACCGCGCTCCAGCGGTAAAGCCGCACACGTTCCTTCAGGAACACCGCAGCGAAGATGACGGCAATCAGCGGCGTGGCGTAGCCCAGCGCAATCGCTTCAGGCAGCGGCAGGTGCATCAGCCCGTAGAAGCCGAAGCCCATAGAGATGATGCCGATCGTGCCGCGTTTCACATGACCGATCGGATTGGCGGTGTAGAAAGCAGCCTTCAACTGACCGCGATAGGCGAGATAGGCCATGATCGGAAACAGCGCGAAGAACGAGCGGTAGAAGGTCACCTGCCCCGGCGCGATACCGGTTCCCGTCAGCTTGATGAAGGTCTGCATGCCGAGAAAGACGACAACCGACGAGACCTTCATCAGGATCCCCCTCATCGGGTTTCTCAAAACCGATTCCATGTCTTCCCAAGCTCGATGGCGGCTGATGTTCCAAGGCAGGAGGATACCGCCCGACTCGGCGGCACGGTGGCGTGTGACGGCATGGTAACGAAAGAACGGCGGCGATGGGGAAAATTTCCAGCGAAAAGCGAAATTCGAGGAAGTGTCAGGAAAAGTCCGGCGCACGGGCCGAAAAGAAAGCTCAGTGGCCTTTGCTTTAAGTTTAGTTCAGACTTTAATGTAATCATCGCCCCCAAAATTTACGGCGGGGATTCCGTTCCTGTCACGGTCATATCGTTAAAGGTCTTCAGGGAACACTTATGCGTACAGACACAGGCCAGGTCATTAACCTGGCAGACTACCGGCCCACCGATTTCGTGCTTGAGCGCGTGGACCTGACCTTCGAACTCGACCCGACGGAGACCAAGGTCGAGTCGCGGCTGATCTTCCACCGGCGCGAAGGTGCAGATCCGAAGGCGCCGCTGATCCTTGACGGCGACGAACTTTCTCTGTCCGGCCTGCTGTTCGACCAGATCGAGATGCCCGCGGCGCAATATTCTGCGACGCCGGATGGTCTCACGGTTCGCGATCTCCCGGCCACCGAGCCTTTCGAACTGACGATCACCACGATCATCAATCCTTCCGAAAATACCCAGCTGATGGGCCTCTACCGCACCGGCGGTATCTACTGCACGCAGTGCGAGGCCGAAGGCTTCCGCCGCATCACCTATTTTCCGGATCGTCCCGACGTTCTGGCGCCCTACACGGTCAACATCATTGCCGAGAAGGCCGCTAACCCGTTGCTGCTGTCAAACGGCAACTTCCTGGGCGGCGCCGGTTATGGCGAAGGCAAGCATTTTGCCGCCTGGTTCGATCCGCATCCGAAGCCGAGCTATCTCTTCGCGCTGGTTGCCGGCGACCTCGGCATCATCGAAGACACGTTCACGACGAAAAGCGGCCGCGACGTCGCGCTGAAGATCTATGTCGAGCATGGCAAGGAGCCCCGCGCGGCCTACGCCATGGACGCGCTGAAGCGCTCGATGAAGTGGGACGAAGAGGTCTTCGGCCGCGAATACGATCTCGATATCTTCATGGTCGTCGCCGTCTCCGACTTCAACATGGGCGCCATGGAGAACAAGGGCCTCAACGTCTTCAACGACAAATACGTCCTTGCCGACCCCGAGACCGCGACCGATGCCGACTACGCCAATATCGAGGCGATCATCGCGCATGAATATTTCCACAACTGGACCGGCAACCGCATCACCTGCCGCGACTGGTTCCAGCTCTGCCTGAAAGAAGGCCTGACGGTTTATCGCGATCACGAGTTCTCCTCAGATCAGCGCTCCCGCCCGGTCAAGCGCATCGCCGAAGTGCGCCACCTGAAGTCCGAGCAGTTCCCGGAAGACGGCGGCCCGCTCGCCCATCCAGTTCGCCCGACGAAATACCGTGAAATCAACAACTTCTACACGACGACGGTCTACGAGAAGGGCAGCGAAGTCACGCGCATGATCGCGACGCTGCTCGGCAAGAAGCTCTTCAAGAAGGGCATGGACACCTATTTCAAGCGCCATGACGGCGAAGCGGTGACGATCGAGGATTTCGTCAAGTGCTTCGAGGACGCCAGCGGTCGCGATCTCGCGCAGTTCTCGCTCTGGTACCATCAGGCCGGCACGCCGCTCGTCACCGCCTCGGGCACCTATGACGCCAAGGCCAAGACCTTCACGCTGCAGCTCGAGCAGGTGGTTCCCGCAACGCCCGGCCAGGCCGACAAGAAGCCGATGCATATCCCGCTCAGCCTGGCGCTGTTTGCCGAGAGCGGCAAGGCGATCAAGCCGAAGTCGGTCGAAGGCGCCGAATATGCCAACGAGGTGCTGCACCTGACCGGCAAGACGCAGACCGCCGTCTTCCATGGCATCGCCTCGCGCCCGGTCGTGTCGATCAACCGCAGCTTCTCAGCGCCGATCAACCTGCATTTCGATCAGGCCCCGGCCGATCTCGCACTGCTCGCCCGCCACGAGACCGATCATTTCGCCCGCTGGCAGGCGCTGACCGATCTGGCCTTGCCAAACCTCCTCAAGGCCGCCCGCGACGCCCGTGATGGCACGGCGGTCGCCTGCGAACAGACCTTTGTCGACGCCCTGCTCGCAGCCGCCTCCGACGACGCGCTGGAGCCAGCATTCCGCGCCCAGGCGCTGGCGCTGCCGAGCGAAGCCGATATCGCCCGCGAACTCGGCGGCAATAACGATCCCGACGCGATCCATGCCGGCCGTCAGGCCGTGATGAAGCAGATCGCCGAACAGGGTGTCGCGATCTTTGCAAACCTCTTCGAGACTATGACGACATCGGGCGCCTTCAGCCCGGATGCAGCGAGTGCCGGACGGCGCGCGCTGCGCAATGCCGCCCTCACCTATCTCTCCTACGCAGAGAACACGCCGGTTCGTGCCAAGGCCGCCTTCGACGCCGCCAACAACATGACCGAGCAGTTGCACGCCCTGACACTCCTGGCACACCGTTTCCCTGACAGCGCCGAGGCCGTCAGCGCTCTGTCGGCCTTCCGCGACCGCTTTGAAGAGAATGCCCTCGTCGTCGACAAGTGGTTCTCGGTCCAGGCGACGATCCCGGGTGCGGCGACACTCGACCGCGTCAAGAAACTGATGGACAGCCCGCTCTTCAAGCGTACGAACCCGAACCGGGTCCGGTCGCTGATCGGCACCTTCGCCTTCACCAATCCGACCGGCTTCGGCCGTGCCGATGGCGAGGGCTATCGCTTCCTCGCTGGCGAGATCCTCGATATCGACCAGCGCAATCCGCAGCTGGCTGCCCGCATCCTCACATCGATGCGCTCCTGGCGCTCACTGGAGCCGGCGCGGGCCGATTTCGCCCGTTCGGCTCTGATGGAGATAGAACGCGCGCCTGGCCTTTCGAGCGACGTGCGCGATATCGTCGAGCGGACGCTCAAGGGGTGATTTGCGAAGGCGAGGTCCGGCAGCTTGTGCCCGGACCTCGCGAGACTCACCAAAAAATCAGCACTTATAAATAGTTAACAGATTTTTACCTTTGCCTCTGGACACGGCGAATCAGGAATGATTCATTGAGTCAGGTTCGAGCGAGCGGCGCATCGAATCACACGAGGGATCAAGGTTATCACGATGATGAACGTGCGGCGGGCAACTGCGGCCCAAGGACGGCTGCGTGTCGATTTGGGTTCGCTCCGGGCATGGCCGCAGGCCACCCGAGGCCCTCGTCCGGTCGCGCGCCAAGCCGGCGCACCGCGTCTTCCACAGGTCGAAACCATCTTGAAGCGTGCCATTCCGGCGCTGATCGTCGCCTTTCTGTCCGTTGTCGCCGCCTCGCACATCTTCGGGATGATGTCGGAATATTCGCGGATGGGCGCCGCCGCCCGTCATGCGACATCGCTTTCGGCCGCCGCCGCTGCAGCAGTCTTTTCCGACGCTGGTGACCTGTTCGACGCAGGCAATGGCGCCGAAGCGCAGGCGCGGCTTTCCAAGTTCCTTCCCCAGGACCGGCTCGACAGCGGCTCCTTCATCCTGCTGGTTCAGTCGAGTGGCAAGGTCTTTGCAGCCTCTGCAGCCGGCGTTTCGTATGTCGGTTCCGATGTCGGCGACTTCTTCCCCGAAGTCTCGGCGATCCGCCGCTTCGGCGATCGCGCCGGCGTCATCGAAACGACGATCAGCGGCGATCCCCACTATGCCGAGATCAGCCTCGTCGGCTCGTCCGGCGGCTATATCATCGCTGCCACCTCGCTGGATCAGATCGGCAAGCTCTGGCGCGAGGAGCTGACGCTCAACGTCACATTGTTTGCCGGCATTTCTTCGATCCTGCTCGTCATCCTCTATGCCTATTACATGCAGGTGAAGCGGGCCCGCGATGCCGACGATATCTTCGTCGAATCCAACCAGCGCGTCGAAACCGCACTGTCCCGCGGCCGTTGCGGCCTCTGGGATTTCGATTTCGAGAACCGCGAATTCTTCTGGTCGCGCTCGATGTACGACATGCTCGGCCTGCCCGGCTCCGACAAGACGATGTCCTTCAACGAGGCGGCCCGCCTGATGCACCCTGAGGACGGCGGCCTGCACGAGATCGCCCGTTCGATTGCCAAGGGCACGTCCGGCCAGGTCGACCAGATCTTCCGCATGCGCCATGCCGCCGGTCACTATGTCTGGATGCGCGCCCGCGCCCAGATGATCCGCAGCAATTCCGGCCGCATGCACATGATTGGCATCGCCATGGACGTCACCGAGCAACACCGCCTCGCCCAGCGCTATGCCGAAGCCGACCAGCGCCTCGCAGACGCCATCGAGTGCACCTCGGAAGCCTTCGTGCTCTGGGACAAGAACGACCGTCTGGTGATGTGCAACGCCCATTTCCAGCAAGCCTACGGTCTTCCTGACAGCGTGCTCGTGCCCGGCACCGAGCGCAGCGTCGTCAACGCCGCCGCCGCCCGCCCGGTGATCGAGCGCCGCATGGTCGATCCGCATGGCGCCGGCCACTCGCGCACCGCCGAAGTCCAACTTGCCGACGAGCGCTGGTTGCAGATCAACGAGCGCCGCACCCGCGACGGCGGCATGGTCTCCGTCGGCACCGACATCACGCTTCTGAAGCGCAACCAGGAACGCCTGCGCGACTCCGAGCGTCGCCACGTCGCGACGATCGGCGACCTCAAGTCCTACCGCGCCACGCTCGAAGACCAGAAGGCCGCGCTCTCTGTCGCCAACGCCAACTATCTCGCCGAAAAGGAACGCGCCGAGGCCGCCAACAAGGCCAAGTCGGAATTCCTCGCCAACATGTCGCATGAGCTGCGCACGCCGCTGAACGCCATCCTCGGCTTCTCCGAAATCCTGCAGGATCAGATGTTCGGCCCGCTCGGCTCGCTGAAATACGACGAATATGCCCGCGATATCCACGACAGCGGCAAGCACCTGCTGAATGTCATCAACGACATCCTCGACATGTCGAAGATCGAGGCCGGCCACATGAAGCTGCATCGCGAGACGATCGATCTCGCGCCGCTGATCGAGGAAAGCCTGCGCTTCACGGCCATCCCGGCCGCCGAAAAGAACATCGTCATCGAGCAGCGTCTCTGCGATGGCATGACGCTGACGGCCGACCGCCGCGCCATGAAGCAGATCATGCTCAACCTGCTCTCCAACGCCGTGAAGTTCACCAACGACGGCGGCCGTATCGCACTGCGCACCCGCCGCGATGCCAAGGGTGTTGTGATCACCATCGCCGATACCGGCATCGGCATTCCGCGCAAGGCGCTGTCGAAGATCGGCCAGCCCTTCGAGCAGGTGCAGAGCCAGTATGCCAAGAGCAAGGGCGGTTCGGGCCTCGGCCTGGCGATCTCCCGCTCGCTGGCGGCGCTGCATGGCGGCAACATGCGCATCCGTTCGCGCGAGGGCCGCGGTACCGCCATCACCTTCCGCATTCCCGATGTGATCCGCTAGGCCTTCAGGACCGCCTGAAAGATCTTGCGCACCGCCTTCGACAGCCGCTTCACTTCGCTTTCCAGCGTCTTGATATCCGGGCAGTCGCCGGCCCGGCAGACGAGCTCGACCAGCCCCGATGGGGCTTCCTTCGGATCGAACAGCCCGTCGATGCAGAGGCGGATCAGCTGCGAGAGCTCGGTGTAGAGGTTGAAAGCCTCAAGGCAGGTGTCGAGATCGGCAGGCGCCATCAGCCTGTCGCCAAGCGCCTTCAGCGCCTCGCCCGTATTCAGCCCGTTGACCTTCACGGCATCGCCCTTGGCAGGCGCAATCAGCGCCAGATATTGCGCGATGAACTCGATATCGATGACGCCGCCCGGGATGAGCTTCAGGTCCCAGCCGTTCTCCGGCGCCTTCTCCTTGTCGATCAGGTCACGCATCTCGCCGACATCGCGCGCCACCTTGGCCGTATCGCGCTTCTGCGACAGCACATCGGAAATGATCCGCTCGGCAGCTTCCGTTAAGCTCGCATCGCCGCAGATCAGCCGCGCCCGGCTGAGCGCCATGTGCTCCCAGGTCCAGGCTTCCTCGCGCTGGTATTTCTCGAAGGAATTGATCCGCGTCGCCACCGGCCCCTTGTTGCCGGAAGGGCGAAGCCGCATGTCGACCTCATAGAGAATGCCCTCTGCCGTCGGTGCCGAGAAGGCCGCGATCAGTCGTTGGGTGATACGGGTGAAATAGCGCACGGCATCGAGCGGCTTCTCGCCATCGGATTCGCCAGCGGTGTCGTCGTAGTCGTAGAGCAGGATCAGGTCGATATCGGATCCCGCAGTCAGCTCGAAGCTGCCGAGCTTGCCCATGCCGGCGACGGCCACCTTGCCGCCCGGGAAGCGGCCATGCGCCGCCTCGACCTCTTTCAAAACGCCGTCCAGCGCCGCCTCGATGATCAGGTCGGCAAGATGGGTAAAGGCCCGCGCCGCCATCGCGCCGTTGATGGCGCCTGTCAGCAGCCGGATACCGATCAGGAAGCGTTGCTCCGCCGCAAAGATGCGCAGCCGGTCGAGCAGTTCCTCATAATAGCGCGCCTGCACCAGAGACGCCTTCAGGCGTTCACCGAGATAATCGCGCGTCGGCAGCTCCGCCATCAGGCCGGGATCGAGCATGCCGTCGAAAACATGCGGCTTGGCGGCGATCACCTCGGCAAGCTTCGGCGCCGACGACATGATGTTGACGATCAGTGACAGCAGCGCCGGATTGCTGCCGAGCAGCGAGAAAAGCTGGATGCCCGAAGGCAGCCCTGAAATGAAGCTGTCGAAACGCAGCAGCGCCTCGTCCGCCCTCTTGCTCTCGCCGAAAACCCGCAGGAGCTGCGGCGTCAATTCCGTCAGCCGCTCGCGCGCCTCGACCGATTGCGTCGCCCTGTAGCGGCCATAGTGCCAGGTCCGGATGATGCGTGAAATATCCGACGGGCGCTGGAAGCCCATCTTCTTCAGCGTCTCCAGCGTATCCGGATCGTCGTTCTGGCCGGTGAAGACAAGATTGCCGGTGTCGGTCGAAAGCTTGTTTTCCTGTTCGAACAGCCGCGCATAGCGCCGCTCGACGGTCCTGAGCTTATCGACCAGCTTTTCCGAAAAACTCGACGTGTCACTGAAGCCCATCATGAAGGCGATGCGTTTCAGGTCGGCTTCGGTCTCCGGCAACAGATGCGTCTGCTCGTCGCGGACCATCTGGATGCGGTGCTCGACATCGCGCAGGAACCAGTAAGCATCCGTGAGCTCGTCGCGGGTCTCCGCATCGATCCACTTGGCCTTGGTCAGTTCGGCCAGCGTCTCCTCGGTGCCGCGGCTGCGCAGCACCGGCATGCGTCCGCCGGCAATCAGCTGCTGCGTCTGCGCGAAGAACTCGATCTCGCGGATCCCGCCACGCCCCAGTTTGACATTGTGCCCTTTGACAGCAATCGCCCCGTGGCCCTTGTGCGCGTGGATCTGCCGCTTGATCGAATGAATGTCGGCAATCGCCGCATAGTCGAGATATTTGCGGAAGACGAATGGCACCAGGCCGCGCAAAAAATCCTCGCCGGCCGCAAGGTCGCCCGCGACGGGCTTGGCCTTGATGAAGGCCGCACGCTCCCAATTCTGCCCCCTGCCCTCGTAATAGATCATCGCCGCATCGAAGGAGATCGCCAGCGGTGTGGATCCCGGATCCGGCCGGAGACGGAGATCGGTGCGGAATACATAGCCGTCGGCAGTGCGCTCCTGCAGGATGCGCACCAGCCGCCGCATCAGCCGCGGAAAGATCTCGATCGCATCGTCAGGGTCGGGAACGATCCCCGCCTGCTCGTCAAAAAACACGACAAGGTCGATATCGGAGGAATAGTTGAGTTCGGAGGCGCCGAGCTTGCCCATGCCGAGCACGATCAGGCCCGAGCCTTCGTTCGGCTTGCCGGTATCCTTGATCACAAGCTTGCCGCTCTCATGCGCCGACATCAGCAGATGATCGATCGCCGCGGCAACCGATGCTTCGGCGAGAGCGCTCAGCCAACCCGTCGTCTGGCGGCCGTCGAATATCCGCGCGAGATCGGCCAGCGCCACCAGGAAGGCCACCTTGCGCTTGATCCGCCGCAGGCGGGTCATCACCACGGATTCCGCCGGAAACACACCCTCCTCCGCCTGCCAGCTATCGCGCGCCTCTTTGATCAGCGCCTCGATCTGCGGCTCCAGCGGCGCGGAGATCGCCGCGGCCAGGATGTCGTTGTCGATATTGGCGGCGTCCCGGAGATAGGGCGACAGCGTGAAGGCCGCGGCGATGAAATCGCAGAGCGGACCACCTGCCTTCAGCATCGCGGCGACAGCCGGCTGCTCGCGGCCGATCTCGGCGAGATCGGTCATCGCCAGCTTCAGTTCGGACTGGTTGAGCGGCTTCAACGCCGCGCCTGCAGCGTCCTTCAGCAGATGTGTCGATTTCTTCAGCATCCCACCTCCCGGCAGCGCCACGCCGGAATCGCGTTTTGCCGTATGCCCTTAACCTAGGGCCACATGCGTCAGGAGCCAATACGTTTAACGGCGCATAGTCTGAGGAGGTTTTGGCTCAGGCAGGCTTTGCCGGGAAGCTCATCGTCACGGTCAGCCCGCGGCCCTCTTCCTTTCCGGGATTGGTGTCGGAGAGCTCCAGCGTCCCGCCGTGCAGCTCCATCACCGCTTCGACCAGCGAAAGCCCCAGCCCTGTCCCGGGCTTCGACCGGCTTTCGTCAAGCCGCACGAAACGCTTGATAACGGCTTCGCGCTTGTCGGCGGGAACGCCGACGCCGTGGTCCGCGACCGAAAGGCAGATCGCATCGGCCCGGCGCGCCAGCTTGATAACAATCTGGCCGTGGCCGTCGCAATCGACGGAATATTTGATCGCGTTGTCGATGAGATTGAACAGCGCCTGGCCGATCAGCTCGCGATTGCCCTGCACGGAAATGCCAGGCTCGACCTCGGCGGTCAGCGTCAACCCCGCCTCATCGGCAACAGGCTCGTAGAGTTCGGCACAATCAGCGACGATCGCCGAAATCTCGATTGTCGACATTTCCGCAGCCGCCGATCCTGCCTCGACGCGCGAGATCATCAGCAGCGCGTTGAAGGTGCGGATCAGCTGGTCGGATTCGGAGATGATGCCCTCGAGCGCACCGCGGCGCTGTTCGGCGTCATCGGTATCCAGCGCGTCGGCCGCCTTGTTGCGCAGCCGCGTCAGCGGCGTCTTCAGGTCGTGGGCGATGTTGTCGGAGACCTGCCGCAGCCCCTCGTTCAGCTTCTCGATACGCTCCAGCATGGTGTTCAGCGACACCGAGAGACGGTCGAATTCGTCGCCGGAGCCACCGACCGGCAGACGTTGAGAGAGATCGCCCGCCATGATCTTCTTGCTGGCGCCCGACATGCGATCGATGCGCTTCAGGGCATTGCGGCCGATGCCGAACCAGATGATCAGCGCGCCCAGGCCCATGATCGCCAGCGCCACCATCAGCGCCTGGCGCACCAGCACCCGGAATCGCTCCGGTTCGCCAAGGTCGCGGCCAACGAGAATACGCAGCCCATTGTCGAGCACGAAGATATTGGCGATCGCCATATGCCGCCGATCGAGGCCGCTTTCAGCATAGCGCTGGTAGAAGAACGGCACCGAAGTCCAGCCGGTCTCTTCGAAGACGCCGGGCTGCACCGAGGCGACGTTGCCTGCGAGGATGTCGCCGGAGGGGCCGGCAATGATGTAGAGATTGGCGCCCGGCTGGCGCGACCGGCGCTCCATCGAGCGCAGCAGCGCGTTGATGCCACCGGTATCGTAGGCGCGCTTGACCTGATCGACCTCCTGCTGCACCGCCTCGCGAATCTGGCCCGTCAGCAGACGCTGCGACATCGCCGTCACATAGATGACGAGCGTCGCGGCGCAGATGGCGAAGAGCAGGATGTAAAGAGCCGAAAGGCGGACTGCGGTAGAGCGGAAGAGAAACCAGAAACGGTTCATCCTTCGTCCTTGATCATGTAACCCGCCCCGCGAATCGTCTTCAGCAGCGGCTGGCTGAAATCCTTCTCGATCTTCGAGCGCAGGCGCGAGACATGCACGTCGATGACGTTGGTCTGCGGATCGAAGTGGTAATCCCAGACATTTTCGAGAAGCATGGTGCGGGTCACGACCTGACCGGCATTCTTCATCAGATATTCGAGCAGACGGAATTCGCGCGGCTGCAGCGGGATTTCCTTGCCGCCACGGCGCACTTCGTGGGAGAGCCGGTCGAGTTCCAGATCGCCAACGCGGTAGACAACATCTTGCTCCGGCGTGCCCTTGCGGCGGCCGAGAACCTCGACGCGGGCAAGCAGCTCGCTGAAGGCATAGGGCTTCGGCAGATAGTCGTCGCCGCCGGCGCGAAGACCGGTGACGCGATCGTCGACCTGGCCGAGAGCCGAAAGAATGAGAACCGGGGTGTGGATCGCCTTGCGGCGCAGCTCGCTGATGACGGAAAGCCCGTCGCGGCGCGGCAGCATACGGTCGATGACGATAACGTCGTAGGTGTTTTCCGAGCCCATGAACAGGCCGCTCTCGCCGTCGCTCGCATGATCGACGACGATCCCCGCCTCACGAAAGGCTTTCGTCAGGTAAACCGCAGCTTCGAGGTCATCCTCGATAATCAGAATCTTCATGCGGCTGACATTACCTGCCGGTTTCGTTTCGGCAAGGCTCAATACGTCTTCCTGTTGCGCTTGGGTCATCGCGGCCACCTAGGGATGGAGTGGAAGGGAGCCGCACGGGCTGGTGCGCGGCTCCCGTCTCGGGCGCATCATGGGGATGCGCCGGTCAAGGCTGTGGGGGATCAGCCTTGGCTATTGATCGGAAGGGCGACGAAGCGGCTGCCGTCCTTCGACTGGATCTGGAAGAGCGCCCGGGTGCGGCCGTCCTTCTTCGCCTGGTTCAGAACCTTGACGACGTCGTCGGCAGACGTGATGTCCTGATTGTTCACCGAGGTAATCTTCTCGCCCGCCTTGATGCCCTTGTCGGCAGCGTCGGAGTTCGGGTCGATATTGGTGATCTGCAGGCCCTTGCCGTCATCGGCAGGGCCAACCGTCAGGCCGAGATCGGCAAGCGCCTTCTCGGACGCCGGTGCCTGCGGTTCCTGCGGCTGGTCGCTGTCGTCGGTCGAGGCGTCCTTCTGATCGGCCGGCAGCGTGCCGAGCTCGACGGTCAGAGACTGTGCCTTGCCATCGCGCCAGATCGATACTTCGACCTTCTTGCCCGGCTGCATTGCGCCGATACGGCGGCTGAGATCGCGGGCATCCTTGACCGTTTCGCCGTTGACGGCGGTGACGACATCGCCAGCCTTCATGCCGGCCTTCTGGCCAGGCGTTCCATCCTGAGCCGAAACGACGAGCGCGCCATTGGCTTCGGAAAGGCCGAGCGAGTCAGCGATATCCTTGGTCACCGGCTGGATCTGCACGCCGAGATAGCCACGCGAAACCGTACCGTCCTTCATCAGGTCGGCAACGACGTCCTTGGCGGTCGAGGCCGGAATGGCGAAGGCGATGCCGACGCTGCCGCCCGACGGGGAGAAGATCGCGGTGTTGATGCCGACGACCTGACCGTTGAGGTTAAAGGTCGGGCCACCGGAGTTGCCGCGGTTCACAGCAGCGTCCACCTGGAGATAGTCGTCATAGGGACCGGAGCCGATGTCGCGGCCGCGGGCCGAAACGATACCGGCGGTCACTGTGCCGCCAAGGCCGAACGGATTACCGACAGCGACGACCCAGTCGCCGACGCGGACATTGTTGTCGTCGGCCCAGTTGACGTAGGTGAACTTCTTGTCCTTGCCGTCGACCTTCAGCACGGCGAGGTCGGTGCGCGGATCCTTGCCGATCAGCTTGGCATCAAGCTCGGTGCCGTCGTTCATGACAGCAACGAAAGCCGAGCCGTCGGAAACGACGTGGTTGTTGGTGACGATATAGCCGTCTTCGGAGATGAAGAAGCCGGAGCCCTGAGCGACAGGACGCAGACGGCCGGGACCGCCAGGGCCACCCGGGCCCGGACCACGCTCACCGAAGTGGCGCGGCGGACGCTGCTGGCCATCCTGGCCCTCGCCGCCATTCGGACCCTGTTCACCGAACTGCTTGAAGAAGCGCTTCAGGGGATGATCGTCCGGCAGGTCGTCGAAACCGCGGCCATTGAAGTCAAAGGAAAAACCGTTGCCGTCGTCGGACGCCGGCTTGATGCGGGATTCGACGCGGACGGAGACGACGGCCGGCGAAACGGCGTCGACGACATTGGCAAAGCTCGGCACGGCCGGCGCCTGAACGTTGACGGCCTCAGCATAGGAACGGGTGATCTCAAGCGGCACGCCAGTGGCTAGCACGGCAGCGGCGAGACCTGCGACGGTCGAGGCCTTCAGCGCAGTGGCAAGGGAGGGAGTCTTGAACATTATAGGCACCTTCTCTTCATCATTTAGTCGGTCCGGCCCCCGGTCGGGAACGGCTGATGGATGAAGATATAGGATGCGGGACCTTACTGCGAACTGTCCGGCCAATGAAAAATTTGTAATGTCGGGATTGTGACCAGCCGCGACTTTTTGTCCAAGGCCCGCCGGATATGGCCTCGCAGCTGCCCTTAAGCTACTTGCTCAGCAACTCGTCAAGCTTCGCCTGCTCGTCATCCGTCAGCCGGCTTCCCGTCGGCTTGCCCACCCTGCGGCGCGCAAAAACCAGCATCGATATGCCGCCCGCCAGGATCAGCACCACAGGCGCACCCCAGAGCAGCACGGTGCGGATACTGAACCGCGGCTTCAGCAGCACGAATTCGCCGTAGCGCGAGACGATGTAGTTCAACACCTGCTCGTCACTGTCGCCATCCTTGATGCGCTCGCGCACCAGAAGCCGGAGATCCTTGGCAAGCTCGGCATTGGAATCGTCGATAGACTGGTTCTGGCAAACCATGCACCGCAACTCCGCCGACAGCGTCCGCGCGCGCGTTTCCATCGCGGGGTCGGCCAGTACTTCGTCGGGGTTCACGGCGAAGGCGGGAAGCGGCGCCAAGGCGATAAAGGCGATAGCCAGCAAGCGTGCGGCGAACATCGACAACCGAGAGAGACGCCAAGCCTCTCCTCCCCTCATTCCTGTGCTCGTCACAGGAATCCAGCCACTGCGCGTCTGCGCGGTGAATGACTCTTGTCGGCAAAGGGCCTCTCCCGCGCCCAAGGACTTGGGCGCACTGGATTCCTGTGACAAGCACAGGAATGAGGGAGAAAGTAGGTCCCTCATTCCGCAGGCTCCATCGCCGGAGCAGACGGCTTCGCGGCCTTTGCTTTCCGCCGGGGAGCACCAACCCGCAGCCGCCGGTCGCTGAGCGACACGAACCCGCCGAGCGACATCACAAGCGCCCCACCCCAGATGCAGAGAATGAACGGCTTCCACCAGATCCGCACGACAATACCGCCGTCATTGGTGGGATCGCCCAGCGAGACATATAGCTGGCTGAGCCCGAAGGTCACGATCCCGGCCTCCGTCGTCGGCATCTGCTGGGCGACATAGATGCGCTTGGCCGACCAGACATCGGCAACTTCGACACCGCCGCGGCGGATGCTGAAATGCCCGCGGTCTTCCTTGTAGTTCGGCCCGTTTGCCGGCTGCATGCCGTCGAAATGCAGCGTATAGCCGCCGGCATCGGTGGTTTCCCCGGGTTTCATCTCTAGCACATGCTCGGTCGCAAAGGTCGAGACCGCGACAATGCCGAGTACGGTGATCCCGAGCCCCGCGTGCGCCAGCGCCGTACCGAAGGCCGAGCGCGGAAGCCCGGAGAGCCTGCGCCACGCAACATTGGCCGCGACCTTGCCGATACCGGCGCGATACCAGAGATCAGCCGCAGCCCCAAATACCAGGAAGAGACCCGCCGCAAGGCCGAGTACGGAGAGAACCGGCCCGCCATGCTCGATGTAAAAGAAGATCACCGCCGCAGCGAAGGCGAGGCCCGCCACCACATAGATCCGCTGCAGCACGCCGAGCAGATCGCCGCGCTTCCACGCCAGCAGCGGCCCGAAGGGCACCACCAGCAAGAGCGGAATCATCAGCAGCCCGAAGGTCATGTTGAAGAACGGCGGACCGACGGAGATCTTGTCGCCGGTCAGCGTTTCCAGGAGCAGCGGATAGAGCGTGCCCGTCAGCACCGTGCCGCAGGCCACCGTCAGGATCAGGTTGTTCAGCACCAGCGCGCCTTCGCGCGACACCGGCGCGAAGAGACCGCCCGCAGACAGAAGCGGTGCGCGGAAGGCAAACAGCGACAGCGCCCCGCCTATGAAGATCATCAGGATGCAGAGAATGAAGACACCGCGGCTCGGGTCGCTGGCAAAGGCATGGACCGAGGTCAGCACGCCCGAGCGCACCAGAAAGGTGCCCATCAGCGACAGCGAGAAGGTGAGGATCGCGAGCAGCACGGTCCAAATCTTCAGCGCCTCGCGCTTCTCCATGACCAGCGCCGAATGCAGCAATGCTGTCCCTGCCAGCCAGGGCATGAAGGAGGCGTTCTCGACCGGATCCCAGAACCACCAGCCGCCCCAGCCGAGCTCGTAATAGGCCCAGTAGGAGCCCATGGCGATGCCGAGCGTCAGGAAGGTCCAGGCGGCCAGCGTCCAGGGGCGCACCCAGCGCGCCCAGGCGGCATCGATCCGCCCTTCCATCAGCGCCGCGACCGCAAAGGAGAAGCAGACAGAGAAACCGACATAGCCGAGGTAGAGCATCGGCGGATGGATCGCCAGCCCGATATCCTGCAGCACCGGGTTCAGGTCACGCCCCTCCGCCGGTGCCGGATCGAGCCGGGTGAACGGATTGGACGTCAGCAGAATGAAAAGGATGAAGGCAACCGAGATCCAGGCCTGCACCGACAAGACATTGGCGCGCAGCGTATCTGGCAGATTGCGGCCGAACAGCGCCACCATGGCGCTGAACAGCGCCAGGATCAGCAGCCAGAGCATCATCGATCCCTCGTGATTGCCCCAGACGCCCGAATATTTGTAGATCAGCGGCACCAGCGAATGCGAGTTCTCCCAGACGTTCTTCACCGAGAAGTCGGAGACCACATGCGCATAGGTCAGCACGGCGAAGGACAGGGTGACGAGCGCGAAAAGCACGATCGAGCCGAGCGGCGCGACATCCATCATCGCCTGGTCGCGGCGGCGCGCGCCGATAACCGGCACGATCGAGAGAATGACCGCCGTCGCCAGCGCCAGCACCAATGCGTAATGGCCGATCTCGATGATCATTGCACGCCCTCGCCCTCTTTCCAGAGCCCCTGGGATTTCAGGCGGTCGGCAACATCCTTCGGCATATATTTCTCGTCATGCTTGGCGAGCACGGTATCGGCGATGAACTCGTGGCTGGCGGCCTCGAACATGCCTTCGGTGACGACGCCCTGTCCCTCGCGGAACAGGTCGGGCAGGATGCCCGTATATTTGACCTTCACCGGCTGATTGCTGCCGTCGGTCACGGCGAACTCGACCGTCGAGCCGACACCGCGGATGACGCTGCCCTCGCCCACCAGACCACCGAGACGGATGCGCGTTTCCGGCGGCACCGGCGTCTTGGCAAGATCGGCCGGCATGTAGAAATAGGCAACGGACTGGCTGAAGGCGAACATCACCAGCAGCACCGCGGCGATGATGAAGCTCATGCCCCCGCCGATAGCTGCCAGGCGCTTCTGCTTGCGCGTCATTCCGTTACCCCCTCTGCCGCAACACCCAGCTCACGCCCCAGTGCGAGCAACTGCTTGCCTTGATCACCATCGGCCGGAAACGCCGCCAGCCCGCGTTTCAGCGCATCGGCAGCACGATCCTTGTCGTTCAATACGGCATAAGAGCGGACGAGCCGCACCCAGCCCTCGAAATTGTTGGGATCGGCCTTCAGCTTGGCATCCAGGCTTTCAACCATGCCGCGGATCATCTGCTGTTGGTCGCCGGCGTTCATCGTCTGCGCCGCCGCCACGTCTTTCGCGGTCGGTCCGCCCGGCGCCTTGTTGGCGGCAGCGACATCAGGCGTGCCGCCATTCTTGGCGATGTGATCGTTGACCATTGGCAGCCACGGCGCGTCGGCGGGCGATTCCTTGGCGATCGCCTCGAAGGCCGCCCTCGCCTCGCCGGTCTGGCCGGCCTGCTCCATGCTCAGTGCCACGTAGAACTTTGCCCGCGGATTGTCGGGCTCGAGCGCCAGCGACTGCTCCAGCGCCTGGCGCGCATCCGCGGTAATAGCCCCGTTCGAACCGGCCATCAGCGTTTCCGCCAGGCCATCCAGCCGGATGGCGCTGGGCCCGAGAAGGCGGATGGCATTGCGATAGGCCTTCTCGGCATCGTCAATACGCATGGCGTTGAAATAGATCGGCGCCAGCACATCCCAGCCCTTGCCGTCTTCAGGGTTCTGCGCCAGATGCCGCTCGGCCTTGGAGACCAGGATCGCCATGTCGTTGCCGGGATTTTCGAGCCGGGCCTGAAGCGGTTGCGATGGCAGGTCAGGCCGTCCCATCGCAACGTAAAGACAGAGCCCCGTCAACGGCAGAAGAAGAAGGATGAAGGCCTCGCTGAAGCGATGGTGGCGCGCCGCCTTCGGCGCTGCGGCCGGACCTGCCGCCGAAACGGCGATCAGCCGCCGGCCGATCTCGGCCCGCGCGTAGTCCGCTTCGTCGGCCGTGATCAGTCCGCCGGAGAGGTCGCGGTCGAGCTCGCGCAGCTGGTCGCGATAGACGGCAACCTCGCCCTCGCGCCCGTCGTCAAGCGCCTTCGCTCCGCGCAGGAGCGGATAAAGCAGCAGCGCGGCCACAGCCGCCGTCATTGCGGCAACAAGAATCCAGAAAAGCATAACGGCCCAATACTTGAAGCGCGCCGCCATTCCAACTGGCAAAGCCGGAATGACGAAGATTTGAGGCGTTTCGCCGCAAGATTGGTGCGGCCATGACCAATCGGCACTCAGTTCAGGCTGCGGCGAAAATGGTGATTTTACACGACCCGGAGCGGAGCGTACTCAACGTACGTGAGCACCGGAAGCGTGGAAAAGCGCCATTTGCAGCCCAGCATGGGCTGAATGCCGGTTGGTCTAGCCAAGCGGCGACCAGCTTCCGTCGCTGTTGCGGCAGGCCGATCCGCGCACTGCGGTATCCTTGCCATCGACTGTCAGCGTGTGAGTGTATTGGCGGCAATTCTGCGAGCCGACCTGATAGGGCGCTGCGGCAACGACCTTGCCGCTGACATTGCGGCCGCTCCAGACGACCGGCTGACCGACCGCGGCACCCTCGAGCGCCCGGTATTCCGCTTCGAGCGCCCGCTGTTTGTCGCTGTCGCTGAGTTCTATGCCGCTGCGTCCGGCAATACCGCCCTGCAGCGCGGAGATGAAGCTCGCCGAGGCAGAGGGCTTGCGGGAGAACATGCCGCCTGAAGTGCTGCTCTTCGTTGTCGTGCAGCCGCTCACCGCAACGGCAACCAAAAGCGAGGAGACGATCATGGCATTCGCGCGTAACATCATTCTGTCGAACCAGCAGAAAAGAACAAATCAACGCCGCCAGATGCACATGTGCTCGTGTCGGCTTTAAGGCAAAGCATGCTATGCACTTGCCTATGTCTTTGTGACATCAAGCAATTGCTCACGCAACATCCTTTGTAAGACCCGGCAAAATTAGCCGTGCCCGCAGACCGCCCGCCTCACCGCGGGAGAGTTCCAGCCGACCCTGATACTCGTTGGCGATCTCGGTGACGATCGAAAGGCCAAGCCCGGTTCCCGGCTTGCTTTCGTCCAGCCGCTTGCCGCGCTTCAGCGCTTCCTTCATCTGATCGGGCTCCAGACCCGGCCCGTCGTCCTCGACGACCAGTTCCACCCAATGCTTGCGGCCGCTGCTTTCGGCGCCTTTGACGTCGTCGGCAGCTTCCACCGCCGTGAGCCTGATCTTGTGAACGGCGAAGCGCGCTGCATTCTCCAGCAGATTACCGACCGTCTCTTCCAGATCCTGCTGCTCCATCGCCACCGCCAGATGCGGCGGAGCGACCGACAGCTCGAATTCCTTGTCGACGTTGAGGCGGCGCATGACGCGCACCAGCCGCTCGAGCGCCGGCTCCGCATCAGTACGCGCCAGCACGCTTTCGCGCTGCGCGGCGATGCGGGCGCGGTTGAGATAGGATTGCACCTGCCCCTGCATCGCCTCGGCCTGGCTCTTCACCAGTTCGCCATGCGAGCGCTCCAGCACGCGGGCTTCGTTGAGCAGCACAGCGATCGGCGTCTTCAGCGAATGCGCCAGATTGCCGACCTGCATGCGGGCGCGCTCGACGATGCGGCGGTTGCTGTCGATCAATGCGTTGACCTCATTGGCGAGCGGTAGGATTTCGCGCGGGAAATCGCCCTTCAGCTGTTCGCTCTCGCCGGCGCGGATGCGCTCCAGCGCCGCGCGCGCCTTATCCAGCGGCTTGAGGCCAAAGAGAATGGCGAGCGCGTTGACGATCAGACTGCCGACCCCGAAGCCGGCAAGCGCCAGATAAAGACTGTGGGAGAAGTTGCTGACGTCGCTTTCGACGACTTCGACATTGCCGCTGACGCGAAAGCGCGCCGCGCGCCCGTCGGTATCGAGCACCACTTCCGTTTCGGCCACCTGCACCCGGTTTCCGCTGGCATCGGTCACCTGGTAATAGCGCTCGTAGTTCTTGTCGAAAGGCGCTTCGAGCACCGAAGGAACGGGAATGGTCGCTGAGCCGAGAGAGGGCGAGACCAGCGGCGCCGCCGTATAGGTGCCGAGCGGCTCCACCACCCAGTACCAGCCGGTGCGCGGCTGGGCGAAACGCAGGTCGCCGAGCTGCGGGCTACCCGAAAGAGCACCCTGGTCACCGATGGTGACGGAATTGATGACGTTATAGAGCTGAGCGCGTAGAAGATCCTGGAACCCACGCTCGGCACTGCGCCGGTAGAGCGTCGAGATCAACAGCCCGATCACCACAAGTGCCACGGTCGACCATACGGTCGTCAACAAGAGAACGCGTGCGGTGAGCGACTTTATGCGCATCAGGCCGGCGCTTGAATGCGGTATCCGAGACCGCGCACCGTTTCGATTAGGTCGACGCCCATCTTCTTGCGCAGACGTCCGACGAAGACTTCGATCGTATTGGAATCACGGTCGAAATCCTGGTCATACATATGCTCGACCAGTTCCGAGCGGGAGACGACCTCGCCCATGTGATGCATGAGATAGGAGAGCAGCCGGTATTCGTGCGAGGTCAGCTTCAGCGCCACGCCGTTGACGACGGCTTTCGAGGTCTTGGTATCGAGCCGGACAGGTCCGCAGACGATCTCCGAGGAGGAATGACCGGCGGCGCGGCGGATCAGTGCGCGAATACGCGCCAGCACTTCTTCCACGTGGAAAGGCTTGGTCACGTAGTCGTCGGCGCCGGCGTCGATGCCCGCCACCTTGTCGCTCCAGCGGTCGCGCGCCGTCAGGATCAGCACCGGCATGCCGCGCCCCGCACCGCGCCACTTTTCGAGAACGCTGACGCCATCCAGTTCCGGCAGGCCGATATCGAGAATGATCGCGTCATAGGGCTCGGTGTCGCCGAGGAAATGTCCTTCTTCGCCGTCGAAAGCCTGATCGACGACATAGCCCGCCTCTTTCAGCGTGTCGCTCAGCTGCCGGTTCAGATTGACGTCGTCTTCGACTACCAGAATGCGCATCGGTCCGCTCTCACCTCGATTGTGTCACTGGAGTTTCATAGGCCGATTCCGCCTACATCGGAACCCTGACGGTTACCTTGCGGGGGCGCTGGCCGTTGCCCTGAACGAGCACGGTGATGATGCAGGTGTCGCCCGAGGGCTGAACCGAAAGCAGCTGGCCACCCGTCTGCTCGACGACCTGCTGCGCGGCCGCGCTGCAATCGCCCGAGACGCGCACCACGAGAGTGCGGGAGTCGTCCGGTGAGGGCGCCGATACAGCCAGCCCTGCGGCCAAGGCTACGACGCTCAGAGGAGAGGCCATGTGCAATGCTTCCAACGTGGTTCCAACTTGGCCCGACTATGTACTCACGTGACCTGAATGGCAAATGAATGCACTGTAATGACGGAGGTTTAGAACAATTCTTGACTGTATTTCTCTAACGATATTCACAGCCGAAAGATGAGGCGGCAGAAGCTCTTGATGCCGCTGCCGGCCTCTTTCTCGAAACACCGTTTCAGCGGATCGCCGCATTCGCCGTCAGCCGTCCGTAGATGGCCAGAAGCCCGCCGATCGCGCCGGAAATATTGACGAGAGAATCGACGATCTGAGTCTGGTCGCCCGCCTCGATATCGATTCCCGCCACATGCAGAACCGACGCGCCGATGGCGATCAGCGCACCCCAGATCGTCTTTGAATGATACCAGTTCTTCAAATCACCCATGACCATTCCTTCCGTTGAAAATCACGTCGTCATCGTTGCCACCGCCGGAAGCCCGAGCGGCATGCGCTGGCCCATCTGCCGCACGCGTATCGTCAGCTCGGCCTGCGGACTGCCAAAATCGGCAATCTCGTCGGCCAACGGATAGGTCCAGGCCGCGGCAGAGACCTCGACCAGCCGCTTGACCTCCGCCCCGCTCATCACCTCGACCCGGTAGCGCTCGAAGGGTTCGTCGAGGGGAAGATCCGCAGCCATCCAGTTATCGGCGTCGACACGCCCGCGCCGGATCCAGGAGAAGCACGCAGCACCCGCAGCGTCTCTCGCCGCGCGCAGATGAACGGGAGAAAGCGGCGTCTCCGCCCTCATCCCGCCCTCGAAGACAAAGGGACCTATCTTTCCTGGTACCCCTGACGCCTCGACGATCCAGTTGAGCCGCAGCCCCATCTCGTCGCCGCCGAGCCCGAGCGGCACCACCGCCTCGTCGAGCACGACGATAGAAGCACCCGCCTCCGCCCCGGCGCCCATCGCATCCTCGGACCCCGCCAGCCCTCTCAGCAGTCCGCTCAACCGCCAGCGCCCGGCCGCAATCTCCTCGGCCTGTTGAAAAGCCAGAACCTCCCAGCTGCCATTGCCCGAAAGCACCGTAAGCATGTTCGCCCCGTTCAGCACGGCGATCGCCGATGCCGACGACAGCTCCCCGAACGGCAGCTCCAGCTCCACGTCTGCCGACCAGTCGAAACGCCCCGGCACCCCGGCCGATAGCGGCGCCGCAAGCACCCCGATCCGCGCCGGCCGTTCGATCAGCGCCCGCCCACGATAGCCTTCCCCGGTCACCGAGGATGACAGCCCGACCATCTTCCAGGGACGCGCGAAGACCGCGGCCCTTGCAAAACTTGCCGCCTCGCCCGCCGCAAACCGCGGCAGATCCATCAGCTGAACCACCGGATCGAACAGGCTCGATGGCTGGCCGCTGCCGTTCCTGCCGCCGGCCTCTTCAGCTGGTGCCGCGCCCGCCGATGGCGCAAACTCGCGCGCCTCGACCTCTCTCGTACCCCCGTCTTCGATCGACGCGATCAGGAACCGCCCCGGCGGCCCACCGGTGATCGCCACCACATCGCCCGGCTGAAACTGCCGCGCGCCAGGCGGCAGCGCAAAGCGCACCGACCGTCTGCCGATCCGGTTGTCGCGCAGCAGTGCTTCGGCGGCATTCAACGCCGTCTCCTCCGCAAGCACTGCCGGAAGATCGCTCTTCAGCACACGGCTCGTCGCCGATTGTGCCCTGTGCGAACGCACCCCCGCCTGCTCGTAGGCGGCATCGGGATTGTAAAAGGTGATGACAGCCTCGGCAGCGTGATCGCTGTCATGTCCGCGGGTTTCCTGCCACAGCGGGCGATCCTCGATATCGGCAAGCACAGCGATATCAGTAGGAGGCAGGCTCGCCCGCGCTCTCGAGCGAAACCGCAGCAAACCGCCATCCTCGAAGGCGTCGATCTGGAAGGCTTCCAGCAGCGGCTCGATCAGGCTGCGCGCCGAAGTCATGTCGCCCTGCGCATAGCCTGTCAGGTCGCCTGATACCGCCGAGACATCGAAATCTTCGAAACCATGATCGCGAAACACCGCCGCTATCACATCCGCCAGACTTCCGGCCCCCAACCGGCCATTGAGCCAATGACCGCTGCGCCAGTTTGCGCCATCGCTCCAGATATCCGTTTCCAGTGGAAAGGCCGGATAGGGCCGTGCATCCCACGACCACGGGAAAATATGGGCGGGATCGACCATGCCGGCTGCAGCGCCGGGACGGCTCCACCAGGCATGATGCGCCTCCAGAAACCGCCGCTGCATGGCATCGGAGCGCGCCCGGCTAGAGAAATAGGGCGCCGCATTCTCCGCCGACTTCGGATCGGCAAAGACATTCGGCTGATTGCCGCCCTTGTCGATCGCCGCGCAGCCGAGCTCGGTGAACCAGACCGGCTTCATCCCCGCCTGCCAGCCGGTCGGCGCCGCCTTTTCAACCCCGCTGACGCGGTCGTAGTGCCGGTTCGCCCACCAGCCCTCGATATCCTTGTACCTGTAGACCCAGGGCTTGCCTGCAAGACCGTCGGTAATCGGCGTTCGCACCCGCGCCTTCCGGTCGGCATCACCGGCATAATACCAGTCGAACCCCTCGCCGCCTGCAATCGCCGCTATCAATCCGGCCTTGTCGTCCGCGGCCCGCATCCCGTCCGGGCTCGCAGCCGCCAGATCGCCGTCGCGCCAATCGGAAAGCGGCATGTAATTGTCGATGCCGACAGCATCGATCGCACTCGAAGCCCAGAGCGGATCGAGATTGAAACAGACGTCACCACTGCCATCATCCGGCCGGTAGCCCGAATATTCGCTCCAGTCGGCGGCATAGGTCAGCTTCACCTGCGGCAGCAGGGCTTTCACGTCGGCTGCCAGAGCCACCAGCGCATTGACGAACGGAAACGCGCCGGTCTCATCGCGCACCTGCGTCAGACCGCGCATTTCCGAGCCGATGATGAAACCCGAAACGCCGCCTGCCGCCTTTGCGAGCTGCGCATAATGCAGGATGAACCGGCGGTAGCTCTCCTCGCCGCCGTTATAGATCACCCGCTGCCCGGCGTAGCTGAAGTCTCCGGCCTGCGCCGCGCCTCTGAACGCCTCGATCTGCGCCCCCGCTGCCGCCGTCCGGTCCGCCGATCCCGGCTGGCCGATCGCTGGATGGCATGTTACCCGCCCGCGCCAGGGATAGGCCGCCTGGCCGCTGCCGCCATAGGGATCCGGCAACGCATTGCCGCTTTCGATATCCATCATCACGAACGGATAGAGATAGACCTCCAGCCCTCGCGCTTTGAGATCGGCGATCGCCGAGACGACGCTCAGATCATCCGGCGTCCCGCCATAGGCCGGCCCGCCGTCGCGGCGGCTGACCAGATGGGCTTGCGCCCGCGAGACGCCCGACACCGACCATTGACTGCTTTCGGCATTGCGCGCCTGCACTTCGACACCGGGCACGATCCGGCAATTGCCGGCCCGCAAGTCCGTTCCGAACCAGGAGACGACAAGCGCCACCCGCTTGAGGTTTGGGCAGACCGCCGTCAGCTCGCTGATCGAAACGTCCCAGTCGGTCAACCCCTGCAGGCTGTTTCGGTTGAGCAGCCGGGCGCTTCCCGCACCGGTCTTTTCCGAGACCGCCACGGTCCGGTAGCCATGCTCCGTCGCCCCCGGAATGATGCAGACCGCCTGGACCTGCGCCTCCAATTCTCCGACCGCCCGCACCACTTCGAACTGCATCAGCGGGATGCGATTGCCGTAGCTGTCGAGCGACAGCCGCTCGAACACGACGTAGGCGAGCCCGCGATAGGCCGGTGCCATTCCCGTTCCCTGCTTGGCCTCGATCAGCGGATCGGGCAGCTGTTCCGCGTCACCCGGATAGAACCGCATCTCGATCGCCGTCAGGTCGAGTTCCTTGCCGTCGGCCCATATGCGTCTGACACAGGCAACCGGGCCCTCGCAGAGCCCGATCGCGAAATTGGCGAAGTAGCGGAACGTCTCGACCTTCGGCCCCGACGAGGACTTGCCTCCCGTCCGTTCGGTGGTCACCACTTCCTCGAAGCGCGTCGCCCAGATCATCGTCCCGCCGATCCTGACGGCGCCATAGACCCGGTTGATCGACGTTCCCTCGTCGGCGCCCGGAATGCGTGCCGTCGAAAGCCGCGCACCGCGCACCGTCTGGCCGCCGCCGATCAGCGCCCGGTCGAGCGCATTGCCCGCCAGCGCCCCCGCCGCCCGGCCGATGATCGCGCCCACGGGACCGAAAACGCTGCCCAGCGCGGCACCCGCCGCCTGAAGAAGGAGAGTGGCCATGCAAACCTCGCAGCGAGCCGCCAGCGCCGTTCACACGGCACTTACTTTTTCCCGCAATGATTGTGTTAGATTGCTGCAGTCGTGAGCAGAAGCAGAAGCGCCGAGACCAGCCGGCGCACTGGAAAGGACGGGCCTCTCCAGCCTCGGCAAGGGCCTTGCTCTCGATCAAGGAGGTGATGCTATGTGGTTCTTGCCATTCGGTATCACGCTTAGTGTGAGGAAAACCCGGACGGGCTGGTCAATAGCCATCCGGGTTCAATTCCACACATAAGCAAAGGGTGGGCGGAGTTACAGCTCCGCTCACCACTCCCAAAACATACATACATGCGCTTCAATTTTCAAGTTTCGCTGCAACCTCCGGAAACCGGAACACGGCCGTCACACGCCGCCGCCAGCTCGGCACCAATACCGACCGGATAACCTCCGCCTGTTCATAGGCATGGATAAAACTCTTCTCACCGGCAAAGATGCCGGCATGTTTGGCCGCTACATCCGGCCGCCAGCGAAACAGTAGCAGATCGCCCGGCATCATCGCCTCCACCGGAACCGGCGCACCGAAATGCCGGACCGCTGCATCAAGCAGCCGGTCCTCGCCACTCCGCTCGGCCCAGTCGCGCGCATAGGGTGGCGGCATCTCCGGCTCGACGCCGTAAAGCTCGCGCCAGATGCCGCGGATGAGGCCAAGGCAGTCGCAGCCGATGCCTTTGGCGGACGCCTGGTGCCTGTAGGGCGTGCCGATCCAGCTCTCGGCGGCCGAGAGCGCCCGTTGGTTCATTGCAGTCATTTGAAGAGCGCGCTCCCGTCATGGATGCTGCCGCCATCCGCATAGGTATAGGCAAAGTCGGCGCCCGGCATATGCGGGAAGCCGCGGAAATTCCGCTGGTTGGCGAACTTGGCCCGGCAGGTGCCGAAGGCCTTGTCGCAACCCGCCGTCAACAGCACCCGGCAGCCCGCGTCCGGCGACCGCGCCATCGGCAGCCACAGCGTCACCTCGACCTCGGCCCCTGCCCCGCCATGCACCTCGATATCCAGCCTTTCGCCGGCACTTTCCCGGTCAAGAAAGGCAATCGTCCCATAGCGAAAGAAGTCATCCGGAAAGGCGCTCAGCCCCGATACGGAGATCCGTGTCGCATCGATGACCGTAGCCAGCACACCCTCGCGGCAGAACTGACTTTGCGTCACATCGATCCCGCATCTGGCATCGCCGAGCGCCGCATCGCAGCGGCGGCCATAGAGCCGTCCCTGCGGCTGGTTCAGCCGGTGCGCGAAACTGCGCAGCTCGGCGCGAAACTGCCCGCCGCTGCGTGTCACTTCGCCGATCTCCTGCACCTTCAGCAGCAGATGCTGATCCGGCATCGCCCAGTTGACCAGAAACACCTCGACGCGCGCGCCATCATAAAGCCCGCGCTGCAGATCCGCCTCGCTGATCGCCGCATTCGAAAAACCACCAGTCACCTCGCTCGTCGCCGCAGGCAAGCCTGTACTCTCCTCGGTACCACTTGCCGAAAAGCCGCTGGCCGCCAGAAACACCGTGCCTGCGAAAGTCAGGTCGTGGTCATGCTCGGTAAAGCCCAGCACCACGCCATCGCTGCGCGCCACGCGCCAGGCATGACAGACCGTCGTCGCGTCGCCATCGAGATGCGCCCTGAGTTCCGTGCCGATCGTCCTCATGGCAGGATCTCGGTCAGCGGAATGGCCGGGATCCGTCCGGCATTGAAGGCCGTCAGGTTCACGTCGATCCGCCCGGTCGCAAAGCGCACCGGCACATCGAACTCGAAGCCCGCGGTCACCCGCGCCCCGGCCGCCGGAATACTGCCCGGCAGAAAGGTCACGATCCCCGCCACAACGTCGCAGTCGTATGCGCTTCCTGCCATCACCTCCCCATCGACGGCGATCGTCACGCTGCCAGCCACGGGCTTGGCAATCCGCCGCGCATTGCTTGCCGCCGCATCGCCATAGGTCTTCACCAGCTGAAACGCCGCCTTCGCCCCGTCGCCGGTGCCCAGCATCTGGTCGAGCGCCGTTACCGGCTGGTCAGGCCTTCCGGATTTCCAGTCGAGCGGATCGCGGAACCGGAAGCCATAGAGTTCGCCGCTCCGCGCCTCGAAAAACTCCAGCACTTCGTAGAGATCACCGGCCGAGCGAACGCCCGACCCGGCATCATAGCTCCGCCGCGCATTGCGCCAGCGGCTGTTGCGGCTTTCGCGGCCATTCGACAGATTGACGATATCGGTCCGCCGCACCGGACCACCGCTCGTCGAAAGCGACAGCCGTAGCGGAAATCGTACCTCATGAAACCCGCTCATCTCAGCCTCACAGATTGCGCTGGCCGCGCATCGCCGTGCGCGCCAGCATCGCCGAAATCTGCGCCTCGCTCTTCTGGAAGCTCTGCGCATCGGTGGCCGTCACATTGAAGACGATCTGCGTCCCGCCGCCGCCCGCTGCCGCCACGCCCAGCGCCCCATCCGGCCCGCGCCTTAGCGGCAGGACCGCCTCGCTGCCCGCCTCGCCCATCAGCCCGACATTGCCGCCGAGAGGGAAATAGCTCGGCGCCGAAACCACCCCGCCATCGGCGAAGGGAACGATCTTGCCAAGCCCCCCCGCAAGCCCGGATACGGCGCCGCCGATCAGCCCCTCCAGCGGCTTCATTCCCGCCGAAAGAGCGATATCGGCCAGCCGTTTTCCAAGCCCGCGCAGGATATCGTCGAGCCCCTTGCCGCCGCTGACGGCGCTTCGGAGCGCACCGCTGAGCGCCGATCCGAAAGACCGCGACCGGCCCTCCAGATCCTCGAGCGCACGGCGCAGTTCATCGGCCTGCCCGGCCATCTGGCCAAGCCCGGTGTCGTCACCTTCCATCGATGTCTCCTGAAAACTGTGAAGCTCAGCCCCGTTGCGGCATCGCCGAAAGCGCCAGCCGCAGGATCTCGCCCATCTGCACATGGCTGACGCCGCGGCCAGCCCGCAGCGCCGTCGCCGAGCGGTGCACGATGACGAGATCGAGCTCCGGCAGCACGATCAGATACCGCCCGCCCCAGCCGCTGGCGTAAAACATCGGCACATGCACCGCCATCGGATCGTCTTCGGCATCCGCCTCCGTCACCCACCATAGCAATCCATACGCTCGCCCGGCGCCAACCTCCGAATGCGGCCGCGTGCTTTCCCGCACCCAGCTCTGCGGCACGAGCTGCTTTGCGCCCCACCGCCCATGCCGGAGATAGAGAAGCCCGACGCGCGCCAGATCCCGCGCCGACATCTGGATCTTGTAGACCGGATGCATGGACTCCGGCCCATTCTGAAACCACCCGTCACCCGGCGCGCAGTCCTGCATGCGCAATGGCTTCACCAGGCGGGACGCAAGCGCCTCCAGCACATTCTCGCCCGTCGCCCGCTCGACGATCGTACCGAGAACGTTGAAATCCCAGTTGTTGTAGAACCAGTGCGCTCCAGGCGGATGGCTGCCTCTGTCAGGCCTGCCGTTCGCCGTATCGTAGACCGACGGCAGGTAGACGCCCGAGCGTGCGCGCAGCAGATCCATGACCGTCGCCTTGCGCTCACTCGCCGTCAGCGGCGTCATGTCGTCAATATTGAAATCGGCAAGCGTCTGCTGCGGATCGATCCGCCCTTCGGCGATCAGCATGCCGTAGAGCACATTGACCAGGCTCTTGCGCACCGATGCGACGCTCGACTTGAAGGCGATGTCGCCCCAGCGGTAGATCAGACGCCCGTCCCGGACGATCATGAATGCGCTGCTTTCGCCCTTCGCCAGTTCAGCGGAGAGCATGTCCAGCCGCTCGCTCGACCAGCCGAACATCTCCGCCGGCCGCTCGTCCCAATCCGTGAAGGGAAAGGTGATCGTTCCCTTCGCGAAGATGCCGTCCGCTTGCCCCATCTCAGCTCCGAATCCGGTGACCTCGGGAGCATAGCATGATGCCGTCACCCCACCCCATCCGGAAACCGCGCCATCATTTCCGCCAGCCCGTCGCGCGAAAACCCCGCGGCCCACGGCACCATTCCGCCGGCCGCGGCGAAGAACTCCACCGGCGTCATCGCCCAGAAGGCATCTGGAGAAAGCCGCAGCAGGCAGAGACCGGTATGCAGCACGCGCGCCCAGGGAAATGGCCCGGCGCGTGCTGCGGCCCCGCCCGCTGCGGTTAGAGGGGGCGGAGGGAGGAGCCGCCCGCCTCTGTCTGCGGTTCTGCAAAAGTCGCGATCAGCAGTTCGCCGACGACAGCCGCAAAACCGGCAATGCCGCCCTCGACGCTCGCCTCGGCGACATCTTGATCGGAATAGAGATTGCCGCCGCCGCGAAGGCCGGCGCCAATGATGCGGATCATGTCCTCAGCCTTCAGCCGCCCGGCCGAAAATCGCTCGGCGAGCCCTGTGAGATCGTCGGCCGCGAAAGCCGTCTCCAGCTCCGCCAGCGCCCCAAGCGTGAGGCACAAAATCCGCCGCTCGCCATCGACGACAGCCTCGATCTCGCCGCGCCTGCGGTTCGCTCTCGCCCCCGCCGCCCGCATCAGAGCGCTCCAAAGGTCAGTGCACCGGCCGATTCCAGCGCCAGCTCGAACAGGATCTCGCCATCATGCTGCCCGGAATATTCGAGCGCCGTCACCTGGAATGCTCCGGTCACGCTGCCGAAATCGGGCACGACAATCTGCCAGTTCAAGATCGACGCATTGAAAAACGCGCCCCGCACCAGCCCGTCGGACGCCGCATCCTTGAAGATGCCCGCGCCCGAAACCGAAGCCCGCTGCGCGCCCGCCCCACCCAGCAGCTCCCGCCATCGCCCGGCGCTCTCTGCATCGGTGACATCGACCGTCTCGGCATTGAACGCCAAGCGCTTCGACCTCAGCCCCGCGACCGTCTCGTAACCAGTCCCGTTGTGGATCTTCAACAGCAGATCCTTGCCCTTCTGCGCCACCATGCCCTTGCCCTCCTGAAACCCAAACCGCCTGCCCAAACCACGCATCCGCGCGTCTGCGCGGCGAGAGACTCACGTCACACAGCAACCGGAGCCCCCTCATCCGCCCTTCGGGCACCTTCTCCCCGCGGGGAGAAGGGAAGTACCGCGACGCCGAGCCATGAAAGCAAGTCAAGCTCGCGGTTTCCCCTTCTCCCATGGGGGAGAAGGTGCCCGTAGGGCGGATGAGGGGGCCACAATCGAAACGCTCTCGATCGTCAGACTCCAACCTTCCCTCACCCCCACCAAACCTGCTAAACCCCACCCCTATTTCCAGCCCCGAAGCCTTTCAGCACCAATGCCAACATTCCCCCTCCGCTCGGCGCAGACGATCGCCGTCCTCGCGATCACCCAGCTCATCGGCTGGGGCACCACATTCGACATGCTCGGCGTCATGGGCCGCGTCATCGCGCCCGAGCTCGGCCTGCCGAATGAGATCATCTTTGCCGGCATCACCATCATGATGGTGGTCACCGCCTTCGCCAGCCCAGGTACCGGCCGCCTGCTGACGCGCCATGGTGCCGCCAAAGTGCTCGCCGCCTCGTCCGTGATCTTCGCCACCGGCCTCGTCATGCTCTCGGCTGCGCACGACATCATCCTCTATGCGCTCGCCTGGATCGTCATCGGCCTCGGCGGCGCGCTCGGCCTGTCGGCGCCCGCCTATACCGCCGTCGTCGAGCGCGAGGGGATGAACGGCAAGCGCGTCATCGCCATCCTCATGCTGTTCACCGGCCTGTCGGCGACCATCTTCTGGCCTCTGCTGACGTGGCTCAACGACGCCTTCGGCTGGCGCGCCGCCTTCCGGATTTCGGCCGCCCTCCACCTCTTCATCTGCCTGCCGCTGCACCTTTTCGCGCTGCCAAAACCGGTCGCCACGCATACACAGGGCCCTGCCGCAGAAACGCCGCCGATCGCGCTGTCGAGCAAGCAGCGCCGCACCGCCTTCCTGCTGCTGGCAGCCTCCACGACGCTCTGCACCTTCGTCAGTTTCGGCGTCGCGCCGTCGCTGATCGAAATCTTCCGCCAGTCCGGCGCCTCGCCCGCCTTTGCGCTGCAGCTCGGCTCCGCGCGCGGCATCATCGGCATTTCGGCCCGCGGGCTCGACATGCTGCTCGGCAAGCGCGGCAATCCGATCCTGACCTCGATCGTCGGCATCAGCCTGATGCTCGCAAGCTTCGCGATGCTGCTCACGTTCAGCGGCTCGACCCCTGTGCTCGTCACCTTCATCCTGATGTACGGCTTCGGTTCCGGCATCCTCGCCGTCGCCCGCGCGCTGCTGCCGCTGTCCTTCTTCTCGGCCAGGGAATACGGGTTGCAAGCGGCCCGCCTGTCGATGCCGCAAAACCTCGCCAATGCCGCAGCACCCGTCATCTTCACCGCCACGCTCGACCGCGCCGGTACCGGCCTGACGCTTATCATCTGCGCCGTGCTCGCGGCCATCGCGCTCGCCCTTGTCTTGATGCTCGCCGCCATGGTCAGGCAGGCGGCGCGTCAACCAGTTCCGTCACTGCCCTGAAGCGCATCTCGGCCATGTGCATGCGCGTCTTCGCCTCGCGCCGCGACCGCGTCAAAAGGTGCTGCAGGCCGACAAGATGATGCCCCTGCAGCGTCAGCGCCGCATCGTCGAGCAACCTCAAGACCATCGCCACGATCTCACCCGCCGCCTTGCGGCCGCCCTCCTCGCAGCAGATGTCGAGCGAGAACCGATGCTCATCACCCGCCTCGCCCTCGAGAATGCTGCCGCCCGTCATCTCGCCGATCACGATGCAGGGCAGCCGCTTGCCGCTCACCAGCCTGTCGCGGATACCATCCGCCCCGATCAACCCGCGAAGCCCGGCATCGCCGGTTAGCCGCGCATGGATCGCCGTCAGCAGTTCATTTGCCGCGCTCATCGCCAGTCTCCTTCGGCCGCTTGCCGCCATCCCGCGCCAGTTTCGCCAGAAAGGCCGCGAGATCGGCTATCGTCTGCACCACCGCCGTCATCGCCCGTCCTCCTCGCAGAGGCATACGAGATAGCGCCCGCCCTCATCGGGATCACGCAGACTCCGGATCGCGAAGATGCGCTCGCCCTTGCGCAGCCGCATGCCGCTTGAAACGCCGGAACGAAACCTGAGCCAGATCCTGTGCGTCACCGTCACGATCTCGGCGCCCGCCCGCTCCTCGCGGCTCTCGCCCAGCGGCTCGATGCAGGCCCAGACCAAGCAGACCGGCTCAAACGAAACCGCCGCCCCGCCCTGCCCGTCCGCCGTCTCGACCTGCCGCTCCAGCTGCAGGCGCGCCGTCATCTGCCCGGGATCGAACATCACCGCCCGCATCAGAGCCGCCTCATCAGGAAGGGCGCGATCAGCCGGTCGTATCCATCGGGAATATCCGCCGGCTGATCGGCCACCGCGATAGCACCGCGGAACGCAAACATCTGCGCCACATGCATCAGCATCGCCCGCTTCAGGGCATCAGGCACATCCGCCGCCGTTTCGCCGAAGCCCGCCGAAAAATCGATCTCGATGCCATTGATCGCCCGCCCGGCCTCTGCAGGGCGCCCGAGGATCAGCCGCGCCGGCCGCGCGCCTCGATCCAGCACATGCCCATCCAGCGGGAGCGAGATCTCCTCGCCACCGGCATCGTAAAGCGTCACGCTTTCAATCGCTTGCACCGGCCCCCTGGCAATCTGAATCACCCCGTCTTCAGGAACTGAATCAAGATAAAGCCGCCAGCCCTGCCCCATCAGACAAAGCCCCGTCACCCGCTCCAGGTGCTCGCGGGCAACGCCGATCAGCGACGTCAGCAACCCGTCCTCCTCGTCCCCATCCAGTCGCAAATGCGCCTTCACCTCGCCAAGCGCCAGCGCCTCCGCCAGTGGCGGAGTGATCAATGCATAGGTCATTGGAAATTCCTTTTGAAAGACGCAGGAGAGATGGGACGCCCCACCCCAATCTCCCTCATCCCTGTGCCCGTCACAGGGATCCAGCGCGCCCAAGTCCTTGGGCGCAGGAGACTCTTCATAGTGTCGCAAGTCATTCACCGCGCAGACGCGCGGTGGCCTGGTTCCCTGTAACATCCCGTGGGCTCAGCCCTAAGGGCACAGCAATGAGGGAGTGGGGATAACCAGAATCCTAGTTGGCTTTGAAGCCCGGAGCCCCCTCATCCGACCCTTCGGGCCACCTTTGTAACTTCCCTTTATCCGCTATCGAGGCTGTAATGCCTATCGCGGTGGCGGATGGAAGACCGATGCACCTTTGGGACACCAAGCCCGTGGGAGAGCCTGGGTCTCCGTCCGCCGTTCCATTGGACCCGAACAGTCGCCAGGG
>NZ_JBFTST010000010.1:0-230016 GCF_056400165.1 Rhizobium sp. 01L410
GCGACAGCCAGATCGGCAAGCTCAGCGCCGACCAGATCAAGGTGATGACGCCGAAGCAGGTTACCGCCTTCACGGCTGGCCAGCTTGGCAAGTTCACCGACGATCAGATGGGTGCTCTGACGGCAGCCCAGGTCGGCTCTCTCTCCGACACGCAGATCGTCGGTCTCTCGGCTGCTCAGATCGGCAAGCTCAGCAACGCTGCAGTCGGCGGTCTGAAGGCAACGCAGATCAGCGGTATGTCTGACACGCAGCTTGAAGGTCTGAGTGTTGCTCAGGCTGGCGCACTGACGGCAGCCCAGGTCGGTGCTCTGAGTGCCGATGACATCAAGAAGTTCTCCGACGACGAAATCGGAGCGATTGGTGTAAAGTCGATCAACGGCCTGAAGAACGAGGCAATCGCTGCCCTTACCGAAAGCCAGATCGGCAAGTTGACGACCGGCCAGATCTCCGGTCTGCTGTCGACACAGGTTGCGAGCTTCACGGCTGCTCAGCTTGGCAAGTTCACCGACGACCAGATCGGCGCACTCTCCGCCGCTCAGGTTGGTGCACTGACCAACGACCAGATCGGTGGTCTTTCCGCCGGTCAGATCGGCAAGCTTAGCAACACAGCCGTCACCGGCCTCAAGGCAAGCCAGATCACGGCGATGACCGCCGATCAGGTTGCTGGCATCACCGCAGGCCAGAGCGCTCTTCTGACCGGTGCACAGGTTGCTGGCTTCACTGCCACGAACGTTACCAAGCTGACCGATGATGCGGTTGCTGGCCTGACCACCAAGGCAATCCCGAGCCTGACGAACGACGCGATCGCTGTCCTCAGCGAAAGCCAGGTCGGCAAGCTCAGTACCGACCAGCTCAAGGCGATGACGCCTAAGCAGGTCAGCGGCTTCACTGCCACGCAGCTCGGCAAGTTCACCGATGACCAGATCGGTGCGCTCTCCGCAACTCAGGTCGGCGCGCTGACCGATACGCAGATCGGTGGCCTCTCGGCCGGTCAGATCGGCAAGATCAGCAACACGGCAGTCACCGGCCTCAAGGCAACGCAGATCACGGCGATGAGCGCCGATCAGGTTGCCGGCATCACTGCTGACCAGAGTGCTCTGCTGACAGCTGCGCAGGTTGGTGGCTTCAGCGCCACGAACGTGACGAAGCTGACCGACAACGCAGTGGCCGGCCTGACCGCCAAGGCGATCCCTGGCCTGAAGAACGAAGCGATCGCTGTTCTCAGCGACAGCCAGATCGGCAAGCTCAGCGCCGATCAGATCAAGGCTGTGACAACGCAGCAGATCGCCGGCTTCACGGCTGGCCAGCTCGGCAAGTTCACCGACGATCAGATGGGTGCTCTGACGGCTGCTCAGGTCGGCGCACTCTCCGACACGCAGATCGCCGGTCTCTCGGCTGCCCAGATCGGCAAGCTCAGCAACGCTGCAGTGGGTGGTCTGAAGGCAACCCAGATCAGCGGCATGACCGACGTACAGCTCGAAGGCGTCAGCACGTCCCAGGCCGCTGTGCTGACGGCAGCCCAGGTCGGTGCCCTGAGCGCTGACGACATCAAGAAGTTCTCCGATGACGACATCGGGGCGATCACGGCGAAGTCGATCAACGGTCTGAAGGCCGATGCCATTGCCGCTCTCAGCGATAGCCAGATCGGCAAGCTCAGCGCGGACCAGATCTCCGGTCTGCTGTCGACGCAGGTTGCCAGCTTCACGGCTGCTCAGCTCGGCAAGTTCAGTGACGACCAGATCGGCGCACTTTCCGCCGCTCAGGTTGGTGCACTGACCAACGACCAGATTGGCGGTCTCTCTGCCGGTCAGATCGGCAAGCTCAGCAACGCGGCTGTAGCGGGCCTGAAGGCAAGCCAGATCACGGCGATGAGCGCCGATCAGGTTGCCGGCATCACCACAGGCCAGGCAGGTCTCCTGACTGCTCTGCAGGTCGCTGGCTTCAGCGCCACGAACGTCACCAAACTGACGGACGACGCGGTTGCCGCGATTGGCACCAAGTCGATCGGTGGTCTGAAGACCGACGCGATCGGTGTTCTCAGCGACAGCCAGATTGGCAAGCTGAGCGCTGATCAGATCAAGTCGATCACGACACAGCAGATCGCCGGCTTCAAGGCTGCCCAGCTCGGCAAGTTCACCGACGACCAGCTCGGCGCACTCTCCGCCGCCCAGGTCGGCGCACTGAGCAACGATCAGATCGCGGGTCTCTCCGCGGCTCAGATCGGCAAGCTCAGCGACACGGCGATCACCGGTCTCAAGGCAACGCAGATCACCTCGATGAGCACCGCTCAGATCGAAGGGATCACGCTGTCGCAGACCGCCAAGCTGAACGCTGCACAGATCGGTGCCATGGCGCCGGAAGGGGTCGCGAAGTTCTCGGTCGACGAGATCGCCGCAATCGACGTCAGCGCGATCAAGGGACTGTCTGCGGACGACATCACGGCTTTGGACAAGGATCACGCCAACGCCTTCACCACGCCGCAGATCCAGGCAATGAACGACGACCAGCTGGCAGCCGTCGTGGCCGCCTACAACGCAGCCTAAGACGCAAGGGAGGGTGGCCTGACGGCCACGCTTCACCGGCTTAACGCAATCGGGCCCGCAGCTTTGCGGGCCCTTTTCATTTTCCGGCCTCCGACCTCGCGCAGGGCAACAAGCTGCCGCCAGTTCGCTCCGAGACCATGCCGCGAATCATCATTGCCTTCCGATTCGAATCGGCTGTTTTATGTGATGGAAGTGTGCCACCGGCTGGGTCCGGTCATTCCGATTTTTCAACGGTCATAAAAGGCCCAGGGAAGGCCTTGGGCGAGAGATGACAGTCTTGTGCTGTTGCGCCCCGGCTGCATCGGCGAGCGCGTCCTGGAGGGCTCTGTAGAGGCTTTCACTTGTGCCAAAGATTCGGCCCGGCACACAGCCGCGATCGCCATGGTGTATCTCAAGGCATGCTTCTTAATTCGACTGAGAACCATACCGCAGCTTCCCTGCGGTAGTTCGCGGCAGACGCGGGAAATGGCAGTCCTGCAAAAGGCAGGGACGTGGGAGATTTTGCGAGAAAACTTAGCCGGCTTTGAGGGAGGCTAAAATCACCAATCAGCGGCTTGGTGAAAATCCTCTAATAAATCAAGAGGATCGGATGGTGGGCGTGACAGGGATTGAACCTGTGACCCCTACGATGTCAACGTAGTGCTCTCCCGCTGAGCTACACGCCCATCCGATGGCGGCGCATAGATCACAAAACCTTTGGGGCCGTCAATAGGCTTTTTTGAAGTTTTGTGACCTGACGCCTGCAAGCCTTATGCGGCAAGCATTTTGTTCACTTCGTCGACGAGATCGCGGAGGTGGAAAGGCTTGGAAAGGACCTTTGCATCCTTCGGTGCCTTCGAATCAGGGTTCAGTGCCACGGCAGCAAAACCGGTGATGAACATGACCTTGAGGTCCGGATCGAGTTCGGTCGCGCGACGCGCGAGTTCGATGCCGTCCATTTCAGGCATGACGATGTCGGTCAGCAGAAGCGAAAAGGGCTCTTCGCGGAGCCGGTCATAGGCGCTTGCGCCGTTGTCGTAGGACAGAACCTTGTAGCCTGCCTTTTCGAGCGCCTTCACGAGGAAGCGGCGCATGTCGTTGTCGTCTTCTGCAAGCAGTATCTTCTGAGTCATTATCCAGACCGCTGGTGAGATGAATTTTTATGGGAGGCTCCAGCCAATACACTAGTCCTTCCCCGGTAAACAACCGGTGAAGTGACCACCCGTGGCTGTCATCCCCTGTACATAGTATGGACTTGCGGCCGGGCAACTGGCAACATGGGGCAAGCAAGCCTCGAACGACATGGTTAAGAGGGTAGAAGGTGCCTGAAATCCGCGAATACGAGCTTTTTGAGATACGTGAGCCCGTGTCGCAGACCATTCCCTTCGTTTACAATTCCCCCCATAGCGGCCGCATTTATCCACCGGAATTTATCGCTCAGTCGCGTCTTCAGGGCATTTCGATCCGCCGCTCGGAGGATCACTACGTCGATGAACTGTTCTCGGCGGCGAGCCTGCTCGGTGCGCCGCTCCTGCTCGCAAACTTCCCGCGGGCCTATCTCGACGTTAACCGTGAACCCTATGAACTCGATCCGCGAATGTTCGACGGGCTTCTGCCGTCCTATGCGAACATCAATTCGCTGCGTGTTGCAGGCGGTCTAGGGACCATCCCGCGCATCGTCGCCGAAAACATGGAGATCTATGCGCGGCGCATTCCGGTCCAGGAAGGGCTTGATCGCGTCGAGAGCGTCTACAAGCCCTATCACGCCGCACTTCGGCGACTGATTGCCCGTACCCATGTTCAGTTCGGCTTCGGGGTGTTGATCGATTGCCACTCGATGCCTGGAAATGTGCGGGTTGCCGGCAGCAATCAGCGGCCGGATTTCATTATCGGCGACCGTTACGGAACGTCGGCCTCCGCCGAGTTGTCGCGCACTGCTATCAGCATCTTCGAAGAGATGGGCTTCACGGCCATTCGCAACAAGCCCTATGCCGGCGGCTTCATCACCGAGCATTACGGGCGCCCGTCGCGGGGCCTGCATGCGCTGCAGATCGAGGTCAATCGCTCGATCTATGTCGATGAGGTGACGCTGGAAAAGCGGGCTGATTTCCCTGTGATCGCCAATGCGGTGACGAGCTTCATGCGGCAGATGGCGGATTACGTGCAGCGTTTTGCTGACGATACGGCGCTAGCTGCCGAATAACTCCCTGGCAATACTCAAAAAAAACCGCGCTCTGCAGCGCGGCTAAGTCTAGGGAGGAAACACCCAAGGAGGGTATTTACAGTCAGAAGACTGTAAGAGGAAGCTACTATTGCATTGCACAATCGTCAAGCAAAATATTGCAGTGCAAAATAATTAGGCAGATAAAGATCGATTGCCTGAAGTGTTTGCATTTTAACGCAGTTTCGCTATGAAAAGCGCCAATCCCGAGGCCAGAAACGGATCCGCCAATGCTCCCCGACCGCTCGTTCTTCAATCGTCTAGCCGAAGCGGCCAAGGCCGAAACGCTGCCGCGCTTCCGCTCCGGCCTTGATGTTACCAACAAGCTCGCCAGCGGGTTCGACCCGGTCACCGAGGGCGACCAGGCGGCGGAAGCTGCGATCCGCAAGCTGATCGAGGCGCATTATCCCGAACACGGCATCCTTGGCGAGGAGCACGGCAGCGTCGGTCTCGACCGGGAATATGTCTGGGTCATCGATCCGATCGATGGCACGCGGGCCTTCATATCGGGCGTACCCGTCTGGGGCACGCTGATCGGCCTGCAGCAAAATGGCCAAGCCATCATGGGCATGATCGAGCAGCCGTTCACCGGAGAGCGCTATTTCGCCGACCAGAGCGGTTCGTTCTACACCGGGCCGGAAGGCGACCGGCAGCTCAAGGTGCGCGATTGCGATGCGCTTTCCAACGCCATCCTGTTTACCACCTCGCCGCATCTCTTCACCGGCAGCGATATGGACAAGTACCGGGAGATCGAAAGCCAGGTGCGGTTGTTCCGCTATGGCTGCGATTGCTACGCCTATGCGCTGCTTGCGGCCGGGCATATCGATCTCGTGATCGAAAACAGCCTGAAGCCCTACGACGTCGGCGGCATCATTCCCGTCGTCGAGAAGGCGGGCGGTATCATGACGACCTGGGACGGCGGGCGGCCGGAAAACGGCGGTTCGATTATCGCCGCCGGCAGCCGGGCTGTCTACGAACAGGCGATCGCCATCCTGCAGCGGTAGGCGTCAGGTGCCGATCGCTTCGACTTCCTGTATCGCCTCCGCATCGCTGCCGGGGATGAAGGCGTGGAAGGCGGCAAGGGCGGCTGCGCGATAGACATCGCGCTCCTGGAAGATCTCGTGACGGGCGCCGTTGACCGGCACCAGCTGACCGGCGCGGAAATAGCGCGACAGGCGCTCCTGGGCGATATAGGGCACGACGCCGTCACGCGTGGGGGCGATGACGACGGTCGGAATGGTGATGGAGAACAGGTGGTTCGGCGCCATCACCTTGTCGATCGTCTTGAAGGATTCGACCAGCCAGCGGGCAGTCGGCGGGCCGAGCGTTAGTTCGGGGTGATTGCGCATCATCGCGGCGTTGCGCTCGAAGCGGACCTCGTCTGACGTCAGCGGGTTGTCACGGAACTCGGGCTCGCGCAGTTTGGCGCTCAGCGCCATGGTGCCCAAGCCGACGCTGCAGGCAGCGGACGCCAGCCTACGGATAGTCGAGGCCGATGCAGCCTGGCCGATCAGACCGATGAACGGTGCCGATAGGACCATGCGTTCGATGCGCGTCGACAGATACGGTGCGGCGGAAAGCGCGATCAGCGCTCCCGTGGAATGCGCCAGAATGTAGAAGGGCAGGCGGGTGTCCGGCAGCACGATCTTTTCGAGGAAGATGTCCAGGTCGCGCTCGTAATCCGAAAACCGCCGGACATGGCCGTGCTGGCGCTTCTTGACGAGGCGCGGCGAGCCGCCCTGGCCGCGCAGGTCGAAGGTCGCCACCCAGAGGCCCTTCGCCGTCAGATCGCGGATCGTCTCGAAATATTTCTCGATATATTCGTTGCGGCCCTGCAGCAGCACCACCGTGCCCTTGGCGACGGAGGCGTTGGAGCGAAACACCGCATAGCGCAGCTGCTGCCCGTCAAAGGTCTCGAAATAGCCCTCGGTCCGGTTCTCTGGGGCCGGATTGTCTGGAGTCGAGATGAGAACCTGGTCCATGGGATTTGCCGCTGCTCGATGAACGTCCATTGTAGGGGATAATGCACGCGAGGCTGAAATCAACTCTTAAAGATCGTCCGGCCGCCAAGTCCGCTCGAAAAAAGAGACCGGCGGGGAGAGAGGGATGCCCGGCGCCGGTCCATAATCGGACTGAAGAAGAAGGGACGATGCACTTCAGCCATCGGGCCAGTTTGATTACCCGACGGTTTGATTTCTAGGACAGGGCGGCTGAACCGATACCGAACCGGGCGTTCATGCGTGGTTCACCGGTCTGATCGGCGGCACTTGAACTCCGGAAAATCGATCACCATCTGAATTCTGCAGGCGCCGGAAGGGCCTGCCGAACCGCTCCGAAGCTGCCGAATATGGGGTTTCGGGGACATGTTTTTCGCAACTCGTCGCTTCCCAAGGAGGACACTATGCGTCACGTCGATTTTTCTCCCCTCTACCGTTCCACCGTCGGTTTCGATCGTCTTTTCACGATGCTCGACAGCCTTGCTCAGCCCGATCAGGGCCAGACCTACCCGCCCTACAATATCGAGCGCACCGGTGAGAACACCTACCGCATCACGATGGCGGTTGCTGGTTTCGATGAAACCGAAATCTCGATCGAGGCTCAGGCGCACGCCCTGACCGTCAAGGGCGAAAAGAGCGAAGATGCTGCCGACGGCAGCGAATTCCTCTATCGCGGCATCGCCAAGCGCACTTTCGAGCGCCGCTTCCAGCTTGCCGATCACGTCGAGGTCACTGCCGCTTCGCTGAAGAACGGCCTGCTGCACATCGACCTTCTGCGCAGCATTCCTGAAGCCATGAAGCCCCGGAAGATTGCGATTGCCGCCGAGGCGGTTAACGCGCCCAAGGCCATCGAGGCTCAGGTCACCAACTGATCAATCCCTCCCAGGACTGAAAAGAAAAGCGGCGCTCCGATGGAGCGCCGCTTTTTTGTTGATTGCGTGCCGCGCTCACCGGTCAGGCCGGACTTGCCGCTTCCTCGAGTTCTTTAGCGCTGGCCCGCTTTGCGGCGGCAGCTGCGTATTTCTGGGCGATGACGGCGCAGGCCATCAGCTGGATCTGGTGGAACAGCATCAGCGGCAGCACGATGGCGCCGATCGACTGGCCGGCGAAGATGACGTTGGCCATCGGCACGCCGCTCGCCAGGCTCTTCTTTGAGCCACAGAAGGTGATGGTGATCTCGTCGGCCTTGTTGAAGCCAAGCGCCCGGCTTCCGTACATGGTGATCGCAAGCACCAGCGCCAGCAGCAGCATGTCGAGGACGATGACAACGGCGATATCGCCGATCGAGAATGTATGCCAGAGACCCTCGACGACGGCCTTGCTGAAGGCCACGTAGACGACCATCAGGATCGATCCGCGATCGACAGGCATCAGGATCTTCTTTTTCGAGCGGATCCAGTCACCGATCCACGGCTGCAATACCTGGCCAAGCACGAAGGGCAGCAGCAGCTGCAGCATGATCTGCTCAAGCGCATCCCAAGAAAAGCCGCCATGGCCGCCGACAGAGAACAGCAAGCCGACGAGCAGCGGCGTCAGGAACATACCGAAAATGTTCGAGGCCGATGCCGAGCAGATCGCTGCCGGAACATTGCCGCCGGCCATCGAGGTGAAGGCGATCGAGGACTGAACCGTCGAAGGCAGCACGCAGAGGAAGAGAATGCCAAGATAGAGCGGCTGCGGCAGGATCGTATCGGGGATGAAGCCGATGGCTACGCCAAGCAGCGGGAACAGCGCAAAGGTGGTCAGCAGGATCGCCAGATGCAGACGCCAGTGCAGCACGCCGGCGATCACCACGTCGCGGGAAAGACGCGCGCCGTGCAGGAAGAACAACAGGGCGATCGCCAAATCCGTGGCAATGCTGAAGTAACCAGCAAACGCACCGTCCGCCGGAAACAGCGACGCGAGGATAACGGTGCAGACGAGGAGGATCGTGAAAGTATCTGGCAGGAAGCGGCGCATGATCTGGTCCCGGGCAATTCTAAGTTCATTGTTTTGTCATCCATTATGATTCAGGATGCAAGGAATAACAGTTATCATGAATTGAGATTAAAATGCTCGATCTTACCCAGTTGCGCAGTTTCGTCACCGTCGAACAGATGGGCAGTTTCACTCTGGCTGCCGAGCGGCTGGGGCTTGGACAATCCACCGTCAGCCAGCATATTCAGCGGCTTGAAACGTCGGTCGGCCGGAAATTGCTGGCGCGGGATACGCATAAGGTGGTGCTGACTGGAGACGGTGAGGCGCTGCTGTCGCATGCCCGGGCCATGCTTTCGATCGAGGGGCAAGTGCAGTCTCTGTTTCGCGGCAACAGTCTGCGCGGCAAGTTGCGGCTCGGCGTTTCGGAGGATTTCGTCACCAGCCAGCTCCCGGCGGTGCTGGAAGATTTCGTCCGCTCGCATCCCTCCGTTGATCTGGAGCTCACCGTTGCTCTTTCTGGTGCGCTCTATGAGATGCAGGACAATGGCGAGATCGACCTTGTGCTTGCCAAGCGCCGGCTGGGGGATGCGCGCGGCAAGCTGGTTTACCGCGAGCCTCTGGTGTGGCTGGCGCGTGATCCCGAGCATATCATGGCGCAGAACCCGCTGCCGCTGATCGCCTTTCCGGCGCCAAGCGTCACCCGCAGCATCGCGCTTGAAGCACTGGGGCGAACGCAGGTGGCGTGGCGGATCGTCTGCACCTGCGGCAGCCTCAGCGGCCTTACGGCGGCGGCGCGTGCCGGAATGGGGGTGCTGGTGCAACCGCGCAGCATGGCACCGTCAGGATTGAAGGAAATTTCGCCTGGTCGGCTGCCGGTGCTCGAGGATGTGGAATTCGTGCTCGTTCCACGCAAGGGCGCCGATCGGGCTCTGGTCTCGGCGCTTTCCGAAGACATCCTCGGCAAGGTGCGCAGCTTGCGGTCAAGCAGCTAAACAGAAACCCCGCCGGATTGGCGGGGTTTCTGTTGTTCTGGTTATGGGCCTACGCACTGCTGGCGGGGGCCATTATAGGGCTGGAACGTGTTGTCCGAAGCCCGGTACGAACGGTAGCGGTCGGCGCACCAGCGGGTGTGCGAGTTGCCGCCATAGTAGCGCGGCTGCGACGCAGCGCTCAATGCGCCGCCGATGATCGCACCGGCTGCAAGTCCGCCGATAATCGCGCCAGCATTGTTGTTATGGCGATGGTAGTAGCCGTCGCGATAGTAGCGGCGGTTATAGTTCGAGTGGTAGCGGCCATTGTTCCAATGGTGGTTGTTCCAGTTGCGGTGGCGCACAATTCTTGGGCTGCGCACCTGCTGGATATCGGATGCCAGCTGCGGCTTCTCGATGTTGACCACCGGGAACGCCTGCGCTGGCGCAATGCCGGTGAAGGCGGTAGCGAGAGAAATAACTAGGATTGCGAGTTTTTTCATGATTTTCACCTTTCGCCTGTAAAATCGAAAGGCGGCTCGAAAGTTCCGCGAGACCACACATTTGTGCAGGCTTTCACGCAAACGTTAACGGGCTGCTTGCCGCTTTAAGCTCGTCTCAACCGTGTCGCTTAGACGTTTGGTCAGATTTCGGCCGATAGTTTAGCAATCCTTAAAGGTCGTCGTTCGGGGCAAGGGAGAACGGACCGATGATTTATGGAGCAATATTCGTATCCGGGCTGGTTGCCTGCGTGATGATGATCGTGGTGATCGGCCACGAAGCAGAAAAGGCGGATCAGGGTGCACCCCAATCCGCCGTCTTCGGACATCAGAATTGATGCCTCCTTATGCCGCCAGGCATTTCAGGAAGCCGTCGACATCGGCTTCCGTCGTCGCAAAGCTTGTCACCAGACGGATCAGCGTTTCGTTGTCGCCAACGAGTTCCGGGGTGGCGACCGGGATAGGCCACTCATAGAATTTTGCGCCGCGGCTTTCGGCGGTCTTGGCTGCGGCTTTAGTGATAACGGCAAAGACTTCGTTGGATGCCGTCGGCCAGGCAAGGCGGGCGGAATTGCTGGCGCCGATGCCGGAGCGCAGCTGGTCGGCCATGCCGTTAGAATGGCGTGCAAGGCCAAGCCAGAGCTCTTCCTCGAAGTAGGCGTCGAATTGCGCGGCGATGAAGCGCGACTTGGAGAAGAGCTGCGCGGCGCGCTTGCGGATGAAGGGAATGTCCTTGGCCTGCTCCGGGTTGAAGAAGACGATCGCTTCCGCACACCAGCAGCCGTTCTTGGTGCCGCCGAACGAGAGAATATCGACGCCGCGCTTCCAGGTCATTTCCGCCGGTGTTGCACCGAGCGCGACAAGCGCATTGGCAAAACGGGCGCCATCCATATGAAGCGGGAGGCCGCGCTTCCTGGCGATCGACGAGATCTCGCCGATTTCAGGCAGCGAGTAGACGGTGCCGATCTCTGTCGCCTGAGTGATGGTAATGGCGGAGGCGCGGCCGTGATGCACGGCATCTTCCGGGAAGCTGGCGATCTTCGCCGAGAGTTTGGCCGGGTCGATCTTTCCAGCCTCGCCGCTGACGGGGATCAGGCGGGCAGAATCGGCGAAGAATTCCGGTGCGCCGCATTCGTCTTCGATCACGTGGGCCTCGGAATGGCAGAAAGTCACGCCGCCCGGCCGTTGCACGCTGGCAAGCGAGAGCGAGTTGGCGGCGGTGCCTGTTGCCACGAAGAAGACGGCGACGTCGCGCTCAAAGACCTCGGAGAAGCGGGCTGCGACCTTCTTGTCGAGATCGCTGTTGCCATAGGCGGCGGCAAAGCCGGTGGAGGCGGAAAGAAGACGTTTGGCAATGGCCTCGTGGGCACCGGCCCAGTTGTCGGAAGCAAAAAACATGATGTGACCGCACTTGGTAGTTTGGGGGAGGGGCAAAGTTCGGCAGGGACATTACGCCATTGCCGCGGCCGATCAAGCGCCAGCCATCAGACACATCACGAAATCTGATTTCCGCAATCAATATACAAAATAGTGCAAAAGGGCGTAATTTTATGTCGCTTAGTTATTGTTTCTGGTAACTTTCGGTCGAAACTTGATGTTTTTTTAATTTATCACTCTTGCGGGAGCTCCGTCATTCTGGCATAGAACTTGTGAATTAGGACAGGGTTGTTGTCCTATTTTGGCCTTCGTGGCCGGAGAGGTGCCGAAAGTCCTGACCTTTGCAGGCTTTCACGTTATAGTCCGCACGAGCGCAAGACCTTTGAGGTTGCGCGGAAGCGGCTGACAGGCGCGGAGCGCGGCGGATCGCTTCTGGCGGACGCATGCGGCCGATCTTCACAATGCAACAGCGCTGTCACGCGCCGGACCTAAGATCGGGAACGGTGCATGACGAAAGGCCGCCCGCCGACCCCCGCGGGCTTTGACAGGAGCGAAGACGATGACGAACAAGACGCCATCCACGAGTTTTGACCAGAGTGCTGTGGCCAATGCGCGCGCAACGGCCAAAACGCGCAAATTCGCCTCCGGACTGCCGAAAAAGCAGGGCCTCTACGATCCCCGCAACGAGCATGATGCCTGTGGCGTCGGCTTCGTTGCGCATATGAAGGGTCAGAAGTCGCATCAGATCGTCAAGGACGGTCTCTTCATTCTCGAAAACCTGACGCACCGCGGTGCTGTCGGCGCCGATCCGCTGATGGGTGATGGCGCGGGCATTCTCGTGCAGATTCCTGATCGCTTCTTCCGTGAGGAGATGGCGAAGCAGGGCATCACCCTGCCGAAGGCTGGCGAATACGGCGTCGGTCACATCTTCATGCCGCGCGACGAAGCGCAGATCGAGCATTTCAAGAAGGTGATCAAGGATGTCATCACCGAGGAAGGTCAGGTTCTGATCGGCTTCCGCGATGTGCCGGTCGACAACTCGTCGCTCTCCAAGGCGCCCGAGATCGCCGCCACCGAGCCGCATCACGTTCAGATCTTCATCGGCGCCGGCGAAGATGCCGCGACGAACGACGAGTTCGAGCGCCGCCTGTTCACGCTCCGCAAGGTGATCTCCAACCGCATCTATGACGAGTTCGATGGCGAGGAGAGCAATTTCTATCCGGTATCGCTGTCATCGGCGACGATCGTCTACAAGGGCATGTTCCTGGCCTATCAGGTCGGTGCCTACTACAAGGATCTGGCGGACCCGCGCTTCGAGAGCGCCGTCGCCCTCGTGCACCAGCGCTTCTCGACCAACACCTTCCCGTCCTGGAAGCTGGCGCATCCGTACCGCATGGTTGCCCATAACGGCGAAATCAACACGCTGCGTTCCAACGTCAACTGGATGGCGGCGCGTCAGGCCTCGGTGTCCTCGCCGCTGTTCGGCGACGATATCTCCAAGCTCTGGCCGATCTCCTACGAGGGCCAGTCGGATACGGCCTGTTTTGATAACGCGCTCGAGTTCCTGGTGCGCGGCGGCTATTCCATGGCGCATGCCGTGATGATGCTGATCCCGGAAGCCTGGGCTGGCAACCAGTCGATGGCTGCCGAGCGCAAGGCATTCTACGAATACCATGCTGCGCTGATGGAGCCGTGGGATGGCCCGGCTGCCGTTGCCTTTACCGATGGCAAGCAGATCGGCGCGACGCTCGACCGTAACGGTCTGCGTCCGGCGCGCTACCTCGTCACCAACGACGATCGCATCATCCTCGCTTCGGAAGCCGGCACGCTGCCGGTTCCGGAAGAGGACATCGTTCAGAAGTGGCGCCTGCAACCCGGCAAGATGCTGCTGATCGACATGGAAAAGGGCCGGATCGTTTCCGACGAGGAAGTGAAGTCCGAGCTTGCAACCAAGCATCCGTATCGCAGCTGGCTCGACCGTACGCAGCTGATCCTCGAAGACCTGAAGCCGGTGGAGCCGCGCGCGCTGCGCCGAGATGTTTCGCTGCTGAACCGCCAGCAGGCCTTCGGCTATACGACCGAAGACACCAAGATCCTGATGTCGCCGATGGCGACCACGGGTCAGGAAGCCGTCGGTTCGATGGGCACCGATACGCCGATCTCGGCAATGTCGGAAAAGTCGAAGCTGCTCTACACCTATTTCAAGCAGAACTTTGCGCAGGTCACCAACCCGCCGATCGATCCGATCCGCGAAGAACTGGTCATGAGCCTCGTGTCGTTCATCGGCCCGCGTCCGAACCTGCTCGACCATACCGGCATGGCGAATGCCAAGCGTCTGGAAGTGCGCCAGCCGATCCTGACCAACGGCGATCTCGAGAAGATCCGCTCGATCGGCCACACGGAAGACCGCTTCGACACCAAGACGCTCGACTTCACCTATGACGTGGAGCGTGGCGCCGAAGGCATGCCCGAAATGCTCGACCGCCTCTGCGAACGCGCCGAGGCAGCCGTCAAGGGCGGTTACAACATCATCGTGCTGTCGGACCGTCAGCTCGGCCCCGACCGCATCGCCATCCCGGCGTTGCTGGCGACCGCTGCCGTCCACCATCACCTGATCCGCAAGGGTCTGCGCACCTCTGTTGGTATCGTCGTCGAGACCGGCGAGCCGCGCGAAGTACACCATTTCTGCCTGCTCGCTGGCTATGGTGCCGAAGCGATCAACCCTTATCTCGCTTTCGATACGCTGCTCGACATGCATGCCAAGGGCGAGTTCCCGAAGGAAGTCGACGCCTCGGAAGTCGTCTATCGCTATATCAAGGCTGTCGGTAAGGGCATCCTGAAGGTGATGTCGAAGATGGGCATCTCGACCTATCAGTCCTATTGCGGCGGCCAGATCTTCGATGCGATCGGACTGCAGCAGGAACTGGTCGACAAGTATTTCTTCGGCACGGCAACGATGATCGAAGGTGTCGATCTCTCGGCGATCGCCGAGGAAACCGTTGCGCGCCATACATCGGCTTTCGGCAAGGACCCGCTGCTGGCGACGACGCTGGATATCGGCGGCGAATATGCCTACCGCATGCGCGGCGAAAGCCATGCCTGGACGCCGGACGCTGTTGCCACGCTGCAGCATGCCGTCCGCGGCAATGCCGAGGACCGCTACCGCGAGTTTGCCGAAATGGTGAACACCTCGGCGCTGCGCATGAACACCATCCGCGGCCTCTTCAACATCAAGAGTGCCGAGCAGCTGGGCCGCACGCCGGTTTCCGTTGATGAGGTCGAGCCTGCGATCGATATCGTCAAGCGCTTCTCGACGGGCGCCATGTCCTTCGGCTCGATCAGCCGCGAGGCGCATACAACGCTGGCGATCGCCATGAACAAGATCGGCGGCAAGTCGAACACCGGCGAGGGCGGCGAAGAGAGCGACCGCTACATGCCGCTGCCCGACGGTTCGCAGAACCCGGAACGCTCGGCGATCAAGCAGATCGCCTCGGGACGCTTCGGTGTGACCACCGAATATCTCGTCAATGCCGACATGCTGCAGATCAAGGTCGCGCAGGGCGCAAAGCCCGGCGAAGGCGGTCAGTTGCCCGGCCACAAGGTCGATGCGACGGTTGCCAAGACCCGCCACTCGACGCCGGGTGTCGGCCTGATTTCGCCGCCGCCGCACCACGACATCTATTCGATCGAAGATCTGGCACAGCTGATCTACGACCTGAAGAACGTCAACCCGACGTCCGATGTTTCGGTCAAGCTCGTCTCGGAAGTCGGCGTTGGCACGGTTGCCGCCGGCGTTGCCAAGGCGCGTGCTGACCACATCACGGTCTCGGGCTTCGATGGCGGGACGGGCGCATCGCCGCTGACTTCGCTGAAGCATGCCGGTTCACCATGGGAAATCGGCCTTGCCGAGACGCAGCAGACGCTGGTGCTGAACGGTCTTCGCTCGCGCATCGCCCTGCAGGTCGATGGCGGTCTGAAGACCGGCCGCGACGTCGTCATCGGTGCGCTTCTCGGTGCCGACGAGTTCGGCTTCGCGACCGCGCCGCTGATCGCCGCCGGCTGCATCATGATGCGCAAGTGCCATTTGAACACCTGTCCGGTTGGCGTTGCGACGCAGGACCCGGTTCTGCGCAAGCGCTTCAAGGGCACGCCGGAGCACGTCATCAACTACTTCTTCTTCGTCGCCAACGAAGTGCGCGAAATCCTGGCCTCGCTCGGCTTCACCAAGCTCGACGATATCGTCGGCGCTTCGGAGCTGCTGGAGAAGGACGAGATGCTGGCGCACTGGAAGGCCAAGGGTCTCGATTTCAGCCGCATCTTCCACAAGGTCGAGGCCGCCAAGGAAGAGACTTACTGGACCACCCGCCAGAAGCATCCGATCGACGATATCCTAGACCGCAAGCTGATCGAGCAGGCGGAGCCGGCTCTCTCCTCAAAGACCCCGGTTGCCTTCGAAGTCGATATCAAGAACGTCGACCGTTCGGCAGGCGCGATGCTGTCTGGCGAAGTCGCGAAGCGCTATAACCATCGCGGCCTGAAGGAAGACACGATCAACGTGACGCTTCGCGGCACGGCCGGACAGTCGTTCGGCGCGTTCCTGGCCCGCGGCATCACCTTCAACCTGATCGGCGACGGCAACGACTATGTCGGCAAGGGCCTGTCGGGCGGCAAGATCATCGTTCGTCCGCCGGAAAATTCGAAGATCGTCGCGGAAGATTCGATCATCGTCGGCAACACCGTTCTCTACGGCGCGACCGAGGGTGAATGCTACTTCCGCGGTGTCGCGGGCGAGCGCTTTGCTGTCCGTAACTCGGGTGCGATCGCCATCGTCGAAGGCGTGGGCGACCACGGCTGCGAATACATGACCGGCGGCGTTGTCGTCGTGCTCGGCGCAACGGGGCGCAACTTTGCGGCCGGCATGTCCGGTGGCGTGGCTTACGTTCTCGACGAGATCGGCGATTTCGCCAAGCGCTGCAACATGGCGATGGTCGAACTCGAGCCGGTTCCGGAAGAGGACGACATGATGGAGAAGCTGCATCATCACGGCGGCGATCTGGCGCACAAGGGGCGTGTCGACGTCTCCGGTGACATGACGCGTCACGACGAGGAGCGCCTCTATCAGCTGATTTCCAACCATCTGCACTACACGGGCTCCACCCGCGCGAAGCAGATTCTGGACGGCTGGGCCGACTACCGCCCGAAATTCCGCAAGGTCATGCCGGTCGAGTACCGCCGTGCGCTTGAGGAAATGGAGCGCGCCCGGATGGGTATCGCTGCGGAATAATTTGCAAAGAAGTCCGCCGCGCCGAGTGCGTGGCGGATGACCGGACTATCTTCAAATGACCCGTGCCGATTGGTGGCAGCATCCTGCTGCTGGTCCGCGCGGATGGATCTCAGGGGATATGTGCTGATGACGGTCGAAAGAAGCAACCTGCCTCCAGAGCTGAGGCTGATGATGGACAACTGGCCGCAGGCGAGGCGGTCATGAGGGTAAGGGACAAAAATATGGGTAAGGTTACAGGCTTTCTGGAAATCGACCGGCAGGTTGCGAAGTATCAGCCGGCGTCGGATCGTATCCGGCATTTCCGCGAATTCACCATCCCTATGTCTGACCCGGAAGTGCAGAAGCAGGCAGCTCGCTGCATGGACTGTGGCATCCCCTATTGTCATGGCCCGACCGGCTGCCCGGTTCACAACCAGATCCCGGACTGGAACGACCTCGTCTACAACAACAACTGGGAAGCAGCGATCCAGAACCTGCATTCCACCAACAACTTCCCGGAGTTCACCGGCCGCGTCTGCCCCGCGCCCTGCGAGGAAGCCTGCACGCTGAACCTCGAAGATACGCCTGTGGCGATCAAGACGGTCGAACAGGCGATTGCCGACAAGGCCTATGAGCTCGGCTTCATCCGCCCGCAGCCGGCGACCGTTCATACCGGCAAGAAGGTTGCGATCATCGGTTCGGGTCCGGCCGGCATGGCGGCTGCCCAGCAGCTCGGCCGCGCTGGTCACGAGGTTCATCTCTATGAGCGCGAGAGCAAGGCCGGCGGCCTGCTGCGCTACGGCATCCCTGATTTCAAGATGGAGAAAAACTTCATCGACCGCCGTGTCGAGCAGATGAAGGGCGAGGGCGTTACCTTCCATTGCGGCGTCAATGTCGGCGTGGATGTGACGGTCGAGCAGCTCCTGGCAGATCATGACGCGGTGCTTTATTGCGGCGGTTCGGAAACCCCGCGCGAGGCCGGTATTCCGGGCACGGATTTCGCAGGCGTTCATGACGCCATGCCTTATCTCGTGCAGCAGAACAAGCGCGTCGGCCGCGAGAATATCGACAGCGTCGGCTGGCAGGCGGATCCGATCTTGGCCGGTGCCAAGCATGTCGTCGTCGTCGGTGGTGGCGATACCGCATCGGACTGCGTCGGCACGGCGTTCCGCCAGGGCGCCGTCAAGGTGACCCAGCTCGACATCCGCCCGCAGCCGCCGGAAAAGGAAGACAAGCTCGCCGTCTGGCCGTTCTGGGCCACGAAGATGCGCACCTCGTCATCGCAGGCCGAAGGCGCTGTCCGCGAATTCCAGGTCGCAACGCTCGAATTCGTCGGAGAAGATGGCGTGCTGACCGGCGTGAAGTGCTGCGAAGTCGATGAGCGCCGCAAGCCGGTTCCCGGCACGGAGTTCGTGATCAAGGCCGATCTGGCCTTCATCGCCATCGGCTTCCGCGGCCCGTTCACCGACAGCGTGCTCAAGGAACTCGACGGCAAGCTGACGCTGAACACCGACCGCCGCGGCTCGACCAACGTCGTTGCCAACGACAAGGACTACAAGACCTCTGTCGACAAGTTCTGGACCGCCGGCGACGTGCGCCGTGGCCAGTCGCTGGTCGTCTGGGCAATCCGCGAAGGCCGCCAGGCCGCGCGCGCGATCGATGAAGCGCTGATGGGCTCGACGGTTCTGCCGCGTTGATCGGAAGCTTGATCTGAAAAAGCAGGGCCGCTTTTGCGGCCCTTTTTATTTTGCGGAAACCTGCTTCGGTTCCTTGGCGGCGGGAAGCCTGTAATCATCGACGCGGCCGGCGGGCGCCTGTTCGACCATGCCGTCCTGCACCAGAATGTCGCGTGGCGATTTCGTCAGCGATACCGGCGGTGCCTTGGCGCCGAGCAGTTCGGATCCACCGTCGAGATTGGGATCGGAGAGGCTGATCGGCTGCGTGTGCGGCGCGTTGGGTTCCGGCAGGCCGAGGCTCGGCAGGTTGCTGGTGTCGAGGCGCACCAGGTCCGGGCTCGCCTGGGTGCCGAGAATGCGGCGTGCCGGCTTCTCGACATAGAAGGCAACCTTGCGGCGCCCCGCCTGCGTCAGGTTGATGCCGTCGGAGGTGCGCAGGCGTACCTGCTGGCCGTTGATATCCGAACCGGTGACGATGAACTCGCCACCCTCGTTGACGAAGCCGTCCCAGATGTCGACGAACTCGCCGCCGGCACTTTCGATCTGTTTTCGGAACAGCTGGTTCATCTGCACGGCATCCGCCGTCATCGAATCCGAATCGAAGGCCGGGAGACCGACCCAAAGCAGCGGGATCTTGCGGCTTGTCACTTCCCTGCCGAAATTCAGCACACGCTTCTGGTATTCGGCATACCATGCGTCGGTCCGGAATTTCTCCTTGGTGCCGTTGATCGCCATCTGCTGGCGGTCGTTGGCGCCGATCATCACGACGACGATGGCAGGCTTCACCTCGTCCATCATCTTCAGCAGTTGTTCTGGCCAATCGTAGTAGTCGTCACGCACGAGGCCTGAGGAGACGTTGCCGCGGGCATCGATGACGACGCCGGGAGAGGTCTTGAAGGCTTCGGTCATACCATCGCCGAGGCCGCTTGCCAGAAAGTCGCCGACGATCAGGATCTTCTGGGCATTTTCCTGCTTCTGAACGACGTCCTCATCGGGCACGGGCGCCACGGCCTTTGGCGCAGCCGCTGCCTTGGGCGGCGCAGTGCGCTTCTTCTGCGGGCGGGGCCGCTGGACATCGGGCGCTGGCGGATATTCTTCTTCGACGGCGCGGCGGCCGAGGAAGAAATCGAGGATCGAGCGACGCTGATAGCGCTCCTGTGCGTCGGCAAAATGGACAGGCGCAGTCACACCGAACGACAGCGCCAACGCAGCCGTCAGCAGCGTTCGTCCGCCGAGTTTCCGCTTGTGATCAGACTTCCGCATGGTCATGCCCCGCATCTCACGCCATTTTCGCATGGAGTGGGCGCAATCGTCCACTCACAACGCGATTTGTGCCGCGGATTCTTCCTGTTAGCGCCGCAGCGCGTTCAGAAGAGGAAGCGAAGGCTCGCCATCCGTCTGCATGCCGAGACGCTGCTGGACTGCCGAAATGGCCGCTTTCGAGCCGGAGCCGAAATTGCCATCGACTTCGCCGTCGTAATAGCCGAGCGTCTTCAGACGGGTCTGGAGCTCGAACTTTTCCTTCACATCGAGCGTACCATCTGGCCGCGGCCAGCGCTGCTTCATGCCGCCATAGCCGGCGATCTCGTCGGCAAGCAGACCGACGGCGAGAGCATAGCTGTCGGAAGCATTGTATTTCTTGATGGTGAAGAAGTTCGAGGTCATAAGGAAGCCGGGGCCGCCCGGGCCGCCCGGCATTTTCAGCTGCGCCTTGGTGGAGGCGTCCTTGAAGCTTTTGCCGTTCGGACGGGTCAGGCCCATCGCGGCCCATTGCGCCAGCGTGTGGGTCTTACCTGCCTGCTTGGCAGCACTTGCGGGAACCTGGACTTCGTAGCCCCAGGTCTTGCCTGTGTCCCAGCCGTTCTTGGCCAAGAGGTTGGCCGAAGTCGCCAATGCGTCCGGAACCGAGTTCCAGATGTCGCGATGGCCATTGCCGTCGGCATCGACGGCGTAAAGCAGGTAGCTGGTCGGGATGAACTGCGTGTGGCCCATGGCGCCGGCCCAGGAACCGGTCATGCCGTCGGCGGAGATATCGCCGTTCTGCAGAATCTTGAGTGCGGCAATGAGCTGCTTCTGGGCAAATTTCGCCCGGCGCTCATCGGCATAGGCAAGCGTTGCCAGTGCGCGCGGCACGTAATGCAGGCGGTCGTCTTTGGCGAGCACGGCGCCGTAATTCGATTCCATCGACCAGATGGCGAGAATGATCGTCTTGTCGACGCCGAAATGGCGCTCGATGGCGTTCAGGGTCGAGGCGTGCTTTGCGGCCATTTTGCGGCCGATCTCGACTGTATAGGGGTTAACCCGGGAATCCACATAGTCCCAAATCTTGGTGGTGAATTCCGGCTGAAAAGCCGCCTTTTCAAGGACTGTAGGGTCGGGTTCGGTCACTCCCGCGAAGGCTTTGCGGTACGTTGCCTTGCTGATGCCATTTTGCGCGGCAGTTTGATAAAAGTCCGCGATCCACTTTTGGAACCGTTGGTCGGCGGCTGCGTTATGCGGAGCCAATCCGGCGGAAGCGGTCACAACGAGGGCGAGAGCAAGACCACGAAGGGAGTATTTGTGATTTTTGGTCATCGGCAGTCCGTATCCGTCATCTCTGTTACAAGTGCGGCGGAGGGGCATTCCGTCCGGACCCGAGACTACCGGAACGAAGTCAACAAATTCTTTACCATGACAACGTCTTCCCGTCATCATTTGTAAAACAGTAGCGAATTTAGCTTAATTCACCCCAAATAGCTTGAGTTCAAAGCGATAAGCCCCCCAGGAGGTTCTACGTGACGCAGCAGAAAAAGGTTCGTAAGGCGGTATTCCCGGTCGCAGGTCTTGGAACGCGGTTCCTTCCGGCAACCAAAGCCGTTCCGAAGGAAATGCTGACCGTCGTCGATAAACCGATCATTCAGTATGTGGTCGACGAGGCGCTGGAAGCGGGTATCGAGCATTTCGTGTTCGTCACCGGCCGCAACAAGCACATCATCGAAGACTATTTCGACATCCATTTCGAGCTGGAGCAGACGCTGCGCGAGCGCAGCAAGAAAGCCGAGATGACGCTGCTCGCCGGCCAGCTGCCGAAGGCTGGTACCGTCAGCTTCACCCGCCAGCAGGAGCCGCTCGGCCTCGGCCACGCCGTCTGGTGCGCCCGCGAGATCGTCGGCGACGAACCGTTCGCGCTGCTGCTCCCTGACATGATCATGAAGGCCGAGGGCAAGGGCTGCATGAAGGGGATGATCGATCTCTATGCTCAGAGCGGCGGCAACATCATCGCCGTCGAAGAATGCGAGCCGGATCAGACGCACAAATACGGCATCGTCGGTGTCGGCGAGGCGATCGGTGAAGGCTTCCGCATCACCGGCATGGTCGAAAAGCCTGCCAAGGGCACCGCACCGTCGAACTTCTTCATCAACGGCCGCTACATCCTGCAGCCGGAGGTCTTCAAGATTCTCGAAACCCAGGAGCGTGGCGCGGGCAACGAAATCCAGCTGACCGACGGCATGCTGAAGCTTCTGACGTCGCAGGATTTCGCAGGCTATCACTTCAAGGGAACGACCTATGACTGCGGCGCCAAGGATGGCTTCATCCTCGCCAACGTCGCCTTCGCGCTCGACCGTGCGGATATCCGCCCGACCGTCGAGGACGGCTTCAAGGCTCTGCTGAAGGGTCTTTAAGACCTAGCGCTTCAGCCGCAAACCGACACCGGCTCGCCATTGCTGCGAGTCGGTGCCTTCATCCCGCGTCGTCAGCTCGTAGCCGAGAGTGCTGGTGAGATCGAGATAGCGGTTGATGTTCCAGATGAGACCGGCACTCGTCGTATAGACCGTCTCATCGCTGCTCGCTCCGGCCGGATAGTCGCGCAGCGTCACCCCACCCAGAACCGTTGCCTGCAGGTTGTCGCGCAGCTGATGCGTGATCGTCGTCGTCAAGGCGTGCGAGACATAGCCGCTCAGCCCCGGCGTCGTGGAAGGCTGGATGCTGGTCTGCAGGTCGAAATTGACATTGGTACCGCGCAGCGGCGACCAGAGGATATTGGCGTCGACAGTCGCCGTATCGATCGAGGCCAGGCGGTCGTCGTCGAAACTTGCGGTTTCGTATCCGGCGCTGACTTCGCCCCTGAGCTTCTCGCCGAGATCGACCTGCACGCCGGCCTTGGCGCCGTAGCTGTTGCCGGAGCGGGCGTAGCCTGAGCTGTCGCGGGTCTCGTCGTAGGCGGTCTTGCCTACAGTGCCCTCGATGAAGGGGATGAGTGCCGGGGAGAGCTCGTAGCCGATGCGGGCGCGGAAGGTGCCGGCGGTCTGGTCGCGGTCGCTGAGAGAAACGTCCGTGCCGTTTGCCAGCGTCACGTCGGAATAGATGGTCCTGACGACATCGAGTTCGGTGGTGCCGCGCAGCACGCCGAAGTCGCGCTCGATTGAAGCACCGGTGCTGAATTCCTGAACATTCGACTGCTTGCTGGCATCGGAGATGGCGTTCGGATCGTCGGTGTCTTCACGGTAGAAGCGGTAGCCGCCCTTCAGATGCGCGACCGTATCCTCCGGCAGATCGAGGCGCAGATCGCCGTCGATCTGGAAGGAGGGCTGCTCTTCGCCTTCGCCGCTGATGTTCTGCTGCCAGCTGCCCTGGCTGGTGACGGTCAGCTGGTGCAGCGCCCAGTCGGATGTGAGCGTCGCGTTGCCATCGGTCTGCAGGAAGCCGCGGCTTTCCTTGGTGCCATTTTCCTTGGTCGTCTCGGTATTGATCGACTGCGTAATCGACGGGCGCAGGATGAAGGTGCCGACGCGGATGCCATCGGTATCCTTCTCGGTCAACGCATCGTCGGCCTTGCGCGGCAGACGGCGTTCGTCGATCGCCGGTTCGCGGGTGTTGAGGCGGCGCATGTCCTCGTCGAGGATCGAGCCTGTCGTCTCGTCGCTCGGCTGCTGATCGCCTGATGCCGTCGTGGATGACGTGCCGTTCTGCTGGGCGGCGCCGGTCTGGGTGCCGGTTGCGGTGTCATCGGGGGAGGGCACGCCGGGCTGGCCCGGATCCGGAACACCATCGCCATCCAGGTCGGCCGCCTGTGTCTGCTGGTCGCCGGTGTTGCCGCCGGAAGAATATTGGGAGGAGGATGTGCCGCTGCGGTAGCTCTGCGACGATTGGGCGAATGCGGCCTGCGGCAGTGCTGCGGTGGCCAGGAGAACGGCAGACACGGCAAAGCGCGTCGCACGGAGCGGCGTCAAACTGCTCGTATCACGTTCCTTGCCCATTCAGAATCCGCGTGTGGCATGCTTCAACTCGTTACCTGAAAGTAAAACGTCATAGTTAATCATTCGTTTAGACTGGTGCCTTCGGGCCGTCGTTTCGACCGAGACAGCAATGGACAGCCACAGTGAAAAGCGCTAACGCAGGCTCATGATGAGGAAAGCTGTCAATCTGGCCGAGAACAGTGTGCTGGAATCCGCGAAGCGGACCATCACGACGGAACGGCGCGGTCTCGAGGCGCTCGAGCGCGCGCTCGACAACGGGCTTTCCGGCCCATTCTCCCAAGCGGTCGAAACGATCGGCGGCATTAGTGGCCGGGTGATTGTGACGGGCGTCGGCAAGAGCGGCCATATCGGCGCCAAGCTGGCTGCGACATTCGCCTCGACAGGAACGCCTGCCTTCTTCGTACACGCCGCCGAAGCCAATCACGGCGATCTCGGCATGATTGCCAGGGACGATCTGGTTCTGGCGATCTCCAAGGGCGGCGAGAGTGCTGAGCTTCGCAGCATCATTTCCTATACGCGCCGGTTTTCGATCCCGCTGATCTCGATCACCTGCGGCGCGGAATCGTCACTCGCCAAGGCCTCGGATGTGGTGCTTCTCGTTCCGAACGAGGAGGAAGCCTGCCCGAACGGTCTCGCGCCAACCACCTCTACACTGATGCAGCTGGCAGTCGGCGATGCAGTGGCGGTAGCGCTGCTTGAGGCGCGCGGGTTCACGGCGCGCGATTTCCATGTGTTTCATCCCGGCGGGAAACTGGGTGCCAGCCTGGCGCATGTGGGTGACATCATGCATACCGGCGAGCGCGTGCCGCTGGTGCCGCAGGGCACGCCGGTGCCGGATGCGATCCAGGTTCTGTCGCGCAAGCATTTTGGCTGCGTCGGCATTCTCGATCAGGACGGCCGGCTTTGCGGCATCGTGACCGAAGGGGACATGGCGCGCAATCTTACGCGCAACCTCGCGGAACTTGTTGTCGATGACATCATGACGCGGACGCCGAAGGTGGTGAAGCCGAGTGTACTGGCAACTGCTGCCTTGGCGCTGCTCAACAAGCACCATATCGGCGCGCTGATCGTCGTCGATGACGACAACCGGCCGGTCGGGCTCATCCATTTCCACGATCTCTTGCGGATCGGCGTCGCCTGATCAGGCGGCCTCAACCGTCAGGTCGCGGCCATTGCTGGCAACGACCTTGACGCGGGTGCCGACCGGAAGGTCAGGCCCCATCACCTGCCATATCGTATCGTCGAGACGAATCCGGCCGCGTCCCTCGCGGATCGGCTCGGCCAGCGTTGCCGTGCGGCCGACGAGGCTTGCGCCGCGCTGATTGAGGAAGGGCTCGTCCGTTGCGTCGTGGCGCAGCGTCAGCTTGCGGCCAACGAAAGTTGTCGCCACGGCAAAGGCCGCGAAAAGGATCAGTTGCACTTCCCAGACCCAGAAGCCTGCGTCCCATAGGAGAAGCGAAAGGACGCCGACGGCGAGCGCCGCAAGGCCGATCCACACCAGGAAGAAGCCGGGCACGATCATCTCGGCGGCAAGCAGGATCAGACCGATCACCCACCAGCTCCACGGGCCAAGCTCTGCAACGATGCGTGCCAGCATGCGTCAGCGCTCCGGGTTCTGGTTGAACGGGTTTACGGGTGGCGTGCTGCGCTGGGTGACCTGGCGGGAAGGCTGCGGGGCGGGTGGGGTGCTGCCGTCGCCGAAGACTTCCTTGGCGATGGCGCCGATGCCGCTCAGCGAGCTTAGAATGGAGGACGCCTCGATCGGCATCAACACCACCTTGGAATTGGGGGCCGAGCCGATCGACGTCAGGGCTTCTGTGTATTTCTGCGCCACGAAGTAGTTGATCGCCTGCACGTCGCCGGCGGCAATCGCTTCGGACACCATCTTAGTTGCCTTGGCTTCGGCTTCGGCTAGGCGTTCGCGCGCTTCGGCGTTGCGGAAGGCGGCTTCGCGCTGGCCTTCGGCCTGCAGGATCGCCGACTGCTTGGCGCCTTCGGCGCGCAGGATCTGGGCGTTTCGCGAACCTTCGGCTTCGAGAACCTGGGCGCGCTTCTCGCGCTCCGCCTTCATCTGGCGGGCCATGGCATCGACGAGATCACGGGGCGGCTGGATGTCCTTGATCTCGACACGGGTGACCTTGATGCCCCAGGGGTGCACGGCCTCATCGACGACGCGCAGCAGGCGGTCGTTGATCGCGTCTCGGTTGGAGAGCAGCTCGTCGAGATCCATCGAGCCCATCACTGAGCGAATGTTGGTCATCGTCAGGTTGAGGATGGCGTTTTCCAGGTTGGAGACCTGATAGGCGGCCTGCGCGGCGTTCAGCACCTGATAGAAGGACACGGCATCGGCGGAAACCGAGGCATTGTCCTTGGTGATGACCTCCTGGGTCGGCACGTTCAGGACCTGTTCCATGACATTCATCTTGGCGCCGACACGCTCGATGAAGGGAGTGATCAGGTTGAGGCCGGGCTCCAGCGTCCGCGTGTAGCGGCCGAAGCGCTCGATCGTATAGCGATAGCCCTGCGGCACCGTCTTGACGCCCGCAAAGAGCACCAGAATAACGAAGATGACGAGTGCGATGACGACGATGTCGAAGCCGCCCAGGACCATGAAATTCCTCCACCGGTTGTTGCCGGAATATCCGGCACACATCAAACGTGGAGACTTATCCCGTTATTTGCAATGATCCGCAACAAAAAGCCGCTGGCTGGGTCAGACCCAGCCGAGAAGCTCACGCCGCACCACCTTTTCGAGCACGCGCATACCGTCTTCGCTGTCGTTCAGGCAGGGAATATGCGCGAATTTCTCGCCGCCGTTCTCATGGAAGGAGTGGGCTGCCTGCTCGGCAATCTCTTCCAGCGTTTCGAGACAGTCGGACACGAAGCCGGGGTTGAGGACCGCGATCTTCTTGACGCCGTCCTGCGCCAGCTTCTCGACCGTCTTGTCGGTATAGGGCTGCAGCCACTCCTCAGGGCCGAAGCGGGACTGGAAGGTGACCATGAACTTGTCTCTCGACAGTCCGAGACGCTCGCGGAGCAGCCGGCCTGTCTTCTGGCACTGGCAGTAATAGGGATCGCCCTGCTTGAAGTAGGACATCGGGATGCCGTGGAAGGAAGCAAGGATCATCTCCGGCTTCCAGTCCAGCGTGGCGAGATGGTTGGTCACCGAGTTGGCGAGCGCCTCGATATAGGTCTCGTCGTCGTGATAGTCGGGGATCGTGCGCAGGGCAGGCTGCCAGCGCATGGTGAGCAGCTTCTGGAACGCCTTGTCGTTGACCGTTGCCGTGGTTGCTGCCGCGTACTGCGGATAGAGCGGGAAAAGCACGATGCGGTCGCATCCGGCGGCCTTCAGGCTGTCGATCTTCGAGGCGATTGACGGATTGCCGTAGCGCATCGCCCAATCGACGACGACGTTGGGAATGTCCTTCAGGCGCTTGGCCATCAGGTCCGACTGGCTGCGCGTATAGGTGCGCAGGTAGCTCTCGTCCTTGTCCTTGTTCCAGATCAGCTCATAGGCCTTGCCGACCTTGCCGGGGCGGGTGTTGAGCACGATGCCGAACAGGATCGGGTACCATTTCCAGGGCGACCATTCGATGACGCGCTTGTCGGTCAGGAATTCCTTGAGGTAGCGGCGCATCGAGGAATAGTCGGTGCCATCCGGTGTGCCGAGATTGACGAGCAGCACGCCCACCTTGCCAAAGGTCACGGGCGGGTGTTCCGCCGGGCGGTTCGAAAGTTCAACGGTCATTCTGGCCCCAACGCTCTCATGTCTTCGCCGGCTCATACGCAGCCGGACGCGATCGGTTCAACCCTATAAGTAGAAAAGCCGGCCCGGGAAACCCCGGACCGGCTTTCGAGATCGGGACAAATCGTCTTACTTCGCCGGGAGCTTCAGCTCCTCGCCGACAACAAGGCGGCGCGGGTTCGGGCTGCCATTGGCTTCGGAGATCTTCTTCCAGAGTTCGCCATTGCCGTAGAACTGCTTGGCGAGATCCCAGAGCGTGTCGCCAGCAGCAATGACGTGGCTGGCGGGCGTTGCCGCTGCCGGAGCAGCCGCAGCCGGTGCCGCAGCGGGAGCGGCGGCCGGTGCTGCTGCCGCTGGGGCCGCAGCAGGCGCTGCCGGTGCGGCGGCACCAGCGGCTGCGATCGCCGTCACGCGTCCGTCGGTATAGGGCTTGTAAGGGTTATGTGCCGTCAGGTATCCGACGGTGACATCGGCAAGATCGGGGCCGAAGTCGTAGGCATTCTTGCCTGCTGTTTCGAAGATCGAATAGCCGTCGCCGCCAGCGCGCATGAAGTTGTTGGTCGCAACGCCGTAGGTCTTGGCCGGATCGATGGCGACGAAATTATCGCCGTCCTTAACCTGCACATCGCTGACGCGGCTGCCGACCGGCTTGGAGACGTCGAAGCTGTATTTCAGACCGGCAACCTGCGCGAAGCGGCCGGCACCCTGATCGATCTGGCTGACACCGTTTTCGAGCGCCTTGACGACGTCGGCACCGGTCAGCTGGAAGGTGGCCAGCGTATTCTGGAAGGGCAGAACGGTGATGACCTCGCCCTGGGTGACTTCGCCGCCATCGATCGAGGCGCGCAGACCGCCGCCGTTCTGGATGGCGATCTGGACGCCCTGGCTCTTGGTGCGGTCGAGCATGGCATCGGCGACGAGATTGCCCATCGAGCATTCCTGGACGCGGCAGATGGTGCGATCACCCTCGATCGGACCTTCCGACGCGCCGATAACCTTCTTGCGCAGGTCTTCGATCGGCTTGGCAAGCTCGGCGATGCGGGCAGTGAGCGCGGGATCCGGGGTGAAGGAAGAATCGATCAGGATCGGATCGCCCTTGGCGCTCTTGACGACGCCGTTGTCATCGAAATCGACGACGAGATCGCCGAGATACTTGCTGTAGGATGCCGCCTGAACGACCGGAACCTTGTAGCCGCCCGGGTTGTCGACCAGCGTCGGATAGGGGCCTTCGGCCTTCGGATCGGTGTTCGACAGCAGGCTGTGCGAGTGGCCGCCGACAACGACGTCGACATCTGGGATCTTGGCGATCGCCGAGAGATCGCGCGGGTAGCCGACATGGGTCAGCGCGATGATCTTGTTGATACCTTGCGCCTTCAGGTCCTGAACGGCTGCGGTGATCGAGGCGACGTCGTCGGCGATCAGCACCTTCGGGCCGGGCGAGGAGAGTTCTTCGGTGTCGTTGGTGACCGCGCCGACGATGCCGATCTTCTGGCCACCGACATCGAGAACCAGCGATGGCTTGATGCGGTCGCCGAGCTTCGAACCGTCGCCGGCAAGGACGTTGGCCGAAATGACCGGGAACTGCACTTTGTCGAGGAAGGTGGCGAGGCCGTCTTCGCTGTCATCGAATTCATGGTTGCCGACGGTCATGACGTCGAACTTCATGGCGTTCAGCACTTCGGCTTCGGCGGCACCCTTGTAGGTCGTATAGAACAGCGAGCCCTGGAAGTTGTCGCCGGCGTTGAGCAGCAGCACGTTCTGGCCGGAGAGGGCCTGGCGGCGCTGGTCGATGGCGGTCTTCAGGCGGGCGGCGCCGCCGAAGCATTCCTTCTTGCCTTCTTCCTCGGCAGAGCAGGTGGAATCGAACTTGTTGATCGATTCAATGCGGGAATGGAAATCGTTGATGTGAAGAATATTGAGCTGATAGTCGGCGAAAGCCGCGCCCGTGCTGAGCGCCAGCATGGATGCCGTCAGCAGACCGAAACTAAAGGATTTCGTCATCCTGTTCTCCTGATTTTCCGGCGGCAGCGCTTACCCCTGGCTGTTTCGCCGATCCCTCTTAGCCGTTTTCACCCGGCGCGCCGGATGTTTTCATCTCACCTGCGCAACCGCAAGCGAAAAGCTGGGCCAATGCCCGCGCTTTCCAAGTGGCGGTAAACAAAAAAGCTCCCGTGAAGGGGAGCTTTTCATTTTCGGCAATCGGTGAAGTGTGGTTACAGGCTGCGTGTGAGCGTGAATTGCGCGCCGGCATCCGAGGTGCAGTTCAGCTGGCCCTGATTGACCAGTGCGCAGTTGACCTTGGACTGGGTCTTGCGCACCAGCGAGGTCATGTTGATTTCCACCAGAGACGGTCCGGTGTTCACATAGGTGCCGGATGCCAGCAGCTGGTTGCTGTCGGTCGTGCGGGTGGTGAAGGTGCCAGCCTGGAAGGTCGATACGATGCCGTTCGGATCGCGCCATGCGCCTTCGACGCCCGTTGGCGCGGCGCGGGTGGAAACCGGCATAGGACGGGGATCAGAGGAAACACAAGCTGCGAGCGCTGCTGCTGCAGCCGCGAGCGCGGCAATATTTCTCAACTTCATAAAGCTTCTCCGGCGATTGGCGGCGGACCATATCCGCAAGTTCTGGAAAAAACATGGCGCGAGGCGGCCGCCAAGGCAAGCCTTCTGCAAGCTGCAAGCGAAATTACACAGCAGGCGTTACAAAAATGCCCGCCTTTCGGCGGGCATTTTGTCTCTGCCGGTTCGCGATTACGTGCGAACCAGGATGTTCTTGAACTGCCACGGATCCTTGGTGTCGATGTCCTCGGGGAAGAGGCCCGGGCGGCCATCGAGCGGGGTCCAGTCGGTGTAGTGTCCTTCGACCGGGCCGAGGTAAGGCAGCTGCACTTCGAGGCAGCGCTTGTAGTCGATCTCGTCGGCTTCGACGATGCCGGCCTTCGGGTTTTCGAGCGCATAGACCATACCGGCGAGAACGGCCGAGGTGACCTGCAGGCCGGTGGCGTTCTGGTACGGCGCGATGCGGCGGGTTTCTTCGAGCGACAGGCGCGAGCCGAACCAGTAGGCGTTCTTCTCGTGGCCGTAGAGCAGCACGCCGAGCTCGTCGATGCCTTCGACCAGTTCGTCCTCGTCGAGAACGTGGTGCACGGGCTGCGCCGTGCCGCCATTGCCGAACATCTCATGCAGCGACAGAACGGCGTCGTTTGCGGGATGATAGGCGTAGTGGCAGGTCGGGCGGAAGGTCACTTCGCCGTCCTTGTCGCGCACCGTGAAGTAATCGGCGATCGAGATGGACTCGTTGTGGGTGACCAGGAAGCCGTATTGCGGGCCAGGCGTCGGGCACCAGGTGCGCACGCGGGTGTTGGCGCCCGGCTGCTCGAGGTAGATCGCTGCCTTGTTGCCCTTCTTGTGCTTCTTGGCGTTCTTCGGCATCCAGTTTTCGTGGGTGCCCCAGCCGAGTTCCGCCGGCTGCAGGCCTTCGGAGATGAAGCCTTCGACCGACCAGGTGTTCCAGAAAACGTTGAGCGGCTTCGGGGTCTTGGTGAGCTGCGTATCGCGCTCGGCAATGTGGACGCCCTTGACGCCAAGCTTCTTCATCAGCTTGGCCCAGCCTTCGCGGTCATGCTGATCCGGCTCTTCGAACTTCAGGCCGGTGTCGTTGGCGAGGTTGACCAGCGCCTGCTTGACGAACCAGGAAACCATGCCCGGGTTTGCACCGCAGGTGGAAACGGCCGTTGCGCCGCCCGGGTTCTTTTCCTTTTCCTTGCGCACGGTTTCGCGCAGCGCGTAGTTGGTGCGGTCGGCGTTCTTCATGCTCTTGTCGAAATAGAAGCCGAGCCAAGGCTCGACGACGGTGTCGATGTAGAGAACGTCGAGCTTGCGGCAGAGCTTCATCAGGTCGAGCGAACCGGTGTCAACCGAGAGGTTGACGCAGAAGCCCTGGCCTTCGCCTTCGGTCAGGAGCGGCTTCAGCAGGTCCTTGTAGTTGTCCTTCGTCACATATTCCTTGATATGACGGACGCCGTGCTTCTTGAGGATTTCCATGTCGCCCGGCTCTTCGCGCGGGTCGATGACAACCAACCGGTTCTTGTCGAACTTGAAGTGGCGCTCGATCAGCGGCAGCGTGCCGCGGCCGATGGAGCCAAAGCCGATCATGACGATCGGGCCGGTAATTTCGGCATATACCGGGTGGTTCTGTTCCGTCATTCTTTTCTCCTGTGGAAGGCGACGAAGGCGATAGCCTCAAGAATTCTTCAAAATGCGCTGAAAATAAGCGAAGTGACCGGCTCTAACCATAAAATGGCGTCACAATAAAGAGCGTTTGGTCCGGGAAAGCAAATATCAGGCGGGGGCCAGCTGCTGTGCAAGGCTGTGCAGCTTCTGCACGAGGTCAGCTTTCTGCAGCGTCAATCCCTTGTAGGCGGCCTGATGTTCGTCCAGCGCGTCGAGTTGTGACGCGAAGCTTGAGGCGAGTTCTGCGGCCCGCGGGTGATGCTCGATCGCGACAATCGGATCGACATAGACGCGGATGGTGAAGACGATATCGCCGGAAACGGGAAGCTTGCGCAGCGTCTGCCGCTCGACGCGGGCGAAGCGTTCTGCGAGCGTGAAATCGTCGGCAGAAGGCGGGCGGCGGTGCTTGGAGAGCGGCAGGAAGAGATCGCCTGTCGTGTTGACCGACCAGTTCATCCGCTCGACCGGCTGGGTGACCTGCAGATTGTCGAAGATGCGGGTGATCAGCGCGGCGTTGCGCGTGCCTTCGCTGAAACCGGGCACATCCGCATGGATCGCATGCATCGGACGGCCGAACTTTTCCTGCAGCGACCAGGAAGACGGGAAGGAGACGTGGCCTGCGACCAAATGCCAGCCATCATCCTTGCGGCGCATGATGACGAGATCATCGGCAACAAGGAGGCCGGCTCTCACCAGCGGCGGCAGTGTGCTGTCGGCGAGATCAACTTTGGTGCCCACCGTTTCGATAACGCTGCCGTGGCGGGCATACAGATCGGGATGGGCAGAGCAGAGATAGTCCGCAAGCAGCGCCAGACATTCTTCCTGTGCCGCCAGCGTTTCGTGTTCGGCGACAAACACGTCCTCGCGATGGGCACCGATGAGGCTGCGCTTCTCGCCGAGATAGCGCGCCAGATCGGCATCAGGCTCGATCCACCTGCCGATATCGAGCGGCATCAGACCGATGGTGAACGGCCTGGATGATCCATCATAGGGTGTGTAAGCGCGAAGTTTCATTGTCAGGAAACTGCCGGTTTGCCGGATTTGATGCAAGAGTAAAGCGTTTACCCCTTCAAAGCTTCCAATCCCTCATTGACCGTCGTCAATGCCACTTCCGTCACCTCATACTCCGCAACGCCGTGCACCGTGAAAGGATCGGCCGCGACATAGGCTTCGATCTCGGACCGGTCGCCAGTGGCGAAAATCACGCCGCCGGTGCGCGGGACCTTGCGGCCGGAGGCGAGGAACCAGCCTTTTGCATAGCCTTCCTTCACCCAGGCCATGTGCGTCTCCATGTGTTTGTCGGCCTCCTCGTTGGGCTTCACGTAGGTGAGGGAGAGAATGAACATGTTCCGATCCTGAAAGCTGTGTGCCGTTATGAGGCTGTTGATAACCGAAATGGGACTGGTCCATCCATCTTCTTTTTAGACTTTCGCCGCAATGTGCCACACATCGCCACAGCACGCCCGGGACCATCGGATGACCCAGATATCGGAGCGGCTTGCGGAGTTGCAGGAAGAAAGTGCCGTGCTGATCGGGCTCTACGATCAGGATGACCGTTTGCAATATGCGAACGCCGCCTTTCGCTCCATCTTCGCCATCGAGCCGGACGAAACGCCCACATGGGCCGAACTCATGCGCCGCAACACCAAGGCCGGACGCGGTACGATCATCCGTACAGCCGATTTCGAGGCTTGGCTGATTTCGGCGCAATCGCGCCGCGGCAAGCTGCCGTTCCGCGCCTTCGAGACCGATGTCGTCGATGGCCGCTGGTTCTGGATGACGGAGACGGTTCAGCGCGACGGCTGGATGCTCTGTATCGCCAGCGACATCACGCATATGAAGACCAGCCAGCGCGATCTCCGGCAGGATCGCGACTTCGCACTGAAAGCATCGCAGACCGACGAGCTGACGGGCATTTCGAACCGGCGTTTCATGATGGCGGCGGTTGAGAACATGATCCTGCGGCAGGGTTCGGCCATGTCTATCAGTGGCTGCATGTGCATCATCGATCTCGATTTCTTCAAGCGGATCAACGATAGCTTCGGCCATCAGGTGGGGGATCTGGTGCTGATCGATTTTGCCCGCCGCGTCCAGCCGATGGTCCGTCGCCGCGACAGTTTCGGGCGGATCGGCGGCGAGGAGTTCATGCTGGTTTTGCCGGATACGACGCTGGAACAGGGGGAGAAGATCATCGACCGGGTGCTCGACCGTGTCCGCGTTGCGCGGCCGCTGCTGGCTTCGCCGGCATTTTCCTATACCTGCTCCGCCGGGCTGGCAGAGCTCAGGATCGGCGATACGGTGCAGCAGATCTACGCGCGGGCGGACGAGGCACTCTATGTTGCCAAGCAGAGCGGCCGCGATCGGCTGAAGATCGTCGCCTAAGGCAGGAGCATGGCGGAGATCAATCCGCGCAGCGAGTTGCCCATGTAGAGCTTGCCGGCGGCGACATCGGCAAGACCGATGCGGCCAACGCGCGCCTTGCGCTGGCAGATCAGCTCGGTGCGCAACACGCCCGCCAGCAGACCGCAGGAGATCGGCGGCGTGCGCAGAATGCCAGAGCCGTCATCGAGGAAGACCGAGGTAATGGTACCCTCGCAGACCTCATCCTTCTCATTGAGCATCAGCACTTCGTCGGCATCAGCAGCTGCATATTCCGCCCGCGCCGTCTCATAGACCTCGCGGCGGGTCGTCTTGATGCGCAGCAGCCTGTCGCTGCTATCAAGGCGCCGGGTGGCCAGCTTCACTCTCCAGATGGTGTCAGGCGCCAACGGCACGAAGGGGGCGCTGGTCACCTCGATCCGGCCATTGGCGTCGAAGGTCAGCCGGACACGGAGCGGGGCCGCCGCATCGCGAACCGCCTCTTCCAGAGCTTCCGCCGCAGCCCGAGGAACGGGAAAGCCGATACGGCGGGCAGAGCGTTCGAGGCGGGCGAGATGAAGTCGCAGCCGAATGAAACCAGCCTCCGGTTCCCAGCGCAGCGTCTCGATCAGCGAGAAATCGCTCATCGGGCGATCTCCTGGTCGCCGATCGCAAACCGCGCCTTCAACAGGCACTCGTCATATTCGGCCTCCGCAGTGGAATCGAAAACGATCCCGCCGCCGACATTGAAGACGGCGCGGCCGTCCTCGAAAAGACTGATGGTACGGATGGCGACGGAGAAGCGCATGGCACCCGAGGGGGCGATCATGCCGATGGCACCGCAATAGACATCGCGCGGCTGGTCCTCGAGATCGTCGAGGATCTGCATGGCGCTGAGTTTGGGGGCGCCAGTGATCGAGCCGCAGGGGAAGAGAGCGGCGAAGATATCGCGGATCGTCAGATCGGGAAGCAGCTTCGCCTGCACATGGCTCACCATCTGGTGCACCGTGGGGTAGCTCTCGATGTCGAAGAGTTTTGGCACGTCGAGCGTGCCGACCTCGGTGATGCGCGAAATATCGTTGCGCAGGAGATCGACGATCATCCGGTTTTCGGCCTGGGTCTTCACATCGGCCAGCATGGCAGCTTTGATGGCTTCATCCTCTGCCGCATCGGCCCCGCGCCGGGCGGTGCCCTTCATCGGATGCGTCTCGATCCAGCCGTCCTCATCGGTGCGGAAGAAGAGTTCCGGCGAGCGCGAGAGTATGATCGGACCGCCGAGATCGGCATAGGCGCCGTATTTGACCGGCTGGCGCTCGATCAGCGACCAGAAGGCGGCGAGCGGATCGCCGTTCCAGCGTGCCTCAACCGGCATCGTCAAGTTTGCTTGGTAGCAATCGCCCTGGCGCAGATGCCAATGGAGGCGGTCGAAGCGGGTCTTGTAGGTATCGAAATCCCAGCCGGCTTTCGGGGCTGTCAGGAATTCCTCGTTGTCGCTGCGGCGCACCGGCTGCGACAGGGGTTGGTCATCCGGTGCCGGGCGGTCGAAGACGCCGAAGCGGAGGAGTGGTGACTGGCGATCGGCGGGGAGTTTGGGGGCGAGCTTGTCTTCGAAGAGGTAGCCGGCCTCATAGGAGATGTAGCCCGCCAGCCATTTGCCTGCGGCTTTGGCGTCTTGCATTCGCTGCAGGGCAGGGAAGAATTCGGCTCGGTCGTTCGCGATTATGGTTTCGGATGGCTCGGCGAAGAGCATCGTCTGTTCTGTAGTGTCGTCGCGGAAGAGGATGAATGGGCTCAATTTACGCCTCCCTCATTCCTGTGCTTGTCACAGGAATCCAGTGCGCCCAAGTCCTTGGGCGCGAAAGACTCCCTTCACGGCGCAGACGCGCCGTGGCTGGATTCCTGTGACGAGCACAGGAATGAGGGAGTGGGTGGGTTGGCGTCATTCGTTCTCTCTTGGACGGCAGCAAGGACGGCGTAACCCGCCTGACATGCGGAAAGCCGTCTCGCTGATCGCCCTTCGTCGACCTTCTCCCCGCGAGAAGGAGGCCTATCGCTTCAGCCCTTATCCAAAGCTTCCAATTCGTCGATCAGCCCCTCGATCATCGACAGTCCCTTGCTCCAGAACGACGGATCGGTGGCGTCGAGGCCGAAAGGCTTCAGGAGCTCGGAGTGATGCTTGGTGCCGCCGGCCTTCAGGAGCTCGAAATACTTGTCCTGAAAACCCTTGTCGGCCTTCTGGTAGACGGCATAGAGCGAGTTCACCAGGCAGTCGCCGAAGGCGTAGGCGTAGACATAGAAGGGCGAGTGGATGAAGTGCGGGATATAGGCCCAGTAGGTCTCGTAACCCTCGGAAATCTTGATCGCCGGTCCGAGGCTTTCGGACTGGACCGAGAGCCAGAGTTCGCCGATATCGTCGGAGGTCAGTTCGCCGGCCTTGCGCGCGGTGTGCAGCTTGCGCTCGAATTCGTAGAAGGCGATCTGGCGCACGACCGTGTTGATCATGTCCTCGACCTTCTGTGCAAGCATCGCCTTGCGCTCGCGCTTGTCGGCCGTCTTGTCGAGCAGGGCGCGGAAGGTCAGCATTTCGCCGAAGACGGAGGCGGTCTCGGCCAGCGTCAGCGGCGTCTGGCACATCAGCGCGCCCTGTCCACCGGCCAGAACCTGATGCACGCCGTGGCCGAGCTCGTGGGCGAGCGTCATCACGTCGCGCGGCTTGCCCATGTAATTGACGAGCACATAGGGATGAGCCGACGGCACCGTCGGATGCGCGAAGGCGCCGGGCGCCTTGCCGGGGCGAACCGGCGCGTCGATCCACTGTTCGTCGAAGAAGCGCCTGGCGATATCGGCCATCTCGGGGGCGAAGTTGCCATAGGCCGAGAGAACGGTATCCTTCGCCTCGTTCCAGGAAATGACGGCGTTCGAGGTTTCCGGCAGCGGTGCGTTGCGGTCCCAGAAATTCATCTGGTCCATTCCGAGCCATTTCGCCTTCATCTTGTAATAGCGGTGCGACAGCCGGGGATAGGCCTGCTTGACGGCGGCAGCCAGGGCATCGACCACTTCGCGCTCGACACGGTTGGCAAGGTGCCTGGAGTCGGCGATATCCTCAAAACCGCGCCAGCGGTCGGCGATGTCCTTATCCTTGGCGAGCGTATTGGTGATCAGCGTGAAGACGCGGATGTTGGTCTTGAAGGTTTCGGCCAGCGCCATCGCTGCCTTGTGGCGGGCTTCCGGATCGGGGTCCTGCAGCATGTTGAGCGCGACTTCGAGCGGCACCTTCTCACCGTCGATCTCATAGCGAAGCTCGGCCATCGTCTCGTCGAACAGGCGGTTGAAGGCGGCGGCCGATGTCATCGACTTTTCGAGGAAGAGCTGCTCCAGCTTGTCATCCAGCTGATAGGGCTTGTCCTTGCGCAGGTCGACAAGCCAGGGGCGGTAGTGCCCGGCGGCCGGGTCGTTTTCCATGCAGGCATCGATGACGGCGTCGTCGATGCGGTTCAGTTCCAACGCGAAGAACAAGAGGTGCCCGGAGAATTCGGTGACGCGCGCCTGCACGTCGCCATACAGCTTGCCGTTAACAGGGCTCGTCGTGTCGGAGAAATAGGTGAGGCCGGCAAACGAGCCGAGACGGCCGATGATGTCGTCGAGCGCTTCATATTCTTTCAGTGCCTGACCGATGCCATCGGCGCCGGTCTTGGTGGCGGCTTCGGCAAGCTTGCCTTTCCATTTCTCCTCGAAGGCGACCGCGTTCTTGCCTGCCTTTTCCATGTCACTGTTAAAGGCCGTCGAGGTTGCCGAAGGGTAGAGGTCCTGCAGTTTCCAGACCGGAAGGTCGCCGAGGGCAGCGTCGGCCGCGCCACCGGCAGATGTTGCCGAGAAATTAAGACCGGCAGCGTTGAGCGCAAGATTCATGGCGAAGCTCCTCTTCCTCATTCAAAACAGGTCTGACTACCTAAGCGCCGGAAGGTCCCGCATCAAGGGGCTTTCGGCGCGTTAAAGGCCCCGGTTCGATACGGATTCGCCATCGTCACAATCGTTAAAATGCAATTATTTCTCAAAACTGGATGTTCAAGCCTTTCAGGCAGAGTGCAACCTAGGTTTCGCATGAAGTGAGGCGACAATGACCGGTTACAATGAGCTCAAAGGGGCAGGGCAGATACTCGTGGTCGAGGATGACCCGGTACAGCGCCGTCTGTTGAAGAACGCAATCGAGCGCCACGGGCACGTCGTCCATCAGGCAGAGAATGGCCGCATCGGCCTGGAGATGGTCAAGCGCGATGCCGGCCTCTTCAACGTCATCGTGCTCGATTTGATGATGCCGGAGATGACCGGTCTCGAATTCCTGGAAGCGGTGCACGAATTCGGCACACAGATCCCGGTGATCGTACAGACCGGGCAGGGCGGCATCGAAACGGTGGTCCAGGCGATGCGCGCCGGCGCCTTCGATTTCGTCGTCAAGCCTGTCTCGCCCGAGCGGATCGCCACCTCGATCGCCAATGCGATGAAGCTCGACCAGCGCGAAGTGAAGGCCCGCGCCGGCCGCCGTTCGCGCTCCGGCGTCGTTGGCTTCGATGATATCGTGTCGGCAAGCCCGGCGATGCTCCGCGTCATTGATCTGGCGCAGCGTGCCGCGCAATCGAACATTCCTGTTGTGCTCGAAGGCGAGTCCGGCGTCGGCAAGGAGCTTGTTGCCCGGGCGATCCAGTCTGCCGGCGACCGTTCCGGCAAGCCGTTCGTAACAGTCAACTGTGGTGCTATCCCGCATAATCTGGTCGAGAGCATCCTGTTCGGCCATGAGAAGGGCGCGTTCACGGGCGCGACCGAGCGCCATACCGGAAAGTTCATGGAGGCCGATGGCGGCACGATCTTCCTCGATGAGATCGGCGACCTGCCGCTCGAGGTTCAGGTCAAGCTGCTGCGCGCCGTCCAGCAGGGCGAGATCGAGACCGTCGGTGCCCGCACCGCACATAAGGTCAATGTCCGGCTGATTTCGGCGACCAACAAGGATCTGATCGAGGAGGTCAAGAACGGCCACTTCCGGGAGGATCTCTATTACCGCCTCAACGTCTTCCCGATCACCATTCCGGCGCTGCGCAAGCGCAAGGAAGACATTCCGCATCTGGTGCGCGTCTTCACCGACCGGTTCTCATCGGAGCAGAAGAACGGGTATCGCATGACCGTCAATTCCGGTGCGCTGGCACTGCTGACGGCTTACGACTGGCCGGGCAACATCCGGCAGCTGGAAAACGCCATCTTCCGTGCTGTCGTACTGGCGGAAGGCTCTGAGCTGACGGAATCTGATTTCCCGCAGATTGCGGCGCAACTGCCGGAATACGATGTGGTCGATCACTTGGCGCTGGTCGCCGACAACACGCATCGCGATCACGATGCGGAGTTTGCGGCATCCGATTACAGCGTTCCGCCGCCCTCGGTTCTCGATGCTGCGCATCGTCACGCCGATAGCGCCGAAAACGCGATCGCGAGCGTCAATCCGGCCGGCGAGGTGAGGAAACTTGCTGATGTCGAAGAGGAGTTGATCCGATTCGCCCTTAAATTCTACCGGGGCCAGATGAGTCAAGTGGCGAGGAAACTGGGGATCGGCCGTTCGACGCTGTATCGCAAGCTGAAGGACTACGGCATTGACCCCGATAATCCCCAGAGGGACGCCGCTTAGTCCACAATCCGTTAATATTCCCGCAAGCATGTTCGGTTACTGTTCATAAACCACTTGTTAGTCGATCGTTGACTATGTAAAGAAAAGGTTGATCGTGTGTGGCATTTTTGCCATCGTGTCACCGCATTTGACAGTCATTGGGACAGCCGGACATTTGGCAGTCTGACGGGGATTGAGTTTGCCGGATCTGAATGAGCATACCAAGCCTTCGCGCTTGAGCTGGCGTACGCTGTGCGCCAACGTTGGCGGAAAGGTGGTCCGGACGGCAATGGCCGCCCTCCTCGCGCTTGCGGTATCCTCACCTGTATTCGTCGGCACGCCTTCCGAAGCGGCCGGCGAAACACGCAGCCTGAAGCTCTATTTCATCCATACGGGTGAAAAGGCCGTCATCACCTACAAGCGCAACGGCAAGTTCGACCCGAAGGGTCTTGAGCAGCTGAATCGATTCCTTCGCGACTGGCGCAAGAACCAGCCGACGAAGATGGATCCGCATCTGTTCGACCTGATCTGGGAAGTCTACCGCCAGAGTGGCTCGAAAGATTACATCAACGTCGTCTGCGGTTTCCGCTCGCCGGGCACCAATGCGATGCTGAAGTCGCGTTCGCGCAATTCCGGTGTCGCCGAGAAGAGCCAGCATATGCTCGGCAAGGCGATGGACTTCTTCATTCCTGACGTGAAGCTAGCGACGCTGCGTGCGATCGGCATGAAGATGCAGGTCGGCGGTGTCGGCTTCTATCCCAAGTCTGGTTCGCCATTCGTGCATATGGATGTCGGCGGCGTTCGTGCCTGGCCGCGCATGAGCCGCGATGAGCTCGTCCGCCTCTTCCCGAAAGGCAACACGCTTCATATCCCTGCCGACGGCACGCCGCTTCCCGGCTACCAGCAGGCATTGGCCGACTACAAGCGCCGTGTGAATTCCGACCAGCTCGTCGCTGCCGTCGGCGGCGATAATCTCTCGGAAACGAAGAAGCCGAAGACGCTGTTTGCAGCGTTGTTCGGTGGCGGTGCGGACGAAGAAGAGGACAGCTCGGACGATTCGGCTCCGGTCGCTGTTGCCAAGGCAACGCCGACCAAGCCTGAAGCTCCGGCTGCCGCGGCCGAGCCGGTGCAGGAAGAAGTTCAGGTTGCCGCGGTTAATGCGCCGGTTCCGCAGGTTCGTCCGGCATTCGCCGGTCAGCTTGGCGGTGGCGAGGTCGCCAATGCGATGCTTCCGGCCAATTCGGGCAATGCAGCCCAGCAGGCTCTTGCTGCCGCGACCGCGCAGGAAGACCAGCCGCAGCAGTTTGCCGATCTCAGCACCTATCATGTTCCTGTTCCGGAGCTGCTTGGCCAGCGCCGCGAGCCGGGTGATGCGGAAGTGGCTTCCGTCGATCCGTCCATTCCTGTTCCGACGCCTGTTGATCGTCCTGTTGCTGCCGAAAACCTTCTGGCTGCAGCTGCTGATGCTGATCCAGATGCTGCGGGCGACGAAGCGGAAGCCGAACAGCTTTCTCCTGCCGTTGCACAGCAGCTCGACAAGGATAGCGCTGCTTCCGGTCCGCAGGTTGCTGCTCTCGCGCCGGCGACGGTCGAGCAGGCGATCAATGCCGCTATGCCCGGATCGAAGCTTGTCGCCGCCAAGACGCCGGTGCAGCTTGCAGCACTTGCGCCGACAAAGTCTGCGAGCTTCGGCGATAACTTCGATCTGCCTCAGCAGCAGGTCAGCGTTGATGATGCCGTTCCTGTCACGCCGTCCAAGGGTGGACGTCCGACCAAGGCCGTTGCTGCTGCCGCCGATGCAGGCCGCGCTTCGGTTCGCACCGAGCCCAAGCTGACGCAGAAGATGATCTCGCAGTGGGCGCTCACCAATGCGCGTCTCGAAATGGTCACCAAGCCGGTCAAGGCGCCGCGCTTCGTCAGCCAGACGCTCCGCGCACAGCCGACCGCCGTCTATGCCGAAGGCTTCAACGTCAAGACCGCTTCCATCGACCCCGGCCGTTTCAGCGGCACGGCCGTCAACTTCATGGAAGTGAAGAAGTTCAACACGAACTGAGACGTCCAATAGTTTGACAAAGGCCGCTGGAGCGATCCGGCGGCTTTTTTTGTTTGTGTACCCGTCAGGCCATAGAAAAAGCCGCCGAGGCGCGGGGCCTGGCGGCTTTTGAACTATGCAGTCGCGGCTCAACCTTCCGGCGGCGACTCGATCATGCCGAGCGCATGGAGGTAGGTGTCGAGGATCGCATCTTCTTCCATGCGCTCCTGCTCGTCCTTCTTGCGCAGGGCAACGACCTTCTTGAGGATCTTGGTGTCGAAGCCCATGCCCTTGGCTTCGCCGTAGACGTCCTTGATGTCGTCGGCGATGGTCTTCTTTTCTTCTTCCAGGCGTTCGATACGCTCGACAAAAGCGCGAAGCTGATCGCGGGCGACGCCGTGAGCATCAGACATCCGTGTTCTCCTGATTTTTGCGGATTGAAATTCGTGGGCGTTGACTGCCGTGAAGCGGCGCCGCGGTCAAGCCCCTTCGGCCATCATCGGCTTATTTGTGCGGGTTGTTCGTGTCGAAAGCGGCTTTCTGTGCTTCCGAAGCCTCGTTCTGGTGAAGGGTTTTCCACTGCTCGTACGGCATTCCGTAGACGATCTCGCGGGATTGATCCCTGGTTACGGCTACGCCGTTTTCCTCGGCCGCTTCCCGGTACCAGTTCGACAGGCAGTTGCGGCAGAAGCCTGCAAGGTTCATCAGATCGATGTTCTGGACGTCGGTGCGATCGCGCAGATGCGCCACCAGCCTGCGGAAGGCGGCGGCTTCGAACTCTGTCTGCTGTTCTTTCGTCAGGTCGGTCATATCGATTCCTTCATGCATAGGGGCCGGTGCGCGACGGGTGCACCTTGTATTCGTGCAGAACCGGATCGGCATTCATCGCCTCGAAGACCGGCGCCAGCCGCGCCGCCCAATCGGCGATGCCGGCCTCGTTGCCGATCAGATCCTGACGGATTTCGAGCAGGGCGTGCGGAATGCCAGATACCATGCAGTGCCGGTACATGGTGTCACCCTTCAGCGCACCATCATAGGGCTCGTTGTCACCGACAATGAGATCGGGATCGCGGCGCAGCATGTCAAGCAGCGGGCCGACGGCGCGGTGGTCGCTGTCCCAGAGGACGGCTGCGTGCCACGGGCGGGGAACACCCTTCCAGGCGGGCGTATAGGAATGCAGCGACAGGACCAGCGGCGCCTTGCCGGTGGCACTCGCCACCTTGGCGATCTCCGCCGCTACGGCATCGTGATAGGGCCGGTGGAAGCGCTCGATGCGGTTCTGCCATTCGGCTGAGGAGATCGGGTGGTTGCCCGGAATGATGGCGCCATCCGAGATCTTCATGATTAGCGTCGGGTCGTCCTCACCGCGGTTCGGATCGATCAGCAGCCGCGAGAAGCCGCCGAGGACGGCGGGAACGCCGAGCCTGGTGGAGAGGCTGCGCACCAGCCCCTCGATGCCGATGTCGTAAGCAATATGCCGGGCAAAGGCCGTCTCCGGCAGGCCAAGCATGCCGTAGCTTTCCGGCAGCCGGTTCATGGCGTGATCGCCGAGGATCACCATGCCGCTGTCATGATTGCCGGGTAGGATTTCCAAGGGGTTGAAGTCTTCCATCAGCGAAGGGCCATTCGTCATTTCGGGCAAGGCGCCACTGATCGCATGCACGTGCCGGAGGTTCAAGCGGGATGAGACGGCAACAGCCGTGACTCGCCGGTCACAAGCAGGTTATGAAAGGAATATAATCGATTAGCATCGCGTTGACATTCGCGGGATGGCGGCGCAAGAAGGCACGGGAAAACGAATAACCGTGGGAGCAAATCGGAAGCCGTGTTGATGCAAGCCGCACCAAGTTTCCTCACCCGGTCCGGGCCGCTTGCCCGCCTCGCTTTGTTCGCATTCGCAGCCATGATTCCATTCTTCGCCGCAAACGCGGCACGCGCGGATTTCCGCGTCTGCAATGGCACCCAAAATCTGGTCGGCGTCGCCATCGGCTATCGTGCCAAGGATGGCTGGATCACCGAAGGCTGGTGGCAGGTCCCGGCAACGACCTGCGCGACGCTGATCGAAGGAGAGCTGCAGTCGCGATATTACTACCTCTACGCAGAAGATGCCGCCCGGGGAGGCCGTTGGACGGGCGATGTGCAGATGTGCGTAGCGGAGAACGAGTTCAAGATCACGGGCGTCAATGATTGCTATGCCCGTGGCTACCAGAAGATGGGGTTCAAGGAATATGATACGGGCCGCCAGGGTAGCTGGATGGTCCAACTTTCCGATACGCCCGGAACGCAAGAAAGCCCGAATTGATGAAGCGTAACCGCAAAGTAAAAATCCTCGCCACGCTCGGCCCCGCCTCCAGCGACGAAGCGATGATCGAGAAGCTGCACCAGGCTGGTGCCGATGTCTTCCGCATCAACATGAGCCATGCGAGCCATGACGTGATGCGCTCGCTGATCCAGCGCATCCGCTCGGTCGAAGCCCGCTCCGGCCGCCCGATCGGCATTCTCGCCGACCTGCAGGGCCCGAAGCTTCGCGTCGGCAAGTTCGCCGATACCAAGGTCGACCTGAAGCCCGGCCAGACCTTTACGCTCGACAACAACGAAGCGCCCGGCGATGCCACCCGCGTCTTCCTGCCGCACCCGGAAATCCTGGAATCGGTACAGCCGGGCCACCGCCTGCTGATCGACGACGGCAAGCTCGCCCTTCGCGCTGAAAAGTGTGATGGCAAGAGCATCGTCACCACGGTTATCTCGGGCACCAAGATTTCCGACCGCAAGGGCGTCAGCCTTCCCGATACGCTGCTCACCGTCGGCGTTCTGACGGATAAGGACCGCGTCGATCTGGATGCCGTTCTGGCCACCGACGACGTCGACTGGGTTGCGCTCTCCTTCGTGCAGCGCCCGGAAGATCTCGCCGAAGTGCGCAAGATCGCCAAGGGCCGCGTCGGCATCATGTCGAAGATTGAGAAGCCGCAGGCGATCGAGCGCATCGAAGAAATCATCGAGCTGTCGGATGCCCTGATGGTTGCCCGTGGCGACCTCGGCGTCGAAATGCCGCTTGAAGCCGTTCCCGGCATCCAGAAGCAGCTGATCCGCGCCTGCCGCCGTTCGGGCAAGCCCGTCGTCGTCGCGACGCAGATGCTGGAATCGATGATCACAGCACCGGTTCCGACCCGCGCCGAAGTCTCCGACGTTGCGACTGCCGTGTTCGAAGGCGCCGACGCCGTCATGCTCTCGGCTGAATCGGCATCGGGTGACTATCCGGTCGAAGCCGTGGCCACAATGGCGTCGATCGCTACCGCCATTGAGCGCGAGCCGCATTACCCGGGGATCATCTACGCGCAGCGCGCTCAGCCTGAGGCAACCGGTGCCGACGCGATCTCGCTCGCCGGCCGCCAGATTGCCGAAACGCTGAAGCTCTCGGCCATCGTCTGTTACACCTCGTCGGGCACGACGGGTCTGCGCGCCTCGCGCGAGCGCCCGCAGGTGCCGATCCTGGCGCTGTCGCCGATCATCAAGACGGCCCGCCGTCTGGCGATCGTCTGGGGCCTGCACTGCGTCGTTACCCACGACGCGACCGATCTCGACGACATGGTCAACCGCGCCTGCCGCATCGTTGCCGACGAAGGCTTCGGCAAGCCCGGCGACCGCATCATCATCTCGGCCGGCGTTCCGCTCGGCACGCCTGGTGCTACCAACATGATCCGCATCGCCTATATCGGCTCCGACGGCCGCAGCGGCATCTGATCCTCAGAGATTGCCAGGAATACAAAACCCGCCGCGAACACGGCGGGTTTTTTCTTTTGGGCAGATCGGCTTAAGCGGGCAGGGACATATGACCGACCCGGTAAATCTGGCCATCACCTGATATCAGCGGCGCGCCGCGATAAAGCGTGAAGCGGACGAGCGACCACGTCGTCGCTTCGAAGGCCGAGATTGCGGCCAGCACATCGCGCCTGCTGCCTGCTCGCGACGCACGCTCCGTTTCCTGCACTTTCAATCCGGCAAGATCCGCGTGCGGCTCGATGGGGAGTACCTCGCTTGACGCGAACTGCGCCTTGCCAAGATCGGGCGCGGTGGCTGCATGCCAGACCATCCACTGGCGGATGCTCGGGCGCCCGAAGGACTGGGTCAGTGCCTCAAAGCCCGGCCCGGTGATGAAATTGCTGGCGCCTTCAGGCTCGTTCCAGAGATAGAAGGGCGCATAGAGATTTTCCGCACTGCCGAACTCGCCCTTTCTGGCGCTGAGATAGGCTTTGAAACCTAGATGCGGCAAGCCATCGGTGCCCTGCCCACGGTCGCGGATCCGGCGGTCGATGATGCCCATGTCGTAATCGGCGGGCAGGATGAAGCTGTATTGCATGGCGATCATCGGGATATCTCCACGGGTTCCAGCCAGTCGACGATGCGTTCGCCGTCGGTCGCCTGGATGCTGATGTAGCTGAAAGGGCTGCCGGCGGCCGCGCCATGCCAGTGCTTCTCATGTGGGGCGAACCAGACGGCGTCGCCGGTTCTGAGTTCCTCCACCGGGCCGCCGTCGCGCTGGGCGCGGCCGATGCCGGAGAGGACATAGAGCAGCTGACCGCGCGGATGCGTGTGCCAGTTGGTGACGGTGCCGGGATCGAGTGTTGCCCGCATGGCCGTGTTCTCGCCGCGAGATTCGCCTTCGAGCAGCATCTCGACCCAGAAGGGTGCCGATGCCACGCCATCGGGCGAGCGCGTGACGTTTCCCGGGCGGCGGATGGTCATCGTGAGAGGATTGCCGCTCATGACGGCTCTCCCATGGCGCGGGCGCGCCAGCCGTCATCCGCCATCTGCGCCAGGCCGTCGCCGAAGGACCATTCGTCGGGCTGAGAGCTGACGATGGTGATCATGATGTCTTCCTTCCGAAGCCCCGGCGCCTCGGTCAGCAATTCGGCGGCGCGCTTGAAAAAGGCCTTGCGCATCTCCGTCGTCCGCGGCCGGCCGGCGCGGATCGCGAAGAGCACGAAGTCGTCGGAGCGTGGACCGGCGAGATAGTTGCGGTCGAAGATCAGTTCGCCCGGTTCATGCTGCTGGATTTCGTGGAAACGGTCGGCAGGTGGCACGTCGAAGGCCTCGACGAGCGCGCGATGGATGCCGTCCGAAAGGGCGCGCAGGTATTCCGGCGATTTGCCTTTGAGAAGAGAAATGCGAACGAAGGGCATGGGAGCCTCCTTGTTTGAAATCTTGACAGGAGGAGCATCGCACGGCAGTTTAATCCGAAAAATCAGAATATATTGGATCAATAATCCTGAAAAATGGGATTGATTATGCGCAAGACGAATTTCGATCTGGATGTTCTCCGAACATTCGCGACCGGCATGGAGCTCGGCAATTTCGCGAAGGCTTCCGAACGTCTGGGACGTTCCACATCCGCCGTCAGCGCGCAATTGAAGAAGCTTGAAGAGCAGGCGGGGACGCCGATCTTCCGCAAGGCAGGGCGCGGCCTGGCGCTGACCGAAGCCGGTGAGACTATGCTTGCCTATGCCCGCCGTCTGCTTGAACTGAACGACGAGGCGGTGGCGGCAATCCAGAGCGTCGAGCTGGAGGGATGGGTGCGGCTCGGGCTGCAGGAGGATTTCGGCGAGACCGTGCTACCAGAGGTGCTCGGGCGTTTCGCGCGGGCGCACCCGAGGGTCCGGATCGAAGCGCGTGTCGTCCGCAATATCGAACTGATCGAGCGGGTGACAACTGGCAAGCTCGATCTGGCGCTCGCCTGGAGCAGCGGCACGGTGACGGCGCATTGCGAGACGATCGGCGAAGTTCCGATGCAATGGATCGGCCCGGCCTCGGGGCCATCACCGTGGAGCGCCGAAAGCGGGGAGCCGCTGCCGCTGGCCTCGCTTGAAGCTCCGTGCCTGCTGCGGACCGCGGCCACGAATGCTCTCGACCGCGCCAACATCCCCTGGCGCCTTTCTTTCGTCAGCCCCAGCCTTGGCGGGCTGTGGGCAGCGACTGCGGCAGGCCTCGGGATCACCATCCGCACGCCGATCGGTCTGCCGTCAAAAGTCGGAGCGCTTGCGCCCGGCGCTGCCGGACTGCCGCCGCTGCCATCGCTCGGGCTTGTGCTGCACCGGGCGGAGGCGGATCCGGATGCGGCGACGGCGCGCCTTGCCTCGCTCGTCCTGCAATCCGTCCGCGAGGCGTTGGTCACCGCGGTACCGGTGAAGGGGCTGGTTGGAGGTTAGGCTTCTGCCACAGCTGAATTGATAGCCGCTCCCGATCCTTGACGGGGAGCGGCCAGGAACCGGAGACCGCTCTAGAAGTCGCTATAGGCCGCCACAACGGCTGCAACCTGTTGGTCGTTCATGGCCAGGACCTGAGGGCTTGTGAAGGCGTTGGCGTGGCTCTTGTCGAGACCCCTGAGGTCCTCGACGGAAAGTCCGGAAATCGCCCCGGTGTCGATGGCGGCGATGTCTTCGACGGAGAACTTCGCCACATCCTCGGGCGCCATTGCGGCGAGCTGTGCGGCACTCAGCTTTGCCGTCTGCGCCGGTGTGAAGCCTTCAATCTGGTCAGCCGTCATCGCGGCGATCTGGGCTGGCGTGAAACCGGCGACAGCTGTGTCGCTGAATTTGCCGATCTGTGCGGCGGTCAGACTGCCGATCTGCACGGCACTCATCCCGGCTAGCTGGGCGGCAGTCAGAGCGCCGAGCTGAGCGTCTGTGAACTTGGCAAGCTGAGCCGGGCTGAAGCTCGGAATCTGCTGCGGCGTCAGCCCCTTCAGCTGATCGGGGCCGAGCTTGCCGAGCTGGCTATCGCTGAGGGCAGCGATGACGTCGCTCCGCAGGCCGATCATCGCCTTGGCATTGATGGCGCCGATTGCTTCATTCGTCAGCTTGAAGACGTTTGCGACCGTCAATCCGGCCACCTGCAGGGCGGTGAAGCCGCCAATCTGAGCCGGGGTCAACCCGGCCACCTGATCCGCGGTCATGGCCGTAATCTGGCTTGCCTTGAGGCCGACGGTGGCGGTCGCGCTGATCTTGCCGATCTGCGCAGGAGAAAGCGCCGCGATCTGGCCGTTGGTCAGTGCTCCAGCCTGCGCTGCCGACAGGGCGCCGATCTGATCGTCGGTGAGCCCGCCAAGCTGTGCAGGCGTGAGGCCCGGGATCTGCGCCGGAAGCAGGCCGGCGATCTGCTCCTTGCTGAGCTTGCCCATCTGTTCTGTACTAAGGGCCGCGATCGCGTCATTCTTCAGGCCGGCTATCGCCGCTGGGCTGATAGCCGCCACTTCGTCGGCAGTGAATTTCGCAATATCTTGCGGGCTCAGGGCGGCCACCTGAGCGGCCGTCATTGCGCCGACCTGGGCAACGCTGAGCGCTTCAAGCTGCGTATCCGACATGGCGGCGATCTGCGCCGGCGTCAGGCCGGCAACCGCAGCGTTGTTCAGCTGGCCGATCTGGGCAGCGGAGAGAGCCGTAATCTGATCGTTGGTCAGCGCCCCGGTTTGCACCGCCGACAACGCCCCCATCTGCTCGTCCGTGAACTTGCTGAGCTGAGCCGGCGTGAAACCGGGCATCTGCGATGCGGTCAAAGCCTTGAGCTTGTCAGCGCCGAGCTTGGCGATCTGGCTGTCGCTGAGGACGCTGATGGCCTCCGGCTTGAGGCCGCCAATCGCGGTGGCGCCGATGGCCGCGAAGGCATCGTCGCTCAGCTTGCTGACAGCGAGCGCGCTGAAGCCGGCGACCTGTGCCGCAGTTAGCAAAGCGCTCTTGTCCGCAGTGATCGTGGCTACCTGATCTGGCGTCATCGCCGCGATCTGCATAGCGGTCAGGCCGGCAAAGGCGGTATTGCTGATTTGACCGATCTGAGCGGCAGTAAGGCTGCTGATCTGTGTGCCGGTCAGTGCGCCGACCTGAGCCGCGGATAGTGCGCCTATCTGCTGCTCGGTAAGTTTGCCGAGCTGTGCTGCGGTGAAGCCCGGGATTTGCTGTGCAGTGACCGAAGCGATCTGTTCCGCGCTTAGCTTTCCAATCTGGCTGTCGCTCAAGGCGGCAATCGCCTCGTTGGTCAGGCCGGCGATGGCTTTGGGATTGATCGCGGCAAATGCCTCGTCGCCAAGCTTGACGATATTTGCTGCCGTCAGGCCAGCCGTTTGTGCCGCGGTCAAGGCACCGGCCTGCGCGGCCGTAAGCCCGGCAATCTGGTCAGCCGTCATTGCGGCAATCTGAGAGGACTTCAAACCGGCAAAAACCGCGGTGCTCAGCTGTCCGATCTGCGCGCCGGACAGACCTGATATCTGGTCATTGGTCAGCGAACCCGCCTGCGCCGCCGTTATCGCGCCGATCTGTTCTTCAGTGAACTTACCGAGCTGCGTTGCCGTCAAGCTGGCAACCTGGCTGGGCAGCAAGCCTGCGATCTGTTCAGCACTCAACTTGCCGATCTGGCTTGGGGTGAGAGCGGCGATCACTGCGTTGGTCAGACCGGAAATGGACTTGGGATTGATCGCGGCAATCTCTTCGTCGGAGAACTTGGCTATGTCGGCCGCGGTGAGCGCACCAATCTGAGCTGCCGTCAGCGCGCCGGCTTGGGCGACACTCAGGCCTTCGCGCTGCGCTTCCGTCATATCGGCAATCTGCGTGGGTTTAAGGCCTGCAACGGCCGCGCCGCTGAGCTGGCCAATCTGCGCCGCGGACAGACCTGCGATCTGCTCCTTGGTCAGCGCGCCGACCTGAGCCGCTGAGAGCGCGCCAACCTGCTCGTCGGTGAACTTGCCGAGCTGAGCGGCAGTGAAGCCGCCCATCTGCGCTACAGTGAATGCCTTGATCTGGTCGGCGCTGAGTTCGCCGATCTGGGTGTCGGTCAGAGCAGCGATCGTTTCGTTCTTCATGCCCGCAATCGCCTTCGGGGGGATGGCGGCGACAACATCGACGGGCAGTTTCGTGGAATTGCCCGGGTTTACCCCGGCAACCTGCGCGGCGGCAAGAACAGCGGCCTGCGCTGCTGTCAGTCCGGACAGTTGGTCGGCGCTCATCGCCGCGATCTGCGCCGCCTTCAAACCGGCAATGGCCGCGTTGCTGAGTTCACCGATCTGAGCAGGCGTCAATGCTGCAATCTGGGCCGTGCCAAGCGATGCGGCTTGAGCTCCAGACAGCGCATTGATCTGCTCGTCGCTGAAACCTCTGAGCTGATCGGGGGTGAAGCTGGCTATTTGAGATGCCGTAAACGCCTTGATCTGCGTAGCGCTCAACATCGAGATCTGGTCGTTGCTGAGCGCTGCAATCGCCTCGCTCTTCAGGCCGCCGATCGCCTTGGTGTTGAGGGCGGCAATGGCTTCGTCGCTCAGCTTGGTGACGTTGGTTGCCGTAAGACCGGCAGTCTGCGCTGCCGTCAGCGCCCCGGCCTGGGCTGCCGTGAGACCGCCAAGCTGGTCAGCCGTCATCGCGCCGATGTGCGTTGCCTTGAGGCCGGATATGGCAGCATTGCTAAGTTGACCGATCTGGATATCGGAAAATCCGCCGATCTGGGCGTTGGTCAGCGCACCGGTCTGCGTTGCCGACAAAGCTTTCATCTGTGTCTCGGAAAACGTTCCGAGCTGGGCAGGGCTGAAGCTTGCAATCTGTTTGGCGGTCAATGCTTTCATCTGATCCGCACTCAGCATGCCGATCTGCGTGTCGGTGAGTGCAGCGATGGTATTGGCCGGCAATGCGCCAATGGCCTTGGGGCTGATGGCCGCGATCTCGTCGTCCGAGAATGTGGCGATATCCTCCGGCGTCAATGCGCCGACCTGCGTTGCCGTCAGGGCAGCAACCTGTGCAACGCTTAGACCCTCAAGCTGCTCGGCCGTCATCGCAGCGATCTGGCTCGCCTTGAGAACGCTCAACGCCGTGTTGCTGAGCTGGCCGATCTGGGCACCGGAAAGGCCGCTGATCTGATCGTTGGTCAGCGCACCAGCCTGGATTGCCGACAAAGCACTCATCTGGGCGTCGGAAAAGGTGCCGAGCTGACTAGGCGTCAGCATGCCGAACTGCCTTGGCGTCAGAGCCTTGATCTGCAGCGCGCTCAATGCGGCGAGCTGGTCATTTCCGAGAGCCGCGATGACCTCGCTCTTGAGGCCGCTGATCGCCTTGGGATTGATCGCGGCAACAGCATCGGCGGCCATTTTGGAAATGTTCGTGGCGCTGAAGCCAGTGGTCTGCAGGGCGGTCATTACAGCCATCTGCGCTGCAGTCATACCGGCCACTTGATCTGCGCTCAGGGCTGCGATCTGCGTCGCTTTCAGACCTGGAATGGCCTTGACGTTAAGCTGGCCGATTTGGGCGTCAGAGAATCCTGCGATCTGCGCGTTGGTGAGAGCTCCGACCTGCGCTGCCGACAGGGCATCGATCTGTCCACTGGAAAACGCGGCGAGCTGGTCCGGTGTAAAGGCGAGCATCTGCTTTGTGCTCAACACCTTGATCTGGCTGGTGCTGAGCTCGGCGATTTGGCTGCTGCTTAGCGCAGAAATTGCTGCATTGTTAAAGCCGCTGATTGACTTGAAGGCGGCAACTGCGTCGCCACTCAGCCCGGTGACGTTTGCTGCACTGAAGCCCCAAGCCTGAGACGTGGTTAGAACTCCTGCCTGGGCTGCCGTGAAGCCGGCCACTTGATCCGCCCGCATTGCCGCAATCTGCGCCGCCTTCAGGCCACTGACAGCTGCGTTGCTAAACTGCCCGATCTGCGCTGCCGTCAAGCCGCCGATCTGGCTATTCGTCAGTGCGCCGATCTGAGTGGCCGACAGTGCCTTGATCTGCAGGTCGGAGAATGCACCGAGATGGTCCGGCGTTATGCTGGCAACCTGCTTTACCGTCAGCATTCTGATCTGATCGGCGCTCAACTTGGAAATCTGCTCGCCGCTGAGAGCCGCGATCGCTTCGGGCTTCAGCGCGGCAAACGCCTTGGCGCTGATTGCTCCGATTTCGTCGGGCGAGAATTTGGCGATGTCATCGGCGCCCAGCGCGCCAACCTGGGTTGCGGTCAGTGCGGCTGCCTGGGCAACACTGAGGCCTTCAAGCTGGATATCGCTCATCGCGGCGATCTGTGTTGCCTTCAGACCTGTGATGGCCGTGTTGCTGAGGCTTGCGATCTGTGTGGCAGTCAGTCCGACGATTTGTGTGTTGGACAGCGTGCCGACCTGGGCTGCCGACAGTGCGCCGATCTGGCTCTCGGAGAACGACGCGATCTGGCCAGGCGTCAAGCCGGCGATCTGCTTTGCCGTCAGCGCCTTGATCTGATCGGTGCTCAATGCGGCGATCTGCTCGCCGCTGAGAGCGGAAACTGCTTCGGTCTGCAAGCCGCCGATCGCCTTGGGGCTGATCGCCCCGACGTCTTCTGCCGAAAACTTGGCGATATCGTCCGCCCCGAGCGAAGCAATCTGGGAGGCGCTCAGGCCCTTGATCTGATCGGGAGTCAGAGCCTCGATCTGCTCGGGGGTGAGGACCGCAAGCTGGGTCGTGCTCAAGGCGGCGATCTGAGCCCCGCCAAGCGCGGCAAGTTTCGCGGCGTCGATCGCTGCGAGTAGCTCCGGTCCCAGACCGGCAATCGCACCGGCCGATATGGCACCAAGCTGAGCTGAGTCGAGCTGTCTGATATCTTCCGCTTCGAGCGCAGAAATCTGCGTCTTGCTGAGAACCCTCACCTGATCAGGAGAGAGCGACCCGATATCCTCGGCCGAAAGCTCCTTGATCGTCTTCGTCGAGAGAGCTCTGATCTGGGCGGTCGTAAAGGAAGCGATCGAGGTCATCTAGTTGCCCTTGCACTGGCGTTGCCGGTAACCGTCTCACGTCTGATGTCCAAAAGGTTCGCACGCACCGCCTTCGGGCGGTTTGCAACAAACTCAACGGAACAAGACGCAGAAACAAATGGTTCGACAGGCATCGCTGGAAGCGAGCCGATGGGCGGGACAAGCATTATCGATGCGGCGCGCGTAAAGCGGCCGCCTTCCCAACACGACATGCGGCATTGCTGCCGCAAATCGTCAGGCCTAAAACAACCGAAGCCGTTATCGGCCGAAAAATGACTTACCCCACAACCAACGATTACAGCCCTACCTGCCGCCGTCTTGTCAGGATATGTGTCGTGCTAAGCTTGCGTGAGGATGGAGAGACAACGCCCGATCAACGGCGCCGCGAAATAGACAGCTTCCGCGTGCGGTAATGATCGCGAGTTCAGGGGACCTGTTCGCTCTGTGCGTCCGGCGGATGTTCTGCGGTGGCTGGCTGAATGCGCGCAGGAAGGCACGGCGTATCCGCTCGCCATCGGCAAAAGCCGGTCTCGCGGGCGAAAGCACCGATCGGGTGGCGCGCCTGTCACATCAACAGTCTTGCCGCTTCCAGCCGCAGGTTTCTGCTCGAAACCAGCCACCCGTTATAAGGTCTGAGGACCCGGCGTCAGCCGAAGCGCTCCAGCGCCATTGCGAAAACGCCGGTATCGACATTGCCGCCCGAAGTGACGGTGATGACGGTATCGCTCTCCAGCGCCTTGCCGTGGAACAGTGCCGCAGCAAGGGCCACCGCACCGCCAGGCTCGACGATGATCTTCAGCCGCTTGAAGGCGAGCGCCATGGCGCGCAGCGCCTCGTCGTCCGTCACGGCGATACCTGCGCCGGCAAGCCGCTGCAAAATCGGGAAGGTGATCTTGCCGGGTTCAGGGGTGATGATCGCATCGCAGATGGAGCCGGCCAACGCCGCATTGCGCTTGATTTCGCCGGATGCCAGCGAGCGCGCGAAGTCGTCGAAGTTTTCAGGTTCGCAGGTGCGGACGGTAAAGCTCGGGGCGCTTGCTTCCAACGCCAGCGCGATGCCGGAGCTCAGTCCGCCGCCGCCGCAGGGCACCAGAACTTCGGCTTCCTTGATGCCTTCTTCTTCAGCCTGTTCGGCGATCTCAAGACCCGTCGTCCCCTGGCCGGCGATGACGAGCGGTTCGTCGAAAGGCTTGATCAATGTCAGGCGCCGATCGGCAGAGAGCCGGGCGCCGATGGCGTCACGGTCTTCCTTGGCGCGATCGTAGAGCACCACCTCGGCGCCGTAGGCGCGGGTATTGTCGATTTTCAGCTTCGGAGCGTCCGCGGGCATGATGATGACCGAGGGGACGCCGTGGAGCTTGGCGGCCAGCGCCACGCCCTGCGCGTGGTTGCCGGACGAGAAGGCGATGACGCCGCGCTTGCGGATATCGGGTTCCAGTCCCGATACAGCCGACCAGCCGCCACGGAACTTGAAGGAGCCCGTGTGCTGCAAACATTCGGCCTTCACGAAGACACGGCGACCGGCCATCTCGTCGAGAAACGGCGACGAGAGCAGCGGCGTGCGCCTGATATGTCCGCGCAGACGGGCGCGGGCGGCGACGATCATTTCAATGGATGCCATGGGATGTTCTTTCGGCTGATGTGCTGCGCCATGAATAGAAGACGGCTTTGCGCTTGTGAACGCCGGTTCTTGTCACCGTGACACGAAAGCCTGTAGTGCGGTCTCCTTGGCGGGTTGCGGCGCGCGCTCACGGCGCCGGTATTCCGTGGGGCTGGTGCCGGTGACGCGCAGGAATTCGCGATTGAAGTTCGACTTGCTGATGAAGCCTGCCTCGAACATCACGCTGGTGACCGGCACATCGCTATGCGCCAGTTGCTCGCAGGCGAGGCGGATGCGGAACTCGTTGACATATTGCGAGACGCTTATGCCGTGGATGCGGTTCACCGCCACCGAGACACGGCGGGCAGGCAGGCCGAGCTTGCGGGCGATGCGGTTCAGATTGAGCTCGGGATCGCGATAGATCTGCTTGGTTTCCATGAGGCTGTCGAGACGGCTGGCGACGGCGCCGTCCTCTTCCGTCGGAAGAACAGGGGACGGTGGAGCGCTGTCGATCCCCTGTTCAGGCTGCGTGCCGCCGGCGATCGAGGCCGCGGCGCCGAGGATCAGGAGGACGATGACGTTTCCGAGCGCAACGATGGCCCCGGCGTTGGCGCCGCCGGTGCGGTAGAGATCGAGGCTGATGACGACGTCGCTCAGGCCCGAGCCGATCAGCGCGACAGCCGTAATGACCAGCGAACGATAGGAAAGGAACGCCCCATCGAGGCGGGAGGCGACAAGCGCATCGGCGCCGCTTCGCGAAATCCAGAGCAGCGCGACACCATAGCCGATGAAGAGCAGGATCAGGCTCAGGCCGACGACATCCCGCCAGAAGGCGAATGCCAGAGCAACGCCGACTGCCGGCAGAAGATGCGGCCATTGCCGGCTCAGCGGCCGTGGCGTGCCGAGCGTCAGGTCCGCGAAGCTTGCAAAGGAGAGCGGCGCGACAATGGCAGCGAGCACGGCCTGCAGCGGCATGATCGCCAGCATGTCGTAGCCCCAGCGCAGTCCGATGAAGACGGATTGCACCGCATAGGCGGCGATCAGCGCCAGAAACAGCCGCCGTCCGGGCGCGCTCCATTCCTCCATCCTCAGCATCCGGATGAGGAGGATAGAGAGGAGCAGGGCGACCACGAAAGGCAGAGGCACGAAAATCATCGGCAGTGTCCGGACATTTATCTCGTCAATATGAGCACGAGATTGGCCTTGATCGCAATTGCGGGCGACCCGGAACACGATCGAGGTCTCGGGAAAGCGTGTCGGACCTCACCTTGTTTGCGCCGGATCCCACCGGTGTCAAACAGGGAGCAAACCGATGACCATTATCCTTTCCATACCGCTTTTCTTCATGAGCCTCGTTTCCGCCTTCGGTGGCTCGAACACGCCGAGCGAAATCTTCGACATCACCAAAATCCGCTCTATCGTCATCCAGGGCGATTCCAGCTCGATCAGGATCACCACCGATGCCGGCAAGCCTTATGAAGCCGTCACATCCGGCCGCCGCAGCGGCTGGTTCTCATCCTGGTACTCGAGCTGGTTCTTCAATGCCTGCAAGGATGAAAGCCGGGTGCGGATCGACGGCACGGCGATGACGATCGATGTCGGCGTCTCGGCGTGGAGCGACATTGCCGATTGCACGCCTGAAGTTTCCGCCAACGTGCCTGCGGGTGCGGCCGTGTCGATTGATCAGCATGCCTTCATGGCAAGGCTTGACGGAAACTTTTCCGCGTTTCGGACATCGGGCAACGCTGCGGATATCACACTCAACGGTCACGCATCGGAGGTCGACATCACGGGCACCGCGGTACGGGCGAACCTTACCTATGCCTTGATCACCCGGGACGAAACGATAGGCATCGAGGCGCAGTCGCTCGATGCCTATATTGGCTTCGGGGAGCATGTACCAGTCGATTACACGGTGATGGCCAAGGCGTCGCTGGTCGATACCCTGACGCCGAGCGTGCCGGGGGCAAAGCCGCAGGTGACGATCCGGGGCGATTATGTCCGCGCCCGGATCCGTTGATCAATAGCCCTTGGCCGAACCTTCCGCAGCGCGGCTGTCCATGGCGCCATAGTAGCGCGAGCCGCCGCCTTTCTCGATATCGGCGAGGCTCTTGCCGCCGACGAGGATGCCGGCGGCCTGACCCCAGAGGGGCGCGTCGTTGCCGCCGTCGAAGCTGTAGCCCATGGCGGCGAGCGCCTTTTCGGTGTCAGGCGACAGTGCATAGGGCTCGAGATAGACCTTATCAGGCTGCCATTGGTGATGGATGCGCGGGGCATTCACTGCCTGGCTGATGTCCATGCCGAAATCGATGACATTGAGGATCGCTTCGAGCGTGATGGTGATGATGCGCGAGCCGCCCGGGCTGCCGATCACCATGAAGGGCTTGCCGTCCTTGGTGATGATTGTCGGGCTCATCGAGGAGAGCGGCGTTTTCTTCGGGGCGATGGCATTGGCCTCGCCCTGGACGAGGCCGTAGAGGTTTGCCACGCCGGGCTTTGAGGTGAAGTCGTCCATCTCGTTGTTCAAGAGGATGCCGGTGCCCGGCGCCACCACACCGGCGCCGAAGGAGCCGTTCAGCGTGTACGTCACCGCAACGGCGTTGCCTTCGTCGTCGATGATCGAATAGTGGGTCGTCTCGGTGCTTTCCTTGCCGCCGAGCGGTTTCAGATCGGCTGATTTTCCGGCCTTGTAGGGATCGATCTTCTCCCGGATCTCGGTGGCATAGGCCTTGTCGAGCAGCTTGGAGACCGGATTGTCGATGAAGTCAGGATCGCCAAGTGCAGCGTTGCGATCGACATATGCGTAGCGCATCGCCTCGACCATCGCATGCACGGTCTCGGCCGAGCCGTAGCCGAGATAGGAGAGCGGATAGTCTTCGAGAACGTTGAGGATCTCGCAGATGATGACGCCGCCGGAGGAGGGCGGGGGTGAGGAGATGATGTCGTAGCCGCGGTAATTGCATTCGATCGGCTTAAGTTCGCGGACCGAATATTGCTCGAAATCTTCTTTGGCGAGGATGCCGCCCTTTGACTGGCTGGCCTTGACGATCGCGTCTGCCGGGGTGCCCTTGTAAAACGCGTCGGGGCCTTTCTCGGATATCGCCTGAAGCACGGCGCCAAGTTCCGGCTGCACCAGCTTCTCGCCTTCCTCATAAGGTTTGCCATCGGGCTTCAGGAAGATCTTGGCAGCCGCCTCGTCTTTGGCGAGACGCTTTGCGCTGCTGGCGAGCGAGGCTGCATCTCCCTGCTCGAAGGTGAAGCCGTCCTTGGCGAAAGCGATCGCCGGAGCGAGCAGGTCGGCACGGGATTTGGTGCCGTATTTTTCGCGCGCGGTCTCGAAGCCCATCACCGATCCCGGCACGCCGACCGCGAGATAGCCGTCGAGGCTGGCGCGCGGAACGATATCGCCCTTGGCATCGAGATACATGGTCTTGGTGGCGGCGAGCGGTGCGCGTTCGCGGAAGTCCAGAAAGGTGCTCTTGCCGTCCTTGGTGCGGATGGTCATGAAACCGCCGCCACCAATATTGCCTGCGGTGGGATAGACGACGGCCAGCGCATAACCCACGGCCACAGCTGCATCCACGGCGTTGCCGCCGCTCTTCAGAACTTCGACGCCGACATCGGTTGCCAGATGCTGCGCCGTGACGACCATGCCATGCTCTCCCTCCACCGGAGCAGGCGAGGCGGCATGCACGGTGACCGGGCCGAGCGCCAAGGCGAAAGCGGTGAAAAGCGAGACGGTCCGGGCTTGCAGCCGATCCATGATATCCCCTCCAAAGAATAAACTATGGGGTGTGATATGGTTCGGCCTGCGCCGGGTGCAAGGCTTTCAGTTCGCGGTCGCAACGATATCGCCGGTCAGCCGCTCTTCGGCGTTACGGGCCGCTGCCTGCAGATCGCGCGGCATGCCTGCAATCTTCTCAAGTGCTGCGATGGCCACATCGGTCGCCAGATAATCCGGCTTGTGCCCGACGCCCCGTATGGTCACTAGCTCCGATCCGGCGATATCGCGGGCGAGGCCTTGGGAGTGCAGGTGTTCCCAGACGATGTCGTCGCTGTCACCGGTCATGATGACGGTCGGCGCGGTGATCTCCCGATAGCGATGGGACTCGGCCTTGAGATAGCCGAGCAGGCGGGTGAAATCCGTGGCGTTGTTGTGGAAGGTGCCGGGCCGCAGTACCAGTGACGGGCCGGTACTGGCGATATAGTCAGCCGGGCGGACGTTCGGCCGGAAGACGTTCATCGTGCCCTGTTCCAGCCGCCGCAATCCCATTGGCACGACGAGCGCGTGATTGAAGAGCCAGCCGATCAGCGGGGCGGCTGCCGCATGATAGTACCAGTCCACGCCGCCCGGCCACGGGTGGGTCGCCGGCGCAAGGAAGAGCAGCCCCGCCGTCTTCTCCGGATGATGGACACCGAAGGCGGCGGCGATGGCGCCGCCGAAGGAATGGCCGACGATGATCGCCTCCTCGATGCAGCGCTTTTCCATTAGCCGGGCGATGGCCGCCGCCTGGCCGGACGGCACGGCATTTTCGGGCCCGCCACGCTCGGAGTAACCGTGTCCGGGGCGGTCGACGAAGAGCATTTCGGCGCGGCCCTGCAGAGGCCGCAGAAAGGCACCGGTCTGATCCAGCAGATTGCCGCTGGCGCCATGAATGAAGACGATCGCCGGCAGGTCGGCCGTGTCTGGACGCGGGATATGCAGAGCGTTCATGCGATAGCCGCCGATATCGGTCAGCTCGCCGATATTGGGGAAAGCCTGCTCGAACTGCCGGGCTTTGAAGGAGCTGTAGCCGATCGCGGCGGCCAGGGGGGCAAGAAGGGCGGAAACTTCGGCAAGCATGGGCGGACCGGCGGTGAACTCTGTGACTGTTTCCTAAAGTTGGTCTCGCGCGGCCGCCGTCAAGATCAGGTGCGGCTGCCCGCCAGTTTTTCGGACAGCGTGTTCACCTGCTCCTGCGCCGTGCGGTTTGCCGGGAAGACCTCCAGGAAGCGTTCCCATGCCTTCAGCGTCAGCTGGTCGTTACCGGTGTCGTTCAGAATCGCGGCCATGCCGGACAATGCGCCGAAGTGGCGGGGATCGAGATCCAGTACATGCTCGATGTCCGACATCGACTTGCGATAATTGCCCGAGGCGTAGTTGAGGGTTGCGCGGCGGTTCCAGCTCTCGGCATAGGTCGGCTTCAGGGCAATCGCCTGGTCGAGAAAGTCGAGGGCGGCGGCGCTGCGCTTGTCCTCGATTGCCTTGTCGGCCCACTGCATCAGAAGGTTTACGGTGGCGCTGCCGGAATCGTTCCATTCCGTGCGAATTTCCTGCGCGATGCCGTTGGCCTTTTCGGGGTCACGTTCGCGTTTCAGCTGGGCGTAGAGATTGTCGAGCCTCTGCTTCGGGGAGGCGTTGGTATCCGGCTGCTCGACGATGACGTCCTTCTCGGCGCTGGCGGCGGGGAAGGCAGGAGCAAGGAAACCGGTGGCGAGCGGCGCGGCCGCCAAGAGCAAAGCAAAAAAGCGCATGGCGGACAATGTAGCCCGCCATCACACAAGATCAAAGAAAATTTGACGTGATCACCAAAGCGACCCACCGGAAATGAGCGATCAAGCGGCTACGCCGTCAATCGCTTCCGGAACGCGCAATCAGCCCTGACGAGCCTTGAAGCGCGGGTTCAGCTTGTTGATGATGTAGATGCGGCCCTTGCGGCGAACCAGACGGTTGTCACGGTGACGAGCCTTGAGCGACTTGAGCGAATTCTTGATCTTCATTTTTCTGATCCGCGATCTCTGGGGGGAATTTCACATTCGCCCGTATCTTCAAACATTCAAAAGCGCGCTCGTGGCGCGCCTTTAGGTTGGGCAGGCAGATAACCCGATGGCATTCCTGTGTCAACCACATGAAGGCCTTTTATCCGGCAAAATCCTAGGTTTTCGCCGTCAGCACCGTCACATGGCCCATCTTGCGGCCAGGGCGGGACTCGGTCTTGCCGTAGAGATGGACGAGCGCGTCCTTGCGCCTCAGCCAGTCCGGAACGGTCAATATATCATCGCCGATGAGGTTCTGCATCACGCAATCCGAATGCCTGCCGGCATCGCCGAGCGGCAGCCCGCCGACGGCCCGGATATGCTGCTCGAACTGGGAAACCACGCAGGCGGCTTCCGTCCAATGGCCGGAATTATGGACGCGCGGCGCCATCTCGTTGGCGATCAGGCTGCCGTCGGCGAGCACGAAGAACTCGATACCGATGACGCCGACATAGCCGAGAGAAGTCAGGATTGCATCCGCGGCCTGGCGGGCAGCCTTTGCCGTGGCATCGGAAACTGAGGCCGGGATCGTAGAGGTGTGGAGAATGCCGTTTCTGTGGATATTCTCGGCCGGATCGAAGGCGACGACCGTGCCATCAGTCGCGCGGGCGGCGATGATCGACACTTCGCGCTCAAAGGCGACGAAGCTTTCCAGAATCAGCGGGACACCACCGAGAGCCACAAAGGCGCCTTCGGCGCTGTCGGCTGCCGAACGGAACACTTTCTGGCCCTTGCCGTCGTAGCCGAGGCGCCGGGTCTTCAGAACCCCCTGGCCACCGAAGTCCTTCAGCGCTGCTTCGAGGTCTGCCTGACTGTCGATCGCGCGAAACTTGGCCGTCGGAATGCCGCAGTCATTGATGAAGCGCTTTTCGACCAGACGGTCCTGGGCGGCTTCCAATGCCTTCGGCGGCGGATAGACTGGCACACTTGCGGCCAGCGTTTCGGCAGCGCCGACCGGTACGTTCTCGAATTCATAGGTGACGACGTCGCAGAGGCTGGCGAGCTCGGCAAGCGCTGCCGGATCGTCATAGGCGGCGGTGATCTGGTGGTTGGCAACCTGGGCTGCGGGGGAATCGGCCTGCGGCTCCAGAATGACCGTGCGGAAATTCAGGCGTGCGGCAGCCATGGCCAGCATGCGGCCAAGCTGGCCGCCGCCGATGATGCCGATTGTCTTTGCGCTCATCTATCGTCCATAGGGTATTCGGCGATCGCATCGCTCTGGCGTGCGCGCCATTCATCGAGGCGATCAGCAATATCGTCGTCGGAAAGGGCAAGAACGGCAGCCGCCAGCAGGGCGGCGTTGATCGCGCCGGCTTTGCCGATCGCCAACGTGCCGACCGGGATGCCGCCCGGCATCTGCACGATCGACAGCAGGCTGTCCTGGCCGGACATCGTCTTGGATTGCACCGGTACACCGAAGACCGGAAGCGGGGTAAAGGCGGCCGTCATGCCCGGAAGATGGGCCGCACCGCCAGCGCCGGCGATGATGATCTTGAAACCTTCGTCGCGAGCACCCTTGGCGAAACTGACCATCCGGTCTGGCGTGCGGTGGGCGGAGATGATGCGCGCCTCGTAGGGGATCTCGAGCGCCTCGAGCGTGTCGGCAGCGTTCTTCATGGTTTCCCAGTCGGATTGGCTACCCATGATGATGGCAACGGGTGGTCTGTCTGTCATCGTCAACGGCACGTCCTCTTCAGGCGATGATATCCGGGATGATCTGATCCTCGAGCTTCGACAGCTTGTCCTTGATCACAAGCTTCTTCTTCTTCATGCGCTGAACGCGCAGAGCATCGCAGCCGGTGGCAATCATGGCATTGATCGCGGCATCATAATCTTCGTGTTCCTGACGCAGGCGAGCCGCGATGAGCCTGACTTCCGCCTGTTCCTGATCGGCCATTTACATTCCCCATTATCGTCTTCGGACGTTGTCCGGTCTGCCGATGATTTCCGCAAGCTCCTATCACCAAATAGCGGTAACGGGAAGTTAGTGTTGATCATGAATTTGCCATCGACACACCATGTTTTCGCCTTCGACAAGCCTTCAAAAATATGTCACAGTCGAAAGGTTGACGCCTAGAACTCCAGCGATGGATGGCTGGGGAAGGCAAGAGGAAGGAAGGGTCTAATGACTGTTCAAGCTCATCTTGAGTCACTACAGAAGAAGCATGTAGCTCTGGAGGAAGAGTTACATTCGCTGATGACAGCTCCCTCCAAAAGAGACGCAGACATTGCGGAGTGCAAGCGCAGGAAACTGCGTATCAAAGACGAGATCCAACGTCTGAAATCTTCCGTTCACTAATCGAATAATTGAGAGATCATTGCTCGGTCAATTGCGGTCCATAAGGACATAAACATAATCTTTCAAAAGGTTTAGCAAGACAGAGCCGATCCCAAGACATCATGCGCCAGTCCATTCAGTGCGGAGTTGGACTGGCGCATTTTTTTATGTAAGGCGGGCGCTAGGCCCAGAATTGATCCAGCCAGAGATTGAGCTTGTCGAAGCCGCGGTTGTTGACCGCGTAGATACGGCGCGTGCCTTCCGAGGTGACGGAAACGAGGTTGGAATCGAGCAGCGCCTTGAGGTGCTGCGAGACCGCCGGGCGGCTGATCGGCAGGCCTTCGGCGAGCTCGTTGACCGTCTTCGGCGCGCGCCTCAGCTCTTCCAGCAGGAACCGCCGGTTCGGATCTGATATCGCGGCGAAAGGGTCAGCGCTCGACATGCCGAAACGCTACGGCAAAGGGCGCATTCCGGCAAGAGAATTGTGCGGTGCAGCAAGCACGATTGCAGCTTTGCCGTCTGCCGCCCTAGATATCTGCTCAGCTTCATTTTGAGGAGGATCAGGATGGACCGCATCACCGGCAGCTGCCTTTGCGGCAGCGTCCGCTTTGCCGCGACGGGAGCCCCGTACCGGGTCGGCATTTGCCACTGTCTCGATTGCCGCAAGCATCACGGCGCCCTGTTCCATGCCTCGGCGATCTATCCTGCCGATGCGGTCGAGGTTCAAGGCGAGACGGGGAGCTATGCCGGGCGGTTCTTCTGCCCGCGCTGCGGCTCGCCGGCCTTCGGCCGCAGCGGCGATGAGATCGAGCTGAACCTCGGCTCGTTCGATGTGCCCGGCCAGTTCAAGCCGACCTACGAGCTCTGGACGATCCGCCGCGAGGCATGGCTGCCGAAATTCCCCTGGGTTCGCAGCTACGAGCGCGAACGCGACAATGCAAGCCGCTCGGAAGATTAATAGCCGAGACCCTCACGGATGATCAGGAAGGCAGCGATCAGCGCCATCGCGTACATGAACGGATAGAAGATCTCCGGCTTCATGCGGCGCACGCACCATGCGCCGGCGATCGTTGCTAGCGGCGCGAAGGGCAGCAGCGTCATCGATGTGACGAGGTTCTTGGTGTCGAGCTGGCCAAGGGCGAAATAGGGGATCAGCTTCACGGCGTTGAGGATTGCGAAGAAACGAACGCTGGTGCCGGTGAATTCACGCGGCGGCAGTTTCAGCGGCAGCGCGTAGATCTGAAAGGGTGCGCCGCCCGCGTGAGCGACGAAGCTGCCATAACCTGACAGCGTTCCCCAGGCACTGGCAAGAAACGGCCGCTGACCGCGGGGCGGAACGATCTTGCCTGTACCGGGACCGAAATTGTTCCAGAAGTAGCGCAGACAGAACAGCACCGTGACCGTGCCGATGATGATGCGCAGCACATTGCCGGGAATGAGCGCCGATGTTGCCCAGCCGAGCGCGATCCCGAAGAGGGCGCCTGGCAGCATGGTCTTCAGCGTCGTCCAGTCGCCATGCTGGCGCCAGATGATCAGCGAGATGATGTCCATGAAAACGAGGATCGGCAGCAGGATGGCGGCGGCTTCGACCGGGGAGACGACGAGCGCCAGAAAGGGGACGCCGATCAGTGAGAGGGCATCTCCCATGCCGCCCTTCGCCAGCCCGACGAGCAATACCGCGGGCACCGCCGCGTAAAAGAATGACAGTTCCGGCAGCATGCTTTTCAAGTCCTCCCCTTGCCAGCCCCGTCTATCGGAATTACTCACACAAAACGAGTGCGGAGTTGCCGCCTGCTGGCGGAATCCGCGGAAAATGGAAAGACGTCATGACCACCGACCCGGAAAACCGCTGCCGCCTAGTTCTGATCGCCCCCGACATCGCCGATGCCGATGAGAGGACGAAGATCGTCGGCGACGCGCTGAAGGGCGGCGATGTCGCCTCGGTGATCGTTCCGCAATACGGTCTCGATGACGGCGCCTTTCAGAAACATGCCGAAAAGCTTGTCCCGGTTATCCAGGATGCCGGCGCTGCAGCGCTGATATCGGGCGACAGCCGTATCGTCGGACGGGCGAGGGCTGACGGGCTGCATATGGCTGAGCCGGCTGCAGCACTGGCCGAGGCGATCGACAAATATGCCGACAAGCTGATCGTCGGCGGCGGCAACGCGACCGATAGGCATACGGCGCTGGAGATCGGCGAGGCCCGCCCGGACTACATTTTCTTCGGCAAGCTCGACGGCGACATCAAGCCGGAGGCGCATCCGAAGAACGTTGCGCTCGGCGAATGGTGGGCATCGATGATCGAGATCCCGTGCATGGTGATGGGCGGAACGGACCCGGCCTCGGCGCTCGTCGTTGCCGAATCCGGCGCCGAATTCGTCGCCCTCCGTCTGGCGGTCTTTGCCGATCCGACACAGGCGCCTGCGATCGTTGCGCAGGTCAACGCACTTCTTGACGAAAAAGCGCCACGGTTTGAGGATTGAAGTCGCGCTTATGCCGATCCTAGCCGTTCAGATGCGCCGATTCTTCCTTGCTGCCGCCACGCTCGCCGTGGCGCTGCCCCACGTTGCTGCCGCGCAGACGATCGACAATGTGGTGACACGGCCAGTCGGCGGCGATGCCGAGCCGCTGAAGAAGGGCCGCCCGGCAGAGGGTGCGCAGCCCTCGTCCGGGCTCGGCGTGCTGGATCGCATGGGTGCGAAGCTGCCCGATCTGCCGCCCGAGAAGAATTACCACGGACCCGTCGATGACGCCTACGGCGCCTATCAGCGCGGCTACTACCTGACGGCGATGCAGCTTGCGCTGCCGCGGGCGCAGCTTGGCGATCCCTCGGCACAGACGCTGGTTGCTGAGATGCAATATGCCGGACTTGGCGTGCGACGCGATCTGAAGAGTTCGGCCTTCTGGTACGGCAAGGCGGCCGAGGGTGGTGATGCGGCGGCTATGTTCAAGTATGCGCTGATGCTGATGGCCGGCGAGATCGTGCAGCGCGACAAGGCGAAGGCCGACGACTACATGAAGAAGGCTGCTGATTCCGGCAATTCTTCGGCGCAATTCAACTGGGCACAGATCCTGACATCCGATCATCCCGGACAGGAGGGGCTGAAGCTGGCGCTGCCTTACTATGAAAAGTCAGCCGAACAGGGGATTGCCGACGCGCAGTATGCCGTTGCTGAACTCTATTCGACCTTGCCCGACCTGCCGGAAGAAAAGCGCCGGCGGACGCGTGAATGGATGGCGCGTGCGGCGCGTGCCGGTTTCGATACCGCCCAGGTCGATCTGGCTGTCTGGCTCGTGAATGGCCAGAACGGTCCGCGCGATTTCGTGCGTGGCTTCGAATGGATGCAGCTTGCTGCCAACCGCGGTAACGTCGTGGCGCAGAACAAGCTCGCGCATCTCTACATCTATGCGCTTGGCACCAAACCCGATCCGATCGAGGCTGCCAAGTGGTATGTCCTATCGCGCCGGGCCGGATTGCCCGACCCGGAGCTTGAGGACTTCTTTCTGGGGATCGAGGACGATCAGCAGAAGGCGGGGATCGACCGGGCGAACAAGTTCCGCCGGCTGCCGTAGTTCCTAGAACAGCGCATCGGCGAAGAGATCTTCGTCACCACCCGCGCTTACGGGCGCTGCTGCCACCGGCGCGGGCGCGGCTTCGTCTTCCATTTGCGGGATGATGTGGCGGTGGACGTGCCGCTCCTGCACCATGGTGTAGAGCTTGAAGATCTTGCGATCGAGCGGCGCGACAGCCTCGGCGATGTCGTCGATGGAGGCGATTTCCTGACCGGCGGCATCTTCCAGAACAGTGGCGCAGCGAGCCAGCGTTTCGCCGAGATCGTGTTCGAAATCGAGCTTCCCGATCATCAGGGTGATCTTGCTTGCGACCTCGCGGCCGTGCTCGGCCAGCACCTTCAGTTCTTCTTCCATCATGTTGGCGGCAGAGCGGATGCTGCCGACGGCGGCCGTCAGGTTCTCGGCGAGGCCGCCGGAATTGCCGGTTGAGGGCGCCATGTTGCCGGCGGCTGCTTCCAGTGCCGGAAGGCCGTTGACGATGGAGTCGGCTGAATCGTCGAGCTTGCTTGCAAAGATGCGCAGCTCGGCGGTGACGACGTTGATCGACTTGCCCTCTTCGCCGAGGCGGCTGCAGCGCAGGTTAGTGTTCAGAGCCATGTAATTGATATCGGTCTTGACCGAACGGATGTTGCCGATCGATTCCAACAGCTTAGCGGCAGTGCCCAGCGTCGATTGGCTGACCTGATCCGCCTGCCGGGTGGCCGCATCGACCTGCTTGACGATCTCGTGGGCTGCCGAGACGCTCGATTCCAGGGCGCGCATGAAGTTGTTTTCGCCGCCGCCGCCCATCTGATCGCGGAGCTTCATGATCTCGTGCGTGTCGTGGCTGAAGCTCTTGATGGTCTGCACGACATTCTGCGAGTCGCGGTGGAAGTCGGTGCACATGTCCGCCATCTGTGCGGCGGTCAGGTGGTTGATGACGTTGCGCAAACGCTCGCGCTGGTCGGCGTCGAGCGATTTGCCGTCACCATCCAGAAACTCGTCGAGCAGGGCAAAGCTGCTCTGCACATGCTCGATGCGCTGACGGGTGATGTCGCCGATCTGCAGTGCCGACAGCGTCGAGGCGACCTTGGACTGGACGCCGCGTGCGATGGCGCCGACGTCGCGGGCGATGGCGCCGAGATTCTGGCGGTGGCCGGCAATCTTCTGCGCATCCTGGCGGAGCGCCGAAGCCACGGCAGGAACGGTCTCAGAATAGCTCTTCGACAGATTGACGCCAAAGCTCAGCGCCACTTTGACTTCCTTCTGCAGGCTGTCGAGATGGCCGGCGAAGCGGTTGACTTCCTCGGTACCGGAATAGATGCGTTCAAGGATTTCCTGGGCGAAGCCGGCGAATTCGGGAAGGCCAGCACCGGTGATCTTCACGGTCACCGCAAAAGTCCGCAGGTAGCGCATGGTCTCCTGCATTTCGGCAATGTGCTTGTGCAGATCGCTGCCGGTCTGTGCAAGGACCGTCAGGGCGTTCTGGCGGGCCTGTTCGGTCACCGGCAGCGCCGTCAGGCTCTCGACGGTCGCGCGCAAATCGGCATCGGCATTGCTCGACTCATTGTTGTCGAGTGCCTTGGTGATGTTATCGAGGGAATTCAGCAAACGGTTGAGAACATCCATCACCGAAAGCAGCACCGTGCCGCCTTCGAGGAAGCGCTCTTCGACCTGGCTGCGCGCCGTTTCCAGCGTCCGGCTTACATCCGTGCCCGCCGTCAAGATTGTCGGCTGTGCCGATACCGCCCCGTGTTTCACCCTGTTCCCTTTACTTATAACTTTTGGAAATCTGGTGCTATCTTTACGGGCAGGATGGAAATGAGGGGTAAACAGTTTCGACTCGCGTACGTTGTGATTAATGCTGCGTAAAGATTCCAGCGCCCCTTGTCCGCTTTAGCCCTAATATTAAAATAACAGACTGTTTTCATTTTGTTTTTTAAATAGCTGGAAAGCCATACTACAACTTATCTTAGGTAAGAATTCGGGAGTCCCGACTCGCTCCAATTGCAGATCGGTTACAACCAGAATTTACTCCCCGTTAAGCCTGTCGTGAGAGTCCTTTAAAGGAATACAAGTATTTCTCATGCCGCGAGGGCTGACTTGAACATGGATAATCAACTCCGTGATTCTGTATTATTTCCTGATGTTCTGAGCATCCGAAACGTATCCGATCTGCGTGCGAATATTATTTCGGCGCTCGATAGTAATGAGCGGATTGTATTTGAGATTCCGGCTGGTGCCGAAGCCGACCTGAGCTTCGTGCAGCTGGTTGAATCGGCACGGCGGCAAGCAAAGGCGCTGGGCAAATCCCTGACACTCTCCTCGCCTGTTGGCGAACGTCTTCTCAAGGTTCTCGAACGGGCCGGCTTCGTCGAAGCCTTCACCGCCGAGGACGCGAAGTTCTGGTTGCATAAAGAGGTTACAGCATGAGCGCCAACATCCTGACAGTCGACGATTCCGCCAGCATCCGGCTGACGACCAAGGTCACGCTGACCAATGCAGGCTACGCCGTGACCGAGGCGGTCAACGGTGCGGAAGGCCTTGCCACCGCGCAGACCGCCCAGTTCGATCTGATCGTCACCGATCTGAACATGCCTGTTATGGATGGCCTGACGATGATCGAGGAGCTGCGCAAGCTGCCGAGCCAGGCCGGCGTTCCGATCATCTTCCTGACGACCGAGTCCGACGCCGATCTGAAGGCGCGCGCCAAGGCCGCCGGTGCGACCGGCTGGCTGACCAAGCCGTTCGATCCTGAGAACCTGGTGAAGATCGTCAAGAAGGTCTTAGGCAGATGAGCACGCTCGATCCGGTCGCAGTCTTCCGCATGGAAGCCGCCGAATGCCTGGAGGCAATCGAGGCGGGCCTTCTCGATCTCACCCATCAGCTCGACGACAAGGGTCTCGTCGATGCCGTCTTCCGCGGCCTGCACACGCTCAAGGGTTCGGGCGCGATGTTCGGCTTCGAGGCCCTAGCCGCCTTCACGCATCATTGCGAGACGGCTTTCGACCGGGTCCGCAAGGGCGAAGTACCGGCGACCGCCGAACTGGTGGCAGCGGTACTGGCAGCTCAGGACCACATGCGCGCCCTCGTCGATCAGCCAGATGCCGATCACGGTGATACCGGACAGAAGCTGCTTGCCCTGCTGCAGGCAGCTGTCGGCGGTTCTGCTGCTGCGAAAGAGCCGGTGCCTGCCGTCGCTGCTCCGGCCGCCGCCGCACCAGCGCAGCAGAAGAAGCTCAACCATTGGCGCATCCGTTTCAGCCTGCCGTCGAATGCGATGGCCAACGGCACCAATCCGCTCGGCCTCCTCGACGAGCTGCGCGAACTCGGCGAGTGCACCGTCCGCGCCAATACCGCCGCTATCCCGCCGTTGAACGAGCTGGTCCCGAACGAGCTCTACGTTTCCTGGGAAGTGGTGCTGAAGAGCGAGCAGGATCGTTCGGCGATCGACGATGTCTTCATCTTCGTAATGGATGACATGGAGCTCGAAGTCGTCGATATCGTTGACGCCCCGGCACCTGCTGCCGAGCCCGTGAAGGCCGTCGAACCTGCACCCGCAGTCATTCCCGCAGCCGCGACCCCGGCTGCTGCTCCGGCCTTCAAGCCGGTCGAAGCGGTGCCGGCCAAGCGCGAGGCGCCGGCTGTTGCCGCTGACAGCCGTCAGGCCAAGGCGCAGGAAAATGTCCGCGTTCCGGCCGAGCGTCTCGACGAACTGATGGACCGCGTTGGCGAGCTTGTCATCGCCCAATCGCGTCTCAGCCAGCTTGCCAGCTCCAGTGCTGATATTGCCTTGCGCTCCGTCTCGGAAGAAATCGAGCGGCTGTCGGGCGAGTTGCGCGACACGATGATGGTGCTGCGCATGGTGCCGGTGGCAACGCTGTTTTCGCGCTTCCGCCGCCTCGTCCACGATCTGGCCCGCGAAACCGGCAAGGTGATCGAGCTGGTCACCGAAGGCGAGAGCACCGAGGTCGACAAGACCGTCATCGAGCGTCTTGCCGATCCGCTGGTGCATCTGGTCCGTAACTCCATCGACCACGGTCTGGAAACGCCTGCCGACCGTCTTGCTGCCGGCAAGAGCGAAACCGGCACGGTGACGCTGTCTGCCCGCCAGTCCGGCGGCGAGGTGATCATCTCAATCAAGGATGACGGCCGCGGCATCAACCGGGAACGGGTACGTGCCAAGGCGGAGTCGTCAGGCCTGATTGCGCCTGGCCAGCCGCTGTCGGATTCCGAACTGCTGCAGCTGATCTTCGCGCCGGGCTTCTCGACGGCGGCGGCGATCACCAATCTTTCCGGCCGCGGCGTCGGCATGGATGTGGTCAAGAAGACGGTCGAGGCGCTGCGCGGCGCCATTGATATCGAAAGCAAGCCGGGCGAAGGCTCGGATGTGTCACTTCGCATTCCGCTGACGCTGGCGATCATCGACGGTCTGCTCGTTCGTGTAGGCTCCGGCCGCTACGTCATTCCGCTGTCGGCGGTCGAGGAATGCCTCGAGCTTTCGCTCGAAGAAGACCTGCGTTCGCGCGGGCGGAGCTTCATCTCGCTGCGCGACAGCCTGGTGCCGTTCCTGCGACTTCGCGATCTGTTCCGCACCGGCACCAAGCCTGACGTTCACCAGAAGGTGGTGGTCATCTCGACCGGCACCGAGCGTGTCGGCCTCGTTGTCGATCAGATCATCGGCGACCACCAGACGGTCATCAAGTCGATGTCGAAGCTGCATGACGACGTTGCGACCTTCTCGGGCGCAACCATTCTCGGCGACGGCAGCGTCGCCCTCATTCTCGACGTCGGCCACCTCGTGGCCGCCGGTCAGCAACAGGAATCTCAGATGAGGGTGGCAGGATGAGTGCGGTAGCCGAGAGAGTGGACCAGTTCTGGTCCTATGCCGACGAAGTCGAAGTTCTGACATTCGACATGAACGGCGAAACCTTCGCGCTCGAAGCTGTGATGGTCCAGGAAATCCTCGACCTCCTGCCTGAGACCGCCGTTCCCGGCGCTCAGTCCTTCGTGGCCAGCGTCATCAATTTTCGCGGCAAGGTCATCCCGCTTGCCGATCTGCGCCTCGCCTTCGGAATGGAAGCGACCGAAGCGACGATCGACAGCCGCATCATCGTTATTGAAATCGACCTGCATGGCGAGCAGACGCTCGTCGGCCTCAGGACCGACAAGGTGAATGAAGTCACCACGCTCGCAAAGACGGCGAGCGAACCACCGCCGAGTGTCGGCATGCGCTGGCGCGCCGACTACATCAACTGCCTCGTCAAACGGGGAGGGGAATTCATCATCATCCCCAACCTGCAGGCAATCTTTTCCTCCCGGCACGACAGCGCCGGCAACTCACACTGAAACGCCGTTGATATCAGCTAGGGGGCTGGACGATGCGACTGACAATTAAAGCAAAACTGGTGACTGCGTTCACCTTCATCATATTAATGCTCGTGGGTACCGCCGGTTACGGCGTCATGAGCCTGGGCGCACTGAACGACACGCTCGGCAATCTGCTTGCCGGTCCGGCGGCACGCCTCGATCTCGCGCAGCAGATCAATATCGCGCAGCTGGAAGCGATCCGTCAGCAGAAGAATCTGCTGACTTCCCGCACACCGGACGATATCGCCTCTTCGATTCAGAAGGGTGATCAGGCCCGCAAGGACTTCTCTGACGCATTCAGCAGCGTCGTTGCGATCGCCAGCGAAGAAGGCAAGCCGCGCTGGGCACAGATTGCCGAATTCTCCAAGGCGTTCAACCAGGCTGACGATCAGATCCGCGATCTGATGAAGGCCGGGAACATGGATGCTGCTAACACCATTTCGGTCTCCACCGCGCGTGATGCTGCTAACAAGATCGATGCGGCGCTCGACGATATTCTGGTACTCGAAAAGCAGCGCATGAAGGATGCCGACGACAGCGCCGATCTGCAGTTTTCATCGACCCGTACGGTCATGATCTCTATTGCCGGCGTCGCTCTGCTGCTCGCCGCTGTTACTGCCTTCTGGATCGCCAACACCATCAGCAAGGGGCTGACCCGCGCCAACACCGTCGTTCGCGAAGTTGCCGAAGGCGACCTCACCAAGACGGCTGAAATCACCAACCGCGACGAAATCGGCGAGCTGCTCGGCAACGTCAACGTGATGATCGAGCGTCTGCGCGGCGTCGTCGCCGATGCGCTGTCGGCTGCCGACAACGTCTCGTCGGGCAGTCAGGAACTGTCGGCTTCCTCCGAGCAGGTCTCGCAGGGCGCGACCGAACAGGCCGCGTCCGCCGAGGAAGCATCTGCCTCGATGGAGCAGATGGCTGCCAACATCAAGCAGAACGCCGACAACGCCGCTCAGACGGAAAAGATTGCCCGCCAGTCTGCCAAGGACGCCGAAGCATCGGGCGAAGCCGTCACTCGCGCCGTTGAAGCGATGCGCACGATCGCCCAGAAGATTGGTATCGTTCAGGAAATCGCCCGCCAGACCGATCTTCTCGCCCTGAACGCCGCAGTCGAAGCAGCCCGTGCGGGCGAACATGGCAAGGGCTTTGCGGTCGTCGCCTCCGAAGTCCGCAAGCTTGCCGAACGCAGCCAGTCGGCTGCCGCCGAAATCAGCTCGATGTCGGGCGATACGGTGAAGGCTGCTGCCGACGCCGGTGAAATGCTCGGCCGTCTGGTTCCCGATATCCGCAAGACCGCCGAACTGGTCTCCGAGATCAGCGCCGCCTGCCGCGAGCAGGATATCGGTGCCTCGCAGATCAACGAAGCGATCCAGCAGCTCGACAAGGTGACCCAGCAGAACGCGGGTGCATCGGAAGAAATGTCGGCAACGTCTGAAGAACTCGCTGCCCAGGCAGAAGAGCTCCAGGCTTCGATCGCCTTCTTCAAGGTCGATACGGCTGGTGCTACCCGCGCCGGTGTCAAGAAGGCTGCTCCGGTCAAGACCACCGCCAAGTTCGTCAAGGCCCCGGCTGCTGCCCGCAAGCCGACCAACGATCACTTCGCTCACGGTCAGTCGGTTTCGAGCCAGCAGGCTCGCGCCAAGGGCTTTGCGCTCGACATGTCGATGGGCGGCCCTGACGCGCATGACGACGACTTCCGCGAAAGCGCCTGAGCGCTGAAGCTCCGATGAGATTGCCGCGGGCCTGATGGGCCCGCGGCAGGGAAATGCCCGGCGTGATGGATGCGCCGGTTTCGACCGGCGATGTCTGCCTGCCGGTCGCCGAAGCCCGGGTGCGTCCTGATTGGCTGCCGGCTCAAGCGACGATGATCTGGAACAAGCGAATGGTCTCGTGATGCGTGCCGCTTACCGCGGCACGATCCAAGCGCCGCGGTGCCGCGGCGGAATAATCAGACAATCTCTAGTGAGGAATGCCCTATGACTGCCAGCCGCAAAAAAGGACTCTTCAGTTCCATCGGCACCAAGATTCTTGCGATCCAGATCTCGTCCAGCATTGCCATTGCCAGCGTCATCGGCGGTGGCGCCTATTACGGCATGAATGCCATGACTGAATCGATGAAGTCGATCTATGACGATCGCGTCGTTCCATTGCAGCAGCTGAAGCTGGTGTCCGACGCCTATGCCGTCAGTATCGTCGATACGACGCACAAGCTGCATGCCGACAAGCTCGACTGGCAGCAGGCCGCGACCAGCATCGAAGGCGCAAAGCGTACGATCTCCGACCAATGGTCGGCCTATCTCTCGACCGAGCTGACGCCGCAGGAAAGCCTGATCGCCGAAAAGGTGAAGAGCGACATGGCCAAGTCCGACACCAAGGTCGAGGAACTGCAGGATATCCTGAAGTCGCGCGATGCTGCCAAGCTCGATGGCTTCGTGAAGAATGACCTCTATCCGGCAATCGACCCGACCACCGACGGGATCGGCAAGCTCACCGAGTACCAGCTGGAAGCCGCGAAGGAACTCAGAGAGCAGGGCATCGCGCTCTTCCATTCGCTGATCCAGCTCACCGTCATCAGCGGTCTGCTGATCACGCTGGCTGCGATCGGCGTCGTCATCTTCGTCACCAACGCCATCAAGCGCAACCTCGCTGCCGCCACCGAGCTGGCAAGCGCAGTCGCTCTCGGCGATGTTGCTGCCACGGCCACCGTCAATTCGAATGACGAGGTCAAGGACCTGGTGGACGCGCTGAACACCATGACCGCCAACCTCCGCAACACGGCCGGCATAGCCGACCAGATCGCCAATGGCGACCTGACGGTCATGCCGAAGGCGCTGTCGGACAAGGATACGCTCGGCATCGCCCTGGAGCGGATGGTCGAACGTCTGCGCGGCGTCGTTGCCGATGCGATCGCGGCTGCAGAGAACGTCTCGGCGGGAAGCCAGGAACTGTCCTCCAGCTCGGAGCAGGTCTCGCAGGGTGCTACCGAACAGGCTGCCTCGGCTGAAGAAGCCTCCGCGGCCATGGAGGAAATGGCGGCCAACATCAAGCAGAACGCTGACAATGCCGCTCAGACCGAGAAGATCGCCCGCCAGTCGGCAAAGGATGCCGAAATCAGCGGCGAAGCGGTGACCCGCGCCGTCGAAGCGATGCGTACGATCGCCCAGAAGATCGGCATCGTTCAGGAAATCGCCCGCCAGACCGACCTTCTCGCTCTGAACGCCGCTGTGGAAGCAGCCCGTGCAGGTGAACATGGCAAGGGCTTTGCGGTCGTCGCCTCCGAAGTCCGCAAGCTTGCCGAACGCAGCCAGTCGGCTGCAGCCGAGATCAGCGCCATGTCGGGTGATACTGTCAAGGCTGCTGCCGAGGCCGGTGATATGCTGGGACGTCTGGTGCCGGATATCCGCAAGACCGCCGAGCTGGTTTCCGAGATCAGCGCCGCCTGCCGCGAGCAGGATGTCGGCGCCTCGCAGATCAATGAAGCGATCCAGCAGCTCGACAAGGTGACCCAGCAGAATGCCGGTGCATCCGAGCAGATGTCGGCAACCTCCGAAGAGCTTGCGACGCAGGCTGAAGAGCTGCAGGCCTCGATCGCCTTCTTCCGCGTCGATATGGCGACCGGGCGTCAGCAGAAGGTGCCGGCGGCTCGCATGTCGGTCAGCCGCATCCCGGCGCAGGCCGTTCGCAAGCCGTCCAAGGCTCCGGCTGCCAACAGCATTGCCAGCCAGCAGGCACGCGCAAAGGGCTTTGCCCTTGATATGTCAATGGGCGGTCCCGACGAGGGCGATGCCGAATTCAAGGAAAGCGCATAATCATGGCGACAGCGTCCCAGGAAGCTCAATTCGTGACTTTCAGCCTCGGCGATGAAATCTTCGCCGTCCCGGTGGAAGTGGTCAGGGAAATTCTAGACTACGCGGAAGCGTTCAAGATCCCGAACGGTCCGGACTACCTGCTCGGCCTTCGCGACGTGCGCGGCCAGGGCGTGCCAACCATCGATCTCCGGCTGAAGCTCGGCATGTCGAAGACGCAGCCGACCTCGCATACGCGGGTTCTCGTTCTCGACATCCCGATGGAGAGCCGGATGCTGACGCTGGGCCTGGTTGCCGACCGGGTCTTCGAGGTCACGCCTTTCCGGCGGGATCAGATCGAGGCGGCGCCCGATATCGGCGTCCGCTGGCGTTCGGATTACATCGCCGGTGTGGTCCGCCGCGACGATGGTTTCGTGGTGATCGTCGATCTCGCGCGGCTGCTGTCGCGCGAGGATGCCTCGGCATTGCAATCGGCGGCCTAGCGCTGCCGCCTTTGGAGTATTGCGTACATGAGTGTGGCAGCAGTGGAAGCCCAATTGCCGGGCGACCGGATCAGCAAGCGTAATTTCGATAAGCTTGCCCGGTTCATCTACGATTATAGTGGCATCAAGATGCCTCCGACGAAACTGACGATGCTCGAGGGCCGCCTGCGCCGCCGCCTTCGGGCCACCCATCACTCCAGTTTCGACGATTACTGCGACTTCCTCTTCGATCACGGCGGCCTCGAGCAGGAAACGGTTTACCTGATCGACGTGGTGACGACCAACAAGACCGACTTCTTCCGCGAGGCCAAGCATTTCGAATATATGCAGCTGACGGCGCTTCCGGCGCTTGTTGCAGGTGGTGCGCGCAAGATCCGCACCTGGAGTTCGGCCTGCTCGACCGGCGCCGAACCGTATACGATGGCGATGGTGCTCTCCGAATTCGTCGAGGAGCGGGCCGGGCTGTCCTACAGCGTGCTGGCCACCGACCTCAGCACCGATGTGCTGCAGACGGCGCGCCGCGGCATCTATCCGCAGGATCTGGTGCAGCCAGTACCTCACGATCTGCAGCGCAAATATGTGATGACTGCCAAGCAGCCGGGCCGCCGTGATGTGCGCATCGCACCGTCGCTGCGCAGCAAGGTAGGCTTTGCGCGCATGAACCTGATGGACGACAAATATCCGGTCGGCGAGCCGATGCAGATCATCTTCTGCCGCAATGTGCTGATCTATTTCGACAAGCCGACGCAGCAGGGTGTGCTGAGCAGGCTCTGCGACTGCCTGGCCGACGGCGGCTACATGTTCATCGGCCATTCGGAATCGATCACCGGATTCGACCTGCCGCTGAAGCAGGTTTCGAACACGGTGTTCCAGAAGACGTAAAGCAGGATTGAGATGGGAAAGAAGATTCGCGTCCTCGTCATCGACGATTCCGCCAGTGTTCGCCAGACGCTGGTCCGCATTCTCGAAGAAGACCCCGATATCGAAGTCATGGGCGTGGCGACCGACCCTTTCATGGCCGCCCGCAAGATGCAGGAAGACGTCCCAGATGTCATCACGCTGGATGTTGAAATGCCGCGCATGGACGGCATAACCTTCCTGCGCAAGCTGATGTCGCAGCACCCGATCCCAGTTGTGATGTGCTCGTCGCTGACGGAGACCGGTTCCGAGACGTTGATCCAGGCGCTGGAAGCCGGCGCCGTCGATATCATTCTGAAATCGAAGATCGGCGCTGCCGACAGCCTGGCTGATGATGCGATCCGCATCCGCGAAGTGGTGAAGGGCGCTGCCCATGCTCGCTTGCCGTCGGTGCGGCGTGGTGTCGGCGTGGTGCGTTCGGCATCCGCTGATGGCCCGGCGAAGAAGCTCACGGCCGATGCGATGCTGCCGCCGCCGACGGGTCGCGCCATGGCGAAGACCACCGAGATGGTCGTCTGCGTTGGCGCATCGACAGGCGGAACCGAGGCGCTGCGCGAATTTCTGGAAGCGCTGCCGGCCAACGCGCCGGGCATGGTCATCGTCCAGCACATGCCGGAGAAATTCACCGCCGCCTTCGCCAAGCGCCTCAACGGTCTCTGCGAGGTCGAGGTCAAGGAAGCGGCCGATGGCGATGCGGTGTTGCGCGGTCATGTGCTGATCGCGCCCGGCGACCGGCATATGCTGCTCGAGCGCCAGGGCGCGCGCTATCATGTGTCGGTGAAGACCGGACCGCTGGTTTCCCGCCACCGCCCCTCCGTCGATGTGCTGTTCCGCTCGGCCGCGCGGTCTGCCGGCTCGAACGCCATGGGTATCATCATGACCGGGATGGGCGACGACGGCGCACGCGGCATGCTCGAGATGCATCAGGCCGGCGCCTATACAGTGGCGCAGGACGAGGCGAGCTGCGTGGTCTTCGGCATGCCGAAGGAAGCGATCGCCAAGGGCGGTGTCAGCCGCGTGCTGCCGCTCGACCAGATAGCCCGCGAAGTGCTGCTGACACAGCAGAAGTTCTAGAGAAACCGGCGGCCTCGGCCGCCGGTTTTCGTCTGGCGACGAGGGTGGGCATCGTCTCCCCTTGAAATTTCCCCGATTTTGTGGTCTTGAGGCCGCCAATCTTATAAAGCGCTGCCTTTTCCGGCGATCAGGGACACTTCCCGCCCTGACAGCGACCCCGTACCAGTTCCAAGGAAATTGCCAACATGGCCCGTTCTGCTCTTCTCAATGTCATGGTTCAGGCTGCCATCAAGGCAGGCAAGTCGCTGGGGCGTGATTTCGGAGAAGTTCAGAACCTGCAGGTTTCGGTCAAGGGTCCGGGCGATTTCGTTTCGAATGCCGATCGCAAGGCCGAGAAGATCGTCAAGGAGGAGCTACTGAAGGCGCGTCCGACCTATGGCTTCCTCGGCGAGGAAAGCGAAGAGATCAAGGGCACGGACGGCGCGCATCGCTGGATCGTTGATCCGCTCGACGGCACCACCAACTTCCTGCACGGCATTCCGATGTTTGCGGTCTCGATCGCGCTGGAGCGTAACGGCGAGATCGTCGCCGGCGTCGTCTTCAACCCGGCGACCGATGAGCTCTACACCGCCGAGCGCGGCGGTGGCGCATTCCTCAACGATCGCCGTCTGCGCGTCGGCGCCCGCCGCGTGCTGTCCGATGCCGTCATCGCCTGTGGCGTTCCGCATCTCGGCCGCGGCAATCACGGCAAATTCCTCGTCGAGCTGCGCCATGTGATGGGCGAAGTTGCCGGTATCCGTCGTATGGGTGCAGCGTCTCTGGATCTCGCCTACGTGGCTGCTGGCCGCTTCGACGGCTTCTGGGAAGACCGCCTTTCCCCGTGGGATATCGCTGCCGGTATTCTGCTGATCCGCGAAGCCGGTGGTTACGCAACCGACTGGAACGGCGGCGCTGACGTCGTCGAAGGCGGCGCGGTGGTAGCGGGCAACGAGTACATTCACAAGGCACTCACCGAAACCATCAAGCGCCCTATCCCTTCGAAGTAATTCCTCATCAAAACCGGCTGTTGTAAACACACGGTTTTCTGTCGCGGCATACTTCAATTTGGCACAATGTTGCTCTAGTCTCGCAGTGCAAGCAATGCGGAGGCTGCGAGACCATGGAAAACGTGAATGCGGCGGAGTTCGGCTCGACCGAAAAACCGAGCGGTACCTATACGCACAAACTCTCCAGCCCGATGTCCTTCCTTTGGACGATGGTCCTCTTTCTGGTGATCGTCGGCTTCATTGCTGCGATCCTTTTCAGGCAGACGCAAACCGCCTTCATGCATAATCCGGGCCTCAACGGCCTGATCCTCGGCGTGCTCGCTGTCGGCATCATTCTGGTGTTCAGCCATGTGCTGGCGCTCAGGCCCGAAGTGCGCTGGTTCAACTCGTTCCGCGCCGCCGGCAGCGCCGACAAAGTGAATCGCAATCCGAAGCTGCTCGCGCCGATGCGTGCGCTGATCGGCAGCCGCAAATCGACGGCAACACTGTCGACGACGGCGCTGCGTTCGATCTTGGATTCGATTGCGACCCGTCTCGATGAATCCCGCGATACGTCCCGCTATCTCATCGGCCTCCTGGTCTTCCTCGGTCTGCTCGGTACCTTCTGGGGCCTTATCGGCACCATCGGTTCGATCAGCAATGTCATTCAATCTCTCGATGCCGGCACCAATGGCTCCGGCGATGTGCTGGCGACACTGAAGGAAGGTCTTTCGACGCCGCTTTCGGGCATGGGCCAGGCCTTCTCGTCGTCGCTGCTCGGTCTTTCCGGCTCGCTGATCCTCGGCTTCCTTGATCTGCAGGCCGGCCGCGCGCAGAACCGCTTCTACATGGAGCTGGAAAACTGGCTTTCGTCGGTGACCGACGTTGGCTCGGACATGCCGGTTCCTATGATCGATGCTGCAGGCGGCTCTTCGGAAGATGTGCGTTCGCTCTCAGAATATCTGAAGAAGGTTTCGGAAGACGGCGGTGCCGGCAATCAACGTTCCGTTGCCGCTATGGCGAGCCTCGCGGAGGGTATCCAGGGCTTGGTCAAGAACATGCGAAACGAGCAGCAGATGCTGCGCGACTGGATCGAGGCGCAGCAGGACGAGGCCAAGGCGATGCGCCGCACGCTCGACCGGCTAGCCGAGCGGATCGGGGCGCAGGAGCGTGGCTATCGCAGTAGTCAGACAGAGAAGAGCGAGGGCAAGTAAGCCATGGCTCTCGCCAGGAACCGCCGCCGCGAGCGTACGGTCGATTATTGGCCGGGTTTTGTCGATGCGCTGTCGACGCTGCTGATTTCCATCATGTTCCTGCTGACGGTCTTCGTCGTCGGGCAGTTCATCCTCAGCCGCGAAATCAGCGGCCGTGACGAGGTGCTGACGCGCCTTAACAGCCAGATCAACGAACTCACCCAGTTGCTGGCGCTCGAAAAGGGCAGCAAGCAGGATCTGGAAGATTCCGTCGCCAACCTGCAGGCTTCGCTTGCCGGCGCCGAGAGCGAGCGTTCGCGGCTGCAGGCGCTTCTCGATGCCGGCTCCGGCGGGCAGGACGTCGCGCAGCAGCGCATCGGGGGGCTGACGAAAGAACTCGACGAGCAGAAGCAGGTCAGCGAGCGGGCGATGAGCCAGGTCGAGCTGCTCAACCAGCAGATCGCTGCACTCCGCAGCCAGATCGCTGCCGTCGAAGTGGCGTTGCAGGCATCCGAGCAGAAGGATCAGACCTCGCAGACGAAGATCGCAGATCTCGGGCGGCGGCTGAACGTGGCTCTGGCGCAGCGCGTGCAGGAGCTGAACCGCTACCGGTCCGACTTCTTCGGCCGTCTGCGCGAGATTCTCTCCGATCGCGAAAACATCCGCATCGTCGGCGACCGCTTCGTCTTCCAGTCGGAAGTGCTGTTCCCGTCGGGCAGCTCGGATCTCAATCCGGACGGTACCGCCGAGATGGGCAAGCTTGCGGCGGCCCTTCTCGATCTCGCCAAGGAAATCCCGCCTGAGATCAACTGGGTGCTGCGTGTCGATGGACACACCGACAATGTGGCGCTGTCAGGCACGGGGCGCTACCGCGACAACTGGGAGCTCTCCTCGGCGCGCGCCATCTCGGTCGTCAAATATCTGATCTCACAGGGTGTCCCTGCCGACCGGCTGGTGGCCGCAGGCTTCGGCGAATTCCAGCCGATCGCACCCGGCGATACGCCGGATGCACGGGCAACCAACCGTCGTATCGAGCTCAAGCTCACCGAGAAATAGGCTGGGGGCGGTATCTGGCCGCCCTGCCATCGCCCCAAATTTCAGAGAGTGAAATCCAGCAGTTGCGGCTGACGCCGCTGCTGAATAACGTTGGATTCGTGAATGCGGGGAGGCGTTCGGGATGGAATGTGATGTGCTCGTCATCGGCGCAGGCCTGGCGGGATTGGTGGCGGCTTCAGAGGCTGCCGATCGCGGACACAAGGTCTGCATCGTCGATCAGGAAGGCGAGCAGAGCCTGGGCGGACAGGCCTTTTGGTCTCTCGGCGGGCTGTTTCTCGTCAACAGTCCCGAACAGCGCCGGTTGGGTATCCGCGACAGTATCGATCTGGCGCGGCAGGACTGGTCTGGCTCGGCGGGGTTCGACCGGCCGGAAGATTACTGGCCGCGGCTCTGGGCCGAAGCCTATCTGGAATTTGCTGCCGGCGAAAAGCGATCCTGGCTGCATCAGCAGGGCATGCGCTGGTTCCCCGTCGTCGGCTGGGCCGAACGCGGCGGCGGCATGGCGCATGGCCATGGAAACTCGGTGCCGCGCTTTCATTTGACCTGGGGAACAGGGCCGGCCGTTCTCGAGCCTTTCATTCGCCGTGTCCGCGAAGCGGAGGAACAGGGCAAGATCACCTTCGCCTTTCGCCACCGCGTCGATGATCTGATCGTCGAGAACGGCACGGCCGTCGGCGCTTTCGGCACCGTGCTGGTGCCTGACAATGCGCCACGCGGCAAGGCAACGGCGCGGATGATTTCCGGCACGTTCCAGATCCGGGCTGGGGCCGTCGTCGTTACCTCCGGCGGGATCGGTGGCAATCATGATCTTGTCCGGCGCAGCTGGCCCGTGGACCGGCTGGGGGCACCTCCTGCATCGATGGTGGCGGGTGTGCCCGCCCATGTCGATGGCCGGATGCTGGAAATCGGCGAACGCGCCGGCGCGCGCGTCATCAACGGCGACCGCATGTGGCACTATATCGAGGGCTTGAAAAACTGGGATCCGGTCTGGGCGAACCATGGTATCCGCATCCTTCCCGGTCCTTCCTCCTTCTGGTGCGATGCGCGCGGCAACCGGTTCGCCGCCCCTGCCATGCCGGGCTTCGATACGCTCGGGACGCTGAAGGCGATCAAGCGGACCGGCTACGACTACAGCTGGTTCATCCTGACCAAGGCGATCATCAAGAAGGAGTTTGCTCTCTCGGGCTCCGAGCAGAACCCGGATCTGACGGGCAAGGATATCAAGCTCCTGCTGCAGCGTCTCGGCAGCGAACCGCCGGGGCCGGTGCAGTCGTTCATGGACAAGGGCGAGGATTTCATCGTTCGCAACACGCTGGAGCAGCTGGTCGACGGCATGAATGCGCTGACCGGCGAGAGGCTGCTCGACGTTTCGCATATCCGCCGGCAGATCGAGGCGCGCGACCGCGAGATCGGCAACAGCTTTTCCAAGGATGCGCAGTTGACGGCGATCCGCGGCGCACGGCGCTATATCGGCGACAAGCTGCTGAGGACGGCCCGGCCGCACCGGCTGCTCGATCCGGCAAAGGGACCATTGGTTGCCGTGCGCCTGCATATCCTGACGCGAAAGTCGCTGGGTGGTCTGGAGACGGATCTTTCGGCCCGGGTGATCGGCCCAAATGGCGATGCCATACCCGGTCTCTATGCGGCCGGCGAAGTCGCCGGTTTCGGCGGCGGCGGCATGCATGGCTACAACGCGCTGGAGGGGACCTTCCTCGGCGGTTGCATTTTCTCCGGCCGGGTGGCCGGGCGGGCGGTGTGAAGGCGGCACCGCATTCGGGATGCCGCCTCCCTTAAATTATGCCGTTGGCTTGGTCTGATCGTCGACCGTTGCGCCGGGCGCATTCTTCTTGATGGATTCGATGGCGCTCAGCGCGGATGCCTTTGCTTTGTAGCCTTCCGAGCCGAACATCTGCTCGCCGTTTGACGCCTTGAAGCGGAAACGGAATTCACCAGCCTTGTCTTTGTACACTTCGAACTTATACATCGATTGTCTCCCAAAATCAGGAAGTTGCCCCGGTAACAAAGAGCAATCTAGAGCAAAAGTTCAATCTATTCCATCTGGATATTTGCACCTTTAACGATCGGTTCCCACTTGGCCAGTTCGGCCTTCACATGGGCGCCAAGCTCTTCCGGCGTCGAGCCGACGATCGTGGCGCTGAAGTCCTTCATCCGCCCGGCTACGGCAGGATCCTTCAGGGCCTTGTTGGCTGAATCGTTGAGTTTTGCCACCACATCGGCCGGTGTATTGGCCGGGGCGAAGAGCGCGTTCCAGGTGTAGGTCTCGTAGCCGGGAACGCCGGATTCGGCGATCGTCGGAGTATCCGGGAAGGATGTCGCCCGCTCGGCCGTCGTGACCGCCAGCGCGCGCAGCTTGCCGCTCTTGATGTGCGGGGAGGACGAAGGCAGGTTGTCGAACATGATCGAGACCTGATTGCCGAGCAGGTCGGTCAGCGCCGGGCCTGCGCCCTTGTAGGGGATGTGCTGCATCTTCGTTCCGGCCATGGCGTTGAAAAGCTCGCCGGAGAGATGCAGCGGCGTGCCGTTGCCGGAGGATGCGTAGCTCCACTTGTCCGGCTCGGCCTTCAACAGCGCGATCAGCTCCTGAACGTTCTTGGCTGGCAATTCCGGATTGACGACCAGTACGTTCGGCACCACGACCAGCAGCGAAACCGGGGCGAAATCCTTCTGCGGATCGTAGGGCGTCGATTTGAGGATCAGCGGGTTCAGCGCGTGGGTGGCAACGGTGCCCATCAGGATCGTGTAGCCATCCGGCTCGGCGCGGGCGACATTATCGGCGCCGAGATTGCCGCCGGCACCGGCAACGTTCTGGACGATGACCTGCTGGCCGAGATCGGCAGACATCTTCTCGGCGATGATGCGGGCGACGACATCGGTCGATCCGCCGGCGGCGAACGGCACCACCATGGTGATGGTGCGATCGGGAAATCCTTCGGCCAGCGCCGCTCCCGCGCCAAGCGCGGTCAGCATCCCGATGCCGAGGGCGATGCTTGCCCGGCGAGTAAAGGTAAAAGTCGCCATTCGATTCTCCTCCCAGAATTCAACAGCCCAGTCGCCCGGCTGCGTCTGGCCGGGCAGGAGGAGGTTAGGGCAGGGTGGGGCAAAGGCAACCGGTGCGATTGCTCGAGGGCATGCGACTTTAGTCGCCTTGGAATGGGGGATTGATATTACATTTGCACCTTCGATAACCATCTAAGGGTAAAACAGAATTCCACCGCTTGCCGCCGCAAGCGGATTTCATGAGGTTTGATATGCATCTGTCCCCCGATGCGATGGCCACTTTCACGGATGCCGAAGACGGCGCCTGGCCGCTTCGCCGCCGCCGTATTCTCGACTGGCTGGTCAACGAGACGCGCGGCGAACGCTTCATCGACAACATCTTCGTCGAGATGAATGAAAGGCTCCTGGAAGCAGGCGTGCCGCTGGGCCGCGCGACGCTGCATTTCCGCACGTTACATCCGCAATGGATGGGCGCGCGCGTTCTCTGGCGGCCGGGGCTGAAGGAAGGCAAGATCACCACCTTCGGCTATGGTGTCGAGAACACGCCGCAGTTCCTCAGCAGCCCGATGAACGAGATCTTCAGCGGCGCGTCGGAAGTTCGCCAGAACCTCGAAGGCGAGATCCGCAGCGACTATGCGCTCTATGAAGAGTTGCACGGCGAGGGACTGACTGACTATATCGCCTGGCCGCTGGAGCACACGCTCGGCAAGCGCCATGTCGTCACCTTCTCCAGTAATCGGCCGGGCGGTTTCACGGCCGAGCATATTTCGTTCCTTCGTGATCTTCTCCCGGCCCTGACGCTGGTCAGCGAGATCCGCGTCAAGAATATCCTGGCGCGCACCCTGCTGCAGACCTATGTCGGCCCGCATGCCAGCGAACAGATCCTCGCCGGCGCCACGACGCGAGGCAGCGGCAGCACGGTTGGTGCGGCGATCCTGATCTGCGATCTCCGCGACTTCACGACGATCTCGGACATGTGGCCGCGCGACGACGTCATCGAGCTGCTCAATGCCTATTTCGATGCCATGTCCGAGCCGATCGAGCGCCATGGCGGCGAGATCCTCAAATTCATGGGTGATGGGCTGCTGGCAATCTTCCCGCTCAGCAATCCCGATGCCTGCCGCAATCTTCTCCTGTCGCTGAAGGAAGCCCGCACGGCCATCAACGACCTCAACAAGTTCAATGCCGAACGCGGTGTTGTCGAACTCCGCTACGGCGTCGGCGTCCATGTCGGAGATGTTATGTACGGCAATATCGGCTCGCGCAAGCGCCTGGACTTCACGGTGATCGGCCCCGCTGTTAACGTCGCTTCACGGCTCGAAACGCTGACCAAGGAGGTCGGCCGTCCGGTGCTGATATCGAAGGCCTTCGTCGACATGGCAAAATGCGGCGCGGAACTGGAGCCGGTCGGAACCTATCCGCTCCGCGGATTGGGAGAACCAGTGGACGTGTTTACGTTCCCGCAGGGGTGAAAGCCATTACTTAGCCGATCGCCAAAAACTCTTCCGCGCCTGCATCGAACTGCAGCTTCGCGAGCTTGGCATAGATACCGCCGTGGCGGATGAGGCTTTGGTGGTTGCCTTCCTCGACAATGCGGCCCTGGTCGAGGACGAGGATGCGGTCGGCTTTCAGGACGGTTGCCAGGCGGTGGGCGATGACGAGGGTGGTGCGGCCCTGCATCAGACCGTCGAGGGCCTTCTGGACCAGCGTCTCGCTCTCGGCATCGAGCGCCGAGGTGGCCTCGTCGAGCAAGAGGACCGGCGCGTTCTTCAGGATCGCGCGGGCGATGGCGATGCGCTGGCGCTGGCCGCCCGATAGGGTGATGCCGCGTTCGCCGACCTGCGTGTCGTAACCGCGGTCGAGGCGGGCGATGAATTCGTCGGCCTGCGCGGCGATCGCGGCGGCGCGGACCTGCTCCGGCGTTGCCTCCGGGCGGCCGAAGGCGATATTGTCGTGGATCGAGGCGGCAAAGATCGTTACGTCCTGCGGGACGATCGCCATGCGCTCGCGCAGATCATCCGGGTCGGTGGCGCGGGCATCGAGGCCGTCGATGGCGACAATCCCCTGTTGCGGGTCGTAGAAACGCAGCAGCAGCGAGAAGATCGTGCTTTTGCCGGCACCCGATGGCCCGACGATGGCAACGGTTTCGCCGGGGGTGACATGAAAGCTCAAACCATGCAGCGCCGATTTTCCGGGGCGCGACGGATAGGCGAAATGGACGTTTGAAAACTCGACGCGGCCGCGGGCGGGCACCGGCAGGATTTCCGGCTGGGGCGGTGCTGCGATCGGCGATACTTCGTCGAGAAGCTCGGTCAGCCGGTCGGCGGCACCGGCGGCTTGCGAGAGTTCGCCCCAGACTTCAGAAAGCGCGCCGAGCGAGCCGGCGGCGATGACCGAATAGAGCAGGAACTGGCCGAGAGTGCCGGCTGACAGCGTGCCTGTGAGCACGTTATGGGCGCCGACCCAGAGAACCGCGACGACGCTGCCGAAGATCAGGGTGATGGCTATACCGGTCAGCAGCGCGCGCGAGCGGATTGCCGAGCGGGCGGCTTCATAGGCGGATTCGACCGCCATGCCATAGCGGGCGGCTGCGGCATCCTCGCCGTTGAAGGCCTGGACGGTGCGGGTGGCGGCAATGCTTTCGTTGGCAAAGGCGGAGGCTTCGGCAAGCGTATCCTGCGCGGCGCGCGAGCGCTTGCGTACCGAGCGGCCGAAGGCGACCAGCGGGAAGACGATCAGTGGGATGGCGCCGAGCGCCAGGCTTGCCAGCTTCGGCGAGGTGACGACCATCATGCCCATGGCGCCGAGACAGAGGATCAGGTTGCGAAGTGCGACCGAGGCGGTGGCGCCGACGGCGGACTTGATCTGTGTCGTGTCGGCGGTCAGGCGGGAGACGATCTCGCCCGACTGGTTGACGTCGAAAAACGAGGCGGAGAGGCGGGTGACATGGGCAAAGACATCGCGGCGCAGGTCCGAGACGATGCGCTCCCCAAGGGTGATGACGAAATAGTAGCGGAGCGCGCTGGCGATCGCGAGAACGATCGCCATCACCATCAGCATCGCGAAGTAGCTGTTGATGAAGGAGCCGTCCGGCTGCGTGAAGCCGTGATCGATCATCCGGCGAATGGCCAGCGGCAGGGCAAGCGAGGTGACGGCGGCAAGCGCCAGCGCGACGAGGGCGCCGGTTACCAGGCCGCGGTAGCGCATGACATAAGGCGTCAGACGCCCGAGAGGCTTCAGCGACCGCGACTTCTTTTCCCCGCCCTGCACTGCGTCTGTCAAATCAGCTCCAATCGCCCTCAAACCGTTGATCACCAGCTTGTTGGCACTTGTTATCCTTTAGGCCTTCATGTATAGGCACCGCATCCGAATGGGAAGCCGTAGCCTTCGTGACTGCGGCTTCATTTATTCAATCGGGCCTCTTGCCGCAATGACATGCGTCAAATTGGACCCTGGCATCGCAGGAAGATTGTTATGAAGGCTGATATCCATCCCGACTACCACACCATCAAGGTTGTGATGACTGACGGCACCGAATACGAAACCCGCTCGACCTGGGGTTCGGAAGGCGCTGTCATGAACCTCGAAATCGATTCCAAGTCCCATCCGGCATGGACGGGCGGCAACCAGCAGCTCATGGACCGCGGTGGCCGCGTTTCCAAGTTCAACAAGCGTTTCGGCGGCCTCGGCCTCTAATCGCTTCTGCGGTACTGAATTTGAAAAGAGCCCGGTTTCTACCGGGCTTTTTTATTGCCCGGTTTTGGGGCTGCGCTTTCCGCCAATGAAAAAGGCCGGTTGCGCAGGGAACGCAACCGGCCGGATTTAAATATACTTCTGAGTAAACTTAGTTGTTGCCGAAAGCGGTCTGCAGCAGGCTGAGCTGAGCCTGAACGCTGTTCTGATTGTCGGGAACGATCGGGGCTTCCGACGGGCGATAGATTTCGCGGTCGAGAAGGGCGATGCGATTCTGCAGCCGTAGCGAGCGCTCGACGAGATCGCGGAAGGATTCCGGCAGGTCGCCCCAGCCCGGAGCATTGCGATCGACGTTGAAGCCGTCGAGGCGAACCTTGTTCTTTTCAGCCAGAACCTGATCGCGAGACATCTCGCCATTGTTGACGGCGCGCTGCAAGAGCAGCCACGATGCCATCTGCATCAGGCGGGTGGTGAGGCGCATGGATTCCGCTGCGTAAAGTACCGACGCCATGCGGGGGAGGACCTTGGAAGCTGCGCGGCCGTTACCATCGAGGTAGGCTGCGGTTTCTTCGACAAGCGACATGCCCTCGGCATAAAGCGTCTTGAATTGCGACGATGCGGCGGCGCGTCCGGCGAAGCTGATCGTATTCAAACCAAGTTCCGACATTCAATTTGTCCCTGTTGCACGCGTCTACATATGGTCAGGTAACGCCAGCCTGAAGTAAAAGTTTCAAGGGCCGGTCTTTATGTCTTTAAGATGGTATCATTACCCTAAATGCGCAAGGCGTTTCTTAAGAAAGGGTTAACTTCCACAGATTCGTGGTGAACGGCCGCGCAGGCAAAAAAGAAGAGCCGCAAAAGCGGCTCTCAAGGTAAAACAGGGAGAAAAATCAGACCAATTCACCGCATGGAAAACTGTCTGAGATCCAGACGAAATCTGGATGGTTTAAGTAATAGCTCGTAAAGCTTAATATCCTGTTAATACTGTTCAGCATTAAGACTGGGCGAAGCGTGTTTTGCGCTTGCCTGTGACTTCTTTCTTGAAGTCAGGAGCGGAACAGGCCCTCGGCGGCGGCGCGCCCGGAAGCCTTCCTGGCCGACTCGGCCTCCAGTCTAGCGATCTCGCTTTTCAGCAGCTCGATTCGCTCCTTGAGCTCACCGACCGACAACAGCGAGAGATCCGCACCAATCTCGTGGGCGGTCTTCTTCACTGGCCGTTCCTCGTCAAAGAAGCTCATGGCAATCCTCCCTTTCGTTCAGTTTGGCTTTTCAGCCATACTTTACAGCAGGATCGCCACTTTCGGGAGACTTGTTGGATCCGCGGTCGGCAAGCGTCATGCTTTCGGGTGTGATCATCGGCGATGTTGCCGTCGGGATCGTCGTGTAGGCGTCACGGGCGTCAGGGTGGATGGCAGCGCGCAGGCGGCTGCGGATGATCGCGTAGGCGGCGATCAGCACGTGAGCGATCGCCGTTACCAGGAACAGCGCGTGCGGGCTGACCATCGACATGACAGGGCCGCCGATCGTCGGGCCGATGACGGTGCCGATGCCGTAAAGCAGCAGCAATCCGCCGGAGACCTTCACGAAATCCTCGGAGGAGGCGAAGTCGTTCGCGTGCGCCACGGCGATCGGATAGAGCGTGTTGGCGACGGCGCCGTAGAACACCACGAGGCCGATCACCCAGAAGGGGTCGGACGGGCTGAAGAGGACGATCAGGATGCCGGCGAGAGCCGCAAGGCCGGACATGGCGGCCAGAACGTAGCGGCGGTCGATGCGGTCCGAGAGGCGGCCGGCCGGAAACTGCATGACGGCGCCGGCAAAGATCGTGGCGCTCATCATGATGGCGATGCTGGTATCCGAGAGCCCGGCACCGGCGCCGAAGACGGCGCCGAGCGTACCATAGGCACCGTTGGCAATGCCCACGAGCAGGATGCCGAGGCAGGAGACAGGCGAATTGCGGTAGAGCGCCGGCAGGTCGAGGCGCACGGCCTTCAGCGGCTGCGGAGAAGCCGCCGTCGACAGCGTCGTCGGCAGCATGGCGACGCAATAGAAGACGCCGCAGATCATGAAGAGGATGGGCGTGCGCACATCTTCCAGCGGGATCATCATCTGGCCGCCGACGACGCCGAACAGCGTAATGGCGATATAGAGCGAAAAGATCGCGCCGCGGCTTTCGTTCGTCGCCCGTTCGTTCAGCCAGCTTTCGATGATCATCGAGGTGCCGGCGGTGGAGAAGCCGGTGACGGCGCGCAGCGCAATCCACCAGACCGGATCGATGACGATGCCGCTGAACAGCGCGCTGATGGCGATGATGGCTATGAAACCGGAGAAAGCGCGCACATGGCCGACACGGCGCACCATATTCGGCGCCACGAGGCAGCCGATAACAAAGCCGCCGGCCCAGGATGTGCCGAGCAGACCGAGCGTGGTGGTGGCGTAACCTTCGATGTTCCCGCGGACGGGGAGCAGGATGCCCTGCAGGCCATTGCCCATGAAGAGGAAAAGCGTTCCGAAAAGCAGCGCGGCGACGGACAGCAGATTTCTTCTCATATGCCCACTCTCGACGAGTTCGATTTCAAAAAGACATAAGCCGAGACGATGTCCCGCCCAGTCCCAATGGTGTTGATTGTGCCCCGGAATGCCGTTACGGCATGAAGAAATTCTGTGTTCGCCCGGAATAATGTCGGTCCTGTGACATTATGATAATATTGGAAAAATAAAACCATGACCAAGCTGCTCGCATTGCTGCTCATCCTGGCCATGGTCATACACATCATCAAGCCGTTCGGGCTGCCCGGTTTGCGACGGCGAATGGACTTCTGGAAAATTGCGCTCATCGCTTTTGCGATCTGGACGGTAGCGCTGCTCGGCCGCGAGTTCTTCGGCTAGGCGAGAATCTCGCCGCGCATGACGAAGACGCAGCTGCCGGAAATGCGGACATCGGTGATCGTTCCACCCGCTTTCGTCACATCGACCTCAATGATGCTCCGACGACCCATCTCGACACCCTGTTCGATAGTGATGCGTTGTTGGCTGTCGTTTCCGGGCGTCTGGGAAACCAGATAGGCCGAGAGGGCGGCGGAGGCACTGCCGGTCGCCGGGTCTTCAGGGACGTTATCGAGTGGCGCAAACATGCGCGCGCGAAGATGCCAGGGGTTCTCGCTGGAGCGGACATAGAGGAACAGCGAGAAGTCGTGGTTGTTCTCGCCGCGGTTACCGGCGGCTTCGCGAAACAGGGCGGGGTTGGGCACCGCTGCGGCAAGTGCCTCGAGGTTCGCGAGTTCGGCAACGGCAAATTCCAGGCCGACGGAGACGAAAAGCGGGTGGTGGAGTGCGGTGGCGATCTCATCCGGGCGTATGGCGATGCAGCGCGCAATATCGGCTTCCGGGATTGCAGCGCCTACCTGCAGCGGTTTTGGCGCACGGATCGTCGCTGCGGTCACCTTTCCGCTGCTGCGGCGCAGATCGACCTCGACGATACCGGCGGCTTCCTCGAAGCGCAGCCGGTCGCTGACCGGTTTGCCGAAGACCTCGCTTTGCTGGCCGATGAAATAGGCGGTGCCGACATTCGGATGGCCGGCGAAGGGCACTTCCATGGTCGGCGTGAAGATGCGGACATGCGCGGTGTTGGCAGGATCCTTCGGCGGCAGCACGAAGGTTATTTCGGAATAGCCAAACTCGGCGGCGATCTTCTGCATTTCGGCCGTGTCGAGAGCCTCTGCGCCGGTGATGACGGCAAGCGGATTGCCTTCGAAACGAACGGAGGTGAAGACGTCGAGGGTGGTGTAGGCAAGATTGGGCACGGCAGGCTCCTGTTCGGCAGGCAGCCATGATTAGCCGTGAGCGCCTGTCACAGAAGGGGCAAACTTGTCGCCGTGACAAAGAAAATGGGCGGCCAAAGCCGCCCACATTTGATCAAACGAGGGCGCTCTCGCGCGCGTCGGACTTATCGACGCTTGCGGCATAGATCTGGGCGATCGTTTTGGTCAGGCTCGCGTCGAATTCCGCGTCGCTCATCGTGACGCGCAGGTTTTCCGCCAGAGCGCGCGAGAAGCTGGCGATCATGCCATAGTTATGGCTGAGCTTTTCGCAGGCTTCCTCGGTGCTGTATCCGCCTGAAAGGGCGACAACGCGGATCACCGATTTGTGGGCGATCAGCGGCGCATAGAGATCGGCAACGGTCGGGATCGTCAGCTTGATCATGACCTTTTCACCGGCAGGGAGCTTGTCCAGTTCCTTCAGGATCTCGTCGCGCAGGATGGCCTCGGCCTGCTGCTTTGTCGGGCTATCGATCGAGACTTCCGGCTCGACGATCGGGATGAGGCCGTGGCCGATGATCTGGCGCGCCACTTCGAACTGCTGCTTCACTACGGCGGCGATCCCTGCCTTGTCGGCATGGGCGATGACCGAGCGCATCTTCGTGCCGAATATGCCCTTCTGCCGGGCGCGGATCAGGAGCGCGTCCAGATCGGGCATCGGCTTCATCACCTGAACGCCGTTTTCCTCGGCTTCGAGGCCTTTGTCGATCTTCAGAAAGGGAACGACGCCGCGCTTTTCCCAGAGGTAAGAGGGGACAGCCTGACCATCGACTTCACCGTCCATGGTCCGTTCGAAGAGGATCGCGGCAATGACCTTGTCGCCCGAAAAGGCAGGCGCGCTCATGATGCGGGCGCGCATGGCATGGACCAGGCGGAACATTTCCTCGTCACCGGAATAATCCGATTCAGATACGCCATAAAGACGCAGTGCCTTCGGCGTCGAGCCACCGCTTTGATCCAGCGCTGCAATGAAACCCGGTGCAGAGCTCATCTTATCCAACATCTTCGCGTCTACCATGCTGCTCCTATCCAAAAATCGGCGCGCTAGGCGCCTACGGCTCAATGGCTATCATTCGCGGATAACAGAAGTTTATGAGCGGGAGAATGGAGCGCTAAACCATTGAAACGATTGAAATCATTTCAATCGTTTGAAAGTTTGGGCAGTTTTGGCCCCACTGAGCAAAAGACCGCGAAAGCGAGGTGCTTCCGCGGTCTTATCCACATGTAAAAATTGTTAAATCAGCTTTGGCTGATTATTTGCCCTTGAGAACGGCAACGCCTGGAAGGACCTTGCCTTCCATCCATTCCAGGAAGGCGCCGCCTGCCGTCGAGACGTAGCTGAAGTCGTCGGCAACGCCTGCGTGGTTGAGCGCCGAAACGGTATCGCCACCGCCCGCGACCGAAGTCAGCTTGCCGGCCTTGGTACGCTCGGCAGCGTATTGTGCCGCCGCAACCGTCGCCTTGTCGAAGGGCTCGATCTCGAAAGCGCCGAGCGGGCCGTTCCAGACCAGCGTCTGCGCACGGTCGATCCAGGCCTTGACGGCTTCGACCGACTTCGGGCCGACGTCGAGAACCATGGCATCGGCAGGGATCGCGTCGATGGCGACGGTCTCGTTGGCGGCTCCCGCCTTGAATTCGCGGGCGACGACGCCGTCCTCCGGCAGGATGATGGCGCAGCCGGCGGATGCGGCTTCGATCATGATCTGCTTTGCGGTTTCGGCGAGATCATGCTCGCAGAGCGACTTGCCGACATTGGTGCCGCGGGCGGCGATGAAGGTGTTGGCCATGCCGCCGCCGATGACGAGGGCGTCGACCTTCTTCACCAAGTTCATCAACAGGTCGATTTTACTCGACACCTTGGCGCCGCCGACGATGGCAACGACCGGGCGGACCGGCTCACCGAGACCCTTTTCCAGCGCTTCCAGCTCGGCCTGCATCGTGCGTCCGGCATAGGCCGGCAGCAGATGGGCGAGACCTTCGGTCGAGGAATGGGCGCGGTGGGCGGCGGAGAAGGCGTCGTTGACATAGATGTCGCCGTTGGCGGCGAGCGCCTTGGTGTGTTCGGCGTCGTTCTTTTCTTCAGCCTTGTGGAAACGGGTGTTTTCGAGCAGCAGGATATCGCCATCCTGCAGCTTGGCGACGGCGGCGGATGCTGCATCGCCGACCGAGTCCGTGGCAGTGGCAACGGGCTTGCCGAGAACCTTGGCGACGTCGGCTGCGATCAGCGACAGCGAAAGGTCAGGCGAGGGACCATCCTTCGGGCGGCCGAAATGGGCAAGCAGGATGACCTTTGCGCCCTTCTTCGACAGTTCGAGGATCGTCGGTGCAACGCGCTCGATGCGGGTTGCGTCGGTAACCTTGCCGTCTTTCACCGGAACGTTGAGATCGACGCGGACGAGAACGCGCTTGCCGGCGATGCCGTTGAGGTCGTCGAGGGTCTTGAAAGCTGGCATGGGAGTATCCGTTCGTTAGTGCCTTGGAAGGTGGCCGACCATAGCAAGGATGCCCCGCGACGCAAGGTGTTCAGCCGTGCTTTTCACGCGCGTTTTCGTCGCTCTCCGCCACCCGTCCCGCATGCGCGGGCTCCGGTACATGGCGGCCTTTGAAGCGGTCGCGGATGCGCTGGATGATATCGCGCATGTTGATGAAGATCGGCAGGGTGATTGCCGGTTCCACCGCTTCCAAAGACATGCCGACGGAGCTGATGTGATCCTGATCGTCGAGGTCGCGAACGATGAGGATGATCGAGCCGAGACGGACGCGATCGGCATAGTCGGCCTTGCCGCCAAGCCTCTGCTTCATCAGTTCGGCGATCGTCAGGCCCTTCTCGGATTCGTTCAGCAGACCCGGCCCATAGGCGGCATCAAGATCGGCGGCTGGACGGATCGGCGAGAGCGCGAAGGCTCCGAAGAAGTCCGCATCATCCTCATCGACAGGCGCCTTGCTGGCGAAGAGACGGTCGAGCAGGCGCGCGTAGCTCGGCACGATGAAGAGATAGACCAGATCGTTTTCACGTAGCCGCCCGGCATATTGATAGCGCAGCGACTTGCCGTCGCGGATGACAAGCGAGGGGGTGGCCCAGCGCGGGATGCGCTCGCCGCGCAGGACGGGGCTGTCCTTGATGACGCGGTAGGCGAGGAGTTCATGGTTCGCCGAGCCCGGCAGATCGATCTCGACCTTGTCGACGGCGCCCATGCGCGGCGGAATGATGAGGCCGAGCTTCTTCGCCACCGGTTTGATCGTCCAGCCTTGGACAAGGAGCGAGACGAGGACGATGATGAAGGCGACGTTGAAATAGACATGGCCATTTGGCAGGCCGCCGAGGATGGGCATGATGGCGAGAAGGATCGAGACGGCGCCGCGCAGCCCGACCCAGGCGACGAAGCCGATTTCCTGCTGGGTGTAGTCGTAGGGTAGAAGCGACAGCCATACGGCCAGCGGACGGGCGACGAAGATCAGGAACAGCGCCAGCGCCACGGCAGGCAGGATGATCGCCGGAAACTGCGACGGCGTCGCCAGCAGCCCGAGCACGAGGAACATGATGATCTGTGCCAGCCAGGTCATGCCGTCCTGGAAACGCTTGATGGCGGCAAGGCCCGGAAGCTTACGATTGCCGGCATAGATGCCCGCGACATAGACGGCGAGGAAGCCGCTGCCGCCGACCGCGCCGGTGAAGGCGAAGACCAGCATGGCAAGGCCGAGCACGAAGATCGGCGTCAGGCCGCGATCGGTATCGAGGCGGCTGACCACCTGGGCGATCATCATGCCGCCGAGCATGCCGAGGATGACGCCGAGGCCCATTTCCTCGATGAAGAGGGCCAGCATCGATAGATTGATGCCGGAATAGCCTTCGCCGCTCGCCAGCAGTTCGACGAGGACAATGGTGAGGAAGATCGCCATCGGATCGTTTGTGCCGGACTCGACTTCCAGCGTCGAGCGCACCTTGTCGCGGATATTGATGCCGCCGATGCGCAGCAGGAAGAAGACAGCGGCGGCATCGGTCGAGGCGACGATCGAGCCGAGCAGCATGCCCTCGAGCCAGCTGAAATTGAGCAGCCAGGTGGCGGCGAAACCGACAAGGGCGGCGGTCATCAGCACGCCGACGGATGCAAGCGTCAGCGAGGGTATAGCGGCAAGCTTGAAGGCCTGGATCGGCGTGCCGAAGCCGGAATCGAAGAGGATGACGGCGAGCGCGATGGAGCCGAGGATATAGGCAAGATAATTGTTGCTGAACTCGATACCCAGGCCATCGACGCCGGCCAGCAGGCCGATGCCGAGGAAGAGCAGCAGCAAAGGGGCGCCGAAACGGAAGGCGAGCAGGCTGGAGAAGGCCGCAAGAAGCACCAGCGCCGTCGAAACCAGCACGACGATATAGAATGCTTCCACGTCCATCCCCTTTCACATCCGCGCCGCGGCCGCCCCCGGAAACCGCAACCATTGCTCGATCCTCGTCCTTTGCTGCGCTTCCGCCAGTAAACGGCAAAACAGACCGGAAGGGTAGGCCTTGCGGCTTAACCTTGCTGGGCTGCGGCGTCATGCTGCTGAACGGAGAGCCGGACGGCTCACCAGCGAATGCTACGGGAGAGAATCTCTATAAAGAATGTATAGGCAAATCAGGCGAGAGCAGGGCAAAAACTGAGATGAGCATCGCTTTTGCCGATAAGGCGGCGCTTATCGGCCATTGACCTGAAAGCGCTTGTTGATGCGATCGACCGGCGTGCCGTCGAGAAGGGGAACATCCTTGGTGACGCTGTAGGTCACGAAGCCCATTTTCGCATAGTAGGCCAGACCACCGGTATTGTCGGCGCGGATCGTCGCGTTGATGAACTCCATATCGAGCGACCGGGCGGCCGCGAGCGTTGCCGCAAACAGCGCGGTGCCGACGCCGGGGATCTTCGGGTGCATGCGGGAAAACGTGCCGATATCGGCCCATCCCTCGGGAAGATCTGGATAGAGACTTAGGAACTGAAATCCCGCAAGGACGTCATCCGTCTCGGCGACATGGCACGTCAGCGCCGACTGGCCGTCTATGAACCAGTCTCGCAGTTGATCGGGAGAGAAGGATTCTTCCATGGCGGTCGTGCCGCCAGCGGCGATGATCTCGTTGAGGAGCATGGTGAGTTCATCGGCATCGGCTGCGCGCGCTTTTCGAATTCTGAGATCCACCAAGATACCGTTCTCCCCTTTTCGGCCGTCATTTAAAACAAAAACGGCCCGGTTTCCCGGGCCGCTCTCTCGATCTGCTTTTCGCAAAAGCGAGGCTTAGATGAGCTTTGCGAAGGCGACGGCCGTGTCGGACATGCGGCTCGAGAAGCCCCATTCGTTATCGTACCACGAGAGTACGCGCACGAAGTTACCTTCCATGACCTTGGTCTGGTCGGTCGCGAAGATCGACGAATGGTCGTCGTGGTTGAAGTCGCGGGAAACCAGCGGCTCGTCGGTGTAGCCGAGAACGCCCTTTAGCTTGCCGTTGGAGGCAGCCTTGATCGCTTCGTTGATTTCTCCGACGGTCGTTGCCTTCTTGGAAACGAACTTGAAGTCGACGACCGAGACGTTCGGGGTCGGAACGCGGATCGACGTGCCGTCGAGCTTGCCCTTCAGGTGCGGCAGCACGAGGCCGACGGCCTTGGCAGCGCCGGTGGAGGTCGGGATCATCGACAGGGCTGCAGCGCGAGCGCGGTACAGGTCCTTGTGCATGGTGTCGAGCGTCGGCTGGTCACCCGTGTAGGAGTGGATCGTGGTCATGAAGCCATGATCGATACCGACGGCGTCGTCGAGAACCTTTACGACCGGCACGAGGCAGTTCGTCGTGCAGGATGCGTTGGAGATGACCAGGTGTTCCTTGGTCAGCTGGTCGTGGTTGACGCCGAAGACGACGGTCAGGTCAGCACCATCGGCAGGAGCCGAAACGATGACGCGCTTGGCGCCGGCCGTCAGGTGGGCAGCAGCCTTGTCGCGCGAGGTGAAGATGCCGGTGCACTCGAGCGCGATATCGACGCCGAGTTCGCCGTGCGGCAGCTGTGCCGGGTCGCGAACGGCGGTCACCTTGATCGGCTTGCCGTTGCCGACGATGATCGTGTCGCCTTCGACCTTGACGGTCGCCGGGAACTTGCCGTGGATCGAATCGTAGCGCAGCAGGTGAGCGTTGGTTTCGACCGGGCCGAGGTCGTTGATCGCCACGACTTCGATGTCGGTGCGGCCGGATTCGACGATAGCGCGGAGAACGTTGCGGCCGATGCGGCCGAAGCCGTTGATGGCAACCTTTACAGTCATGTGCATTCACTCCCTAGACATGGGGCTTGCGGATGGAGTGGAGAGCGCCGGAGCGCTCTCCCTGAAACTCAGAGCTTTGCTTCTGCGGCAGCGACGACGGCGTCTGCCGTGATGCCGAAATGCTTGAAGACGTCCTTGGCCGGGCCGGAAGCGCCGAAGCTCTTCATGCCGATGAAGGTGCCTTCCGGACCGATGAACGCATCCCAGCCTTCGCGAACGGCGGCTTCGACGGCGATCTTGACCGGCGAGTTGCCGAGCACTTCCTTGCGGTAGGCATCCGGCTGTTCGAAGAACAGTTCGGTGCAGGGCACGGAAACGACGCGGACGGAAACGCCCTTAGCTTCGAGCGTGGCGCGGGCGGCAACGGCGAGTTCGACTTCAGAGCCCGAAGCGAAGATCGTCACCTTGGCGTCGGCCTTGCCAGCGAGCGTATAGGCGCCCTTGGTCGTCAGGTTTTCTTCAGAATATTCGGTACGAACCGTCGTCAGGTTCTGACGGGTCAGCGCCAGCGCGGTCGGGCGGTTCTTCGTCTTCAGCGCGATCTGCCAGGCTTCCGCCGTCTCGGTGACGTCGGCCGGACGGAAGACCAGCAGGTTCGGAACGGCGCGCAGGCTCGGCACCTGTTCGACCGGCTGGTGGGTCGGGCCGTCTTCGCCGACGCCGATCGAGTCATGCGTCAGGACGTGGACGAGGCGGATGCCCATCAGAGCGGCGAGGCGGATCGGCGGACGGCAATAGTCCGAGAAGATCATGAAGCCGCCGCCATAGGGGATCAGGCCGCCGTGCAACGAGATGCCGTTCATGGCAGAGGCCATGCCGTGTTCGCGGATACCCCAGTGCATGTAGCGGCCGGAGAAATCCGTTGGCGTGATCGAGACCATCTGGCTGGTCTTGGTGTTGTTCGAAGGCGTCAGGTCGGCGGAGCCGCCGAGCGTTTCCGGCAGAAGGCCGTTGATCACTTCAAGCACGTCCTCGGACGCCTTGCGGGTCGCGACTGTCGGCTTGGTCTCGACGATTTTCTTCTTCAGGTCGCTGATCGCAGCATCGAAGCCTTCAGGCAGGTCACCAGCGAAGCGGCGGCTGAATTCGGCGTTGTGAGCCGACTTTGCGAGGCCAGCTTCCCACGACTTGACCAGATCGACCGAGCGGGCACCAGCGGTGCGCCATGCGTCGAGAACGTCGGCCGGGATGACGAAAGGTTCGGCTTCCCAGTTCAGAGCCTTGCGGGTAGCGGCGATTTCCTCGGCACCGACCGGGTTGCCGTGAACCTTGTGGCTGCCCTGCTTGTTCGGAGCGCCGAAGCCGATGATCGTCTTGCAGGCGATGAAGGTCGGGCGGTCGGACTTGTGGGCGGCTTCGATGGCAGCGGCGATTGCCGCCTGGTCGTGACCGTCGACTTCGATCGTGTTCCAGTGAACCGCCTTGAAGCGCATGATCTGGTCGGTCGAGTCAGACAGGGAGACGGCGCCGTCGATGGTGATCGAGTTGTTATCCCAGAAGAGGATCAGCTTGTTCAGCTTCAGGTGACCGGCAAGCGCGATCGCTTCATGGCTGATGCCTTCCATCAAGCAGCCGTCGCCGTTGATGACGTAGGTGTAGTGGTCCTGCAGGTCGGAACCGAATTCCTCGCGCAGCTTGCGCTCGGCGATCGCCATGCCGACGGCATTGGCAATACCCTGGCCGAGCGGGCCGGTGGTCGTTTCGATGCCGGTCGCGTGGCCGTATTCAGGATGGCCGGCGGTCTTCGAACCGAGCTGGCGGAACTGCTTCAGGTCCTCGATCGTCATGTCCGGATAGCCGGTTAGATAGAGGAGCGAATAGAGAAGCATCGAGCCGTGGCCTGCGGAGAGGACAAACCGGTCGCGGTTCGGCCAATGCGGCTTCTTCGGGTCGAAGCGGAGATACTTGCTGAAGAGGACAGTGGCGACATCAGCCATGCCCATCGGCATGCCCGGATGGCCGGAATTAGCCTTTTCGACTGCATCCATGGCGAGGAAGCGGATCGCATTTGCCATCCGGTCGTGTTGTTCAGGAGAGGTCATGGCTATTCCACGGGTTCCGGGTGTCGGGGGATGGCCTCGAGCCTTCTGAAGACCATCGATGAGAGCGGGGTGACACATAGCAGTTGGAACGGCCAAGTCAATAAATTGCGGGCCGAATCCGGGACGGGTGCGACGATTTTTAACATTTGACCATCAAATTTTACAAAAGACCAATTCACTGCAAAGACTGGGACTATTTCAGTCATCCACAGAATAGGGCCGGTGCCCCCATGCCGCCTTTATTGACGGGCAGTTGGCGAGCTGCATATCCTCTTGAAAACACTGAACCGGCACCGCTTGCCGATTCGAATGGTCTTCTGCGGGAACACCGGACTTAAGACAATGACGCCGACAGGCAACGCCATGGAAGCAGCGCTCAACGAGCTCAAACAGGCCATCTCAGGCCTGGAGAACGCCGTCGACATGCGCATCGAACGCCAGCGCGAGCAGGGCGATATCGAGGGCGAGGTACGACGCGTTCATGCCGACCGCTCGAAACTGGCGCAGGAGCTGGATCAGGCGGAATTCCGGGCGAACCGTCTGGAAGAGGTCAATCGCGAGGTCTCCCGCAGGCTTGTAACGGCGATGGAAACCATCCGCGCGGTTCTGGACCGGTAAAGGAAGCAGCGACATGGCGCAGGTGACTGTTACGATCGACGGCAAGGCCTATCGCATGGCCTGCGAGGAAGGCCAGGAAGGCCATCTGACGGATCTCGCCAACCGCTTCGACGGCTATGTCGGCCATCTCAAGGGCCAGTTCGGCGAAATCGGCGATCTCAGGATCACTGTCATGGCCGGTATCATGGTGATGGACGAGATTGCCGAACTCACGCGCCGGGTGGCGGGTCTCGAGGCGGAACTCGACGGTCTGCGAAGCAATCGCGATACGGTACTTGCCGCGACCTCGCGCACCGAGGAGACGCTGGCATCGGCGCTTGGCGAAGTTACCAGCCGCCTGCGCAGCATCACCGAAAAGCTGAACGGCCGGACGCCTGCCGAGCTGAATTAATTCGCCGAAACACTGTCTTCTGCCACTGGCGCGGCCTCGAGAACGCCCTTATATATTGAAGGCGATCTGCGCCTCTCGACAGGAATCACAATCCCTGGGGCCATACTCGATCCAACGGGAGCTGTCCCTGACCAGGCTCGTGGGCCTGGACATATGGCGCCCACCTACGTTTGTAGGCACCCAGGATCGTAAACATCCACCGGTTGCCGCGGATCGCACTTTTCCCCTTCACAGTTTCCCTTCCCCGATTGCCACGTCCTTCTTCAGGTGAGCGCTTAGGTCGTTGGCCTTGGCGGGGCGGGGCGGTTTGGCCGCCGATTTGGCCCGATATGGCTGAACCAAGCGCAGCAAGATATTCAGAAATTTCATGGAAACGGTCATGGTCTTTCCTTCCATGACGCCAATTTACTGCTGTGGAGTAGCGCAGTATAATGAAACTCCCTCCGCTCAATGGTGAAGGATTTTCATGCCAAATCGCGTTCTGCCGCCTGTCGCCACATTGCAGGCCTTCTGCGCCATTGCGGAAACCGGCGGCTTTGCCAAAGCGGCGGAGCGGCTGGGTCTTACGCAGACGGCAGTCAGCCACCAGATCGCGCAGCTCGAAGGCTGGCTTGGCGGACGGCTTTTCGACCGCGGGCGGCATGGGGCCAGGCTGTCGGCTCTCGGAGCGAAGCTTCATCCGGACATTTCTGCGGCAATGACCGCACTGGAGACGGCGCTGCATCAGGGCCGTGCGGCAAGCCTCGATCCCTCGCTGGTCATTGCCACGACACCCGAATTTTCCAGCCAATGGCTGGCGCCACGTCTGGAGGCCTTCTGCCGCCGTTATCCGAAGATTGAGGTGCGCACCGCGGTCACCTATCAGCGCCCCGATTTCACCAGCGTCGATCTGGCGATCTGGCTTGGGCATGGCGGCTCAGAGCTTGTGACCGAATCCTTATTGCTCGACGACGAATTCGTGGTGTGTGCGCCGGAAGTCTCCGCGCGGCTTCCGAGCCGGGGTGCGGTTCGTGCGGCACCTCTGCTTGCCTATCGCGGCATGCGCCATACGGTTCTCGATTGGCAGCGATGGTTCGAGCAGGTTGGCGGCGACCTGAATTCGCAGGAGCTGGCCGGTTTCGATATTGGCGAAGCGGTGCGGGAAGCAGAGGTCTTCGATACATTCGAGGAGATGCTGGAAGCCTGCGGCCGGGGCGAAGGCTTTGCGCTCGTTCGAAGTTCGCTGGTGGATGCAGATATTCAGTCGGGAAAATTGGTGCGCTGTTTCGTCGAACAGCAGCCGGCGGCATTGAATTATGCGATGCTTTATCCGGCGGGCGCCCTGGAAAAAACGTCAGTCGCGCTCTTCAGGCAGTGGCTGCTCCGCCAGACAGGGCCGCAGCAATAAGTTCTTACTCGGCTGCAGCCAGATAGATGGTGTTTTGCGAGGAGGCGGCGAGCGCCTGGACTCTTGCTTCGGCCTTGGCGATCAGCTGGTAGAACTCGTCCTGTGCATCGACATCGAGCTGGATGACGGCGTTGACGTCCTCCGGGGTATCGCAGACGCAGGCAACAGCCGATATCGGACAGATGCCGCCCGGATAGCGCTTTCCACTGCCGGTATAGGCGCGGCGGCCCCAGCGCTCGGAGAAAACGGTCTCTTCGCGATCCAGATTCAGAATCGTGCCCTTGCAGGCCGTGACGATCGCGGCCTTGCCGTAAGCGAACCAGTGATAGTTCAGCTTGCGCAGGATATATTTGCCAGTGATGTCTTCTCCGGCCAGTTCGGCGGGATCTTGAATCATTCTGATCATAACGGCGTCCTCGAAGTTGCCTTCAATATCCGGTATGTCGGTTTCCGCTGCAAGTCGAAAAACATCAGGTTTTGTATAGACTTAGTCACAAACTATTTCCAATTTTTACAAACGGACGGCTGTTGCGCATACCGGAGCGAGTTTGATTTGGTGAATTGAATTCATAAGTGTTGGGATTTTCACCCGGATTATCGTCGCAATGGCGGTCGCCCATATTGTGAGCCGAACAAGAATTTGCCGCGCCTGTCAGATGCGGCTTTCACATCGGATCTCATTATGCCCCTTGCACTTTTTGCTTTGACGATCGCGGCCTACGCGATCGGAACCACCGAATTCGTCATCGTCGGCCTGCTGCCAACCGTTGCCGATGACCTTCACATCACGCTGCCGCTCGCCGGCCTGATCGTCAGCGTCTATGCCCTCGGCGTCACTTTCGGTGCGCCCATCCTGACGGCGCTCACCGGGCGGATCGAGCGCAAGCCGCTGCTGCTCGGGCTGATGGCGCTGTTTGTCCTTGGCAACGCGATGGCCGCGCTCAGCCCCGGCTACCTGCCGCTGCTGGTGGCCCGTGTGCTGTCGGCCTTTGCCCATGGCGTATTCTTCTCGGTCGGCTCGACGATCGCCGCCGGTCTGGTTCCCGAAAATCGCCGCGCCTCGGCCATCGCCATGATGTTCATGGGGCTGACGGTGGCAATTGTCACCGGCGTGCCGCTCGGCACGTTCATCGGCCAGACTTTCGGCTGGCGCGCGACATTCGCAGCCGTTGCCGGGCTGGGCGTCATCGCCTTGATTGCGATTGCCGTCCTGCTGCCATCGACGCTGACGAAGGCCGAACCGGCGACGCTGCGCCAGCAGGCCGGCGTCCTCGGTAGCGGGCGCCTGCTGATGGTGTTCGGAATGACGGCGCTCGGATATGGCGGCACCTTCGTGGCCTTCACCTTCCTGGCCTCGATCCTGCAGGAGGTCACCGGCTTCTCGGCTTCCTCAGTTAGCCTCATCCTGGTGCTCTACGGCCTGGCGATCGCTGCCGGCAACATCGTCGGCGGGCGGATCGCCAATCGGGATCCGGTGCGGGCGCTGACCTGGCTCTTCGTTGCCCAGGCCGCGGTTCTGGTGCTCTTCAGCTTCACGGCCGTCTCTCCCTGGCTGACGATCCCGACGCTGGTGGCGCTCGGCTTCCTCTCCTTCGCCAATGTGCCGGGCCTGCAGCTCTATGTCGTTCAGCTTGCCAAGCAGGTCCGCCCGGCAGCTGTCGATGTGGCCTCGGCGCTGAACATCGCCGCCTTCAACCTCGGGATTGCCGCAGGCGCCTGGATCGGCGGCCTGGTCGTCGAGTCGCCGCTTGGCCTGCAGGCGACACCGTGGGTCGGCGCCATTCTGGTCGTTGGTGCGCTGCTTCTGACGCTGAAGAGTGCGGCTCTCGACCGGCGGGTGGTTCCGGAGGCGGAGCCCATGCGCAGGGCGGCCTGAACGGTCATGCAATCAACGGGCGCTTCGGCGCCCGTTTTCTATTGCGCTTCAAGATCGCTCTTCAGCCGGTCGATGATCGAAAGAGCGTGCCCGGCATAGGCGCTGATCCAGCGGTCGTAGATATGTTTGATCGGCAGGCTGTTGAGGTGGTTCCAGCGTTCGCGGCCCTCCTTCTTCGCGATCACCAGACCGGATTCCTCCAGAACCTTCAGATGCTGCATCACCGTGCAGCGGTCCATATCCGGAAAATTTTCGCAGAGCATGCCGGTCGTGCGCGGTCCGTCCTTCAAAAGGTCGAGGATCTCGCGGCGCCGGAAATGGGCGAGGGCCTTGAAGACAGGGTCGTTTTCCGATTCGCTTGACATGTTATGTTTTTATAACATAATGACGCCGATCACAATGGAAAAGAGGAGGAAATGCCATGTCCCTCGGTATTCGTGTCGGAGGCCGGATCGGCCGCCCTGCCGCGGAGGTTTTCGATGCGGTGGTCAATCCGAAAAAGCTCTCGGGCTATTTCACGACGGTCGGCGGCGCGAGCGCGCCGCTCGTCAAGGGGACGACGGTGACCTGGTGGAAGGACGCGCCGGTTGAGGTGGTCGATCTGGTGCCGGAGAGCCTGATCGTGCTGCGCTGGGACGGCGGAACGGATGCGGACAAGGTCCGCTACAAGACGACGGTCGAAATGAAGTTCGAGGCGCTTGAGGATGGCGGCACGATGGTGACCATCTCCGAAGACGGCTGGCACGAAGACGAAGCCGGACGGCGCGGCACCTATCTCAATTGCGAGGGCTGGGCCAACATGCTGTGCTGCATGAAGGCCTTCGTCGAACACGGCATCAATCTGCGCGACGGCATGTTCCTCAGCGAGATGCGCGGCGAGCCGGCCGAAGCGCCTGACTATGAGGCGCGGACATGAGCGCGGCTTTCGAGGGCGGCGTCGATGTCGCGATGAAGGTGCCGCCGCACCAATATCAGCCCGTTTTGAATTTTTACCGTGATGTCGTCGGACTGAAGGAAATCGGCAATGAGGGTACGCGCGGCTTCGAACTCGGACCGATCCGGCTTTGGATCGACGAGAGCCCGGGCATGAGTCAGGCGGAACTCTGGCTGGAGCTCTTCACGCCGGATTTCGGCCAGGCCGCAGAGCATCTTCGCCAGGCTGGGGTGACGCGCTGCGATGCCATCGAACCGCTCGGCGAGAGTTTTCGCGGCGGCTGGATCCTCAATCCAGCCGGCATCGTCCATATGGTGCGGGAGCCGGATACCTGGGAACCGCCCTCGGAGTGACCTATTCGGCCGCGGGCGGCAGCAATCCCTGGCCCGGCGCCGGCAATGCCCTTGATCCGCTCGCCAGGATGCCGCCCGGCGACGGGCGCCATCTGGAGCGGCGTACGGAGACGGTGTTGGCCGCCATCCGCGTCTGGCCGGAATAGGCGGACGGCTTCTGGAACATGCGGCTGAAGAGGGCGCGGAGCGCTGCCAGCGGATAGGCCCGGCCCGGCATTGCTTCCGGCATCTCGCTGTAGAGCCGCTGGATCATCTTGCGCCGGACGACCGCCGGATGGGCGTGGATATCCTCGCTTTCGCGCCGTTCCTTCACCGCGACGACGGAGACGGTGAAGGACGACCGGTTCTGATCGATGCGGTCGATGCGTCCGGCGACGTCGAAGCCGGGGAAGGGCGAAAAGAGAAGCAGATCGCCGACACCGGCATTCATGCCGATACGCGGTTGCTGCAGGCTGATTTCCGCCTGTGTCAGAGACAGGCTATCGACGGTGCAGGGCAGGGCTTGGCCGTTGCAGGTCATCGCCGTCTTGCGTCCGACCGGAAACTTGATGGCATCCAGCGGCTCGCGCGGCAGCTCGATGCAGACGAGCATCGAGACGAAGGCATAGACCATCACCACCATGCCCCAAGCGACGCTGAAGCTGTCGAGGCCGCTGTAATTGCTGAGAAGCGGTCCGTTCAGCATACCTGTGAAGGTGAGGATGATGATCAGCGCGAAGGTGGTGGCGATCGGATAGAGGATATCGACGCGGGTGCGGTCCTCGCCCTTCGCCGTCACCTTGAATGGCCGTCCGAAGGGGTGGGCGATAGCGTGGCAGATGGCGATGGTGATCGGAATGGCCGAGACCATCTGCGAGACCTCGGTGAACAACGGCAGGCTGCGCCAGCCGGAGACCCAGGCGTGGAAGGTCCACATCGCGCCGACCATCGGCAGCGCATAAAGGAAGAAGGCTTCGGGCTCCATCAGGATGGCCGGCAGGCCGAGGAAGTAGAAGAGGATCGGCGCCGCCATCAGAAGCAGCATGAACGGCCGGCAGAACCAGAACAGCAATCCGTGGAAATAATGCAGCCGCTGCATCAGCGTATAGCCGCGGCCGAAGAACGGGCCGTCGCGCAGAAGCGCGACCTGGATGGTGCCGAGGCACCAGCGGCAGCGCTGGGTGATGTAGCCTGACAGGCTTTCGGCGGAGAGGCCGACGCTGAGGCGTTCGTTCAGCCAGCGGGTGCGCAATCCCTTTTGCATCAGGCGGTAGGTGAGATGAATGTCTTCGGTTACGGTCTCCTCGGGCATGCCCCCGATCAGCTCCAGCGCATCGCGCCTTACAACGCAGGATGTGCCGACGCAGAAGGCCGCGCCCCAGCCGTCCTTCGACGGCTGCATGACGTCGAAGAAGATGCGCTGGTCATCGACCCAGGCCTTGGACGCCAGCAGGTTATGCTGCACCGGGTCGGCGTTGTAATAGAATTGCGGGGTCTGGATCAGGCCGATCTCGGGATCGACGAACTGGCCGATGATGCGCTTAAGGATCGGCCGCTGCGGCGCGAAGTCGGCATCGAGGATCAGGATGAAGGGGGCGTTGGTGATCTGCTTCGACCAGCGGATGGCATTGTTGATGTTGCCGCCCTTGGCGCCCTTGTTGTCGTCGCGCGTCAGATAGCGCACGCCGAGCTCGCCGCAGTAGTCGCGCAGCCATTCGCGCCGCCCGTCGTCGAGGATCCAGATGGTGAAGTTGCCGTAGTCGATCGCCTTGGCGGCCAGGATCGTCCGCTCCAGAATGGTGACATCCTCGTTGTAGGTGCAGATGAAGACGTCGACCGCCGGTGGCTTTCCCATGCGCGAGATCATCGCCTCGCTGGTATCGGCTGCTCCCGTATGGTCGGTTCGACGGAAGAAGAAGACGATCGACAGCAGTGTGTAGAGGATGACCACGGCCTCGAAAGCCAGGTAGATGCGCGGCCAGATCGCGTAGGCGCTCCAGTCGAAAGCTGGCAGCGTCGTCGTCAGCCGGAAATAGACGTAGTTCGCAAGCATCAGGATCAGGATGGTGCCGAAGACGGCGCGGTCCTTGCTCCTGTTGCTGTCGAGCAGCAGTGCGCAGCCCAGAATGAGGGCAAGCGTCACCAGCGAGAAGAGGATGGCATCCGAGAGGGTGACTACTTCTGGGGACATGGCTTTTCCTCGTTCTTGGCCGCAAAGGAATCTGCATTGAAGGGGTTGAGCCTGAGCGCCGCGAGCACGGCCCATCCCGTCGCCCCGACATGGGGCAGGCGATAATATTTGAAGTCGCCGGGCTCGGAGTTCGGCCCGACCTGCAGCCCGGTGGTCAGCTGCTCATCGACGGTGGCGTAGATCAGTTTCTCGGGTGAGATCTGGGCCGATATGGTCTGGAACAGCGGCTCCGCCTTCTGCGCATCGCCGACCATCTGATAGATCAGCGCCGCCTGCGCGGTGCCTTCCAGCCATATGCCGTCGCGATCGTCGTTGAAGTCGAAGCCTCCTGGAACGCCGTGATTGGCCTCGGTCCATTCGAGCACTTGCGGTGCCTTGGCGGCAAAATCCTTGACGGCGATCAGCGGCCACAGCTCGGCATCGAGACCGGACATGTTGACGTTGGGCGCGTTGCTGTCCGGCACGCTGCCGATATAGAAACGGCCCTCTGCCTTGTTCCACATGGCGTCGAGGAAGTCCTTGGCGCTCTCGCCGTCGTGCTCCCAGTCGCCGGCCTCGTCGATTGTCGCCAGCCAATGATCGGCAGCGTAGATATCGAGATTGTGCTCGGTGGATTTCCAGGTCATCCGGTCAGGCGTCGGCTCGTGGCCGAAGAAGCCGCCGAAATAGCCGGGGTTCTTGGGGTCGGCAGTCGAGCGGTGGATGAAGTCCATGATCTTGCGGGCGCCGTCGAGATAGGCGGTCTGGCTGGTTTCGGAATAGGCGGCGAGCAGGCCGAGCGCGCCCCAGGCGGTGCTCCCGGTCGCACTGCCGACCTGATAGCCGTCCTCGATCCAGGAATTGCTGGCCGTGCTCCAGTAGCCGGGAAGCAACATGCCGTCCTTGCCTGTTATGACCGGCCCGGAGCGATAGGCGTTGCGCAGCCGTCCGTCGTGATAGTGGCGGTCGGTTTCCAGCGCCAGCACCAGCGCATCGGCGACGCGTTTGGCCTCCTTGGCGCGGCCGCAGCCATAGAGCGCCATCATCGCCAGCGCGTTGTCATAGGTGAAGCCGGTATTGTCGAGCGCCGGGTGCAGTTTCGATCCGCCGTTTGCCGGTTCGAAACTTCGAAAGACAAAAGCCTGCTCCGGTTCACCCGTCATCAGCGCGGCAAGGCCGTCGCAGAGCGTGCAGGCCAGTTCGTCATGTTTGCCTGCGGCCGCAGCAGGCGGTGGACTGAAGGCGAATGCCGCCATGGCGAGCATCGCCGCTAGGAACGTTCTACGCAAAACCATATCAAAGTCTTCCCTGTTATCGCCGCTCGATAACGTGAAGCGAAAGCGCGCTTGTTACTGCTGGAGGCTCGCCATCTTGTGGCCCTTGTCGAAAAAGGCCGACGCGGAGAGCAGGCCGTCCGCCTCTGACAATTTGTCGACGGCCATTTTCGAATAGCGGGTGAGGCGCGCGACGACGGTCTCTCCAAGCGAGACAATCACGTCCTCACCGACATTGCATCCAAAGAACTTGTCGTTGTTCGGCTGTCCGGCAGCGGTCAGCTCGACAGGATCGTCATCGACCTTGACGAGGACATAGACCTCGTCGCCCTCGGCCTTCGGAAACTTGGCGAAATAGCGGTTCTGCTGGCCACTGTCGAAGTAGCGGACGATCTTGTAGACGTGGCCGCTTTTCTTGACGCCGAGCGAGCGGAAATTGACCATCGCCGGCGTGCCGATATCGAGGGAGGAGACGTCGCGGCTTCTGTAGACCGCCGCAGCGAACGCCTCGGTGCAGTCGAGAGACTTGGCGACCGCCTGGCCCTGCATGACGAAATCGCCGAAGGAGGCGTCGACGCTGACGACCTGGCCGTGATGGTCGGCGACCACCTCGGCTGCTCCCGATTTGCCAAGCCGGCCTTCCTCGCGGTTGATCAGTTTCTCGACCTGCGCCTTGCGCTCGGTCATCTGGTTGATCTCGATATTGTCCTCGGCGATGTCGCCGGCGAGCTTGGTGCGCTGCATTTCCAGCGTCAGCAGGTTGGCTGCGACCGTGCCGCCCGTATAGATGTCGCGGCTGACCAGCGACTGGACGATCTCGTTGCGCTTCAGTTCGCCGCGGGCTGCATCGAGCTCGCCCTGGGCGGCATTGCGTTTCTGGCGCTGCGGCTCGACACTCGCTTCGGAGGTCATCCCCTTCTTCAAAAGCACGGTGGCGCGCTGCAGCAGTGCATCCTGCTCGGCAAGCCGCGCCTCGTAGATCGAGACGTTCGATTGGGCGTTGCTGATGACGGCGCCAAGTTCGCTCAGAACCCCGTCCTTCACATCCGATATCTGCGCCTTGACCTTGCTCAGCTGGTCATTGCGCTCGGCAACCACGTTGATCGTGTTGTTGAGCTTTTCTGTCAGGTCGAGCTTCTCAAGCCGGAGACCGGTGAGAGACGTCTGATCCTGATTGGGATTGGAGACGGTTGCCGTCACGTCGCCGAGATTGACCACCTGGCCGACCTGAAGCGAAATCTTGTCGACGCGGCCGTAGATCGGTGAGGCGATCATCTGCACGGGGGCGTTGATCACCGCCTTCGGCGAAACGACGAAGAACTGGTTGGGTACCATCGACATGCCGATGGTGAAGAGCAGCAGGAATGCGAACAAATACCCAGCGATCCGCGAAGCAGACAGTATTCGTACGTCTTTTGGATGAATATTAATTGGTGTGGCCTTCATAGTCTTCAATCCTGAACTGACAAATCATAGATCGAAATTGAAGGGCACTTCCCCCGTTGTTTTTTTATTTAGTTGTTAATCAAAAAGTACCATCGAGATTTCGCCAAGGCAACTGCTCACCAAGTGCAAAATTTTGCGGGACAGTGTTGTGACGAAGATGAGCGGTAAGTTAAGAATATGAAAAGAAACGGATTAATCAGCTTTATTTCGGGCATAGAAAATTTTCGTGACTGCTTTGATTGGCCGCTTGAAAGCATCCGCCGGTAACTGCGGCATGCTGCAATGCAACTGCCATACGTCTTTGCCGCCGGGCTCCGGGCGGCTCTTTTACTGAGTTTTTCACTCCGATTTTAACAGGGCCACACCCTTTGCGCGAAACGTTTCGCGGCATGAAAGCAAGGTGGCGAGGATCTCATCTCCCGAATGTGACAGAGACTTCGCTTGCCTGCGGCGGCATGAGTGCTAATTTCCGGAATCATATCGATTAGATTCCCAGGAGAATATAAAATGCAGCTTGGCATGGTAGGTTTGGGCCGTATGGGCAACTACATGGTCCAGCGCTTGATGCGGGATGGCCATGAATGCGTGGTCTATGACGCGAAGCCGGAAAGTGTTGCCGACCTGACGGGCAAGGGCGCCACCGGAGCCAGCTCGCTGGAGGAGTTCGTCTCGAAGCTGTCGCGTCCGCGCGCCATTTGGCTGATGCTGCCGGCTGCCATTACCGACAAGGTGATCGCCCAGCTTCTGCCGCTGCTGCATGATGACGACATCATCATCGACGGCGGTAACTCCTATTATCATGACGACATCCGCCGCGGCGCGGAGCTCATCACCAAGGGCATCCATTATGTGGATGTCGGCACCAGCGGCGGCGTCTTCGGCCTCGAACGCGGCTATTGCCTGATGATCGGCGGCGAAAAGGGCATCGTTCAGTCGCTGTCGCCGATCTTTGCATCGCTGGCGCCTGGCGTCGGCGACGTGAAGCCGTCGGAAAACCGCACCGCTGGCGAACACAGCACGGCCGAGCAGGGCTATCTGCATTGCGGTCCGCATGGCGCCGGCCATTTCGTGAAGATGGTCCACAACGGCATAGAATACGGCCTGATGGCCGCCTATGCCGAAGGCTTCAACATTCTGAAGAATGCCAATATCGGCGCGGCGACGCATGAAGCCGATGCCGAGACGGCGCCGCTCGCACATCCGGAACATTACCGCTACGACTTCAATCTGCAGGATGTTTCGGAAGTCTGGCGCCGCGGCAGCGTCATCACCTCCTGGCTGCTCGACCTGACCTCGGATGCGCTGCATGCCGATCCGGCTCTGGCGAAATATGCCGGCCGCGTCTCCGATTCCGGCGAGGGACGATGGACGATCATGGCGGCAATCGACGAAAGCGTTCCGACGCCGGTGCTGAGTGCTGCGCTCTACGGCCGCTTCTCGTCGCGCGACCAGGACGAGTTCGCCAACAAGGTGCTCTCGGCGATGCGTGCCGGCTTCGGCGGTCACGTCGAGAAGCCGAAGGCGTAAAGCCCAACAGGTGCTCATATATTCTTGAAGACCCGCGCTTTCCGAGCGCGGGTTTTTTCGTGCCCATTGCCTATGGCATCGCAAGCGATATGGTTGATTCCAGTCATACCGGAGGGCGTCGGGTGTTGGGTTCAAGGTTCGTGAGGGGGAGCCTCTGGGCTTGCCTGTTTTCGTTGACGATTTTTCTCGGCACTTCCGATGGCGCATACGCGCAGACCGCGCCGGCGCCACCCGCAGCCGATGCCGCCACGCCGCCCGACAAGGTGCGGCAGATGATGCAGCTGATGCAGGCGCCCGAGGTGCAGACATGGATGGCATCGCAGATGAAGATGGCGCCCGCGGCGGCGGCCGATGACGGCGGACAGATGTCGGTGCTGTCAGACCTGCTCGCCCATGCGCGCCACCATGTCGAGATGGTCTCGGATGCGGCCATGGAACTGCCAGAAGAGGTCGAGGCGGCCGATGGCATTGTCGATCGCGAGGTCGAGCCGACAGGGCCTGGCTGGATCGCCGTTCAGGGGCTGACACTGTTGCTGATCGGCACTTTGGCCGAACTGCTGTTTCGCGCCGCGACGCCGCGGCCGCGCGTCCGCCGCTCCGATGTTGAGGAGCCTGCCGCGCTGCATCACGCTGGCGCCAATCTCTTCTATCGCGTCATCCCGGCCATCGTGTTTGCCATGGCGACGATCGTGCCGCTGGTTGCCTTCAGCTGGCCGCCGGTGAGCCAGGCGATCGCGATTGCCGTTGCGATCGCGCTGATCGCGACCCGCTTCACCATTTCCATCGGCCGGATGCTGGTCGTGCTGGTGACGCTGCCGCGCGCCGACGGCGAGCGCGATATTTCCCGCGCCAAGGCGCTGTACTGGTTCCGGCGCTCGGCCATATTCGCCATCTACTTCGCCTTCGGCTGGGTGGTGATCCAGATCATGGAGCCGCTCGGCTTTTCAGTCGGTTCCCGCTTGTTCGTCGCCTACATCCTCGGGATCGGGCTTTTCCTGATCGCTGTCGAGGCGGTCTGGTCGCGCCCCAGCGATGGCATCAGGCACAGTACGGCAGCAGCCTGGTTTCTGACGATCTACTTCCTCGCGCTCTGGCTCCTGTGGGTTACCGGCTTCATGCTGCTGCTCTGGCTCGGCATCTATGCCCTGCTTCTGCCCAAGGTGCTGCGTGTCGCGACGGCTGCGGTCCGTTCGCTGCATCAGGCGGAAGCGGGTTTTCTCGCCAACCGCCGGATGGCGACCGTGCTGCTGGACCGCGGCGTTCGCGCCATCATCATCGCGGCAGCGGCGGTCTGGATGGGGCGGATCATGGGCTTTGCGGCAGACAGAATGGCGGCGGGCGACACCATGGTCGATCGCATCACTCGCGGCGCCATTGGCGGCATCGTCATCCTGCTTGCGGCCGATCTGCTCTGGCATATCGTCAAAGCCTATATCAACGGCAAGCTTATCGATTCGCCGCTCGACGCTTCGGCCTCGGACGAGGAGAAAGCCAGACGGGCCCGGCTGCAGACGTTGCTGCCGATCTTCCGCAATATCTTCGCGGTGGTCATCGCCGTTATTGCCGTTTTGATGGTCCTGTCCGGTCTGGGCATCGAGATCGGGCCGCTGATTGCCGGCGCCGGTGTCGTCGGTGTCGCGGTCGGCTTTGGCGCGCAGACCATCGTCAAGGACGTGATCAGCGGCATGTTCTATCTCTGGGACGATGCTTTCCGTGTCGGTGAATATATCGAGAGCGGCAGCCACAAGGGGGTGGTCGAGGCCTTCAGCCTGCGCTCCGTGAAGCTGCGCCATCACCGCGGACCGCTGACGACCGTTCCCTTCGGCGAGCTCGGCGCTGTCAAGAACCTCAACCGTGACTGGACGATCGATAAGATCAGCCTCAACGTCACCTATGACACCGATCTGGTGAAGGCCAAGAAGGTCGTCAAGCAGATCGGTCAGCAACTGCTCGACAATCCCGATTTCGGCCCGCACATCATCGAGACGCTGAAGATGAAGGGCGTCGAGCAGTTCGGAGAATTCGCGATCGAGATCCGGCTGTCGATGATGACCAAGCCGGGGGAGCAGTTCGTCATCCGTCGCAATGCGCTGGCGATGATCCGCAACGCCTTCAAGGAAAACGGCATCGAGTTCGCGGTGCCGACGGTGCAGGTTTCCGGCGACGGGCGGGACCATGAGGCGATGGCCGCTGCCGCACGCTATGCGGCCCAGGCACGGGCAGGCGGCGAACCTGCCGCCTGAGGGTGGAGCGGGTGCGACGGAATGCTACAAAAGCGCTGTGGAGGACTATGTCACCCAGCGCTAATTTTGCCCCAATTCAGGCCGATGAGGCGCGCTTGGCGGTAGCGGGGTAGCGCTGTCGGGGGCCGATAGAGCTTGCCTGCAGCATATGCTAGTTCTTTGCCGAACGACTCACGCCAAGCTGGCAGTCGGCAGGGGTAAAATGGCGAATCAAGGCAGTCTGGAAGAAATGGAAAGCGAGGAAGCCGGTGGCTTTCGGGGCTTTATCCGGCGTTACCGCACGCAGCTTGTCGCCGCAGCGACGCTTATCCTGTTTTGCATGGTCGGTTATGCGATCATGCAGCTTACCAACGAAGTCCGCTATGACGACGTCGTCCAGGCGCTTGCCGACACGCGCGTCAGCTCGATCCTGCTGGCCTTGCTCTTTACCGGCCTCAGCTTCTTCGCGCTGATCTTCTACGATCTCAATGCGATCGAATACATCGGCAAGAAGCTGCCCTTTCCGCATGTCGCACTGACGGCGTTCAGCGCCTATGCGGTCGGCAATACGGCGGGCTTCGGCGCGCTCAGCGGTGGCGCTATCCGCTACCGCGCCTATTCGCGCCTCGGCTTGACGCCCGAGGATATCGGCCGAGTCATCGCCTTCGTCACACTGTCCTTCGGTCTCGGTCTTGCCAGCGTCGCGGCGATCGCGCTGATGATCATCGCCGATGAAATCGGGCCGCTGATCAATACCAATGCGCTGCTGCTGCGGATCATCGCCGGGGCGATCCTGGCGGGTCTCGGCGTCATGGTCTATCTCGGGCGTGATGGCCGGGCGGTCGCTCTCGGCCCGATCGCCGTCCGCCTGCCGGATTCGCGTACCTGGTCGCGGCAGTTCCTAGTCACCGCCTTCGATATCGCCGCGTCGGCCACCGTGCTTTATGTGCTGCTGCCGCAGACGGCGATCAGCTGGCCGGTCTTCCTGGCGGTCTATGCGATTGCCGTCGGCCTCGGCGTTCTCAGCCATGTTCCGGCCGGTCTCGGCGTCTTTGAGACTGTCATCATCGCCTCGCTCGGTAGCGCGGTGAATATCGATGCAGTTCTTGGCTCGCTGGTCCTCTACCGACTGATCTATCACGTCCTGCCGCTGTTGATCGCCGTTCTGGCAGTGTCCTTGACCGAGCTTCGCCGGTTCGTCGACCATCCGGCCGCTTCCAGCATCCGCCGCATCGGTGGGCGTCTGACGCCACAGCTGTTGTCGGCCTTTGCGCTGATCCTCGGCGTCATGCTGATCTTCTCGAGCGTCACGCCGACGCCGGACGAGAATCTCGAATTCCTCGCCAATTATCTGCCGCTGCCGATCGTCGAAGGTGCCCACTTTCTGTCGAGCCTGCTCGGTCTGGCGCTCGTGGTTGCCGCTCGGGGTCTTGGCCAGCGTCTCGATGGCGCATGGTTGGTATCGGTGGTATCCGCCGTTCTGGCGCTCACCCTGTCGCTGCTGAAGGCGATTGCGCTGGTCGAAGCGATCTTCCTCGCGATCCTGATCTTTAGCCTGTTCGTCAGCCGCCGACTGTTCACGCGCCACGCCTCGCTCTTGAACCAGACGCTGACGGCCGCCTGGCTCATGGCGATTGCGGTCATCTGTGTCGGCGCCGTCGTTATCCTGCTCTTCGTCTATCGCGACGTCGAATACAGTAACGAGCTCTGGTGGCAGTTCGAATTCGCGGCTGAAGCACCGCGCGGTCTGCGCGCCGTGCTTGGGATCACCATCATCTCCTCGGCGATCGCCATTTTCAGCCTGCTGCGTCCGGCGGCCTTCCGCCCGGAACCGGCAAGCGACGAGGCGCTGCAGCGCGCCGTCGATATCGTCAAGGCGCAGGATTATGCCGACGCCAATCTGGTGCGCATGGCCGACAAGAGCATCATGTTCTCCGAGAAGGGCGATGCCTTCATCATGTATGGCCGCCAGGGGCGCTCATGGATCGCGCTGTTCGATCCGGTCGGCGAGCGGCATGCCATTCCGGAGCTCGTCTGGAGCTTCGTCGAGGCGGCGCGGGCTGCCGGATGCCGCGCGGTCTTCTACCAGATTTCGCCGGCGCTACTGTCCCATTGTGCCGACGCGGGTCTGCGCGCCTTCAAGCTGGGCGAGCTCGCCGTCGCCGATCTCGGCGCCTTCGAGATGAAGGGCGGCAAGTGGGCGAACCTGCGCCAGACGGCCAGCCGCGCCCAGCGCGATGGCCTGAGCTTCGAGGTCATACCCGCCGAAGACGTGCCTGCCATTCTCACCGATCTGGCCGCGGTTTCCAGCTCCTGGCTTGAAGACCATAATGCCAAGGAGAAGGGTTTCTCGCTCGGCGCCTTCGAGCCTGACTATGTCAATTCGCAGCCGGTCGGCGTGTTGAAGAAGGACGGCAAGATCGTCGCCTTCGCCAATATCCTCGTCACCGAAACTAAATCGGAAGGCACGATCGACCTGATGCGCTTCTCGCCAGAGGCACCAAAGGGGTCGATGGACTTTCTATTCGTGCAGATCATGGAATATCTGCGCGAGGAGGGATACCGCCACTTCAACCTCGGCATGGCACCGCTCTCGGGCATGTCGAAGCGCGAAACGGCGCCCGTCTGGGACCGCATCGGCAGCACCGTTTTCGAACACGGCGAGCGCTTCTACAATTTCAAAGGCCTTCGGGCATTCAAATCAAAGTTTCATCCGCACTGGCAACCGCGCTATCTTGCGGTTTCCGGAGGGGGCAATCCGATGATCGCGTTGATGGACGCGACCTTTCTCATCGGTGGCGGATTGAAGGGAGTCGTCAGGAAATGATCAGAAAATATATCCTCGCCGCAGCATGCGCCACGGCGCTTGCGTTTCCGGCCTATGCCGCCGACGAGAGCACGCAGGACTTCGAAACCGGGCTCATCCCATCTCCGCACATCTTTCTGCCGAAGGGTGATGTGAAGGGCGCGGTGATGCTGATTTCGGACGCCGCCGGCTGGGGCGACAACGAAAAGGCCGAGACGGATAAGCTGGTGGATGCCGGTGCCGTGGTGATCGGCGTCGACTTTCCGTCCTACATAGATGCTCTGCGCAAATACGATGCCAGTGACAATGACGGCTGCATCTACCTGGTCTCCGACATCGAGGCGTTGAGCCAGCAGGTTCAGCGCGCCGCCGGCAACAGCGCCTATCATCTGCCTATCATCGCCGGTGTCGGCGAGGGCGGCGCCCTGGCGCTGGCGATTGCCGCGCAGACGCCGGATGCGACGATCGGCCAGACGCTGGCGATCGATCCCGCGGCAGGCATTCCGCTGACGCAGCAGCTCTGCACGCCGGCCAGCAAGAAGACCGTTGGCGACCGGATGATCTATGGCCTGACCGAGGGCAATCTGCCGGATCCCGTCGTGGTGGCCCTGACGTCGAATGCACCGAAGGATGGGCGCGAGCATGTTGCGGAGCTGAAGAAGACGCATCCGGCGATCGATGTCCGCGATGCCGATGACGACGCGCAGACGACGCTGTCCGATACGCTCGACGACATGATCGACGCGTCCGGCAATGCCGACAATCCGCTCGGCCTGCCGCTTGCCGTGCTCGATGCCAAGCCGGCGATGGATACGATGGCGATCGTCTATTCCGGCGATGGCGGCTGGCGGGATATCGACAAGGAAGTTGGCAGCAAGCTGCAGAAGGAGGGGATTCCCGTCGTCGGCATCGACTCGCTGCATTACTTCTGGTCGGAACGGAAGCCGCAGGAGACCGCCGACGATCTCGGCAAGATCATCGACCTCTACCGGAAGCAGTGGAAGGTCAAGCATGTGCTTCTGATCGGCTACTCGTTCGGTGCCGACGTGGTGCCGGCAACCTACAAGCTGCTGAAACCGGCCGAGAAGGCGTCGATCGTCCAGATCTCGCTGCTGTCGCTGTCGCATGAGGTTGACTACGTGATCTCCGTCATGGGTTGGCTCGGCCAGAAGACCGACGGGGCCGGTGGCGATCCGGTCGCGGATCTGAAGGACGTCGATCCGAAGCTGATCCAGTGCATCTACGGCAAGGAAGACGATGATGAAGTCGCCTGCCCGGATCTCAAGCAGAGCGGCGCTGCCGTCGTTGAACTCGCCGGCGACCACCACTTCGACGAAAACTACGATCTGCTGACCAAGACCATCGTCGATGCGCTGAAGTCGCGCCTGAACGATTGAGCCCGGCTTTCAGCGCATCAGCTTTTCTTCGTTCCAGCCGAGGGCGGCGATCTCGCCGCCCCGGAAACGGGCATCGTCGTTGACAATGAATTCGTCGAGTTGCGGCGGGCGGACACTGGATTCCGCCAGCATCGCATGTACTTGGCCCCAGTGATGGGTCTGGTGCTGGAAGAGGTGATTGAGGATATCGTCCGCACGCTCCTCTTGAAACCGGCCGCCGCGATCCAGCCTGACGGTGGCCGCCAAGGTCTCCGGCGTCAGCGCTTCGCATAGCGCAACGAGGCGCGCATCGACAGTCCGCTGCTCGGGGATCAGCGCTTCGAGCGTATCGAACGGCTCTTCGATCTTCCATGCATCGGGTCCGAGGCTGCCGCCTTCCAGCCCATCCACGTAGAACCAGTCGACGGTGATGATGTGATTCAGCGTCATCTTGATCGAAGGGAAGAAGCTGGTGCGATGCGCTTCGAATTCGCCCGGCTGCAGCCGGAAGCAGGCATCGAGCAATCTGACATTGGCGAGCGCATTGTTGTAGGCGAGCTTGCGGAAAACCCGGCAGGGATCGAAAACCGTCATGTCATCTCCTGTCGGGCCGGTCATCGCCCATCAATGAACCTTCCTGATTTCCGAGTGGCTCTTCAAGACCTTGCCGCCATCTTCCTGCTCGATCAGATAGGCGGGTTCCTCGTTGGTCGCCTTCCGCTTGATGTCGGCGCCCTCGATGGTGCGCTCGACGTCTTCGGTGAAGCTCTCAGCGATCCTGCCCGTTCCCTTGCCTCTGCCCCATGTCCACTCGACGCTCGTGCCCGTCCTGTATTTCTGCATGGCGATGCTCCTTGTTCAGGATGCAATGCGCGGAGAAGGGGACAGTTCCCTCAATCGTCCCGGTCGAGGTCGCCGTCGCGCCAGACGACGTGGCGCGGTGCCGGAGGAAGCGCCTCGATCTCGTCAGCAATGAAATAGGGCGGAATATCGAGCGCCTTCAGCGCTTCGCGGGTGGCGGGCACCCATTTGAACTCTAGAATGCTCTTGCCGTCCTCGATCTGATGGACGATCTCGTTTGGCCGGAAAGGGAAGCTTTCGGGGACTTCCATCAGATAATAGAGCCCAAGTTCGTGCCAGTCGCGCTTCTCGAAATGAAAGAAATTCTCGACGATCCAGAGCAGGCGGCCGACCTCGACTGTCACACCGAGCTCTTCCACCATCTCGCGCCGCAGCGTTTCTTCCGAGGTCTCGCCAATCTCGGCGCGGCCACCCGGAAATGTCCAGAAAGGCTCATGGACGGCCCGGTGAACGAGGACATGGCCATCGCGGAAGCCGAGCCCGGCAATGCGGTAGTTGAAGCGTCCGGCACTGCCATCCAGCCGGATCATCGTTCTCTTCGGCATCGGCGCGCTCAGTCGTCTTGCTGGAAGAGCCGGAACTGTGCGGCTTCCAGGTCTTTCGGCGGCTGCATGCCGAGGTGCTTCCAGGCGGTTGCGGTGAGTACACGGCCGCGCGGCGTGCGCTGGATGAAGCCCTGCTGGATCATGTAGGGCTCGATGATGTCCTCGATCGCATCGCGCGGCTCGGAAAGGCCGGCGGCGATGGTCTCGATGCCGACAGGGCCGCCGCCGAAATTGACGGCAATCATGTTGAGGTAGCGCTTGTCGAGCTGGTCGAGGCCCATATTGTCGACGAGCAGCCGGGTCAGCGCCTCGTCTGCGATCTCGCGGGTGACGGCCTCGGCCCTAGCGACTTCGGCAAAATCACGGACGCGGCGCAGCAAGCGCCCGGCGATGCGCGGCGTGCCGCGGGCGCGGCGGGCGATTTCCTTGGCACCCTCGTCGGTCATCGGCAGGTTCATCAGCCGCGCGCCGCGGCGGACGATCAGCTCCAGTTCCTCGACGGTGTAGAAGGAGAGACGCACCGGAATGCCGAAGCGGTCGCGCAGCGGCGTGGTCAGCAGGCCAAGGCGGGTAGTGGCGGCGACGAGGGTGAATTTCGACAGGTCGATCTTCACAGAACGGGCGGCCGGGCCTTCGCCGATGATCAGGTCGAGCTGGAAGTCTTCCATCGCCGGATAGAGGATTTCCTCGACAGCCGGGCTCAGGCGGTGGATTTCGTCGATGAAGAGCACGTCACGTTCTTCGAGATTGGTGAGCAGCGCCGCAAGGTCGCCGGCCTTGGCGATAACGGGACCAGAGGTGGAGCGGAAATTGACGCCGAGTTCCTTCGCCATGATCTGCGCCAGCGTCGTCTTGCCGAGACCGGGCGGGCCGACGAACAGGACGTGATCCAGCGCCTCGCCACGGTTCTTGGCGGCCTCGATGAAGATCTTCAGGTTTGCGCGTGCTTCGGCCTGGCCGGTGAACTCATCCAGCGACTGTGGACGCAGCGTCGCATCAAAATCTTCGCCCTTCTTTTCCGGCGATATCAGGCGGGCGGGGTCGCTCATGTCAGTAGTTCCATTCCAGGGACGCCTCTGGCAGCTCGCTGATCGAAAGTTTTCGTAACAGAGCAGCCGGCATCTCGATTCCTAAGAGCTATGAAAACATCGGCAAATTCGGCTGTCGTTTGCGCCATCACATCAAGCGTCTCTTCAACGATGTTTTCGTCCTCCAGAATGAGGTCGGCGGCATCCAGCAGATCGGAAACTGCTTCCATGATCTCTTCACGCTTTAGCTTGATGCGCTGTCGCAGAAACCAAGTCACCTCCATCAGGGTAATACAGCTTATATAGCCCGGCCCTGCCTCAGGAAGCGACGCGAAAAGAAGCTCGACCTTCTTAGCCTGCTCTGCATCATCCTTGAGAAAAAGGCGCAGCAAAATATTTGTGTCGACGCCGATCATTTTGCCGCGGCGACCCTTTGCGCGATAGAGTCTCCGACAGCCTGATCCATGTCATCGAGCGAGAAGGTCGTGCGATATGGATCGTGAAACTTTCCCGCGAGATCGATCGCGCGCTTGTTCTTCGCCTTGATGAAAACCTTACCATCGCTGTGGATGTAGCGAATTTTATCGCCAGGCTTCAGGTGCAAGAGTTCGCGAACTTCTGCGGGAACAGTTGTCTGGCCCTTTGATGTCAATGTACCGTAATAGATATTCATCTAAACCTCCTTACGTTTTAAATATAGTAAGGAATAAGTGATTTCGCAAGGAAATCATCGCGCCAACTCCATCAGCCCCAGCCGGATCAGCTTGGCGCTATCGGCACCTTCGCCGGCGGTCTTCATGGCGGCGGCGACGGCGTTGGCGGCCTGATCACGGGAATAGCCGAGATTGGTCAGCGCCGAGACGGCATCGGCAACCGGGGCCGAAGCCACGCCTTCGCCGAGTTCCTGCTTGAGGCCGATATTCATCGCCTCGCCGGCGTAGGCGGGTGCCTTGTTCTTCAGTTCGGTGACGATACGGACCGCGACCTTCGGCCCAACCCCTTGAGCGCGTGAGACGACGGTCTTGTCCTGGAGGGCAATGGCATTGGCGAGTTCCGGCGGCGTCAGGGTCGAAAGCACGGCGAGCGCCACCTTGGCGCCGACGCCCTGAACGCTCTGCAGCAGGTTGAACCACTCGCGCTCAAGCACGCTCATGAAGCCGAAAAGCTTCAGCTGGTCCTCGCGGACATAGGTCTCGATGAAGAGGACGCAGGCCTCTCCGACGGAACCGAGCTTCGACAGGGTGCGGCCGGAGCAATGGGCGACGTAACAGACACCATGCACATCGACGAGCACATAGTCTTCGCCGATTTCCTCGATGGTGCCTTTGAGCTTGCCGATCATGATATGTCCGTCAGGGGTGGGTTTCGGGAGTGATGAGGTCGAGCGACGGGAAGTAGGCGCGGTAGCCCTTCACATCGCGTGTCAGCAGTGAATAGCCGCGTATGGCGGCATGCGCGCCGATCAGAAAATCCGGCAGCACACGTTCGCGCTGGCCGCCGGCCTTGCGATAGATGCGGAATGCGGCTGCGGCCGCAAAAGCCGCTGGCCAAGGGAGGTTTTCCCGGCGGAAGGCGTCTTCCGGCAGTGCGTCATCGACTTCATCGATATCGCGGTAGCGTACTGAAAACTCGGCATAGATGATCGGGTTGATGAGCACCGGCCCCTGATCGAACGCTTCGATCGTCCGTTGCCTTGACCAGCCATGCCAATTGGACGACGGGACGGCGAGATCGACCAGCACGTTGGTGTCAATCAAGGTCGCCATATCAGCGGTCACGTGTGATGGACATGAGCACGTCGGCATCGATCGCCTGATCACCGGTCCCTTCAAGCTTGGAGATCGCCCTGAGGACTTGATCAAGACGGTTTCGATCTTCGATGGCGCGACGACCAGCCTTCGGGGAGACAACCAGCTTGCCGCCTTCCATGGAGAACACGACTTCGCTGTTTGGCTCTATACCGGCCAGCTCGCGGAGATCGCGGGGAATCGTGACCTGACCTTTCGAGGTAACGCGCATGACTTGCTCCTTCAAAGTAAGAATAATCCCTACCTAGAGAACAAGTCAAGAACAAACTATCCCGCCAGCGCTGCCAGGCGCATGCGGTTGCTGCCGCGATTGTGGGCGTGGCAGATGGCGATCGCCAGCGCATCCGCGGCGTCGTCGCCCTTGAATTCCACCTTCGGCATCAGAATCTTCAGCATCATGTGGATCTGCTTCTTTTCCCCGTGGCCGACACCGATGACAGCTTTCTTGACAGCGTTCGGCGCATATTCGGAAACCTGCAGGCCGGCGCGGGCCGGAACCAGCATGGCGATGCCTCGGGCCTGGCCGAGCTTCAGTGTCGCGACCGCGTCCTTGTTGACGAAGGTCTGTTCGACGGCAGCTTCATCGGGTGTGTAGCTGTGGACGATCTCGGCAAGGCCGTCATGCAGCTGGCAGAGGCGGGAGGCAAGATCCATGTCACCGTCCGAGGTGACGGTCCCCGATGCGACGAAGCGCAGCGAATTGCCCAGCGTGTCGATGACGCCCCATCCCGTGCGGCGCAGGCCGGGATCGATGCCGATGATGCGAATCGTGTTTTGCATGGCTCACCATATTGCAGTTGCAAAATAACTGCCATTGATATGTGAACAAAACAAAAACATCCCTTGTTTTTGTGTCGCGCCGTTTACTGCGAATTAAATCAGTTGTCTGAAATCTAATCCATCAAATGTGAGAGGGGCTCCTTTTTCGGAAGGTTAAGGCCCCCAGTGTTCTGTTTTCGGTCAAGCCAGCTGCGAAAAGCCAGGCAAGCCGCTCCGGAAGGGTTCTAGTTTATGGCTCAGAGATTTCAGTCTCTATCGTTTAAAGTGATTGCGACTTTCATTCTGCTCACGGCACTTGCCGTCAGTACCATCAGCGTGCTCGGCTATTTCGCCAGCAGCCGCATTTCCGACGAGCAGGCGCTGAAGGCGAAGGAGAGCGTGCTCATCTTCCGCGGCGACATGCTGCAGGATCAGCTGGAGCAGCTTGAAAACCAGGCGAATTCGATTGCGCGTATCGAAGCGCTGCAGATGTCGATCACCAGCCTGAAGAGCGGCTGGAAGACCATCGAGAAATCCTCGGGCGATGCCCGTGCGGAACTGAAGAAGGTCTTCATCACCAACAATCCGAACCCGGCCGATCAGCGCGAAAAGCTGATGAAGCCGGAGGGGCCGAGCGGTTTCTACTATTCCAACCATGAGAAGACCCAGGGCGAGGTCGCCCGCGACCTCGAGAACACGGCCTTCAGCGATCTGCTGATCGCCGACATGGATGGTTTCGTCCTCTATTCCTACAAGAAGGACGACAATTTCGCCGAAAACCTGAAGGCCGATGCCTGGAAGGCGACCGGTGCCGGTCTCGCCTATGCGAAGGCTGTCGAGAACACCGCAAAGGCGACCGACGATTCCGCGCCGACAGGCTTCTCGGGTCTGCGCGTCGATGCGGGCAAGTCGGGGATCTTCTATGCCGTTCCGATCGTCAAGCTCGGTCTGGCGAAGGGCATCATTCTGTTCAAGGTTCGTGATGATATCGTCACCGGTATCCTGTCGAAGGGCATTGTCTCCGGCAGCACGGCGCAGGCGGCGATCATTTCCAGCGATGGTTCGGCGGTCGGTCTTGCAGACGGCAAGCTGGCGACGCTCGATACTGCGTCCTTCACTTTCATTCCGGATGCGCTCGCCAACAATCAGGGCATGACGGTCGATGACTTCGACCGCGCTGATGGCTCGGCCCGCGCCTATGTTCGCGGCATCGATTATCACGGCGACCGCTTTCTGGTGGTCGAGAGCGTCCGTCTCAGCGAGCTCAATGCCGGCTCGATCGAGATCGCCACGCTGCTGACGATGATCGGCCTCGGTGCACTCGTCGTTATGGCGATTGCTACCGGCCTGATCACCAAGCTCCTGTTCTCGCCGCTCGCCCGTCTTGCCGGCAACACCCGCGACGTGGCCGACGGCAAGCTCGATACCGAGATCGGCAGCCAGAACCGCCACGACGAAATCGGCACGATGGCCAAGGCTCTTGCCCGTTTCAAGCAGTCGCTGCTCGAAAGCCGCGAGCTCGAAGCCGCAAGTGCCGAGACCCGCACCCGCGCCGAGCGCGATCGCCAGGAAAACATGGCGCTGCGCGAAGCCGAGGCGAAGAGCCTGCAGGATGTCGTCCAGGCGCTCGACGAGGGTCTGCATCATCTGGCCAGCGGAAATCTCGCTTATCAGATCGAGACGCGCTTCCCGCGCGAGCTTGAGGGCCTACGCGTCAACTTCAACGAGGCGCTGGCAACGCTCAGCGAAACGATGACGGCGATCGGCGGAAACTCGATGGCCGTCCGTTCCGGCTCGGAAGAGATGCGCAACGGCGCCGACGATCTGGCCGGCCGCACCGAGCGTCAGGCCGCCTCGATCACCGAGACCGCCAATGCGATCGATGCCATTACGCAGTCGGTCCGTATCCAGATCGAGCGCGCCGAGCAGGCCGAGCGGATCGCCCGTGACGCGAAGAAAGAAACGGCGGGATCGAGCGATATCATGCGCGAGACGATCGCCGCGATGGAGGCGATCCAGTCGTCTTCGCGCCAGATCAACTCGATCATCTCGGTCATCGACGAAATCGCCTTCCAGACGAACCTGCTGGCGCTGAATGCCGGTGTCGAGGCAGCGCGTGCCGGTGAATCCGGCAAGGGCTTTGCCGTCGTCGCGATGGAAGTCCGTGAACTGGCACAGCGCTCCTCGAGCGCTGCCAAAGAAATCGCCAGTCTGCTGCAGAAGTCGACACATGAGGTTGAAAGCGGCGTGTCGCTAGTCGAGCGGGCAGGGGTTGCGCTGACCGGTATCGGCAGCCGCGTCGAAGCGATCAACGGCCAGATCCATGAGATCATGGAATCGACCCGCGAAGAGGCCGACACGCTGCGCCAGATCAACAGCGCGGTTTCCGAACTGGATTCGATGACGCAGCAGAACGCGGCGATGGTCGAGGAAAGCACGGCGGCGATCCACCGTCTCGCCAGCGAGGCGCTGGAGATGGACCGCCAGCTCGGCAACTTCACGCTGCCGCAGGGCCATCACCACCAAAGCGCGGAAGTGCATGTGCTCAGGCACCGCCGCGCTTCGTAACGCCTTCAAAGTGTCAGGCGACTCCGCCATCAGTTGGATCTGGAGTCGCTTGAAACAGCTGCCTCATCAGAGGCTCAGGTCCAGACCGAGCTTCCTGCTCAGCAGGAAGGCGGCAAGCCCCACGCCGAGTACCGCCAGCGCGAAGACGGCGGCCATCATGCCGCCCGATCGCAGTAGCGCTCGCCTGTCGCTTTTCTCGGCACGGTCATAATGCCACTTGATGGCGAAGAACATCGCTATTCCCAAGGCAAGAACCTTGAATGTAACGAAGACGACAGGGACCCAATCCATCTCAAACACTCTCGTATGCATAAGCTGCGCTCCTTATGATCCCATCGCGGGCAAGCGCCTACTTCTGATTATGCAACGCAGATATGTCATAGTAGGTGGTGGTTATTTAGCCCGTACTGCTGGCTCAGGAATGACCGCCTAGGGCCTGCGATGACAACGACATGCGGAATGCCGGAATTTGGTTTCCACATCTACGTTGATGGCAGGCGGCCGATCGGCCCTTTTTCTTTGCTCGGGGTTTGGATGCGGCGGCGTTACCACCTACATAGCCGGTAGCCCCACATTCCCGACCGGCAGGTTTTCATGATTCCCTTTTCCATCCTCGATCTTTCGCCCGTTCCAGAGGGCACGACCGTCAGCCAATCTCTCGCGGGTTCCGCGCGGATGGCGCAGAAGGCGGAAGAATATGGCTACAAGCGTTTCTGGCTTGCCGAGCATCACGGCATGCCGGGGATTGCCAGTGCCGCGACGGCGGTGGTTATCGGCCATGTTGGTGCGGCGACGAAGACGATCCGCATCGGATCGGGCGGCGTCATGCTGCCGAACCATTCGCCGCTTGTGATCGCCGAGCAGTTCGGCACGCTCGCCGCACTCTTCCCCGGCCGCGTCGATCTCGGTCTCGGCCGCGCGCCGGGAACGGATATGCGCACCGCCCAGGCGCTGCGCCGTAACCTTGATGCCGGCGCCCAGAGCTTCCCTCATGATGTCGTCGAACTGCAGCAGCTGCTCGGAGAGCCGGTCGAGAACCAGGCAATCCTCGCGGTGCCCGGCAACCGGACGCATGTGCCGATCTGGCTGCTTGGCTCCAGCCTCTACAGCGCCCAGCTCGCCGCCATGCTCGGTCTTCCCTATGCCTTCGCTTCGCATTTCGCGCCGGATTCGCTGCTCGATGCGATCGATATCTACCGCAGCAAGTTCCAGCCCTCCGCCGTCCTCGACCAGCCCTATGTGATGGCTGGTGTGATGGGGTCGGTGGCGCCGACCGATGAGGAGGCCGAGTATCACTTCACTTCGGCGCAGCAGCAGTTCGTCAATCTCCGGCGCAATGTTCGTGGCCAGTTCCCGAAGCCTGTGAAGGATATGGAGAGCTTCTGGTCTCCGATGGAAAAGCTCAATGTCGAGCATACGCTGCGCTATGCCGTCGTCGGCTCGCCGCAGACGGCTGAAGCCAAGCTCAAGGAGTTTCTGAAAGAGACGGAGGCCGACGAGCTGATCATCTCCATGCCGATCCACGATATCGAGGCGCGGCTGAAGTCGGTCGAGCTGTTCGCGGGGCTCGGCAGCTTTGTGAGCGCCGCCGCCTAATCGGCGATTGTCTCGCCGGGATAGACACCCCAGAGGGCCGATTGCTCGACGAAGCCGGTGAGGTTCTCGTGTGGCAGGCCGATGCTGCACCAGGCTCCGTCGCAGCTTCCGACATGGACGAGGACGCGGGCCATCAACGCCGCCGAGATAGCCGCACTTTCCCGGGCTCCGGTGTGAAGTGCGGCGGGCTCTCTCAGCCAGGGGCCGATCACCGCGGTCCGGCGCGAGGAGAGCAGGGCGCGATGCATCCAGCCGGTGATGCCATCGCTATCGCGCACCTGACGCCAATTGTCGTATTCGGCGGTGATCTCCAGCGGCAGGCCTGATTTCACGTAAATCCACTTGGTCCCGTAATCCAGCGACGGGCCGATGCGCATCCGTGCGTTGGCCGATTTGAGCGAGACGAAACGGGGAACCGGCAGACCGGTTTCCCGGCCTTTTGGTGCGCTTGTCTCAACCGGGATTGCCGATGCCGGGCTGGCCAGGCAGGCGGCAAACAGGCCGCAGAGGGCAAGCAGCCCCATCGTCCGGCGCAGAAGAGAAAAACGGCGCATGTCAGCTACAGCTGGTGACCTGTTTCAAGGCGGCGGTGATGCCATCGAGCGAATAGGTGTAGCTGGTATCCGTCCCCCGGCTGGAGGTCGCCTCGATCACCATCTCGCTGCCACCGCGCATGGCGCGGATCATTTCCGGTTCACGCTCCTCATGCTGCATCCAGGCGGCGTTCTCGCGGGTGAACATCCAGAAAGTCTGGTCGCCGATGCGCACCTTCACGCGCGATCCCTGCTTCAACTCGTAGCCCATTCGCGCCTGTGGTTCGTATTTCGCAGAGGCGCCGGGGCCGACCATGAAGAAATTCTTGCCGTGATCGACGCTGGCCGGCGTCTGGCCTGTCGGTACGGTCAGCAGATAGCAGACCGTCTGGCCATCGGCCTTGTAGGAATAGACGCCCCAATCGTTGAAGCGCTTGACCATTGTGGGCTGTGCTTGGGCGGCGAAGGCGTAAAGCAGCGAAATGGAGAGAGTGAGAGCAAGTTTCTTCATGGCATTTTCCCCGCCGATGGTGTGAGAGACGCTGGCCTGAGACAGACCGGCTGGAGGCAGGGACATTGAAGGGTTGCAGCGTTACCGCTTTCTTAAAATCAGGCTGCGGCTCACGGAGCTGTGAACCGCTTTGATCCAGATCATCGCGGAAGTTAGAAGAGGGCAGCCACCGGCGCCGGGACGATGCGCTTCAGGACCGCATCGACAGATAGCGATCCGGCACCCGAGATCGCCAGCACAAACATGCCGCCGGCGATCGCAAGGTCCTTCTCGAAATGCAGCAGTTCGTTCTGGCTGGTGAAATCGGTGTGGAAGAGCAGGGCCGTCATCAGGCAAAAGATGCCGAGTGCAACAGCGCCCAGCCGTGTGGCCATGCCTGCCGCGACCGAGAAGCCCGCCGCAAGCTGCAGCAGGATGACGCCGACAGCGACCGGCAGTTCGAGACCGAGCCTTTCGAAGGCCGCTGCCGTGGCGTTGAAGTTCAGCGCCAGCGTTGCGCCTTCATGCAGGAAGATGGCCGAGAGCAGCAGACGTCCGGCGAGAAGTGCTGCATTGCTGCCGGCGGATCGGATAGGGGAATGTTCCATGATCATCTCCAATGGGTGAGCAGGGCGAGCGGCATCTGCCGCCCGCCCCGGGGCAATCACCGTCAGTTGCCGCCCCGTGCGGCGATCGCCTCTTGTAGGTCTTCCAGCTCCTCGCAGCCTGCAGGGCACAGCTGCTTCAGCGAAGCGAGCTGCTCGTTTGCCTTGTCGGGCTTGCCGGTCTGCAGATAGAGCTCGCCGAGATATTCATGGGCCGCCTTGTGATCGGGCTGCAGTTCGAGAGCCTTGGTGTAGTAGGTCAGCGACGTGTCGTAGTCGCCGGTCATGCGCAGCGTGTAGCCGAGCAGGTTGTAGACATCGGCCTGCTGGTTATCCTCGGCGAGGCCGCGCAATTCCTCGAGTGCGCCCTGATAGTCCTTGGCGGCGATCTTGGCGCGGACGGAAGTGAGGTCCGGGCCGTCGCCGGTTTCCATGTTGTCGACGGCAAAGGCCGGCATCGCTGTCAGCGCCGAGATGGCCGAGCCGCCTGCCGACAGCGCGCAGAAGCTGATGACGCCGAGAACGGCGTAGCGGGTGAATGATCTTTTCATGGTAATTGTCTCCTAAGGCGTCAGACCTGGCTGGTAGGCGTGAAGGCATAGGCATTTCCGTCCTTGACGAAGCTGCCGGAGCCGGGGAAGGGGAAGTGCGAGCCGCAGATGGCGATCTTGTCCGATATGACGCGATCGATCAGCTTGCGGCGGCTGGTGATGGCAAGCGGTCCGTCCTGATCGTAGCTGCCCTGCCATTCCGGGTGCGGCGCCAGCAGCGCCGGGACGTACATGATGTCGGCCGAAACCAGCAGCTGGCTTTTTCCGGAGTTGACCAGATAGGTCGAATGACCCGGCGTATGGCCTGGCGCCGAAATCAGCTCGATGCCGGGCGCCACCTGCGCACCGTCCTCCACCAGTTTCCAGTTCTTCCATTTCGGGAAGACTTCAGCAATGCGCTTTCCGGCAGGCTTGCGGCCCTCGGCGAGTTTCGAGAGGCGGCCGGGGTCGGTCCACCAGTTGTATTCGGCCGAATGGACGATAAGTTCGGCATTCGGGAAGACAGGCGCATTGGTGCCCTTTTCCATTAGGCCCCAGACGTGGTCAGGGTGGAAATGCGAGATCATGACCGTGTCGATCTTGCGGTAGTCGATGCCGGCGGCTGCCATGTTGCCGGGAAGGTTGGTTGCATTGGCCTGCCACTGGCCGACGCCGGAGCCGGCATCCATCATGATCAGCCGTCCGCCGACCTTGAGGACGACCACCGTCAGCGGGATCGGCATGAAATCGGTCGGCAGATGCGCCTTGGCGAGCGCATCCTTGGTCTCGTCGACCGTGGCGTTCTTGATGAAGGCGGGATCGTGCGGCTTGCGCCAGATGCCGTCATAGATTGCTGTCACTTCGATATCGCCGACATTGTAGCGGTAGAAGCCGGTTGCCGGTTCGTCCGGCGATGCGGCGAAGGCCGGGGGTACGAATTCGAGCTTCGATGCGAGGCCGAATGCGGCTGCCGCGGCGGCCGAACCAAGCAGTGTACGGCGTGACATTTCAAACATTGGGATGCCTCTTCTGGCTTGTCCTGTGTCTCAGCGGAGACGGGATGGGTTCGACGCCGCCGCTGAATAACTAGACCGGAGAGGCCTGCTGCTTATTCCGAGCCTGTCGTAATTTTCCATGCAAGTCATTGAGAATGAACGGCTAATTTTTTCACCCCGGCAAAGCGGTCAAAAAAATCTCAGTCGGCAGGGAATAAAACCGGGCGCTTGGCGATCTAGGCAATAAAGGGTCGCATTGCGCTAACGGCGGCCCGAGGACTAGAGTCGGCTGCGCTGCAGCCGCAGAGGGTGCGATGACCGAAGCCTGTATTGCTTTCCCCACATCGTTCGACGACCAGCTGGCCGAGGCTGTGCTGCGCTGGCACCGCCGCACGCGATCGTTTTCGCAGCTCGCAAGCAACTTTCTTACCGAGGCAGCGTCCATCCTTGTCGGCTACATGGAAATGGCACGGGCGAAGGGTGGACAGCAGGCCTCTGCCGCCTTCGAGCAGCCTGATCACACGCTGCGTTTTCAGCAGAACATTCTTCCACACATGGATGCCGCTTATAACTTTGCGCGCTTTCTCAGCCGCGATCAGGATGCGGCGCAGGATATCGTCCAGGACGCCTTCCTGCGCGCCTATCGCAGCTTCGAGACCTATCGCGGCTGCGATTCACGGGCCTGGATTTTTGCCATCGTCCGGAACTGCTATCTCGCCTGGCAGCAGCAGGGACGGCGTAAGGCACGTTTCGAAACGCCGCTGGATGCCGATGCCGGAAGCGACAGTCCGGCGCATGAGATCGCATCGGATGACGAGACAGCGGAGACAGCGATGATCCGCGAGAGCGAGACATCGCGCGTACGCCATGTCATCGGCCTGCTTCCGGAGGCGATGCGGGAAATTCTGGTACTGCGCGAACTCGAGGAGCTTTCCTATAAACAGATCGCCGAGGTCATCGATGTGCCAATCGGTACCGTGATGTCGCGCATCGCCCGGGCGCGGCGCGAATTCGGCGAAGCCTGGGATGCGTTTGAGAATGGCGGGGTACGGGTATGACCGAGGCGCCGAAGCAGGGCTGCAACCAGTGGGGGCCGGTGGTGCATGCCTTCATCGACGGCGAGCTGGATCTGGTGCGCGCGGCCGAGCTGGAAAGTCATCTGGCGGGGTGCCCGGATTGCCGGGCGGAGATCGAAAGGGTGCGCGGGGTGCGGCAACGGATCGGACAGGACGGCGTGCGCTTCAAGCTTCCGGACGAGGTCCGGTCGCAGGTTCTTTCCGCGCTGTCGCGCGAGCAGGCCATCTCCTCATCCGCTCTTCAGCTGCGCCAGAAGCCTGCTTCGCCGTGGGACCGTTTCTTTCGTTTCGTTCGCGACTGGAGCTTCGTGCCGTCACTGGCGGCGCTGGCGGCGAGCGCAATGCTGTTCGCCACCGCGCCGGTGCCGGATCTCGGCATCGAGGACCAGCTGCTGGCGAGCCATGTCCATTCGATGCTCGCCGATCACCTCGTCGATGTGCAGACCTCGAACCAGCATACGGTAAAGCCCTGGTTCAACGGCCGCATCGATTTCTCGCCGCCCGTCAACGATCTCGCCAAGGATGGTTTCCCGCTGGTCGGCGGCCGGGTCGATTATATCGGCGGCCGGGTGGTGGCGGCACTCGTCTACCGGCGCAACGGTCACGTCATCAACCTGTTCATCTGGCCGCAGACGGCCGGCCGGCAGGCGACGCGAGAGCATGACGGCTACAACATGACGGACTGGTCGTCCGATGGACTGGTCTTCTGGGCGGTCTCCGATGTCAGTGCTGGCGATCTCGCCGCCTTCCGCGACAGCTTCATCCGGGCGGCCGCACCCTGATCCAACGAAAAAGGCGGGCATCAAGCCCGCCTTTGAAAACGGTTCCGGAAGAGGCGATCAGGCCGAAAGCTTGGCCATCACTTCTTCGGAGACTTCGAAGTTCGAATAGACGTTCTGGACGTCGTCATCGTCTTCGAGGTTGTCGATCATCTTCAGCAGCGACTGAGCCTTTTCCTCGTCAACCGGCACGTTGTTCTGGGCGCGCCAGACGGCCTTGACGGTTTCGGCTTCGCCGAGCGTCGCTTCGAGCGCCTTGGCGACTTCGCCGAGCGATTCAAAAGCGCAGGTGACGTAGTGGCCGTCTTCGTCGGTCTCGACATCGTCGGCACCGGCTTCGATGGCGGCTTCCATCATCTTGTCGGCATCACCGGCTGCGAGCTTGTAGGTGATTTCTCCCACGTGATCGAAAGAGAAGGATACCGAGCCGGTTTCACCGAGTGCACCGCCGGCCTTGGTGAAGATCGAGCGGACATTCGAGGCGGTACGGTTGCGGTTGTCGGTCAGCGCCTCGACGATGACGGCTGTGCCGCCCGGGCCATAGCCTTCGTAGCGGATCTGCTCGTAGTTCTCGCCATCGCTGCCGGCTGCCTTCTTGATGGCGCGGTCGATATTGTCCTTCGGCATGGACTGGGCCTTGGCGTTCTGGATGGCCAGGCGCAGGCTCGCGTTCATCGACGGGTCGGGCAGACCGGCCTTGGCGGCGACAGTGATTTCGCGCGCGAGCTTGGAGAACATTTTCGATCGCACGGCGTCCTGACGGCCCTTGCGATGCATGATGTTTTTAAACTGTGAATGGCCAGCCATGGCACCCCTGTTCACGTCTCATTATTCGGAATGGGCCGCCTTATAAGAGCGAAACGGGCCGTATTCAAGCGGAAAGCGCCTTTTCACGCAGGCGGTTGGCTTGTGCAGCGCGGGGGAACAAAGGCGGCAGACCTGACGTTTTGAACCGGAAACTGAAAACGGAAGGGAATGGCCATGGCAAGCTTCAGCGAAGCCCGCGAACATCCGGCGCAGCAGCTCTGGGATCAGGTGAACGGCATTCATGCCGGCATGCTCGGTGTCGATGGCGCCGACATGCATATGCAGCCCATGGCGCCGCATGCCGATCCGAAGACCAACACGATCTGGTTCTACACCAAATCGGACGCGGATATCGTTCGCGCCGTGAAACCGGGAACACGCGCGCATTTCTGCGTGGTCGGCAAGGATCACGACTATCACGCCTGCCTGGCGGGCAAGATCGAGCTGAAAGCCGATCCGTCGAAGATCGAAGAATACTGGAACTCGGTGGTTGCTGCCTGGTACGAGAACGGCAAGAAGGACCCGAAGCTGACGATGCTCGCCATGCATGTCGATGATGCCGAAATCTGGGTCTCGACTGGCAGCAAGCTGAAATTCGGCTGGGAGATCGCCAAGGCCAATCTCGATGACGACAAGATGCCGGATGTGGGGATAAAGCGGCATTTGCAGTTTGCTTGAACAGATTCCCGTTTTACCGCGCGGCCCCCTCATCCGGCCCGTTGGGCCACCTTCTCCCCGCTGGGGAGAAGGGATGCTGGAGCCGCGGCGTTTACTTCCCCTCTCCCCCTCGGGGAGAGGGTAGGGTGAGGGGGCTACGGGCACAGAGCACGCGCTACTGCACGTCCCTCATCACATAAATTTGCGGCTTCCTTGGCAGCGTCCGCAGCGACACTGTCAACGTGTTATTCTGCGCCATCTGAATATCGAATTCCTTGCCGATCATCGACAGGAAGCGTTCCACCGGCGGTCCGCGGCGGTGCATCGGCAGGACTATGGAGGCGCGCAGGCGCTTGATCACCCGGCTCATGCTGTCGGGGCCCATCGTCAGCCCTCCATCGACGGGAACCATCACAACGTCGAGGCGGCCGATCTCCGTGTAATGCGCATCCGTCAGTTCGTAATGCAGGTGGCCGAGATGGCCGATGCAGAGGCCGGCGATCTCGAAGATGAAGATCGAATTGCCGTCCTGCTGCGATCCGCCGAGGCCGTAGCTGAAGCGGATGTCCGTCGTGACGTTGCGGATATAGGCGTCGCCGACGACGAGATCGACCTTGGCCTTTTCACCGGGGATATCGCTCCAGCCGTGCAGCACATGCTTGATCGCCGGATCGGGCCTCAGCGTGTAGTGCGTCTGGTGCGCCTTGTTCATGGTGACGACATCGGGCGTCACTGATGGTTGGTAGATGCCGTTGTAATCGGTGGCGATGACGATGCCGCCGGGCGTGTCGATCTCGAAGGTGGAGTGGCCGAGAAAGGTGAAGGTGACGTCCTCGCCTTCCGACACCGCGGGAATCGCGGGTGCGGTGGGCGAGAAGCTGGCGAACTGCGCTTTCGGAATGCCTTGGGCAATTGCCTGGCACTGGCTGACGTTCTTGCGCTGCTCCTGGGCGCTCGCGGCCTGCGGCAGAGCGAGGGAGGCAACGCATGCGATAGCGAGGACAAGCAATTGCGGCTTCATGCCACCCCTCCGGCGCTTTCACGAAGCCGGGAGGATGCGGCAAGGCGCCGCAGGGGTCCAGATGCGGGGCGCTCACAAATGCGTGTTGGGGTAGGTTTAGGTTGGTGGGTGTCAGCCCCCCCCTCTGCCCTGCCGGGCATCTCCCCCACAGGTGGGGAGATTACAAGTGGTGGGCTCCCCGCTTTAAATTAAGACTGCGGTTTGTAGGACGGTATTTGTGAGGCAAGCGGGCGCGCCCAGCCAATCTCCCCACCTGTGGGGGAGATGCCCGGCAGGGCAGAGGGGGGCTGACGCCCGCCGAACTTACTTCCAGAACTCCGGAATCGTCTCCGCCAGTCTCGGCCCCAGCCGCAATGGCGCAATCTTCTCCGCCAAGCCCGTCGCGTCCGAAATTTCAACCCCGACGCCGCAGATCGTCGCGGGCCCGGTCGCCGCTTCCATCCGGCCCTTCGGCATCTTGGAGATGAACCGGTTGAGCGGCTCTTCCTTGTCCATGCCGAGGGACGAGTCGTAGTCTCCGCACATCCCGGCGTCCGACATATAGGCGGTGCCACCGTTCAGGATCTGGTGGTCGGCGGTCGGCACATGCGTGTGGGTGCCGACGACGAAGCTGGCGCGGCCGTCGACGAAATGGCCGAAGCACTGCTTTTCGCTGGTCGCCTCGGCGTGGAAGTCGAAGATGATCGCGTCGGCCTGTTCCTTCAGCGGGCAGGCGGAAAGGATCGCCTCGGCCGACTTGAAGGGGTCGTCCAGCTCCGGATGCATGAAGACGCGGCCCATGATGTTGGCGACCAGAACGCGGGCGCCGTTGCGGGCGTAAAACAGGCCGGAGCCGCGGCCGGGCGTGCCCTGCGGATAATTGGCCGGGCGGAGGAACTGGTCGTGGCGGCCGGCGAAAGCGACGGCGTCCTTCTGGTCCCAGACGTGATTGCCTGTCGTCACGACATCGGCGCCGGCATTGATCGTCTCGAGGAAGATGTCTTCGGTGATGCCGAAGCCGCCAGCAGCGTTTTCGCCGTTGACGATGACGAAGTCGAGTTTCAGGTCGGAGACCAGTCCGGGCAGGCGATCCCAAACCGCGGTGCGTCCCGTCTTGCCGACCATGTCACCCAGAAAAAGCAGTCGCATTCACTATCCAATCCACGAGGCAAAAAAGCGAAGGCCGCTTTCTGTCAGGATGGCATCCAGGCTTATGTCATGCGGCTCGTCGGGCACATGTGCCACTTCCTGGCAGTCGAATGCAATGCCGATGAGCTTCGGTTTCAGGCCTTTTTGCCGCAAAAGGCTAATGGCACGGTCATAATAGCCGGCGCCGTAGCCAATCCGGTGGCCACGGGCGTCGAAGGCCGAGAGCGGTACCAGCATGATATCGGGGTCGAGAACAGGTGCATCCGGCCCAGGGCCCGACGTGCCGAAACCCGTCGCGATCAATGGCGCGCCGCGCACCAGCTCGCGAAACACGATCGTCTGCTTGTCGATAATGGCGGGCACGCAAAGGCGGGCGCCGCGGGCTTGAAACCTTGCCATCAGCGGCCGCAGATCGGCCTCCGAGCGGATCGGCAGGAAGCCTGAAATGACGGTGCCGGGATCGAAGGCGACGGCGTCGCCTGCGTGGTCGGCCATGGCAAGCGCCATGTCGATGCGCGCTTCTGGGGCGATCGCATCGCGAAGGGCGAGCCGTTCGGTTCGCAGATCCGCCTTGAGTTGCTTGAAATCGGTCAGCATGCCGCAAACCATAAACCGCTGACGGGCCAATGCAATGCGTGAAAGCGGCGTTCGCTTTGCCGATCGGCTAGATGACGATGCTCGACGGAATGCCCGACGAACCGGTTGAAAGCGGCATGGCCTGTGTGTAGTCGCCGCCGGTCTTGCCGTTTCTCACTTCATCCATCGCCTTTTCGAGGATCTGACGGACCTCGCGCAGAAGCGACTGCAGCTTTTCCAGAGATACGCGGTCTTCGTTCGACACGCCTGATGCCTGCTGCTCGCCATCGGCGGCCGTGTCTTGGTAGGCCTTGCGTGCCCGCGCGGTATCGACAGGCTCGGTTTCTCCGGCGGCCGGATCGGCGGGTGTTTCGCCCAAGGCGGAATCTGCGGAAGCAGAACCGGCTGTTGTTCCGGCGGTGCCCGCTTCGGCGGAGGCAGTCGCAACAACGCCTGGCGTGGCGCCCGCGCCAGCGATGGAAGAGGCAAATTGCGCTGCGGCCGAGGCAATCTTCTGTGACAGCTGTGCGGCGAGCCGCGCCGTGGCTTCGGGCGAGAGCCCGCCGCTCTTTAGCATCTCCACCTGCTGCTGCAGTTCGGCAAGTTTGCGCGCGGCGCGTTCCTTGGCGATATCGGAAGACGATTTCTTGTCCTGCTGCAGAGCGGCGAGGGCCTGATCGGCGCGTTCGGCCAGCCGGACCTGCGGATCGCTGCTCGGTGTTGCGGAGGCCGCAATCGTCTGTTGTGGTGTGCTGCGCAGTATGTTCAGCGCATTCGACTGTGCGACCTGCATCATATCCCCCGACATCGTCAGGGATGGTTTCTGCAACTTCAGGCTTGCGCGGGCCTTGGCAGTAAACGCCGGGCGAGCGTCTTTTGTGTCTCGCAGTGATGCAGCGCGGCAGGGTGACGGATGCAGCCCTCTCTGCAATCCTCGCCGCATTGCCTCCGGCTTGCTCATCCACTATCGGGGGAGACGGAGAACGATGACGACTTGGCAGGCATGCCCATCTGGAGACGGCTATGGTGGATGAGAGTTTTTCGATTTCGGGCAAGCTGACGGACGAGGGCCACAAGCTGGTCCAGCGCGTCTATTATGAAGACACCGATTTCTCCGGCCTCGTCTATCACGCCCGCTACCTGCATTTCCTCGAGCGCGGACGCACCGACTACCTGCGTTGCCTCGGCGTCGAACAGCGCGAGCTCATCACCGCCGACGAGGAGGGACTGGTTTTCGTCGTCCATCGCATGGAGATCGACTTCAAGAGCCCGGCGCGGATGGATGATATCCTGACAATCGTGACGCGGACCGAAAAGGCGGGCGGCGCCAAGATGATTCTGTCGCAGGAAATCCGCCGCGGCGAAACGCCGCTGATCGCGGCAAAGGTCATCATCGCTGTCATTAACGCCAGGGGCCGGCCGCGCCGCCTGCCGGAGGGCTTGGCGAAGCAGATGCTGATTGCGGCTGACGCAGGCTAAAAGGAAGCGTTTTATGCCGTAGAACGGCTGTAAACCGGCTCTTGCAAAAACATGAGTTTCATGTGAAGGAATTTCCGCACTGCAGGAAATGCGCGGTGCTCCGCCGCCGGACCAGCTCAGATCAGTTCTGACCGGCTAGAAAAACCCAGCTGAATTAAAGCTTTCAGTCGCACTCCGACACTAACGATGTGTTAACCATAATGGTGTCTTACTCTGAATGTCAGAGTTTGTGCGGTGCACGCCTTCCTTTGACCAAATTTGACGGCAAGGAAGGCGGAAGAAAAGCTTCAAGCTTGACCAGGGCTTAGGGCGGCGGTCGCCAGACATTTCTTGCGAGATCACTTTTGTGCCGCCCGGTCAAGCACCGGGCGTTTGGATTCGGGGATTTTGGATCAATGGAACAAGCAGGATTGGCAGCAGCAACGGCCGACGTCAGCCTCTGGTCGCTGTTCATGCAGGCAGGCATCGTCGTCAAGCTCGTCATGCTCGGGCTTCTCGCGGCCTCCGTCTGGACGTGGGCGATCGTCATCGACAAGTATCTGGCTTATGGCCGTGCGCGGCGCCAGTTCGACAAGTTCGAACAGGTGTTCTGGTCGGGCCAGTCGCTGGAAGAACTCTACAGGACGCTCTCCGAGCGCAACAACACCGGCCTCGCGGCGATCTTCGTTGCGGCGATGCGCGAATGGAAAAAGTCCTTCGAGCGCGGTGCGCGCTCGCCGATCGGTCTGCAGATGCGTATCGACCGTGCCATGGACGTGACGCTGTCGCGTGAATCTGAAACACTTTCGTCCCGCTTGGGCTCGCTTGCGACGATCGGTTCGGCCGGTCCGTTCATCGGTCTCTTCGGCACGGTCGTCGGTATCATGACCTCGTTCCAGGCTATCGCCGGCTCGAAGTCGACCAACCTCGCGGTTGTGGCGCCGGGTATCGCCGAAGCGCTTCTTGCGACGGCTATCGGCCTCGTCGCCGCTATTCCGGCGGTTATCGCCTATAACAAGTTCTCCGCCGATGCCGGCAAGCTTTCGGCTCGCATGGAAGGCTTCGCGGACGAATTCTCCGCCATCCTTTCGCGCCAGATCGATGAAAAGCTGCAGCCGCGCCAGGCCGCGCAGTAACGGAACGGCGGGAGTACGACCATGGGTATGGCTGTTGGAGGCAATTCCGGGAGCGGTGGCGGACGCCGCCGCCGCGGTGGCCGGAACAAGAACGTAATTTCCGAAATCAACGTGACGCCGCTCGTCGACGTCATGCTGGTGTTGTTGATCATCTTCATGGTCGCAGCACCGATGATGACGGTCGGCGTGCCGATCGACCTGCCGGAAACGCAGGCCAAGGCGCTGAATTCCGAGACCCAGCCGATCACCATCTCCGTCAAGAACGACGGTCAGGTGTATCTGCAGGAAACGACGATCCCGGCTGAAGAGATTGCCGCGAAGCTCGAGGCGATTGCGACGACGGGTTACAACGAACGTATCTTCGTGCGCGGCGACGCGACGGCGCCTTACGGCGTGATCGCTGATGTGATGGCGCGCATCCAGGGTGCGGGCTTCAAGAATATCGGCCTCGTCACGCAGCAGAAGAAGGACCAGTAGAAAGCAAGATGAAGACCAGCGTCGTCACATCTGCTGTTCTGCATGGACTGGTGCTCGCTGCAGCGCTGGTGACCATTGGCTCGCCCGAGCATTTCAAGGTTGATGATTTCGAAGCGATGCCAGTCGATCTGGTGCCGGTCGAATCGATCACCCAGATGCAGCAGGGCGACAAGAAGGCGCCGATGAAGGAAACGTCGGCGCCGAAGCCGACGACGCGGCCGCCGACCCCTGATCAGGGCGAGAATGTCGGCGACAACAAGGTTGATCTCAAGACACCGCCGGTGCCGAACGCCAAGCCGAGCAATACGGATGCGGCGGCTGCCAATTCGAGCGAGAAGCCGGCGCAGAAGATCGATCCTATCCCGAACGAAGTGAAGGAAATCAACAAGGAAGAGACCGAGGTCGAGCAGCCGAAGGAAGTCGCTTCCATTCCGCAGACCAAGCCTGACGTCGCGCCGACCCCGCCGAAGCCGGAGGAAAAGCCGGTCGAGGAAGCAAAGCCCGAGGAAGCGCCGAAGCCCGATGCCGAAGCGCTGCCGGACAAGGTCCCGACCCCGGTTGCCAAGCCGCAGGTGAAGCCGCCTGAGGAAAAGCAGGCCGAGAAGCCGCCGGAAAAGCCCCAGGACCAGCCGAAGACCGCTGAAAAGCCGACCGATAAGAACAAGGACGACCAGAAGCGCGACGTGGCGAAATCCGCATCGTCGATGAAGAGCGACTTCAACGCCGACGACATTTCTGCGCTCCTGAACAAGACCGATCCTTCGGCCGGCGGCACGAAACACTCGACACAGGAAGCCTCGCTTGGCGCCAAGAAGGCGACGCAGGGTGCTTCGAAGCTGTCGATGAGCGAGATGGATGCGCTGAAGAGCGCGATCGCCGGCAACTGGAACGTCATTCCGGGCATGGAAGGCATGGGCGACGTGCGCATCAAGGTGCATATGAAGCTCGACGAAGACGGCAACATCATCGGCCAGCCCGAAGTCGAAGCAAGCGGCGGCGACAACGATTCGACCCGCCGCGCGCTTGCGGGCGGTGCCTATCGCGCGATCATGAAGTCCGCGCCGTTCTCCACGCTTCCAAAAGATAAATACGATGCCTGGAACGAAGTCGTCGTGAACTTCGATCCCAGCGATCTAGGGATTTAAATGCTGAAAGGCCTCTGTCATATGAGAAAGTCTTCCCTTTTCCGCGCCCTGATGATGGTGGCGGGTCTCGTCACCGCGGGTGCGTTTACGACGCCTGCGAACGCGCTCGTCGAAATCAACATCAACAAGGGTAACGTCCAGCCGCTGCCGATCGCCGTCACCGACTTCCTGCAGGGCGATATGGGCGCGCAGGTTTCTCAGGTGATCGCCGCCGACCTGCAGCGCTCGGGCCTTTTCGCGCCCGTCAACAAGAATGCCTTCATCGAGAAGATCTCCAATCCCGATGCCGCTCCGCGCTTTGAGGACTGGAAGGTCATCAATGCGCAGGCGCTGGTGACCGGCCGCGTGACGCAGGAGGCCGACGGCCGTCTGCGCGCCGAGTTCCGCCTTTGGGATACGTTTGCCGGCCAGCAGATGACCGGTCAGCAGTTCTACACGCAGCCGGAAAACTGGCGCCGCGTGGCCCACATCATCGCCGACGCGATCTACAAGCAGATCACCGGCGAAGAAGGCTATTTCGATACCCGCGTCGTCTTCGTCTCGGAATCCGGCACGAAGCAGCAGCGCAAGCGCCAGCTCGCCATCATGGACCAGGACGGCTTCAACGTCCGTACCCTGACCGACGGCAGCGACCTGGTTCTGACGCCGCGCTTCTCGCCGAACCGCCAGGAAGTCACCTACATGTCCTTCGCCAACCAGCAGCCGCGCGTCTACCTGCTGCAGCTGGAAACCGGACAGCGCGAAGTGGTCGGCAACTTCCCGGGCATGACCTTCTCGCCGCGCTTCTCGCCTGATGGCCAGAAGGTGGTGATGAGCCTCCAGCAGGAAGGCAACGCCAATATCTACACGATGGACCTGCGTTCGCGCACCACGACGCGCCTGACCTCGACGGCGGCGATCGATACGTCCCCGTCCTATGCGCCGGATGGCGGCCGTATCGTCTTCGAAAGCGACCGCGGCGGCCACCAGCAGATCTACGTGATGAATGCCGATGGCTCTGGCCAGACGCGTATCTCCTTCGGCGACGGCAACTATTCGACGCCGGTCTGGTCTCCGCGTGGCGATCTGATCGCCTTCACCAAGCAGTCGGGCGGCAAGTTCTCGATCGGCGTGATGAAGCCTGATGGTTCGGGCGAGCGCATCCTGACGACGGGCTTCCATAACGAAGGCCCGACCTGGGCTCCGAACGGCCGCGTGCTGATGTTCTTCCGTCAGGCCGCGGGTGCCGGTGGTCCGCAGCTCTACTCGATCGACCTGACGGGCTATAACGAACAGCTCATCAAGACTCCGAACTACGCTTCCGACCCGGCATGGTCGCCGCTGCTGGAGTAGTGGACGGCCCGGAATACGCCTTCATGTCGCCGCAAAGTCCTGAAAATGGGCAATGTAGGGACAAATCAGTAAATCATTAACCATACTTCTTGAGCGCCGATTAACCTCGTACGGTTACAGTCCGGCAACCCTGATGAAGTCGCAAGGAGACCCGGCCATGAGCCGAATTCATACCCCGGCAATGAGCCGCATGCAGAGCCTCGCCCGCAACCCCGTCATGATCGCGCTCGTCGCTGGCCTCGCTCTCGCAGGCTGCGCCAACAAGAAGAACATGGCCAACAGCGCTGGCGATCTCGGCCTTGGCGCCGGTGCAGCAACGCCGGGTTCGGCTCAGGACTTCACTGTTAACGTCGGCGACCGCATCTTCTTCGACACCGACTCCACGTCGATCCGCGCAGACGCTGCCCAGACGCTCGACCGTCAGGCACAGTGGCTCGCCCGCTACCCGAACTACGCAATCACCGTCGAAGGCCATGCCGACGAACGCGGTACGCGCGAATACAACCTGGCTCTCGGTGCCCGCCGTGCGGCTGCCACCAAGGACTACCTCGCTTCGCGCGGCGTTCCGGCTCAGCGCCTGAAGACGATCTCCTACGGTAAGGAACGTCCGGTTGCTGTCTGCGACGATATTTCCTGCTGGTCGCAGAACCGCCGCGCCGTCACCGTTCTCGGTGGCGCAGGCATGTAATCTGCGGAAATCGCATTACATTTTGGAAAGGCGGTCCGTTCGCGGGCCGCCTTTTCTTTTTGAACACACTTTGGCCAGACTCCGTTGCTTTTTGAAAGCAATTGGCAAAATCTCCTGTTCGTGCCATCGGGGCGCGAAGAATCACTGGGACAGGACGATACCTATGAAGAAATATGTCGTGGCAGGGGTGCTCTGCCTCGCGGCTGTGACGGGGACCGAGCGAGCGGCGTATTCCGCCTCGTTTCTCGGTCTGAACCTTGGCGGCAAGCCGGTGCAGACGCAGGCGCAGCCTCCCGTCGTCAACGTGCAGAGCAGCGGCACGGAAATGCGCGTCCAGCAGCTGGAAGATCAGCTGCGCCAGCTGAACGGCCGCATCGAAGAGATGAGCTATCAGATCCTGCAGATGCAGGAATCGCTGCGCAAGACTCAGGAAGACAACGAGTTCCGTTTCCAGCAGCTTGAAAAGGGCGGTGGCGGCGCAGGCGGCGGTTCGACCGGCGGCAGCACCAAGGGCACCAAAAAGAGCGAAGCCGACGTTCCCCCCGCATCGACGAACCAGGCGCAGGCCGGTTCTCAAGGGCAGGGCGGCGATGATGTTGCGACCATTATCGAAGCACCGCAGGGAGCCGAAACGGCTCCCTCCAACGACGTGCCGTCGAACAGCGGTCTCGGCCAGCCGCCGCAGCAGCTGGGTTCGATGGACTTCGACCAGAACGGCAATCCGATCGGCGGCACGGTCAATCCGGGCGCCGAGGTCGGCTCCGCGCCGCTGCCACCTCCGGGCTCCGGCGCTTCGCCGCAGCAGACGGCATCGCTCGGCAGCGAGGCCGACCAGTACAAAGCTGCCTACGGCCATGTTCTCTCAGGCGACTACGGCACGGCGGAGCAGGAATTCACCCAGTACATCGCGCAGTATCCGGGCAGTGCCCGGGCGGCGGATGCAAATTTCTGGCTGGGCGAAGCCCTCTATTCGCAGGGCAAGTTCAATGAAGCGGCCAAGACCTTCCTGAACGCGCATCAGAAATATGGCTCGTCTGAGAAGGCGCCGGAGATGCTCTTGAAGCTCGGCATGTCGCTGGCAGCGCTCGACAACACCGATACGGCCTGCGCCACGCTCAAGGAAGTCTCGAAGCGTTATCCGAAGGCATCGCGCGCCGTCATAAGCAAGGTCGCGAGCGAACAGAAGCGTCTCGCCTGCTAAGGGTTTCCGGTTTGTCTCCGGAAGCCATCCTGCCGCCCGAGGCTGCGGTCCACCGCTTCCTCCAATCGCTTGTCGAGCCCACGCGCATTCTCGTCGCGATTTCAGGGGGCAGCGATTCCACCGGCCTTCTCGTCGCGCTCAATGAAGCCATCAATTTCCAATCGAAATTCTCGCTCTGCGCCGCCACCGTCGATCACGATCTGCGTGCTGGCTCTGCGGATGAAGCGCGCGCTGCCGCTGCTCTCTGCCATTCGCTTTCCATAGATCACCTAATCTGCCGCTGGACAGGTCCGAAGCCGAAGACCGGCATCATGACCGCTGCGCGCGAGGCCCGCTATCAGTTGCTCGCCGGTGCCGCCCGGGAATTCGGCGCAAATCTTGTTGTCACCGCCCACACGCTCGACGATCAGATCGAAACGCTCGCGATGCGCGCCGGCCGTGGCGCCACGTCCGCAGCCGAGACCGGGATTGCCGACGCCATGCTGTTCGATCGCAGCATCTGGATCGCCCGCCCTCTGCTTGCCTCCAGCCGAGCGGACATTCGCACACTGCTCACCGCCAGCCATATCGGCTGGTCGGATGATCCGAGTAACGAGGACATGAAATACGAGCGCGTTCGAACACGCGCGGCCCTTGCTGCGCAAAACGCCGACCGTCTCGACATGCCTTCCATGGAAACGAGAGCGGCGCTTGCGGAGAGTGCTGCAGACTGGCTCGACCGGCATTTCGCTCTCGTTGCACCCGGTCTGGGGCTCGTCTCGCCTGAGGGGGTCGAAGTTGGCGATCCGGCCTCTTGCTATGCGCTCGGCCGTCTGGCAGCGGTTTTCGGCGGGCAGGCGTTTCCGCTCTCGTCTTCGTCGCTCGAACGGGTGCTTGCATTTCTCGGAACCGGCGAGCCGGGGAGGGTGACGGCTGGCCGCGTGGTCTTCGACAGGCGGCGTGACGGTCTTTACCTGACGCGCGAGGACCGCGGCATCTTGCCACTCGCGCTTGCGCAGGGCGCCTCCGCCATATGGGACGGGCGGTTTGTGATCGCCAACCATTCCGGCTCGGAAATCCGTGTCGAAAAGCGGGGTGCCAAGCCAGACCAATACGGCGTTGACGATCGCCTGCCGCGATCAGCTCGCAAGCGCGCGCAGGCTGCTGCTCCGGCGGTGTTTGTGGGAGATGACGCAAATGTGTCCGGAGCATTTTCCGGGGGCGTGGAGGTCATCCCCTATTTTGCGCCATTCGACCGCTTTTTGACACGATTCGACTTCAAGTTCGCCGAATGCCTCGCGGCGGCTTTTGGAACACGCCCCTATCCAAGGCCACCTTTAGGTCTTATTGACGGAAAAACCATCTGACGGACCGGATCGCCTTGGCAATGACACGGCGCAACCCTATGTTAGAGTTCAAATAAGACGGCCGCCATGAGGCGGCTGTTCCAGTGCTGGGGAGTTCGATGAACCCTAACTTACGTAATTTCGCCTTGTGGGCGATCATAGCTCTGCTGCTGATCGCTCTTTTCAGCATGTTCCAGACGACGCCGGCACAGACCAGCTCGCGCGAAATCCCTTACTCGCAGTTCCTGCGTGAGGTTGATGCGGGCCGTGTGAAGGAAGTCGTGGTCACGGGCAACCGTGTCTCGGGCAGCTATGTTGAAAATGGCACCACCTTCCAGACCTATTCTCCTGTGATCGATGACAACCTGCTCGATCGCCTGCAGCAGAAGAACGTCCTGGTTTCGGCCCGCCCGGAGACCGACGGTTCTTCCGGCTTCCTGAGCTATCTCGGCACGCTGTTGCCGATGCTGCTGATCCTCGGCGTCTGGCTGTTTTTCATGCGGCAGATGCAGGGCGGCTCGCGCGGCGCGATGGGCTTCGGCAAATCCAAGGCCAAGCTTCTCACCGAAGCGCATGGCCGCGTGACGTTTGAAGACGTCGCCGGTGTCGATGAAGCCAAGCAGGACCTCGAAGAAATCGTCGAATTCCTGCGCGATCCGCAGAAGTTCCAGCGTCTCGGCGGCAAGATCCCGCGCGGCGTGCTGCTCGTTGGCCCTCCGGGCACGGGTAAGACGCTGCTCGCCCGCTCGGTTGCCGGCGAAGCCAACGTGCCGTTCTTCACGATCTCGGGTTCCGACTTCGTCGAAATGTTCGTCGGTGTCGGCGCAAGCCGCGTCCGTGACATGTTCGAACAGGCCAAGAAGAATGCGCCCTGTATCATCTTCATCGACGAAATCGACGCCGTCGGCCGCCATCGTGGTGCCGGTCTCGGCGGCGGTAACGATGAACGCGAGCAGACGCTGAACCAGCTGCTTGTCGAGATGGACGGCTTCGAAGCAAACGAAGGCATCATCCTGATCGCAGCGACCAACCGTCCTGACGTTCTCGACCCCGCACTTCTGCGTCCGGGCCGTTTCGACCGTCAGGTCGTGGTTCCGAACCCCGATATCGTCGGACGCGAGCGTATCCTCAAAGTTCACGCCCGTAACGTGCCGCTGGCACCGAACGTCGATCTCAAGGTTCTGGCCCGCGGTACGCCCGGTTTCTCCGGTGCCGATCTGATGAACCTCGTCAACGAAGCTGCCCTGATGGCCGCACGCCGCAACAAGCGTGTTGTCACTATGGCGGAGTTCGAAGACGCCAAGGACAAGATCATGATGGGTGCCGAGCGCCGCTCGTCCGCCATGACCGAAGCCGAAAAGAAGCTGACCGCCTATCACGAGGCCGGTCACGCCATCACGGCGCTGAAGGTTGCCGTCGCAGACCCATTGCACAAGGCAACGATCATTCCGCGCGGCCGTGCTCTCGGCATGGTCATGCAGCTCCCCGAGGGCGACCGCTACTCGATGAGCTACAAGTGGATGGTCTCGCGCCTGACGATCATGATGGGTGGCCGTATCGCTGAGGAACTGACCTTCGGCAAGGAGAACATCACCTCCGGTGCGTCCTCCGACATCGAGCAGGCCACCAAGCTTGCCCGCGCCATGGTCACCCAGTGGGGCTTCTCCGACGTGCTTGGTCAGGTCGCTTACGGCGAGAACCAGCAGGAAGTGTTCCTGGGTCATTCTGTTTCTCAGTCGAAGAACGTCTCGGAATCGACGGCTCAGAAGATCGACAGCGAAGTGCGCCGCCTGATCGAGGAAGCCTATGCCGAGGCACGTCAGATCCTGACTGACAATCACAACGAGTTCGTTGCGATTGCTGAAGGTCTGCTCGAGTACGAAACGCTGACCGGTGAAGAGATCAAGGCCCTGATCCGCGGCGAAAAGCCGGCGCGCGATCTCGGCGACGATTCACCGCCGAGCCGCGGTTCGGCTGTTCCGAAGGCGGGCGCACGCCCGGCATCGAAGGGCGATGAAACGGAAGGTGGCCTCGAGCCGCAGCCGCATTGACCGAAAGTACGAAAGCCTAAGCTTAAGAGAGGCCGGGTTTCCCCAGGAAATCCGGCCTTCTCGTATCGGTAACGCGATATAATCGGTTTTCGCGGTAATTGACGTGATGGCGCCTGCGTTTTGTGGCATGCCGCTATTATGAGCAGGCCGCGTTAGAGACATCGAACGAATTGATTCGTTCTTGCGGCCAGGATTTGCTTGGCACATGGCGCCGCCTGCTTGGCGCGCCGGAAGCATAGGGGTACATATGAAGAGACGTTACTTCGGCACGGACGGCATTCGCGGCCAGTCGAACATTTTCCCGATGACGCCGGATCTGGCGATGCGGGTGGGCATCGCGGTCGGTACCATCTTCCGCCGCGGCAATCACCGCCACCGCGTGGTCATCGGCAAGGACACGCGCCTGTCCGGTTATATGCTCGAAAACGCCATGGTTGCGGGTTTTACGGCTGCCGGCGTCGATGCCTTCGTTCTCGGCCCGATCCCGACACCGGCCGTCGCCATGCTGACGCGCTCGCTGCGCGCCGATATCGGCGTGATGATCTCGGCCTCGCACAATCCTTACGAAGACAACGGCATCAAGCTTTTTGGCCCGGATGGCTACAAGCTTTCCGATGATATCGAGCAGCAGATCGAGGACCTTCTTGAAAGAGACCTGTCCAGTCAGCTCGCCAAGTCCGACGATATCGGCCGCGCCAAGCGCGTCGATGGCGTCCATGACCGCTATATCGAGCATGCCAAGCGCACACTGCCGCGCGACGTGACGCTTCAGGGCCTGAGGATCGCGATCGACTGCGCCAATGGCGCTGCATACAAGGTTGCGCCCGCCGCTCTCTGGGAGCTCGGCGCCGAGGTTGTCACCATCGGCAACGAGCCGAATGGCACCAACATTAACCTGAATTGCGGCTCGACCAGCCCGGTTGCCCTGCAGAAGAAGGTGGATGAAGTCCGGGCCGATATCGGCATCGCGCTCGATGGCGACGCGGACCGCGTGATCATCGTCGATGAGAACGGTGCCGTCGTCGATGGCGACCAGCTCATGGCTGTGATTGCCGAGAGCTGGGCCGAAAGCCAGCAGCTGCGCGGCAATGGCATTGTCGCAACCGTGATGTCGAACCTCGGCCTGGAACGCTTCCTTGAGGACAAGGGCATGACGCTGGCACGCACCAAGGTCGGCGACCGCTATGTGGTCGAACATATGCGCCAGAACAATTTCAACGTCGGCGGCGAACAGTCCGGCCATATCGTCATGTCCGACTACGGCACGACGGGTGATGGCCTCGTGGCGGCGCTGCAGATCCTGGCTGCCGTCAAGCGCACTGGCAAGACCGTCAGCGAGATTTGCCGCCGCTTCGAGCCTGTGCCGCAGCTGCTGCGCAATGTGCGTATCTCCGGCGGCAAGCCGCTTGAGGATATCCAGGTTCAGAAGGCGATTGCCGATGCCGAAGCCGAGCTTTCGAAGAACGGCCGCCTCGTTATTCGCCCGTCGGGCACCGAGCCGCTGATCCGCGTCATGGCTGAGGGCGACGACCGCGCCCAGATCGAGCGCATCGTCAACGACCTGATCGGCACGATCTCGAACGTCCGCAGCGCGGCGTAAGATCCTCCCGATGTCTTGCATTGAACCGGCGCCACAAGCGCCGGTTTTTTGTTGCGGCAAGAATTATGGTGTCCGCTCTATGAACAAACACGGTAAATATTCGTAGTTAAGCGGGTTTTAACGTTTCCCGTTCATTATCCAGACAAAGCGTATCAGATTGGCAGGCTCGCGCTCGGCCAATGTAACTTCTTTGGAGTGGATCATGAAAAAAGGCTTGGCCGGCATCTTCGCCGCACTGCTTATGACCTCGAATGCACTGGCAGCCGATCTCGCTCCTGTCGAGCCGGTTCCGGAAATGCCGCCTGAGGTGACTGTTACCGAAGCGACCGGCTGGTACCTGCGCGGCGATGTCGGTTATGGCTTCAATGATCTGCGCGGTGCCAAGTTCTATCAGGGCGGAAGCTCCGCTGACGAAGTGGACTTCACAACCTCGGATCTGCGTGACAGCTTCACTGTCGGCGGCGGTGTTGGTTATCAGGTCAACAGCTACCTCCGTACCGACTTGACCCTCGACTATCTCGGCAAGAGCGACTTCCACGGCTCGACGACCGGCGGCGGTTCTGCCTTTGGTGCCTGCCAGGTCACCTGCTCTTCGACCGATCTGTCTTCCCTGACGGCATGGACGCTGATGGCAAATGCCTATGTGGATCTTGGCACCTACGGCGTCTTCACGCCTTATGTCGGTGCCGGTATCGGTGGTTCCTACGTTAAGTGGAAAGATCTGCGCAACACGTCTTGCGACACCAGCGGCAGCGGTTTTGGTTGCGACGATACCGTCACGCATAACGGCAAGGGCGACTGGCGCTTCAGCTACGCTCTGATGGCCGGTGCATCGATCGACGTTACCTGCAACGTCAAGGCTGATGTCGGTTACCGCTTCCTGCATGTCGATGGCGGCAACATGTTCGGCTATGCTGAAAACGGCGGCCCGGGCCGCGACAAGGGCTTCAACGTCCACGAAGTCCGCGCCGGTGCACGCTACCTCTTCGGCGGTTGCGAGCAGCCCGTCGCTTACGAGCCCCAGCCGGAAATTCCGCTGCAGCAGCCTGTCTACAAGTAATCGGATCTCTATCGATCTTGCGAAAGCCGCCTTCGGGCGGCTTTTTGCTTTTCAGGCCTCGCGTCGCACCTGCGTCAAAAAATCCCCAGTGTGCGACACTTCTCCGTTGACCATGACGGGCGAGGTCTGTATTTACGGCGGCGGGACACCTCTCCCCAACGAGAGGCTAATTACCTGGAAGGGTATACATATGGCCGCTGCCACCGCAAAGCCGGACGTCCGTCCGAACAACACTCATTTCTCTTCTGGCCCTTGCTCGAAGCGCCCCGGTTGGTCGCTCGATGCTCTCTCCGACGCGCCGCTTGGCCGTTCGCACCGCGCGAAAGTCGGGAAGACGAAGCTGAAGCAGGCCATCGATCTTACCCGTGAAATTCTGGAAGTGCCGGCGGATTACCGCATCGGCATCGTTCCTGCCTCCGATACCGGCGCCGTCGAAATGGCGCTCTGGTCGCTGCTCGGCGAGCGCGGCGTCGACATGGTCGCCTGGGAAAGCTTCGGCGCTGGCTGGGTCACCGATGTCGTCAAGCAGCTGAAGCTGAAAGACGTCCGCAAGATCGAAGCCGGTTATGGCGAGCTGCCGGATCTTTCGACCATCGATTTCGACCGCGACGTCGTCTTCACCTGGAACGGCACCACCTCGGGTGTCCGTGTTCCCAACGCCGATTTCATTCCTGCCGACCGCAAGGGCCTGACGATCTGCGACGCGACGTCCTCTGCCTTTGCGCAGGACATGGACTTTGCCAAGCTCGACGTCGTCACCTTCTCCTGGCAAAAGGTTCTCGGCGGCGAGGGCGCACATGGCGTCATCATCCTGTCGCCGCGCGCTGTCGAACGCCTGACGACCTATGCACCGGCCTGGCCGCTACCGAAGATCTTCCGCATGACCTCGGGCGGCAAGCTGATCGAGGGCATCTTCACTGGCGAAACCATTAACACGCCGTCGATGCTCTGCGTCGAGGACTATATCGATGCGCTGCTCTGGGCCCAGAAGCTCGGCGGCCTGAAGGCGCTGATGGCGCGCGCCGATGCGAATACCAAGGTCATCGCCGACTTCATCGTTGCCAACGACTGGATCGCCAACCTGGCCGTCAAGGCCGAAACGGCTTCCAACACCTCCATCTGCCTGAAGATCGTCGATAAGGATGTCACCGCTCTCGATGCCGATGGCCAGGCAAATTTCGCCAAGGGTCTCGTCGCTCTCCTCGAGAAGGAAGGCGTTGCCTATGACATCGGCGCTTACCGCGACGCCCCGTCGGGCCTGCGCATATGGGCTGGTGCCACCATCGAAGCTTCCGACATGCAGAAGCTCATGCCATGGCTCTCCTGGGCGTTCGAAACGCAGAAGGCCACGCTTTCCCAGGCTGCTGCCTGAGTTGATCGCATAAGGCTCCGCCGGAATGGCGGAGCCCAGCATCCCTGATTTCATCCATCGCTGAACACTTTTGAAGGAAGCCCACAATGGCACCTCGCGTTCTCGTATCCGACGAACTGTCGGAAACCGCCGTCCAGATTTTCCGCGACCGCGGCGTCGAAGTCGATTTCCAGCCGCAGCTCGGCAAGGACAAGGACAAGCTCGCCGAGATCATCGGCAACTATGATGGCCTCGCCATCCGCTCGGCCACCAAGGCGACCGAGAAGCTGATCGCTTCGGCGACCAATCTCAAGGTCATCGGCCGCGCTGGTATCGGCGTCGACAATGTCGATATTCCGGCTGCCTCGCGCCGCGGTATCATCGTTATGAACACGCCCTTCGGCAACTCGATCACCACCGCCGAGCACGCCATCGCGCTGATGTTTGCCGTTGCCCGCCAGCTGCCGCAGGCCGATGCCTCGACGCAGGCCGGCAAGTGGGAAAAGTCGAAGTTCATGGGTGTCGAAATCACCGGCAAGACGCTCGGCGTCATCGGCGCCGGCAATATCGGCGGCATCGTCTGCAAGAAGGCGATCGGCCTCGGCATGCATGTCCTGGCCTACGACCCCTTCCTGTCGGCCGAGCGCGCCCAGGAAATGGGCGTCACCAAGGTCGAGCTCGACGAGCTGCTGGCTCAGGCCGACTTCATCACCCTGCACGTTCCGATGACCGACAAGACCCGCGGTATTCTCGGCAAGGACAACCTTGCCAAGACCAAGCCCGGCGTTCGTATCATCAACTGCGCCCGTGGCGGTCTGGTCGATGAAGCCGCACTCGCCGAAGCCATCAAATCAGGCCATGTCGCCGGTGCCGGTTTCGACGTCTTCGAAGTCGAGCCTGCCAAGGAAAGCCCGCTCTTCGGCCTGCCGAACGTCGTCTGCACGCCGCATCTGGGTGCGTCGACCACCGAAGCCCAGGAAAACGTTGCTTTGCAGGTTGCCGAGCAGATGTCGGATTACCTCGTCAAGGGTGCGGTTTCCAACGCCATCAACATGCCATCGATCACCGCCGAGGAAGCACCGCTTCTGAAGCCGTTCATCAAGCTGGCTGATGTTCTCGGCGCCTTCGTCGGTCAGGTCACCGACGAGCCGATCAAGGAAATCGAGATCCTCTATGACGGAGTGACCGCCGGCATGAACACCCGTGCGCTGACCTCGGCAACGCTCGCCGGTCTGATCCGCAGCCAGGTGGCGGACGTCAACATGGTTTCGGCACCGGTGATGATCAAGGAAAAGGGCATCGTGCTCTCCGAGGTCAAGCGCGACAAGACCGGTGTCTACGACGGTTACATCAAGCTGACGGTCAAGACCGACACCATGACCCGCTCGATCGCCGGTACCGTGTTCTCGGACGGCAAGCCGCGCTTCATCCAGATCAAGGGTATCAACCTTGACGCCGATGTCGGCTCACACATGGTCTATATCACCAACACCGACGTCCCCGGCATGATCGGCTTCATCGGCACGACGCTCGGCTCGGCCGGCGTCAATATCGCCAACTTCCAGCTCGGCCGTGACAAGCAGGGCGGCGATGCGATCGCGCTGCTCTATGTCGATGGACCGCTGAACGACGAAGTTCTTGCCAAGCTGACCGCCAATGCGGCGATCCGCCAGGCCAAGCCGCTGGTCTTCGCCGTCGATTGATTTTCCTCCCAGGAAGACAAGAAAAGCCCGGCGCGGGAAACTGCGCCGGGCTTTTTCCGTTTCGAGCGATCAGGCGCTGATGCTGCCTGCGTCCGGCACGCGGCCTTGCGGCGTCAGCCCATCGACCGCCTGCGGTAGGGTCTTGGAAAGGCGGGCGAGAAGGTCGTCCTTGTTGAGGCCGGTCGCCTTGGCGAGCTCGTCGAGAATATCGGGGCCGAGGGCCTGGGAGAGCTGGCCGTTGTCGATCGGCTTGTTCTCGCCAGATGAAACCCAGGAATTCGCCGTGTCGCCGAAGCCGTTCTGCTGGAAGTGATCGAGCAGGCCGCCAAGGCCGCCGCTCAATATGCCGCCGGCCGAGCCGCCTTTCAGCAGGTCGCCAAGGCCGCCTGCACCGGCAAGGCCGCCGAGAAGGCCACCCAAACCGCCGAGGCCGCCGGTTTGTGTTGCACCGCCGCCATCTTGCCCGCCGCCGAGAATGCCACCAAGGAGACCGCCCAGGCCTCCACCATCCGCTTGCGGCGCGGCTCCGCCAGGCTGGGTGCCCGAGGCTTGCGGCTGTGCGCCGCCCGTTAGTTCGCGAAGCGTGGCTGCAATCTTGTCGCGGTTCTGGTAGCCCGCAACGGCCAATATACCCAGCAATGCCGTAAGATTCCTGCGATCCATGGTGTCCTCCCGCTGAAATCGCCAGGGCGCAATCCGCCCGGATGCCTCAATGCACGAGACGGCAAAATGTTCCGCAGCGCCGGTGTTTTCAGCCGCGCGGCTTGAGCAGGCGAAGCGCGTTCATCGTCACCAGCACCGTTGCGCCGGTATCGGCCAGGATTGCAGGCCACAGACCGGTGACACCAATGATCGTCGTGACCAGGAAAACCGCCTTGAGACCGAGCGCGATCGTGATGTTCTGGAAGATGTTGCGCATCGTTCGCTGCGACAGTGCGATCATCTCTGCGACATCGCCGACGCGTCCGTGAAGGATCGCCGCATCCGCAGTTTCGAGCGCGACATCGGTCCCACCACCCATGGCGATGCCGATATCGGCGGCGGCAAGTGCCGGGGCGTCGTTGATGCCGTCACCCACCTTGGCAACGGTGAAGCCCTCGCGCTTCAATTCGCCGACGATGCGCTGCTTGTCCTCGGGCATCAGCTCGGCGCGCACATCGATACCGAGCTGCTTGCCGATCGTCTGGGCGGTGCGGGCATTGTCGCCCGTCAGCATGACGATCTTGACGCCGCGGGCCTTGAGAGCGTCGAGGCCGGCCCGCGCGTCGTCTCGCGCTTCGTCGCGCATGGCGATTAGACCGGCAATCGTATCATTGACGAGAAGGATCGAGACTGTCTTGCCGTCGTCGTTCAGTGTCTGGATCGCTTCGCCCTGCTCGGCCGTCAGCTGCTCACGCACGGCGGCGGGGGAAAAGAGGTCGAGCTTCTCGCCACCGGCACGGCCGCTCATTCCCTTGCCTGCAATAGCCGAGGCTTCAAGGGCAGGCGGGACTGGCAGCTTGTCGGCCGTTGCCCTGTTGAGGATTGCCAAGGCTAACGGGTGGCTGGAGTTGCGCTCGAGCACGGCAGCACGCGATAGGATCTGCGGCTGGGTTAATGCGCCGAAGGAGACTATGTCAGTAACCTTCGGTTTGCCTTCGGTCAGCGTGCCGGTCTTGTCCAGCGCCACGGCGTTGATCTTGCCGAGGCCCTCCAGCACGGCGCCGCCCTTCAGCAGCAGCCCGCGGCGCGCACCTGCCGAGAGCGAGGCGGCGATGGCGGCGGGCGTCGAGATCACCAGCGCGCATGGGCAGCCGATCAGCAGGATCGCCAGACCCTTGTAGATCCATTCATCCCAGGCGCCGCCTGCGACAAGAGGCGGCAGGATCGCGACCAGTGCGGCAACTGCCACGACACCGGGCGTATAGTAGCGCGAGAAGCGGTCGATGAAACGCTCGGTCGGCGCCTTCGATTCCTGCGCTTCCTCGACGAGCTTGACGACGCGGGCGATGGTGTTGTCGGCCGATGCCGCGGTGACGCGGACGCGCAATGCGCCATCGCCATTCACCGTTCCGGCAAAGACGATGTCATCAGGCGTCTTGCGAACCGGAACGCTCTCGCCTGTAACGGGCGCTTCGTCGATCGCACTTTCTCCGGAAACAATGATGCCGTCAGCCGAAATCCGGTCGCCGGGGCGCACCAGAATGATGGCGCCGACGGCAAGCGTCTCGGCCGGGACTTCGCGGGTTGCGCCGTTTTCCTCAAGCAATGCGCTTTTCGGGACGAGCGCGGTCAGCGACTGGATGCTTGCCCGGGCTCTGCCCGCCGCAACGCCTTCCAGCAACTCGCCGACAAGGAAGAGGAAGACGACGGCTGCGGCCTCTTCCGCCGCGTTGATGGCGACGGCGCCGACGGCGGCGATGGTCATCAGCATCTCGATCGAAAACGGCGTGCCGGCCAGCGCCGCCATCACCGCCCGCCTTGCGATCGGCACCAGACCGATCAGCATCGCGACCATGAATGCGTAAGGCGCGATCGCCGGGATAAGGTGACCCGCCGCATAGGCTATGACGAAGGCCGCGCCAGACAGGATGGTGAGCCTTCCCTTGCTGCTTTTCCACCAGGGACCGGTGGACGGCGCGTGATCATGACCATGCAGGCCGGGGATTTCGGCCTCATCGTGCGAATGCCCGGCATGATCATGACCGGCCTTCTCCGGCGATGCTTCGGCAGCCTTGCCGCCCGCCGCCATCGGCACGACGGAATAGCCAAGGCCGGTGACGCGTTTCTCGATTGTGCCGAGATCGCTGCTGCCGTCGTGGCGCACCGTCATCGTGCCGGCAGTCACGGAGACCGAGACATCCTCGACGCCAGGCACGCGGCGCACCGCCGTGTCGATCTTTGCCGCGCAGGAGGCGCAGTCAATGCCGCCGACGCGGTATTTTGCCTGGGATGCTTCGGCCATGATCCGGTTCCTTGTCTTGTACCGGTTTTCTTCCTACATCCTCTAGTCACTAGAGGTGCAAGAGGCGATCATGAAAAAAATCACCATTGGAGATGCCGCGCGCCAGAGTGGTGTCAAGGTGCCGACGATCCGCTATTACGAAAGCATCGGATTGCTGGCCGCGCCAAGCCGCAGCGAGGGCAACCAGCGCTCTTATGAAGTGTCGGATATCCGGCGGCTGGCCTTCGTGCGGCACGCGCGCGAGCTCGGTTTCGAGGTCGATGCCATCCGGGCGCTGCTGACGCTGCAGGACGACCCGCATCAATCCTGCGCTTCCGCCGATGCCATCGCCAAGGCCCGCCTCATCGAGGTCGAGCAGCGTATCCGCAGCCTGACGGCGCTGAAGGCGGAACTGGAGAGCATGGTAGAGGGCTGCTGCCACGGGCGCGTCGACCAGTGCCGGGTCATCGAGATCCTCGCCGATCACGGCCAATGCATGCACGACCATCATTGAACTTAAAACCGCCGTGGCCGTTTCTTCGACTGGACAATGGAGGAGCCAGTCATGACGAAGATGAGCCTTGCGGATATTTCCAAGAAGATGCGCGATATCGATGTCGCGATGCTATCGACCCATACCGACGGCGGCGCGATCGCCGGCCGGCCGATGAGCAACAACCGGGAGGTCGATTACGATGGCGACTCCTACTATTTCACATGGTCGGATTCGCGCATGGTCTCCGATATCGAGCGTAACCCGAAGGTCTCGCTGACATTCCAGGGGAAGCAGTTCTTCTCGATCGCCGTCGAGGGTAAGGCCGAGGTCGTGCGCGACAAGAAGGCCTTTGAGGAACATTGGACCAAGGACCTCGACGACTGGTTCAAGGATGGTATCGACACCAAGGGCGTGGCGATGATCAAGGTTCGTGCCGATCGCATCCACTACTGGAGTGGCGAAGAGGACGGCGAGGTCAAACTGAAGAACTAAGCCATGCGGCGCCGGTGGCAAAAGAATAGTCACTGGCGCTCTGACGGGAAGCACTTGCCGGAATTTAACGGCACGACGATGCCTAATCATCGGGCTTTCGCCTAAAGTTTAGGCGGCTATGATTCTGATTTTATTTAGCTTTTTCATTTATAAGAGCAGAGTTCCGTTTCAATTTCCGATAAGATTCATGGCCTCCACTACGACGAATCCAGATGATTTCCACGCCCCGAACGATGACTTCCGTTCGCTGTTCGAGACCCATCCGTCGCCGATGTGGGTCTATGATCCCGTCACCCTGCGGTTCCTGATCGTCAACGATGCGGCCCATGATCTCTACGGCTATTCCGCCGAGGCCTTCGCGCGGATGACGGTGCTCGACATCCGGCCCGCGACCGAGCGCGAGCGGATGGTCAGCGCCGTTCAGGGCCGGACCGATATCGAGCGGGCCGAGCGCTGGACGCATCTGAAGGCCAGCGGCGAGCCCTTCGAAGTGCTGACCTACGGGCGCGAGGTGCGCTTCGACGGCGGAAACGCGATTCTTGCCATCGTTCAGGACCGAACCGAGGTCAACGCCGCCAGACGGCAGGTCACCGATGCCCGTTCACTGCTTGACAGCATCGTCGATAACCTGCCGGTCGGTGTCTTCGTCAAGGATATGGAAGACGACGGGCGTTATGTGCTGTTCAACCGCCAGAGCGCCACGATTGCCGAAATGCCCGGCCGCGAGATCGTCGGCAAGACCGACCGCGTAGTGTTTCGGGACAAGACCCGGTTTTTCCGCGAGCAGGACAAGCGGGTGCTGGAAGAAGACATCACGATCACCTTCGAGGAAGTCATTGCCAAGAAGGGTGGCGGCCACCGTCTGCTGAAGACGGTGAAGCGTGCGCTTCCAGCATCTGAGGGCCGTCAGCGCCGTTATCTTCTCGGCATCTCGCAGGACGTGACCGAGGAGCGCGCTTTCGAAGCGCGCCTTGCGCATCTTGCCATGCACGATGCCCTCACCGGGCTGCCGAACCGCGCGGCTTTTGCCGATCATATCGAGAGCCATGCCGCGGCGGCGACGGCGCAGACGCCGATCGCGCTGCTGTACCTCGATGTCGATCACTTCAAGCTGATCAACGACAGCAAGGGTCACGCGGCCGGCGACGCGCTGCTCTGTCAGGTGGCGCGGCGGCTGAAGATGCTCCTAGAGGAGGGGGATCTCGTGGCGCGCCTGGGCGGCGACGAGTTTGCGATCGTGTTGAAATCCGGCGATTGCGGCCGGACTGGACGCTTTGCCGAGCAGCTGCTCGCGGTGCTCAGCGCGCCTTTCGATCTCGACGGCAGCAACGAGCACGTGACCTGCAGCATCGGTGTCGCCTTGGCGCCGGATCATGCCGGCGATGCCGACGTGCTGATGCGGCATGCCGATCTGGCGCTCTACGCCGCCAAGGAAAGCGGCCGGTCCACATACCGTTTCTACGAGACCGAGATGCGCCTCGAAGTGGAGCGGCGTCATCAGCTCATCGCCGAATTGCGCGACGCCGTCGAGAAGCGGCAGTTCGAGCTTCACTACCAGCCGATCGTGCAGGCGGCGAGCGGCGAACTCGCCGGCTTCGAAGCGCTGATCCGCTGGCATCACCCGAGCCGAGGACTTGTGGCGCCGATGGAATTCATTCCGCTCGCCGAAGAAACCGGGCTGATCGTGCCGATCGGCGAATGGGTGCTGCGCGAAGCCTGCCGCGTTGCCGCCGGCTGGCCCGAACATCTAAAGATCGCCGTCAATCTTTCGGTTTGCCAGTTCCGCCACAACACGCTGCTCGCCACCGTCGTTTCGGCGCTCGGCGACAGCGGATTGCAGGCGCAGCGGCTGGAGATCGAAATAACCGAGTCCGTCTTCCTCGCCGATGTCGAACAGAGCCTGCCGCTGCTTCGGGCCCTGAAGGAGCTCGGCCTGCGCATCGCCATCGACGATTTCGGCACGGGCTATTCGTCTTTCAGCTATCTGAGGGCCTTTGCCTTCGACAAGATCAAGCTCGACCGCAGTTTCGTCGCCGGTATGGAGAGCGACCCCGGCAATCTAGCAATCATCCGCGCCGTTGCCGGCATCGGCTCGGGGTTCAATGCGGTGACGCTTGCCGAAGGCATAGAGACGGAAGAGCAGCTGCAGAGGCTGCGGCGGGAGGGCTTTGCGGAAGTGCAGGGTTATCTGCTCGGCAAGCCGATGCCGCAGGCCGCCGCCGAGCGGATGATCGAAGGCGATGTGCCGTTAAGGCGCGCCGGTAATTGGTGAGATCATCGCGTCGAAGGCGTCTTAGCTCTATCCAGGGCGATCTTCTCAAAAGCTTTCGCCGCGTTCGAGTTATAGCGATCAGGGTTGCGGATCAGGAAGTAGGGTCGTGGAAGGGGCGCTATAGTTGTCTGTACCGCGCGTCCCGACAGTATCGAGGTTTCGGCGGCACTTTTCGATATCAACGTGGCTCCTAATCCCTGCTCGACCGCGCCTACCACGGCCGAGTTGTCGGGTAGCTCCATCACCACGTCGATGGATGCTGCCGGTGTAGCGTGAAGTTCCAGAAGGCTCTTGAAGGCGAATCTGGTTCCGGAGCCCAACTCCCTCAGCACCCAGGACGTTTCACTCAGATTGTCGATAGGACGGGTTCTCGAGGCCCATGGATGATCCGGCGAGACGATCACTACCATTTCATCCTCGTCCAGCTGCATCGCCGCAACATCAGGGTCGTCGGTCGGCCATTCGATGAGTCCGATCTCCGCAACGCCCGCCTTCACGGCGGCGGTCACTTCACTGGTGTTGCCCATGCTCGTGCGGAGCTTGATGCCCGGATATTGCCGCCGGAAGGCCGCCAGGCGCTTGGGCAGCCAGTGTGAAACGATGGTGTTGCTTGCCATGATCGACAGGTCGCCAACTTGAAGGTTGCCGAGGTCGATGAGCGCCGCTTCAGCCGCCGCCGCACTTGCCAGCACCTTCAATGCTTCCGGCAGAAAGTTTCGCCCGGCCGGGTTCAGCACGATCGATCGTCCAACTCGATCGAAGAGCTCGATGTCGTAACGGGTCTCGAGGGCTTTTATGGCTGCGCTGACGGCCGATTGGCTGAGGTTGAGTTTCTCGGCGCCCCTGGTGATGTGCTCGACGGACGCTACCGCCGCGAAAATTCGAAGCTGATCAAGGGTCATGTCAATCCTTGTGCCGATGCGCAGAGGTAGGGTGCCTGCAGTCCGACTATCACGGTAGACAGGGATTTTCTAGCGATCGCCGCCGTCAGGCTGATCCTTCCAATGCGCGAAACGCCGGCATCAAGCCGTCCCTGACTGCGGCAGTAGTTGGCCCTTGGTCCAACTATACTTCAATCTGCGGATGGATCCATACGAACGCGCGATACAGACCTCCAATACGTTCTACGATTGGATGTTCCGGCACATCTACCTGCTTGTGCCGGCCCAGGCAGGCGTGGCGGAATTCCTGTCATCGTTCAAAGAGTTTCCGCCCCGGCAGAAGTCTGCGAGCTTCAGCCTGGATCAGGTGCTCGAAAAGATGACGGATGCATCGGCCAGCGGTGGGCATTGAAGCTCTGACGCCTGGCTGTATAGCGCTGGAGAGATGAAGAAAGAGTGCCTCGGCTAACTAGGCCGGGGCATTTATTTTAGCATAGGTTCATCGATTGAATCGAACGGTTTGACAATTACAATTCGTTGGAAGCGATTAATTCAAGGGTCTATTGGTGACGCCGAAAGATGAGGCGAGCGGCGATGACCATTTTGATGAAAACCGGTGCCGGTGATGTTCCCAGCGACGGGCTGCGGCTTGTCCGGCATTTCACGCCCAACTGGTTTGCAGCGACCATGGGTACCGGGATGTTCGCCGTCTGCCTGGCGCAGTTTCCATCGGCACCGGCGCTCTACAGCCTCGGTGAAACCCTGTGGGTGGCGAATATCCTGCTCTTCATTGCACTTTCGCTGATCTATGCGGCGAAGTGGATCATTTATCCTGGCGATGCGCGCCGGATCTTCGATCATCCGGTGCTTTCGATGTTCTTTGGCTGCATTCCGATGGGACTCGCCACCATCATCAACGGCTTCGTGATCTTCGGGCAGCCGCTGGTCGGGGATCTCGCGATCGATATCGCGCAATCGCTCTGGTGGTTCGATGCGGCGCTGGCGATCCTTGCCGGTCTTTCCATTCCGCTTGCGATGTTCACCCGGCAGGAGCACGCGATCCATCAGATGACCGCGGTCTGGCTGCTGCCTATCGTCGCCTCCGAGGTGACCGCCGGCAGCGGCGCGATGCTGATGGCGCACCTGCCGTCCGGTGCGCCGCAATTCACCATGCTGTTCGCGAGCTATGTCCTCTGGGCCTGCTCAGTGCCGCTGGCGCTCGGCATTCTGGTGATCCTCTTCCTGCGCATGGCGCTGCACAAGCTGCCGCCTGCCAATATGAGCGCGACGAGCTTTCTGGCGCTCGGCCCGATCGGCACCGGTGCTTTCGGCCTGGCTCTGTTTGCCGCCAATAGCGGCAGCGTGCTGGAGGCAAAAGGGCTCGGAGAACTGGCGACGGCGATGGCTGGCGCTAGCCTGCTCGGCGCCGTTCTGCTCTGGGGTTACGGGCTCTGGTGGCTGGCGATCGCCATCGCGACGACGGTCAGCCATGCGCGCGAGGGGCTGCCGTTCAATCTCGGCTGGTGGGCCTTCACCTTTCCGATCGGCGTCTATGCGGTGACGACGCTGCGGCTGGGCCAGCTGCTCGACTTTCCGCTGCTGACAAGTTTCGGCGGCGTGCTGGTGGCGGCGCTTGCGATGATCTGGCTGGTCGTGGTCGGCAAGACGCTCTCCGGCGCGCTGAAAGGTTTTCTTTTTGCCGATCCCTGCTTGGAGAACTGAATTCTGCGCGGCATAGGCCGTTCACTCGCCGGGACGGCGGCCGAATTCCGGCCGTGGCGGCTGCCCCTTGCGTGGGCGGCCAATCCTTTCTATATCCAGCGGCACGGAAAGCCCGGCGGACGAGCCCGCCGGAGGCATTGAAACCGGCCGTATTTGCAGCGCAAAGCATGCCGGTCGCATCAATCGCGGAACTCGCGCAGAATTTGGCAGTCGGACGTGAATACACTGGATTTTGACAAGAAGCCGGAAGACACCCGCGTCGTCGTTGCCATGTCGGGCGGCGTCGACAGCTCCGTCGTGGCCGGGATTCTGAAACGCCAGGGCTATGACGTTCTCGGCATCACCCTGCAGCTTTACGATCACGGCGCTGCCGTTCACCGTGCCGGTTCTTGCTGCGCCGGTCAGGATATCGACGATGCGCGCCGCGTCTGCGAGACGCTCGGCATTCCCCATTACGTGCTCGATTATGAAAAGCGCTTTCGCGATACGGTGATCAACCCGTTCATGGAAAGCTATGTGGCCGGTGAAACGCCGATCCCCTGCGTGTCCTGCAACCAGACCGTCAAGTTCGCCGATTTGCTGGAAACCGCCAAGGAGCTCGGGGCCGATGCCTTGGCCACCGGCCATTACATCCGTTCGCGACCCAATCCTGCAAGCGGCGCGCCGGGACGCCGGGCCCTCTATCGCCCAGCCGATGCCGATCGCGACCAGAGCTACTTCCTGTTCGCGACGACGCAGGAGCAGATCGATTATCTGCGCTTTCCGCTGGGCGGCCTGCCGAAGTCGGAAACGCGCAAGCTCGCCGAAGAGATGGGCCTCGTCGTCGCCAAGAAGGCCGATAGCCAGGACATCTGTTTCGTGCCACAGGGCAAGTATTCTGATGTCATCAACAAGCTGAAGCCAAATGCGGCACTGGCGGGCGAGATCGTTCATCTCGACGGCCGCGTGCTCGGCCGTCATGACGGTATCCTGCATTATACGATCGGCCAGCGCCGCGGCATCGGCGTCGCCACTGGCGACCCGCTCTATGTCGTCTATCTCGACGCGCGCTCGCGCCGCGTCATCGTCGGCCCCAAGGAAGCGCTGGAAACCCACCGCGTCTATCTGCGCGACGTCAACTGGCTGGGCGACGAACCGCTGCTGCAGGCTGCTGCCGGTGAAGGCTTCGCCTGCTATGCCAAGGTCCGCTCCACCCGTGTGCCGGAACCGGCGGTGCTGCGCGCCGACGCATCGGGCATCTATGTCGATCTGACCGTCGGCGAAGCCGGTATCGCGCCGGGCCAGGCCTGTGCGCTCTATTCGGCGCCGGGCGACGACGCCCGCGTTTTCGGCGGCGGCTTCATCGAACGCTCGGAACGTGAGCCTGCAGCGGAAGCCTCGCTGAAAGCGCTTCTGAGCCAGCCGGTGGCTGCGTGAAATTGTTGGGAAAAGCCATGCTGCAGCGCTCCCTTTTTCTCCTTCACGTGCTTGACACAAAGCCGAGACGCTCTTAATAACCCGCTCATCCGACGGGCTGCCGCTTTGTGAAGGGCTTGTCTGGATGGTGTGGCTGGGTAGCTCAGTTGGTGAGAGCGCAGGATTCATAACCCTGAGGTCGGCGGTTCAATTCCGCCCCCCGCTACCACTTTTATAACCGACAGATCTGAATTGATCAGGCTGGACAAATAGCCCTTCAATCGCACGTTATAAGCCTCTCCCACTGGGGTAGACTCGATAATCACGGCCGCTACGAGCTGCCGGAACGGTGCGACAAGCTCCGGCGACGGCTCTCCTCCCTTCTCCGACACGATCTGCGCCAGGCTCTCGATGTTTTCCCTGAACCGGCGCACTGCCTTTGGCTGAAGCTCGATCACGTTCGGCGGTTCGTCCACCGATTCTAGAATTTCCTTTTGCCGATCGCGCTGAGCTCGAAGCGGCGCGAGCATTCCTGGCAGCTCTTCCTCCGAGATAAAGCCGTTCGCGCACAACCTGGCGATCCGGTTAATCTCGGAGACCGCCTCTTCGAGCAGTCGAGACGCGCTTGCCCGATCGCGCAACGCTGTCGATCGAATGCGCTTCTGCTCTTCCTGGTAGGCAGAGACATAGGCCTCGATGATGCTGGTGTCCGCGAACTGCGACTGCAGGCGGCTGAGGACAAGTGCTTCGATGCGTTCGAGGTAATAGCGACGGCTGTTGACGCATGCACCGCTTTCCCTGTGCTTGCTGCACTGAATGCGCTTTCCGCTCCGGTCGAAGCCTACAATAGCCATTCCCCCGCCGCACGCGCCACAGCGCAACAGCCCTGACAGGATGCGCTTCGAGCGCGGCCCTTTCGGCCCCAGCTTTGTCCTGTCCTCTTTTCGAGCCTGAACAGCTGCAAACAGTTCATCAGATACGATGCGCAGGTGAGGGGCGTCGATGGTCTCATATTCGGACGCGTCGTTCACGCGTGAGATACGGCGGCCGGTGGATGGGTCTTTCACCATTCGCACCCGGTTCCAGATCAGCTTTCCGACATAGACGGGATTGCGCAAGAGGCCATTGCCTCGCTGGCCGCTCCCATTGAGCGTCGAGGCATTCCATTGCTTGCCTCGCGGTGCCTCAATGCCGTCCTCATTCAGCGAGCGGGCGATTGTCCGCGGCGAGACGCCGGCTTCGTACATCGTGAAGATCCGCCGAACAGCTTCAGCCTCAGCTTCCACGATTTCTAATTCGCCCGGCTTTCCGGTGATCGGCCTGTAGCCGTAGGCCTTGCCGCCAGCGCTGCGACCGGATCGGATCACGCCGACCATTCCGCGCTTTGTCTTTTTTGCACCTTCCTCGCGCTGCATCTGGCCGATCACCCCGAACATGCCGACCTGAACGGTGTCGATCTGACCGCCGTTGACGCAGTGGATGGTGATTTCGCGGAACTTGAGCGTCTTGTGGACATGGGCGAGGTCGGCGATATCGCGTGAAATGCGGTCAGGGGATTCGGAGAGAAGGATTTCGAACTCGCTCCGCTCTGCCGCCAGCATCAGGTCCGCCAAGCCTGGGCGGCCGAACATCGATGCGCCCGACTTGGCCCGGTCGTAGAACTCGCCAACGACCGTGGCGCCGATCCTGGCGGCGTGCTCGCGGCAAAGCCGGATTTGATCCTCGACCGATCTGTCGTTCTGCAGATCAGACGAATATCGGGCATAAATCGCGGCACGCATTACGGCTTCCTCGTAGGCTCTTTGTCTTGAAGGTTTTGATTAGCGGGTGGAGGAAGGGCGGCGTCAAGCCGCGCCTGACGCCGCGCGAGCGCCTTCACGAAGGCGATGAGGGGGCTTTCGGTCTCCATGGCCTACTTCTCCCCGTTATCCACAGTCCCAAATGCCTCTGGGTGCCGCTTGCGGGCGATCGAGACGAACCTGTCCATCGCCTCGCCGCCGAGCTCGTCCTCGATGACCTTCAGGATGTACTGGCGACGGTGTTCTCTGCCGTCACCGTTCTCTTTGGCGAGATTGATCGCGTGCTCGCGGATTGCCCTAATGATCCGCTTCTTCCAGCGCATTGCGTTCTGCGCTTTGGAGCGCCAGCCAGCCGGGACAGACAGAGGGTTGGCTTCGGCGCGGGCAATTTGCGTGCCGATCGCGCTCATGTCGTTCTCGACCTTCACCATAGCGCGGTTGCATTCCGCTGGCGTGCAGAGCTGCCGCACCTTGAACCCCGGCTCGATTTCCATATCGAGCGGGTCAAGGCTGTTGACGATGTGTTCGGGGGAAAGACGCTGAAACTTGCTCACGGCGCTTCTCCCTTCATCGATCGAAGAAAGGGTTCGAGGCGCCACTTTTTGCCGTCACCCTCTATCTTAAAGCAGTTGCGTATGGTGTCGCTTAGGCCGTTGTCAGAGATGATGAGGTCGGCTTTCAGGGCGACGTCCGCCATGGACTTGCAGGGGAAAGACAACAATGCGTCTTCGGCAACTTCGTAGGCGTCCCACTCAGGTGATGTGCCCGCTGTGTCGGTGTCGGCTTCTTCACGCACCTGGTATGCCGCACGAGCAGACTTGAAGGTATAGATACGGCGCTGCAGCTCGGGGTTGGCGCAACTGTCCGACTGCCAGCTAACTGGGCCATCGAAGATGGAGGCCATATCGCGGATCTCCGCAGCATCACGGTGCGCGATACGGTGAAGGCTGGCGACGGTATCCAGTTCGTCGATACGGCTTCCGTCCTGGCGGGCGTAGTCCATATCGTGCAAGATGTCATGGATCGCCTGCATTAGCCGTTCGAGGTCGTTCAGCCGGTAGAAGATATCGGAAGGGTGGAAATCTGGTGCAGACTTCATGACCGCGCCTCCACTTGATCGTAGGCCGCAATCATATTGACGGCCTGATCGTAGGTGAGGTCGGCGTCCACTGCTTTGAATTGAAGGACTGCTTTCAACCGGACATGGTCGCCATCGTCGCGCTCTGTATTGGTCGCGGCAGCTGCCGCTTTCATGATCCGGCGCCGCTCGAACAAAAGAAAATCTTCGATCTTCTCAAGATATTCGCCCGCGGCCGAAAGGTTTTCCCCGCTGTTGCAGCGCGGCTGGCTGATTATGCCGCTTATCGTCTCAATCGACGCCGTCAGGGCATCAAAGATGGCGGCGAAGCCGTCGCCGACGATCGCTTCTACAGCTGGAAAACTCTGCACCATGGTTACGGCACTTAGAAGGGCGTCAGGCCCATTTTTGAGCTTTTCGCTCTTGGCGTCCGCGCCGATGTGAAAGGTGTGAAGACCATACTCGTTCACGGCGATGCGGCCGATCCCGAGATCCGGATGCTCGCGGATGATTTCACCGGCCTCCAACATCAAAGCGGTGAGACAATTGTTAGCCTCGTAGTTTTCGAGATCGGTCTTCATTAGAATTCCCTCCGCTTCTGTTCCGCAGAAAGCCAGCCTTTGGCGGCGTTCAACATTGCGGGGATGCGAGGGTGCTCGCCTGTTTCGTAATCCTCGATCGCGAATTCGACAGCCATAAGGGCTTCGACGAGATCCTCGGCGGGACGATCCCAATTTGCAAGGACATCAGATGCCTCGTTCGAATGAGGCAAGTCGCTGTTCTCTCCGCGCTGCTCAGCTTCCAAGCAATCAGCGAGGTACGTGTTCCAGACACCCCGATAGCGGAGGATGGCGGCCGTCAGCGAATAAGGATGCTTCGGCGCGAGCTTCGCGATGATGTTCTTCGAAAGTTCGCCTATACTTTCAGGCGCAGTTTTGCTAGTCCTGTGATCGCTCATCAGGCAAATCCTTTTGCTTGTTGATGTTCAGCAGGGGCGGGGAAAGAGTCGCCAAACTTACATTCCCCGTCCTGCTCTCCTACTTTCCGGCCGTAGCCGGGCCTTCCGATTTTTCCATCTGCTCTCGGATGCAGCGAACGACTTCGCTGTTCATTGAGCTTGCGTACTTTTCTGCCTGGCGCTCCAAGAAGCGCTTGATTTCCTGCGGAAACCGGCAGAGCAATTTAGCTTCGTCTTTCATACGTTATCTCTCCGGTAAGGTTAATATCAACTCGATATCATCGCCTGTCAACTCATCATATCGAGATGATATCATTTATTGTATATCGAGTTGATAGTATGGAGATAAACATGACGAAAGCACCGAAACCTCCCAGTGAAGAACTCGACAAATTTCTATTGCGGCTGCCTGAGGGGCTTCGAGCTAGCTTGAAGACCGTTGCCGACGAGAACAATCGCTCCATGAATGCCGAGATCGTCTCTCGCCTTGAGTTCTCGCTGCGTATGCATCCGCACGCATACATCATCCGGGCCCTCTTGGATCTGCAGGGGGAGCTGCTTGCGCACCACAGCGTTACTCTGTCTGACGAGATCAGCGAAATGCTTACCGAGCGTGCGGAACGGGCTGGCTTTTCACCTTCCGAGTTCCTGAATATGCTTCTCAGATCCGCCCTGCATGAAATGGACAACAAGACTGAGATCGGCCTGAAGATTGCCGAGCACCTTGATAAAGCCCTGACGAGCAGCACCGAAGAGGAGGTTGAAAAATAGGTTGTCACGCCGCCCTCACTTGGGTCGGTCGGCCCTTTTTCGTCTTGCGGAACCATGTGATTGCCAGAGCCTTCCACAGTGGCCACTTGTTCGCCAGAGATATCTGTTTAGCCTCGTCGATATCGTTAAGCCATGCGCCGGTTATTCCTGCCGCAATATCAGCAGGTTTCAGGACCGCACAAAATTCCTCTTTCGTCATCAGTTCTTCGACTGCGCGGATCTGATCCTTCAAGATCGGCGCAAACTTCGCCTTTGCCAGCACCTCAAGAATTTCTCGCGATTTCTCGTTACCGCGGCGACCGACAAGCGAGTTGACGGCGTTGATCGAAATCGTCTCGCCAGGCTGATAGCTGCCGTTGGCGCGCGGTTGGCGCATGATTGTCACGCCGGCCTGCTGGCAGAGCATGTCGATCTTCATGGCGTCCAGATCGCGGGCAACCAACGCCGACTGATGGAGTTGAAGGGCAGTGACCTGCAGGCGCTGCGTGTTCTGGCCGACGAAGGCTTCCGCCTGCAGAGACGTCGCGGCCGCCTCAACGATCATGATCGGGATGAAATCAATTTCCGGATGACTGGCCGCTGCTATCGCCGTGTGCTGACCGTCGAGAACCTTCAGGACCGTGACGCCTGCCTCGTCCTCCGCATACGCGCAGATCGGCGGCTTGAAGCGGTTCCAATTCCAATCTTCGATAATCTGCCGGATCTGCCTCAGTCCGCGCGCGCCGATCTGCCGCTGATAAGCAGGATCGACATAGAGCGCTGCCGGATTGACGCGCTCGCATATCGGCTCCCCGTTGGCCGGGGATGAAATGTCGAGTCCGGTAACGTTGACAGCCTCGATCTTGCGCAGCTTGTAAAGGCTGTCTTTGCCGATGATGTCGTTTGCGAGCCTCAAAGCTTGCTCGATGGTCGCCCGTTCCGTCGTCGGGAACTCTTTCGCCACGACCTTTGCAATGGCGTTGACAGTGTCGTCCTTCGTACCCTTGCGGCCGGTGATCTTCGCCGCCTCGTCGAGGAGGAACTTCGCGATCTCAAGCGGCGTCATCGGCGCCTCCAATAGGCTCGCCGGTGTTGCTGAACACCGCTTCGTCGGCGCCGACCGTCGTACGATGTCGGGCAATTACAATGATGATCGCAGGATTGCGGTCGTCTGAAGCGGTTGTATCCATATTAGCCTCCAACTGTGAAGGCATATTAGTTTGTGGATATATCCATCGTCAAGAGGCAGTGATGGATTTATCCATTTTCCGGAAAGTCCCTCACAAGGCGGGTTACGATGCCGGTAATCATGATCCCGTGGCCTTCGGCCGTGAGCCATCGCTGTGTTTCGGATCCGGGTTTTATCTGCCGGTCGAGGATTATTTCATCGCCTTCGCCGTCAATCGGCCGAGTGCAGAGCGATGTCGTGCCATCCTTGTTGATCTGGACTTGCCGTAAGGACTCTTCCTTTATCCCAGGAGGGTCGATGTAGCGAACGACTGTCACTATATCGCCGTTTCTCAGGGGCGCGTCGATTGTGCGGGTAACGGACGTGACGACGTCGCCTTTCATGATGCCTACGGCTTCCATGCTGTCATCCCCCGCTCGACTTAGAAGCAGGTCACTCGGCCCGAAGTCGCGGCTGTCATACGCAATCCCCCGACCGAATGTCTCTACGATAGACGAGACCGTCTTGCTAAAATTGCCCGAGCTTAAGTTGGCCATTACCGGGACAATTCTCACGTTTTTGATTTGAGCATCGGTTTCGCGAAATCCCGCAGGATGGATCGCGTCTCCGAGGAGGTAAGAAACCGTGCACTCAAGAGTACCAGCCAGCGCCGCAAGAGTGGCTACTGTCGGGCTCTTGGATTTACCAGCAATGATATCCCGTACGGCCGTCTTTCCTAACCCTGAGTTCAACGCGGCATTGGTTGCGTTGATCCCCATGGCCTTCAGTCGTTCTTGGATGCGTTCTGCTAAAATGTTTCTCATGTATGGCAGTATCCATTTTTGTTGAAAAATTCCAAGTCTGATATAACCATACTTTTGGCTTGCTAAAGCCTGATTAATCCATATAGTTAACGCTACTATGGAAAAAGAACTTCGCAACACTCTTCTTGAAACCGCGGCCGCCTTTGCGAAGGCGCGCGGCTGCGCGATCTCTACTGTCTCGAAGCGGGTAAAAAATGACCCTAACTTCTTCGCCCGTCTGCACGACGCAAAGGGCACGTTCACGGTGCGGACCTTTGACGAGGTCATGAGATGGTGCGCCGACAATTGGCCAGAGGGCAAGCCGTTGCCTTTGGTGATGATGAAGTGGATGGCGGATGCCGGATATCAGCCTGAGCGGTCGCCTGCATGAACCCGAGTGGCAGCGTTAACACGCCGCGACTAACGCATACCGAGATGACTGAAGGCCTAGACGGCCTCATAATCTCAAAGTCCGACTGGATCGCGACTTTCTCAACCGGGGCCAAGAAGCGCCCTGACCACGAGATTGAAACTCAAAAACATCACCTCAGAGTTCTTGAGCAGGCCGCCGCTGACTACCGGCGTGCCGCCGCGCGCGGAGATAGTAATGGACGTCATAACGCCAATTCCACTCGATCAGATTGACACAAGCGGGCGTATCCGGTCGCCATCACCGGAACAGGTCGCATCCCTGAAAGCAAGCATTCTCCTGGTCGGTCTACTCAATCCGATTACGGTAATTCACACCGGTGACCAGTCCTATAAGCTCATTGCCGGCGGCAACCGCCTCGAAGCATGCCGGGCAGCAGGATACATGGAAGTCCCGGCAAACGTCGTTGACATGACGGCGCCCGAAGCAGTCATTGCCGAGTGCGATGAGAACCTTTGTGGTCCTAACCTTTCGCCGTCAGAAAGAGCAATTTTTACAGCTCGTCGAAAAGAAGCTTACGAGGAAATTTATCCACACACGCGGCATGGGACAAACCAGCACGAGAGGAGTGGCCAACTTGGCCACTCCTCCGACGAAGGTGATTTTCTTCCCGATGATCAGCCTCGATTCACCGCACAGACAGCCAGTGCCACAGGCCAGTCGGAAAGGGTCGTCCGGCGTGACGCCGAGCGCGGCGGCAAAGTTATTCCCGAAGCTCTGAACCTCATCTCAGGAACAAAGCTCGATACCGGCGTCTATCTTGATACCCTCAAAAATATGCCTCCGAATGACCAGATACAGAAGGTCAGGCGCGACCTCGCGCAGCAGAGACGGACTGATAGTTTGCCGTCATCGACAAAAGTTCCTGAACGTTCCGAAAAGCCGCCAGAAAGGAAGATGCCCACCTACGAAGAGGTGCGCGCGGCGCTCTACGCTCTGGGGGATCTCACGGCACAAGAGTTCCTCCGGCTTTGCCCGCCGGCCAAACGCGCTGCCATGTGCGCGCACTTGGCGAAACTCGCGGCAACGTTCGAAGCCGTTTGCGAGGAGGCCGTCCAATGAGCAAGGAGGCAATGAAATGGGCGTCGGCGCAAAACTTTGCCGATCAGACCCTACGCTCGGTAATCAAGGCAGTCGCGTTCTTGGCCGATAGAGGAACTGTGGAGTGCCGCAGTTCTCAGGCGGATATCGCTAGAGAGATCGGCGTGACGGACCGAACAGTCAGGGGAGCGCTAACCCTCCTGGATCGTTTGGGCGCAATATCGCGCCGGGCTCGGAGTAACGGATTTTCAGGTCGTTCGACGGATGCGATCACGCTCTCCGTTGATAAGACATTCGACCTCACGAAGGCTGACATCGTAGCCGCCAGGCATCTTTTGCAACTGGAAAATTCTTCCGGTTGCAAATCGAGTTCCAACCGGAAGCTCCTTCCGTTGCAACCGGAAGCTCCTTCCGGGGATAGTAACACAGTTAACACAGTATATCCCTTTCATGGGAGAGACTCCTCTCTCTACCTACAAGAGGGTACGTATACGTGTGAGGCAGCAATACCCCCTGCAGAGGGCATTGACGACTGGCTGCCTGATGCCCCGCCATCGAACGTCGTACCGTTCAAGCGGGGTGCGGTATGATCGAGCTTCGCGATTACCAGAGCGCCGCCATCGATCTCGTCTGGAAAGCCATGGCCGCCGGACGCCGCCGCCCGATGCTGATGATGGCGACAGGCGCCGGCAAGACGAAGACCGCAGCTGAGATCATCACCAGGGCGCTGGCAAAAGGCAGGCGTGTTGTCTTCACGGTCCCTGCGATCGAGCTGATTGACCAGACGGTCGTTGCGCTCGGCAAGGAGGGGATCACCGCCGTCGGCGTCATCCAAGCGCAGCACCCGCTGACGGACTATTCGCAGCCGGTGCAGGTTGCCAGCATTCAAACGCTGCGCCGCCGCAAGCTTCCTGAAACTGACCTCGTCATCATCGACGAGGCCCACGTGATGCACAAGATCGTCATGCAGTGGATGGCCGCGGAGCCGAGGCTGCCGTTCATCGGCTTGAGCGCAACGCCTTGGTCGCGCGGGCTGGGGAAGTACTACAATGATCTGATCATCGCCGCGACGACACAGCAGCTCATCCGCTCGGAATACCTGTCGCCGTTCAAGGTCTACGCGCCGAGCCATCCTGATCTGACTGGCGTGAAGACAGTGGCTGGCGACTACCACGAGGGCCAGCTTGCCGAAGCCATGGACAAGCCGACCCTGACGGCAGACGTGGTATCGACATGGATCAAGCTCGGCGAGAACCGTCCGACATTGTGCTTCGCCGTCAACCGAGCCCATGCCCGCAGCCTTGAACGAGATTTCGAAAAGGCTGGTGTTTCCTGCGCCTATGTCGATGGCAACAGCGACCGTGGCGAGCGGGATCGGATTCGTAAGGCATTTGAGGAGGGAACAGTCCGCGTTGTCGTCAACGTCGGCGTTCTGACCACCGGCGTCGATTGGGATGTTCGTTGCATCATTCTGGCGCGGCCGACAAAGTCCGAAATGCTCTACGTGCAGATTATCGGACGAGGCTTGCGCCTTGCGGCAGGAAAGGCGGATTGCCTTGTTCTCGATCATTCCGACACGACACTGAAGCTTGGTTTCGTGACCGATATTCACCATGCCCATCTAGACGACGGCAAGGAACGCCAAAGCTTGTCCAGTTCGCGGCCTGAGCGTGCACCGCCGTTGCCGAAGGAGTGCCCCAAGTGCTCGCGCCTCAAGCCGGCAGGTGTTCGAAAATGCTCATCATGTGGTTTTGAGCCTCAATTCGCGCAGGACGTCGCGACCGTTCAAGGCGAGCTGCTGCAGCTAGGCGGCAAGCAGGCTAAAGTGACGATTGACGACAAGCGAGGGTTTTACGCCGAACTGCTCTGGGTGGCGAAGACGCGCAACAAGAACGCGAGATGGATCACCGCGAATTACAAATCCCGGTTCGATGTCTGGCCGCGCGGTATGGATGACGTGGTCCCTCAACCACCATCGACGAAGACGCTCAGCTGGTTGAAGAGCAAACAAATCGCGTGGGTGAAGAAAGTCCAGAAGGCTGAGAAGCAGGAGGCGGCGCGTCATGCAGGATAGCCGCCAGTCCGTTCACCAGCGCGCGGCAGGCCGGTGGCCTGGTATCTTGGCCGCGCTTGGCGTTGACGCGCCCTTGCTCAATGCGCGCAAGCATCACCCTTGCCCGTGGTGCGGCGGAAAGGACCGGTTCCGCTTTACTGACAAGGATAGCTCTGGTTCGTTTCTGTGCGGCCAATGTGGGAAGAAGAGCCCGATCGATCTTCTGATGCAGATCAAGGGATGGGATTTCCAAACCGCGGCAAAGGAAGTCGAACGCATTGTCGGCGACATCCGGCCGGTGGAGCGCCGGGACAATGGCGATTGGGCTCTAAAGCAAAAAACCGCGATATGGCAGGCGTCAGCGCCGATCGAACCTGGCGACATCGTCGGGCGATACCTTGCATCTCGCGGGCTCGCCTTCAAAAGCTTTCCTCGTTCGCTTCGGACCGTTCCTCGCATGGAACACCTGTCGGAGGACAGGGCAAAAACCTATCACCCTGGAATGATCGCCGTTGTTCGATCTTTCGCTGGTGACCCGGTGAATATCCATCGGACCTATCTTGCGGCGGACGGTCGCAAGGCTGACGTGGACCAGGTTCGCAAGCTGATGGTCGGGGCAATCCCGCCAGGTTCCGCGGTGCAGCTCTTCACAAAGGTAGGGGCTGTTCTTGGCATTGCCGAAGGGATCGAGACAGCTCTGGCCGCATCTTCGATTTTCCGCGTGCCTGTTTGGTCCGCGCTGAACTCGCGGATTCTTGAAAACTGGCAGGCGCCGGAAAGCGTCAGGGAGGTGATCGTCTTCGGCGACAATGATCCGAAATATGGCGGCCAAGCCGCCGCGCTGTCTCTTGCTCACAGGTTATCAGTCAAGGCGGGCGGCCCGAGCGTCCGCGTCGAGATACCCGAAACGGTCGGCGACGACTGGAACGATGTTTTACTGAAAAGGAAGGACGCTGCGTGACCATGCATCAAAAAATTATCGGCGACTGGAATGCGATCGAACGGGAGCGCCGGCAGTCTGCCTTGAGGCAGGAGCGCGAATTGCTGTCCCTCCGGTCGGGAGAGGGCGAGCCAGGCGACTACACGCTACCGAATGGCAAGTGGTTCGCTGTCCGCACAGCACCGAATGCTCAGCGCGCGCCGTCGGCAGATTTGGTGATGGGTCGCCAGACCGCCGCCAGCGTCGTGGAGCGAAATCTGAAGGGTGAAGGCTTTGATTTCTTCATGCCGTCATATCGGGTGATGGTCCGTCATCACCGCAGCAAGCGCTGGATCGAAAAGCGTTTCCCTACGTTCGTGGGTTATCTGTTTGTGGATCTGAGCGCTCGCAGCTTCCAAGAGGTCGAGGCAGTTGACGGCGTCGGCAAGGTGATGAAGGCAAGGCTTTCTGCCGAGCGAGAGCCCGAGCCGTTCGAATTTCCACTTGCGACGATCGACCGCCTCAGGTGGGAGGAGTGGGAGCAGCAGCAGGCCTTTATCGAGGCCAAGGCCCTGATTCTTCGACAGGAGGAGGCGGAAAAGTCTCTCTCGCCGCAGCAACGGCGTCGGCGAGCATCACATGAAATCCGCTCGCGAAATCTTCAGTACCACGGCCTCAGATCCATGCTGTCACGTGGCGTCACGTCGCCAGCTACCGCGAGATTCATCCATGAAACGATGGATAAGCTCGTTCAGATGAACAGCGGGACTTGAAATAGCATAACCGTTTGGTAATGTGAGCGCACTGATTTGTGGATGTTCAGTGCGCTCTTAGTCGCCGGTCCACGCGGATAATTGCAATCCGCACGTTAGCAGAAATGTGCCAAAATTTTCGTACTCGTGCCTTCTAGCTTGATCTATGAACGTTCACGGTGAGAGTCACCGGCGGTTCCGGGCACGAGGGGAAGGGGGTTTGCAAGTCGGTGGTAGCTTCGCCGGACATGTAACCGACCAGGTCGGTGTAGCAGACGCGAATTTCCACGGGGCGAGCAAAGGTGAAGAACCCTTCACGGTCATCGCTCGGCCAGTCTCCATTGAAATCAAAAACGACGAGGTTCTGATCCTTCCCCAGCAGGCGAATAGGGGATTGATAGAAGAAGGGGACCGAAGCTAATTTTTCGGGATCGATTGCCGCGCCTCTCTTGTTGAAGAAGCTTTCGAAGGCTTCGATATCCTTGGACCACGCCCCCCCTTGTTTGACGGTGATCGACCCCTCCGGGCTGCGAACATCCATCTGATAAATCACAGCAGGCCCTAGGCCGAAGTTTGATATTCCAAAGTACCTCTTCTTGTCGCCGCTGAGGCTCGCGCCCATCAGGTTGATGTTAAGACTTGGCGAGTTTGCGATAGCGGAAAACTTGGTTTCGGTCTCAAGGGCGGATATCGATACCGATAGACTTCGCTCGGCCAGCTTTGTGCCCTCGGCAGCTAGCCGGATACCCTCGTTGGCGAACTCAACGGCTTGGACTCCCTGCCGTATGGAGATTACGCCAAGGATGATGGCGACAATCGCTGCTATCGCTTCTGCATTTCGTCCGAACCAAAAACACGCCTGTTTGACGTGCCACCACCTTAACCTCATTTAATCCCCCACAGATACTTAACAATACTTGCCGAGGATTCTCATTGGAGTCGAGAGCGAATCTTAGGTCGCGAGCGTCGGGACCAATTCGAGCCGATGCCTTTATCTTACGTCAGACCGCTCTCGCCCTCCATTTCCCCTCATTACGGTTCATTGGCTCAGAGGGTTCTGATTATTGCTGGACGCAGAAAGTCTGAAAACCAACGGACGCCAAGCCGTCCATAGCCATCATCAGTAACAGCACGAACAAGACAAATGCGAATATGCAAGTCGCGATGCGCCATCGCAGTTGATCTCTGAGAAACACGTAGGCGCCAGCGAGCCCCACCACTGACATCATCAGCACAATCCAGGCGAATGCAGCGGTCTGAAGGAGACCGGCGATGGTCAGGCATGATGCGGCAAGGGAGAAAAGCGACAGCCCCAAGCTGAACCACTGCAGCCGATTTTGGGCGATTTCCGACGACGCTGTCGGTGCTCCAGAAATTTCGTTTGTCAAAAAGCGCTCCATTAATCTGCGGGCGCTGAGAGTTACCATCCAAATATGTGCGCTTTCCTAAAGCGCCCGGCAGCCGCTCAGACCGGCAGAGGCAGTAATTAATGGGTAGACCGACCGGTTTCACGCAGGAGATCGCGGCTGCCATCTGCTCACGCATTGCAGATGGTGAAAGCCTTCGATCGATTTGCCGGGATGAAAGCATGCCCTCGAAATCGACAGTGTTCGATTGGCTGGCAGCTGACGAACACGCGAATTTTCGGACCAAGTACGCGCTCGCCCGCGAAGCCCAGGCCGATGCTCTCTTCGACGACATGATCGATATCGCCGATGACGGCCGAAACGACTGGATGGAGAAGCGCAACGCCGACGGTGACAATATCGGCTGGCAGGAGAACGGAGAGGCGCTTCGCCGTTCCGATCTTCGCATCAAGACGCGTCAGTGGATGGCTTCGAAGCTGCAGCCGAAGAAGTACGGCGACAAGCTCGACCTGAACGTAGACGGCAAGCTGGCGCTCGTTCCTCAGATTTCCATCAATGGCAAGTCAGACTGACGCCCAGCTCAATTTCGACCTTCATCCTAAGCAGATGGCAGCGTTCGAAAGCCGAGCGACGGAAATCCTCTATGGCGGTGCCGCAGGGGGTGGCAAGAGCCACCTGATGCGCATTGCTGCTGTAGTCTGGTGTTCGCTGATACCCGGGCTGCAGGTCTACCTGTTCCGGCGAATTCGCGAAGACCTGGTCAAAAACCACGTCGAGGGTCCGAACGGCTTCCGCGCGATGCTGGCCGGCTGGGCTGAGTGCGGTTTCTGCACCATCGTCGAGGACGAGATCCGCTTCTGGAATGGAAGCAAGATTTACCTCTGCCACTGCAAGGACGAGAAGGACCGCTTCAAATACCAGGGCGCCGAAATCCACGTCCTGCTGATCGACGAGCTGACGCACTTCACGGACAAGATCTACCGCTTCCTTCGAAACCGCGTTCGTATGGTCGGGATCACGTTGCCGGAGAAATACCGCAAGAGGTTCCCGCGCATCATCTGCGGCGCGAACCCTGGCGGTATCGGTCACCAGTTCGTCAAGACGACGTTCATCGATGGCGTCCGGCCGATGCAGACGTATTTCGCGGCGAAGTCCGAAGGCGGCATGCTGAGGCAGTACATCCCGGCGCTCCTCGAAGACAATCCGAGCATGGCGGCGAATGACCCGGGCTATGACGCACGATTGCACGGGCTTGGGTCCGAAAGCCTGGTCCGCGCGATGCGCTACGGCGACTGGGATATCATCGACGGCGCGTTCTTCGACAATTTCCGCAATGATCGTCATGTCCTCAAGCCGTTCCAGATCCCGAAGGATTGGCTGCGGTTCAGGGCAGGGGACTGGGGATCGGCAAAGCCTTTCTCTTTCGGTTGGTATGCAGTGGCGACAGAGCCGTACATCGCCGCGCCTGGCATGCTTATCCCGCGAGGCGCGCTGATCCGATATCGGGAGTGGTACGGCATTAAAGCCGATGCCGAGGGGCGGTATGTGCCCAATCAGGGCCTGAAGATGACCGCCGAGAATGTCGGCGCTCAGGTGCGTCTGAGGGACGGTGCTGACAAGATCACGTATGGCGTGCTTGACCCGGCGGCATTTGCCCAAGATGGCGGCCCGTCGATCGCCGAGCGCATGCGGGATGGTACGAACGGCAAAAACGGCAGCACGTTCCGGCCGGCTGACAACAAGCGTGTCACGGCCCGCGGCGCAATGGGCGGCTGGGACCAGATGCGGTCGCGACTTGACGGTGACGAGGACGGCCGGCCGATGCTGTACTTCTTCGAGACGTGTGTCCACGCGATCCGGACTATTCCGGCGCTTCAGCACGATGAGAACAGGCCGGAAGATCTGAATTCAGACATGGAAGATCACGCCGCCGACGAGGTGCGATACGCCTGCATGTCGCGACCATGGGTCAAAGCCATCGTTGAGGATGCGCCCCAGAAGGCAAAGCGAGGCATGCCATTGCCGCCGCCACCGAGCGCCCAGGGCAAAACGAGGATTGCTGTGTGATGGGAGCTAAAGGTGTCGATCTCATCAAGTTCTCTCGGACCTTCGCTTTCGCGATGCCACGCTCGATGGTGGTCAAAGGACTGCCTCGCGCGTATCCGCCAGACGTCGAACCCATGATCCGTCGTGTTTGCTTCAAGCACGGATTTGCAAATCGCCAGTGGCTCGCCGATCGGCTTGAGCTTCACTACTCGAAAATCGCCATCGGCCCGCGCCTCAAGCATGCGCCAAGGAATCTTGTATGACCGACGACACCGACGAGATCGAGGCAGCCGAAGCGGGTGAGTTTGACCCGAAGAAGCCGCTCAAGAAGTCTGGTCCATACCTCAAGCTGATCGCCGACTACAAGAAGGCCGGCTTTCGTGACTGGGGCGATCGGGCAGACAACATCGACAAGAAGTATGCCGACCTTGAGCGGTTGGCGAATGCCGCGCGTGATCGTGAGTTCTCGATATTCTGGGCGAACATTCAGGTGCTGGCGCCCAGCATCTATTCCCGGCCGCCGGTGCCGGTTGTCATTCCTCGCTTTCGTGGTGACCGGAAGCCGATCCCCCGCGTCGCGTCAGAGCTTCTTGAGCGGTGCGCGACCGTCGGCTTCGAAAAGGAGGACATCGACGGCGTGATGAAAGGCTTGCGCGATGACCTCGCCATCTTGTCCCGCGGCGTCCCCTGGGTTCGCTACCAGGCGAAGAAGGCCAAGGACAAACTGCAGGAGAAGTTCTGCCTTGAGCATGTGAACCGGAAAGACTTTGCCCACGATCCGGCCAGGTCGTGGCGTGAGGTCGATTGGGTCGGCAAGTGCTCGTGGATGACCAAGGGCGAGATGCGCAAGCGTTTCGGGCCAACGTCAAAGGACGCCTACAAGAATGCAGCATTTGCCGTCCAGAAGGACGACAACGGCAACACGACGGACAGCAAGCAGAAGGCTGCAGTCTGGGAACTGTGGATCAAGTCGGCGAATGTGGTCGTCTGGGCACCGAAGGCGTCGATGTCCTGCTCGACAATGACGAACCGCATCTGGAGCTTGAAGGCTTCTTCCCGTGCCCAAAGCCTGCTTACGGCACGACAGAACGCAACAGCCTAATTCCGGTGCCCGATTACGTCCAGTACAAGGACCAGATCGAGGAAATCAACGAGCTCACGGCTCGCATCTCGTCACTGACGGAGGCAGTAAAGGTCAAGGGCTTCTACCCGGCCGGTGCAAGCGATGTCGGCGAGGCGATCGAGGCGGCAATCAAGTCGCTCGACAATCGCCAGATCCTCGTTCCCGTAGCGAACTGGGCTGCCTTTGGTGATCTTGGTACGGGGGAGCCGATCATCTGGCTGCCGATCGAGATCATTGGCCAGGTCATCGTCCAGCTGGTCAACCTGCGCCGGCAGCTGATCCAGGATGTCTACGAAATCACCGGCCTGAGCGACATTATGCGCGGCTCGACCGACGCGAACGAAACCCTTGGCGCCCAGGAGATGAAGAGCCAATACGGTGCGGTTCGTGTCCGCGATCGGCAGGACGAAATGGTCCGCGTCGCGCGCGATCTGACACGCATCGTGTGCGAGATCATGTCGGAGAACTTCCAGAAGGAAACTCTGCTCGAATGGTCGCAGATGGAATTGCCTGAGGACGCCGAGATCAAGAAGCAGATTGCCGAGCTCGAAAAGCAGGTGAAGGGCATTCACGCCCAGATCAAGGAAGCTCAGTCAGATCCGGAGATCCAGGCGCAGGCCAAGGCGAAGCCGGAGATTGCCCAGCAGATCCTTCAGCAGGCGCAAGGCCAGATCGACCAGCTGACAAGCCAGATCAACGAGCTGAACGAAACGGTGACCATCGAGAAGGTCATGGATTTTCTACGCGATCAGCGCGTTCGTCCGTTCACGCTCGACATTGAGACGGACTCGACGATCACGCCGGATGAGAATGCGCAGAAGAAGCGCGCAACCGAGTTCACTACTGCGGTTGGCGGCATCCTTCAGCAGGCAGTGCCGGCCGTTCAGCAGGTGCCGCAGATCGCGCCGCTGATGGCTGAAACCCTGAAGTACGTGGCGAGCCAGTTCCGCGCCGGGCGTCAGCTCGATACGGTTATCGATGAGTTTGCCGAGCAGATGAAGCAGATTGCCTCGCAGCCCAAGCTTAACCCCGAGGGCGACGCCGCCCAGAAGACTGCGCAAGCTGACCTGCAGGCGAGGGCGATGGACGCGAAGATCAAGCAGGACACTTTTCAGCGCGATAGCCAGATCAAGGGAGCGCTCGCCGACCATGACGCGAAAATGCGCACTGTCGAGGCGAACGAAAGGGTCAAGGCGATCCAACTCGAAAGCCAGCGCAGTGCTGAAAAGCACGCCCAGGATATGGAGCTTGGCTCGCTCGACGTCGAGAAGAAGAAACTGGAGCTTCAAAAGCTTGGCGGGCAGATCTTCGCTGATCACCAGAAAGCGGAGATAGCTGCAGATTCAGCAAACCGAAGTGCGGAGCAGTCCAGCGCTGCTTTCGAGCAGCAGTCGCGTCTCAACGAGCAGAAGGCCAGCCAAGGAGCGTCCGAATGACCGAACGCCTTTGCCGCCAATGCCGGAAGTGGCATGATGTCGATGAATGGCCGATCGAGTGCTATTCGCTCCCTCCGCAAGGTGCCTCAGACACTTTGCCGGTTCCAAACGTGATCGCTGACACGATGGAGCCGGTTCAGTCGATGCTGGATGGCCGGATGTACACCAGCAAGTCAGCGCTGCGCTCGACCTACAAAGCCGCCGGCGTTGTTGAAGTGGGCAATGACCCAGCTCGATTGCGGCCGAAGAAGAAAGCCAAGCCAGACCGGAAAGCAATCCGGGACTCGCTTGCCAAGGCAACCGCCCGGTTCAACCGCGGCGAACGCGTGACCCAACAGTAAGCACCCTCTCAGACAGGAAAAATCACCATGTCGGATATTGATACCGGCGCAGCACCCGCTGCCGCTGACACCTCTGCTGCGTCTTCCGATCAGGTCGTTCAGACCCCCAAGCCGATCAGCACAGAATCGCAGCAGGCGCCGAAGCAGGAAGAGCAACCGAGGGAAAAGCCGTCGGCTCGCGAAGCGCTGGCGAAGGCTCGTGAGAAGGTTGCCGAGCAGGAAAAGACGGACACCAAGGCCGTCAAGAGCGCACCGCAGCAGGCGGACACGAAACAGGCCGATAGCAAGACTGCCGATACGAAAGCCGCGGATAAGCAGTCTGATACCGGCAAGACGGAGAAGAACGACAATCGCGACGAGCGCGGCCAGTACAAGGCAAAGGATGCCCAGGCAGACGCTCAGCAGCAGACGAACAAGGCTGACCAGAGCAACCAGCAGCAGGTTCAGAAGCCGCGCTACGAGGCTCCCAAGCGATTTTCGTCGGATACCGCGGCAACGACCGACTGGGACAAGGTTCCGGAATCCGTACAGGCGGCAGTCCACCGCGTTCATCGCGAGATGGAAGAGGGGATCACCAAGTACAAGGCCAGCCATGACCGCTATGAGAACCTTCGCGAGTTCGACGAGGTTGCCAAGTCGAACGGTCATGATCTGCGCGCCTCCCTGCAGAAGGTCGTGGCGATCGAGCAGGCATTTGCTCGCAATCCCGCCGAAGGTTTCCATCAAATCTGTGACCACTTCGGGCTGAATGCCCGCGAGGTGGCAGCCAAGATCGCCGGCATGAAACCGGAAGAAGTTCAGGTTCAGCAGGAAGGCACGATCAGCGACTTGAAGCGCGAAATCGCAAGCCTCAAGGAGCAGGTTTCCGGCGTCAGCAACGGCTTCCAACAGCAGCAGCACGCATCTGTGTCGAAGGAGATCGAAGCCTTCGCCAGCCAGCCCGAATATTCCCGTTTCTACGATCTGATGGGCGACGTCGCCTTCTTCCTGAAGAGCGACAAGATCAGTCCCGATCTGCCGCCCATGGATCGCCTGAAAGAAGCCTACGCGCTCGCCGATCGGCTCAATCCCGATCCGAACGCTCAGATTACCAAACCCGCACCGGCCTCAGACGCCGTCGCAGCAAAGGCCTCAGACGCCAACGCCGAAGCTCTCGCGGCTCAAACCCGCAAGGGCGAGAAATCAATCACTGGTGCTCCGAACGCTGGCTCAGACCTGGCGGACCGCGAGCCCTCCCCAACAGTCTCGGCAGCCCTGAAGCGCGCGTTCGCTCAAGCAGGCTGACCATTTCTTAAAAGGAGGGGCGAATGGCCCTTACTGCAGTTGAAAAGAACCAGGAGATTTTGTCTCTGGCGCTCGAAGATCGTTCTTCGGGGTACCAGGATCTCGTCTCCAACTCGAAAGCTCTTCTCGCCGTCCTGCGGCGCAAGGGCAACTGGAAGACCTATAGCGGTCCGAAGATCCGCGAACGCTTCCTGTACGCCAAGACCGGCTCTGCCGTCTGGTACAACGGCTTCGACTTCCTGAACCCTGTACCGGCAGAACTGTTCAACGATGGTGAATGGACGCCGAAGATGTGCGCCGTCGCCGTCACGCTGAGCAACGAGGAAATCCTCAACAACGAGGGTGAAAATCAGCTCATGGACGTGATGGAATCGCACATCACGGCTGCTGAAGCTGAACTTGAGGACGAAGTCGATCTGTCGCTGCATGGCAACGGTACGCGCTTCGGCGGCAAGGAGCTGGGCGGACTGCAGCTCGCAGTGCCGACGGTTGTCAACTCCGGTACCTACGCCGGTATTGACCGTGGCGCCAACCCGATCTTCCGCACTTCGGCGTTCGACGCGAACTCCTTTGCACCGGACATCGGCACGCAGGTCACCCCAACCACCGTCCGTCCGATGCTCAACCGCATCATGACGCAGCGCTCTCGCAACAGGAACGCAGCAGATCTCCTGCTGATGTCTCCCGAGCACTATGCGGCCTACGACGCGGCCACGGTCGCAATCCAGCGCATCAATGACGAGACCAACCTTGGCAAGCTCGGCTTCCAGACGCTGAAATATTTCGGCGCCGGCCGCCAGGCTGAAATCGTCCAGGAAGGTGGCATCGGCTCGAACATGCCGGCGAACACGACCTACGGTCTCGACACGACCAACCTGCGCGTTCGCTACCATCCGGAGCGCAATTTCAACAAGATCGGCCGCGCGATGATGCCGATCAACCAGGACGCCGTTGTTCAGTACATCGGCTTCATGGGCGAGCTCACCATGACGAACCCGCTGTTCCAGTGGAAGCTCTTCGACTCCAACCCGGCCGCATAAGGAGAACCCTGATATGGCTTTTGTTCCCCATACTCCTCATCTCGGGTTCCCCCCGATCGCCGCTGCGCTCCCGGCCTCGTCGGCCGCGGGTCGCTCCACTCCGGGCCCGTGGCTCGGCGACATCATCCGCGCGCTGGATCCGGTCTACGGCACTGGCGAGTTCATCTACCTGCAGGGCGTGGCAAACACCGCGGTCGGCTCGTGGGTGGTCTACAATGCCGACGACTTCACCACGACGCTGCTCGGCCCCGATGCCATCGGTCCGGTAGCGGTTGCCATGGCGCCGGTCGTTGCCGGTCTCTACGGCTGGTATCAGATCCAGGGCAAGGCGATCGGCAAGGTTCTCGCCGGCTTCCTCGACAACGCCAACGTCTACGCCACGGCCACGGCCGGTTCGGTTGACGACGCCGTCATTGCCGGTGACCGCGTCAAGAATGCCAAGGGTGCTTCCGCAATCGGCACGCCCTCTGCCGGCCTTGCTGAATTCGAAATCAGCCGCCCGTGGGTGGATGACGCCCTCGCGGCGTAATCGCTTCCGAAATCGAACTGAAAACGGCGGGGCTTCGGCTCCGCCTTTTTCGTTGCAACCTCTCAGACAGGAGTCTCGACGATGAGCGAGAACAATTCATCCCTGACGTATCCGGTGTTCAAGCTGCTCAGCTCTCCGGACGAAGCCGAAAGCAAGGCGAAAGGCCGCCCGGTCTTCAAGGACCAGGAAGTCTGCGAAATCCGCTTCTCGGGCAACAAGATGACAGTCGGCGTTTTCCCGGCGCACGAACAGTGCGAATGGGGCGAAGATCCGGCCACCGGCGAGCGTGTCCGGCTGACCTATGCCCAGAAGTACAACGAGCAGTACAAGAAATTCAAAGCCGGTGAGGCCCAGGCTGCGCATGGCACGCCGCTTGAAGAACTGCCGTTCCTCACCCAGGCGAAACGCCTCGAACTGAAGGCGCTGAATATCTACACCGCGGAATCTCTTGCAGCGCTTGACGGCAACAATCTGCACATGCTCGGCATGGGCGGTCGCGACCTGAAGTCTCAGGCGCAATTCTATCTCGACAATGCCGTCAAGAACACTGGTGCGGCCGAACTCGCCGCCGAAAATGCGGACCTCAAGAAGCGTCTTGAAGCACTTGAGAAAGTGCTGGGCGAGGGCGCCGGCACGGCTCCGAAGAAGGGCAAGGGCAAGGCAGCAGCGCCCGAGAAGGAAAAGCCTCAGTCCACCAGCGATGACGGAGACGGCGGCACCAGCGCTGCAGATCCGGACAATCCCTTCAACGACTGGGAAGCCGAAGATATCGCGCTCTGGATCCAGGATACCGATCCTGAATTCGAGATCGATGGCCGTTGGGGCAAGGACACCCTTGCCGAGAAGGCCAAGGAATTGAACGACAAGATCGCGGCCGCAAAGTCCAAGGGCTGATCCATGACCATACTGAGCGCCTGCCAGAAGGCAGCAATCCGCCTTGTAGGCCGGAAGCCGACCTCGATTTTCAGCTCGACGAAGAAGTTTGAGCTGCAGATCTCGGATCTGGTGCAGGAGGCTGCCGTCGATATCGCGAAAGCGTTCGACTGGCAGGCGCTTATGGTCCTTGCCGAACACCAGGGGGACGGCGTTGCGACGGCATTCGATTTCCCGGCCGGGTTTGACCGGATGCCGGTCAAGGGCAATATCCATTCCGCAACCTGGCAGCAGAGCGGATACAGGCCTGCCCGCGATCGGGATCACTGGATCGATCTGCAGACCTACCTGAGCGCCGGGACGCCTGGCTACTGGATCGTGCTCGAAAACAAGATGCAGATCTACCCGCCGATGGGACCGAGCGAGAAGGCGAAATATTACTTCATCACCAATGAGATCGTGAAGGCCGCCAACGGTACCGGCAAAGCGGTGATCGACGCCGACACGGATACGTTCAAACTCGATGAGCGCCTGCTGACGCTTTCGCTGATCTGGCGATACCGCGAGCAGAACGGCCTCGAATATTCCGAATCCATGGCAAACTACGAACGCGCGCTTGCTCAGATCGGCGGCGCCGACAAAGGCAAGCGTATTCTGGCCGTCGGCGCGGGCCGCGTCCCTTATGGCGCCGATCTCGCGTTTCCCGGGACGATTATCGCGCCATGAGAAAGCCCGCTGCAAAGGTCAAGCCGCGCAAGGTAAAGACGAAAAGCTGGCCGGTCGCTGTTGCCGGCTGGATCGCAAACGAAAATATCGCCGCGCCGAACCCCGACGCTCCCCAGGGAGCCTGGGTGTACGAGAACATTCTTCCGACTGCGATCGGTGGCGAGGTACGCCGCGGCAGCGATGTGTTCGCGACGATGCCGACCACCACAAAGCCGGTCCTATCGCTGTTTTCCTACAAGAGCGGAAATCTGCAGTCCCTGTTTTCGGCGAACGAGAATGAGATTGCGGATATCACCGCGGTGCCGACCAACAAGCTGACTGGGCAAACCGGCGGCGATTGGAGTGTGGTGCAGTTCGTCAACGCGGATGGCGCCGCCTTCCTGCGAGGCGTCAACGGTATGGATACGCCGTTTGTCTTTGACGGAGCGAATTTCTCGTCCTCTCCGGCGCTGACCTTCGCAGTGGGCGTGACGGTGACTGCAAACCAGATGTCGCGCGTCTGGGCCTACAAGAGCCGATTGTTCTTCATCCAGAAGGAGACGATGGACGCCTGGTATCTGCCGGTCAACGTGATGGGTGGAGAGCTGGTACGTCTTCCACTGGCGGGCGTGTTCAGCCGCGGTGGGTCGCTTCTATTCGGTTCCGGCTGGTCTATCGAATCCGGCGATGGCCCAAATGAATACATTGCTTTCGTCACGACCGAAGGCGAGGTCGCTGTATTCTCTGGGTCAAATCCTGGCGATGCGAACGATTGGACAAAGGTCGGTGTTTATCGCATCGGCAAGCCGCTTGGCGCGAAGGCATTCTTTCGTGCCGGCGGCGATCTCGTCATATCGACCTCGATTGGACTGGTGCCGCTGTCGCAGGCGATGCAGCGCGATTACGCAGCCCTGTCAGCTTCCGCAATCTCGTTCAACATCGAGGCAGCCTGGAACTCGACGGTAGCAGAACGAAGCTCAGGCGCCTGGCACTGTGAAATCTGGCCGGAAAAGCAGATCGCTATCGTCTGCCTGCCGACGCTTTCCGGCGCGACGGCGCAAATGTACGTCGTCAATACCCGAACGGCCGCCTGGTCAAACTGGACTGCCTGGGATGGGAATTGCCTGGAGGTGTTCAACGGTCGGCTCTTCTTCGGTTCGAAGAACGGGAAGATCATCGAAGGCTTTACCGGCGGCTTCGACCAGGGCGTGCCATACACGTTTACCTATGCGCCGCTCTGCGAGGATTTCGGCAATCCTCTCACCGTTAAAACGGTGAGAATGGCGCGGGCAGTCTTGCGGACGGCGATCGAGGTTGACGCCCAGATCACGGTCCAGAGCGACTACATCCTCGATTTCCCGGCCGTGCCCGCGGCGCCGGCCATCCCCGCTTCAAATGAATGGGGAGCCGCAATCTGGGGCCAGGCTGTCTGGGGTGCGGGCAGGTTCAAGGAAATCCAGCAGGAATGGGACAACGCGTCAGGCCAGGGCAGTGCAATTTCGGCAGCTCTTCGCATCACGAGTGGTGCCGCGGTCCCGCTCGATAGCGAGATCGTGCGTATCGATATCACATACGAAGAGTCGGACATCGCTCGATGAGACTGGTTACCGATGAGCGAGTTGCCCGCATGGTCTCAGGATTGGTCGGGCGGCAGTTCGTGGCGCCGTATACGGCCATGGGTCTCGAAAAGGACGGTGAGGTCATCGGCGGCGTCGTGTTCAACGTCTTCGAAGGCGCCGACCTGCATGTGACTGTCGCGGGGCGGGGGTTCAGCCGCGGCTTTCTGGCTGACGTCGGCGAGTATGTGTTCCGTCAGCTCGGCTGCGAGCGAATGACCGTCCTCACTGAACAAGCCCGCATCGTTCGGATCGCTGAAAAGCTCGGCGGCGAGATCGAGGGGCTTCTGCGCAATCATTTCGGCCGGGGGCGGGATGCATTTCTCGTCGGCATTCTCAAAGACGATTGGAAGTTTTGATGGTCAGCTCTCCCAAGGCTCCTGATCCCGCAAAGACCGCTGCCGCGCAGGCCGGCATGAACGTCGATACCGCCCAGGCGCAGCAGCTCACGAACATGGTCGATCAGATCGGCCCTGACGGCTCCCTGAAATATACGTCCAGTGGCAGCAATTCCTTCGTCGATTCCACTGGCAAGACGGTCACGATCCCGAAGTACACGGCGACGACGACACTCTCGCCCCAGCAGCAAGCGATCAAGGCGCAGACAGACTCGGCGAGCCTCAATCTCGGCACCATTGCGAACGACCAGTCGGCTTTCCTGAAGGACTATCTCGGCAAGCCGGTCGATCTCAGCAATGAGGCGACGGAAGCGCGCCTCATGGAGCTCGGGTCGAAGCGGCTCGATCCGAAATTCGCGCAGGATGAGGAAGCGCTGCGCCAGCGCCTCGCCAACCAGGGTGTCATAGAAGGTTCGCAGGCTTGGAACTCGGCGTTCAACACCTTCAATGAGGGCAAAAACGACGCCTATAACAATCTGGCGCTCACTGGCCGCCAACAGGCGGTGAACGAGGCGCTGACAGAGCGAAACCAGCCGCTCAACGAGATTATCGGCCTTCTCAGCGGCTCGCAGGTTCAGCAGCCGCAGTTCGTCAATACGCCGCAGTCGAATGTGGCCGGGGTCGATTATAGCGGCTTGGTCTCCGACAAATACAAGGCAGACGTTGCGAAGTCTCAGTCGGCGATGGGTGGCTTGTTCGGTCTGCTTTCCGCGCCGTTCGGCATGTTCAGCTTCGGAGCTTGATAGATGGCAATTTCGAAAGCATTCGTCTGGGGCAACGGCGGCGCGCAGCTCACGCCGGAAGAGATTGCCAAGCAGCGCGAGGTGGAAGACGCGCTCTTGCAGCGTGGCGTGGATACGTCTCCCGTGGGCAGCGCCTGGGAGGGTCTTGCGCGCGTGGCAAATGCGGCCGCCGGCTCTTTCCGCCGCGGGCGTCTGCTGAAGGCGGAAGGCGAGAACAAGGCCTACGACGATAACGCTTTCGGTCAGATCGCTTCTCTGTTGGGTGGCGGCTCCATAGCCAATGCCGCCGGCGGTTCCGCCGCAATTCCGATGTCCGGAGCAGCGGCAGAAGTCAGCGCCGTTGATCCGGGCGACATGACCGGCAATCAGGTCTATAGCGACTTCATGGGCGAGGTGGGCAAGACCGTCAAGAACCCGTATGGGCTCGCCGCAATCGCAGCTACGGGCAATGCCGAGAGCAAGTTTTCTCCTGGCAACGTCAATCGAACGTGGAGCGATCCGAGCGAAAGCGGCCAGCCCGGGACGGCGGGCGGCATCATGTCCTGGCGTGGCCCTCGATACGAAGCGTTGGCCGCAACCGGCGATCTGAGCCCGACGGGGCAGGCGAAGTTCTTTGTCGGCGAAGATCCGAACCTTATCGCAAGCCTCAACGGCGCGAAATCCTTGGAAGAGGCGCAGAGCGCTATCAACCGGGCATGGGCATTTCGTGGCTATGATCGCCCGGGCGGTGAGACTGCGCGTCGCCTGGGTCTCGCCAAAGGCTATCTGCCGTCTTTTCAGGGGCAGGGCGCTCAAGTCGCGAGTCTCGATCCGGCGGCTGGCATGCCTCAGCCCGACGCAGCAGCTGCAATCAATGCGGCCGCTCCCGGTTCTGGTTATGTGGATCCGAAGGTTGTTCCCCAGGAAGCAGCCCTACCGCCTTTGCCGAGCCGGGATGTCAGTGCACCGCCTCCCGTAGCCTCCGTTCCGCCCGTCCAGGTCGCGCAGTCAGCGCCCGGCGTTGTCGCGCCCAATGGACAGGCAATCCCACCGGAGGTGCTGAAGGTGCTCGGCGACCCGCGCGTCAGCCAGCGCACCCGTGGCATTGCGCAGTTGCTCATCCAGCAGCAGCAGGCACGCCAGCAGGCAATTCTTGAGCAGCGATTGAAGCAGTCCGACCCCGGCTATCAGGCCGATCTACGTCTGAAGACGATCCAAGCCGACCAGCTTCTCAATCCGCAAATGTCGCCGGCCGAAAAGGCCCGCATTGACATGGATCGGGAGAAGTTCGGCTACGAGAAAACCAGCGATGTCGACAAGCTCGCGCTCGATCGGGACAAGTTCGACGCCGACAAGGCGAACAACGCGCTTACCCCTGACATCAAGGAGTATGACGCCTACGCGAAAGACGAGCGTGACGCTGGCCGCACGCCGCTGGGGAGGCTCGACTATCAGCTGGCAGTCAAAAGGGCGGGCGCCAGCAGCACGAACGTCACCACCGGCGAGGGCAGCAGCTTTTACAAGAAGCTCGACGAGAAGAACGCGGAAACATACGCAAGTCTCTCTGAAACCGGCATGCAGGCCCGCGCCAAGATGGCCCAGATCGACCGCCTCGAAGGCCTGATGAAGAATGCGCCGCAGGGTGGAGTGGGTGTCCTCAAGCAGGCTGCCGGTGAGTGGGGTATCGCGACGGAAGGTCTGAGCGATATCCAGGCAGCGAGCGCGCTCCTCGAGAAAATGGTGCCTGCACAGCGTGCGCCCGGTTCGGGCCCGATGTCTGACGCCGATATCAAAATGTTCCGAAGCTCGCTGCCGCGCGTGATCAATCAGCCCGGCGGCAATCAGCTCATCTTCCAGACGATGCGAGGCATCACCCAGTACGAAATCCAGATGGGCGAGATCGCCGATCGGGTCGCGAACCGGGAGATCGAGCCATCGGAAGCGCGCCGGCAGATCCAGGACCTGAAAAATCCGCTTGCTGACTACAAGTTCAGCGACGGGCCGACGCCGAACGGCGGAACGACGTCATCCGGCATCAAGTGGGGAGTTGAGCAGTAATGCCCGTCCTGAACATCGGAGGCCAGCGCGTCACCGTCGATGATAGCTTCATGAAGCTGTCTCCGGACGAGCAGAATGCGACTGTCGAGGAAATCGCCAAATCGCTGCCGCAGGCGAAGCCGTCAGAAGGCGGCATGTCTGTAGACAATGCCGTGCGCTCGGTCGCTCGTGGCGCGCTCGGTGTCGGTTCGTATCTCGATGAACTCAATGCGGCCACCAACGCCACACTGGCGCCGCTGGTCGATCCGGTCCTGCCTGACAGCTTCAAGAAGCTGACGGGCGATACCTGGGGTGAGCGGTATAACCAGGCACTCGATATCCAACGCGGCAAGGATGCGGCATTTGATGAACGGCATCCCGTCGTGTCCACTGGCCTGAAGATTGCTGGCGGTGTCGGCTCCGGCCTCGGCCTCATCAAGGCGGCGCCCGCCGTCGGTGAAATCGCGCTTGGCAACGGCGGGATTTCGCTACCCGGGCGCATAGCTGCCACTGTCGGAGCGGGCGCAGGCACGGGACTGGTCCAAGGTTTCGGCGCTGGTGAAGGCGGCGCGCTGAATCGCTCGCGGCAAGCTCTCGTTGAGGGTATTACGGGCGGCGCCACAGCCGGCGCATTGATGCCTGTTGCTGCTGGAGTAAATGCTGGACTCAAAGCCGGTGCTAAAGCTCTAGTGGGTGAAAGCGACGATGCGCTGTCGGCCATGACGAGAGAGGGCCGGGATTACGTCACGAAAGAGTTGGCGGAGCCCGAGCAGCTCGGCTGGTACCGCACTGAGCTCGATCGACTTGGCCCTGACGCGACCCTTGCGGACGTATCCCCATCATGGCTGGGTGTTGCCCGCGGTGCGGCGGCTCGACCTGGGACACGCGATGCCATTGTCGAGCCGTTGAACGAGCGCGCCGCGATGGCGAACACGCGTCTGCGGAGCGACGTTGAATCTAGTCTTGGCTCAGATCCGGTTCCGTCCGCGATCGACCGGCAGCTTGTGCAAAGCCAGGATCAGGTTGGCCGGCAGTATCGGCCGATCTTCGAACAGCGGTCACCGTACGACTTCACGCCGATCACAGGGGATCTCGATCATCAGATTTCGACACTTCGCGGCGACGCGCAGCGCCAGTTGATCCGGGTCCGCGGCATGTTGAACGAGTTTGGTGCCGACGGCGTGACGAATGACCCGTCCGTCGCCTTCCAGACCCGCCAGGCGATCGATGGTGTCCTCGCCACCGAGCAGAACCCCAAGGTGATCAACGCGCTCACTGATGCCCGACAGATGATCGACGACGCGCTGACGCGGTCAGTGCCGCGCATCAAGGAGGTGGACGCTAACTTCCACGAACTCGCCCGCCAGCGCGAGGCGTTGGAGATGGGCCGCCCGATCTTGAACAACGAAGCCAGCGCCATGCGCCCGGGTGAACTCGACCAGGCGCTGACGGCCGGCGGCGAACCGCACGGCATGCTGATCGGGCCTTCGGGCGCATCGACGCGAATGCGCCAGAGTGCGCTGGGAGAGGTTCACCGTGCTATCGGCACCAAAGCCAACGACACGACAGCGCTGCGCAACATCGTCCGCGGTGAGGGCGATTGGAACCGCGACAAGCTCGGTCTGCTGTTTGGGCAGGACAATGCGGACACCGCGCTCAACGCGATCGACCGGGAAACGGTCTTCGGAGATACCGCCAATCGCGTAACCCGTGGCTCAGATACAGCGATGGGATCACGCTTTGCAAAGTTCCTCGACGACATCGAGAACGCTCAGGAGATCCCGGCTGACACCACGTTGACCGGTCTCGGTACGAAGGTCGCCCGAAAGGTGCTTCGGTCGATGACGGAAGCCAAGGCATCCGCGGATGCTGGGAAGGTAGCCAGTGAAGTTGGCCGGCTGAGCGTGGCGCAGGGCAAGGCGCGCGACGAGATCATCGAAGCGCTGATGAAGCGCGGCAAGGAAAACGTGATCGACCAACAGCGTCTAGCGGTGATCAACGCTCTTCTGCAAAGCGGCGGCAGGGCAGCCTATCCGTCCCTCGGAGTGCGCTGACCTCGCAAGGTGTCCCAGCGCCCGATGAAGAAGCATACAGGTCCAGCAAGCACGATGCCGCCAAAGAGACCGATGAATAGGTCTGGCAACTGGGTCACGCCCCAGCGGATGGCCATGTTGATCGGAATGATCAGCGCAATCGTGATCACGACCGTCAGGACGCCGACGATTTTCAGCGCCTTGTGTGAAATCTCTCGCGGGTCGTGATCGATCTGCATATCGCAACCAATACAGCAGTCTTCGAAGCCTCGCAATCGCGGGGCCTTTTTCGATTGGAGACCTGAGTGCCCTACGATTCAAACGGCAACTTTACCCTGGTGGACACCTACTTCGTCGAGAACGGCGATACCGTCCTTCCGATCCAGCACAATCCGCCGCTGGAGGATATCCAGGCAGCGCTCAGCAGCTTGTTGGTGCGGGACGGCCGGGCGCCGATGACCGGCAATCTCAACATGGGCAACAAGAAGATCATTGCGCTGGCAGACGCCACTGCAGCAAGCGATGCCGCGACGAAAGGGCAGTTGGACCAGGTCGCACTCCGCTACGTGGTAAAGGCGGCAAACTATAAAGGCCTTGTGACCGACAGCGCGGCGCTTCTGTGGTTTACAGGCGCCGCACCAACGCTGACGCTTGACCCTGCTGCGACGCTCCTTGCGAACTGGTACATTTTGATCAAGGCCGCAGGCGGTGACGTCACCATTGATCCCGACGGCACCGAGTTGGTGAACGGCTCGGCGACGGCGGTTGTCAAAAAGGGATCGCTGGGACTGCTGGTCTGTGACGGGACGGGCTTCAAGCTCCATACAGAGTTTGTCGCGAGCAGTGACTTTCTCGGCGGCTTCAGGGACAAGCTGATCAACGGCGCCGGCGAGATCAATATCCGGTCATACACCACGGTCGCCGACGACACCTACTGGTGCGATCGGAACTATATCCTCACGCAAACAGCTGCGATCACGCCTACGATCCTGCAGGGCGTGTCGAACGGACTGCCATACATGATGCGGCTTACCCAATCTCAGGCCGCCGCTCAGCGTATGGGCAATGCTCAGATCATCGAAGCATCCGTAGCTCAGAGGCTGCGCGGCAAGCAGGTGACGTTGGGCGGAAAGCTGCGCTGCTCCTCTTCACAGCCTATCCGGTTCGCTGTTTTGGAATGGTTCGGCACCTCAGATGTGCCCGTTTCGGACGTCGTCTCAAACTGGGGAAGCGGCAGCTTCACGGCCGGCAGTTTCTTTCTCGGTTCGAACCTCGGGGTCGTTGCGGTCGGCTCGATCACCCCGGCGGCGAACACAATCACGGATTGGTCTCTTGTCGGTAACATTGCGGCCAGCAACAACATCATCGTGATGATGTGGACCGAAGGAACGGCGGCACAGAACGTGACGCTCGATATGACGTGGGGTTTGGTGGTCGGCGATGCTTCGGCAGAGACGTGGCCCTACGAGATGCGCAGCCCGCAGCAAGAACGAGGACTGTGCGAGCGCTATTGCGAGGATGGCGCTTTTGGCTGGTACGGCAACACCGCTTCGGCGGGTAGCTACAGTGTTTTTGTGAATTACCGAACCATCAAGCGAACAACTCCGACGCTTTCCGGCGCGGACCAGGGTGCCAGCGGCTTCCCTGCAGGGGCGCCAACGTTCTCTGTTGTTGATGGGCTTCGCTCGTTCCGAGCCACCAAAACGGCAAACACCACCGGCACCCCATCCTCATTCACATTCACCTATCTAGCAGATTGCGAGCTCTGACCATGCAGGCACAATTCACCGAAGACGGCATGATCCTGCTTACCCGTGACGATGGCACGCAGTGCTACGTTCCCGACGACGAAGCTAATCGAGATCGGCAGATGCTGACAGACTGGGAAGCGGCGGGAAACTCGATTGGGCCGTACGTCCCGCCGCCCGCGCCGCCCTACCAGATCTCCAAGACGACGCCTTGGCTCAGGATGACCGACGATGAGGCAGAGCTCATCACCGGCGCAATGCAGCAGGCCAATGCTCGGCAGAAAGCGATCTATGACGCTGCCAGCTATCTCAGTTCAGGCGATCCGCTGTGGGGAACCCTGCATGACATGATCGCCACCACGCTCGGCTCTGCGGCCCGAGCTGCCGAGCTTCTCGCTCCGGAGACCTGACATGATCCTCCGATACATCCTCTACTGGCCCGTCAACCTCGGGCTGGTCCTGCTTGCGTTCGTCCTGTCGCCAATTCTGGCGGGTCTTTCCATGCTGATCGGCAAGCCTGTCCTGCCTGGCGTCCTGCAATGGTTTTCGACGCTCGACAACACGCTCGATGGCGGCCAGCGGCAAGGATACAAGGTCGGGGTGACCGGCTGGCGTCTCTGGTGGCAGCGAACGTGCTGGATCTGCCGCAACCCGGCCCACGGCTGGCAGTCTCGCCTTCTCGGGATGTCGGCCGATGGCCTCGTCTATCTGAAAGCCCCAGCCGACGCCGACAACCCGCGCTACTGGCTGATGGCGAATAATCATCACCGCTTCTTCATGTGGAAGCGTGAACAGCCGCTCTTCGCCGGCTGGTATCTCAAAATCTGGCTCGGCTGGCTGAACGTCGCCTACGACGGCGTCAACTGCCACTACCAGTTCAACGTCGGCCTAAAGCGCCGATAAACCCTCAAGGACATCGCTATGACTTACAAGCTTCCGCTGGATTGGCTCCAGCCGGTGAAGATGACTCGTATCATCCTGCATTGGTCCGCTGGTGGCTGGAAAGCTTCCAATCTCGACAAGGAGCACTATCACTTCATCGTCGAGAACGCGGGCACCGTGGTGAAGGGTGACCACTCCATCGCCGATAACGTCAAAACGGCCGACGATGACTATGCCGCCCATACTCGCGGCTGCAACACCGGATCGATCGGCGTCTCAATGGCCTGCATGGCGGGGGCGGTCGAAAGCCCGTTCAACGCGGGCAAATTTCCGATGACGGAAACGCAGTGGAACCGGGCGATGGAAGTGATCGCGCATCTCGCGAGCTTCTACAAGATCCCGGTGACGGACAAGACGGTTCTCTCGCACGCTGAAGTGCAGACCAATCTCGGCATTCAACAGGCTGGGAAGTGGGATGTGTCTCGCCTGCCGTTCGAAGGCAAGCCAACGACCGTTGGTGCCAGGGCCTGTGGCGACAAGATGCGCGCCCAGGTGAAGGCTCTGCTGTGAACGGAGCGATCAAGCCAAGGCGCGTGAAAGAAGCCAAGCCCAGCGGTGAACCCGGCTGGTCTTGGCGCAAGGCTCTGATCTTTCCGAACGTCGTGGTGGCCTACTGGATGCTCTACCTGCTGAAGGATTCGGCAGACACCCGCGTTAACGAAACGATCTCCTGGGGAATGACTTTGAACATCATCGGTTCAATCTTCATTTTCACCGGCTTTGCTACCGCCCAGGACATCACCGCCATCTTCGCCACCAGGACCGGCTTGCCATACGCGAACCCTCCCGTGGCCGTCGATGGCGAACCCGTCAATCCAGACGATCCTGATAGGGACGAAAGAGGCTGATGTTCGGTATTTCCAAAGCCGCCGGCACCGCCATTGCCATTCTCGTTCTCGCGCTGCTCGTGATCGGCTCAGGATGGCTGATGGTGCGCGAGGTGCGGTCCATGGCCAATGATGCCGCCGATCGCGCTACAGACGCTGCTGACGCCAAATGGAAGGCGGAAATCGCGAATGCGAACGCCGAGGCAAACCGGAAGGTCGCCGACCAGGCGAAAGCCGCGCTCGCGATCGAGGCCGACGCCAACAGCCGTATCAACGCGGCATCCCAAGAACTCGAAGAACTGAGGAAGCGCAATGCGGCTTTGCCTGGTGCTGATGCTATCGGCCTGTCCCGTGATCGTGTCCGGATGCTCCCCGAGTGAGCCGACGCCGACGGTGAGGAACGTCTACCAGAAGACGACACTGCCGCCGGTTGCTCGCAAGATCTACCCGCTCACTAGGAAGCCCGACAAAGATCTTCCGCAATACGATGTGCTGAACATGTGGTCGGCCGATCGTACGGCGAGGAACCTCACGGAAATAAGCCGGAAGGCTTGTGTCGAGGCTGTCGACGCCACTTCCAATGGAGACCCCCGCTAATGGCAGCACCTGTCGTTAAATCGACCAATGGCTATCGCCTACCGGTGACGGTTGTCACCAGTGGCGGCCTCCCAGTGACCGAAGCATCCAATGGATTCGGCACTCCGATTATCGAGGTCGCCAAGGGCGGCCTTCCGATCACCTATGATCAGGACGCACTTTCAAAAGCAAGGATCGAATCCAAAATACGAGCTACAAGTTTCATTTGCTCTGCCGGCAGCCTCTGGATCAGTTGGATCACGCGCCGTCGTTCGTTTGCCTCTTCAGGCGTTGCTCCCCACAAATGCGGAGCTGCATCGAACAGGAAGTCATCTGGAAAAACCCTAAACAATTCGCACATGTGCAGGATTTGGGTGGCATGAAACTTCGTCAGCGCACGCTCGTATCTGCCGTAGACCTGCTCCAACGAACCCAACAGCACAGCAAGCTCCGCGCGGGACAGATTTGCTGCAGTGCGTTGGCGCCGAGCAGCCTTGGAGATTGCTTGGTCCATCTGTTCTTGCCCGGCCACGGCGTTGAAACTCTTGCGCCGAAAGGTCAGTCTGCCTGACTTCGGATCGTCGACCGGTACCAGACCGTGATCAGCTACATAGTCGGAGACATCCACCATTTTCCCTGCTTTCATTTTGCGGCCTAAAGCATTAGCCAATTGAACGGGTGCTGGCTACCGGTTCGTTTTGGACGAACGCTGCCTGAGAGGGTTGGACGGCCGGTTAGGCCGGCCGCCCCTAGAACGCTATGCCCGATAGTATTTTCTACAACGCCCATACTACACTTCGGCCTTTATCGCTGTGCGATTGGCCCATTTTTAACTCGGAAAGCAGCTGGCTTAAACAATCGAACGCGTTCACTATCGCAAGCTTCAATACGGCCTAATCTACTTACTATGCGTTGCAATAAACGATTCTTTCGGGCTTGCGTCCATGGTTTTAGGACGAATCGGGTCTGAGTGAGGACGCCCCTTGGTAAACACCGCCCTTAGTTAGAAGGGCCCAGATCATCCGTGCCATTTTGTTGCAAAACGCAATAGTTGCTACCTTCTTCGGCTTTCGTTCAATCAAACGCCGCAACCAGTCATCCATTCTTCCAGTGACCCGAGCCGCTGCAATTGCTGCGGTGGCACCCGTGAAAAGCAACGCTCGAAGATTGGAATTCCCCATTTTGGAGATGCCTCGACTTTGTGTCGTACCCCCACTTGAATACGCTTTGGGAGTAAGGCCAAGCCATGCTGCAAACTGCCGACCGGACCTGAACGCGTTGGGGTCGGATACGAACGCTTTAATGGCAAGAGCGGTTTGAACACCAACTCCAGGTATGGTCATGAGACGCTGCAGCTCGGAATCTGCTTTTACCGCTTTATTCAGCAATTTATCAATTCGCCCGAGACGAGCGTTGATCGTCGCGATTTCCTCGCCGAGTTCGTCGAGCGCAACGCGAGCAATTGCTGGCAGCTCAATGTCGGGCTTGTCTCGGACTAACTCGATCATCATCTCAACATCTTGACGACCGAGCTTGGTGGCCAAGCCGAACTCCGCCAAGTGACTGCGCGCCGCGTTGACGATCCTAGTCCTCTGCCGCACCAATAGATTTCTCACACGATGCAAAACCGCCAAACCCTGTTGTTCAGACGTTTTGATGGGAACGAAGCGAATATTTGTCCGCTTGAGAGTTTCGGTTACCGCAACTGCATCGTTAGCATCGGTCTTTCCGCGCGGCACGAAGGCCGTAACCAGTTGCGCGGGAATGAGCTTCACGTCATGGCCACGGGCAGCGATTTGCCTAGCCCAGTAGAACGATGTCCCGCAGGCCTCCATTGCCACGAGGCAAGGTGAGAGGTCGCTGAAGAACCCAAGAACCTCGGCCCGTTTTATCCTTCGATTGAAAAGCGTAGCGCCGAGGGCGTCTACTCCATGGACCTGAAAAACATCCTTTGCCACGTCGACACCAACAATCTTCGGATAGCTCACTTGACATTGCCCTCATTAAATCAGCGGTGCCGATGTAGATGGAAACCATCAAAGATGAAATGCGGCACTACCGACAGGTGTGCGAAACTTCAGCACCATTTTTGGTATCGCGCCATCGCGGACCACGTTCAATCGTAAGCTGTATTTTCCTCGCGTAACGACCAAGCACGATGAGGCCGTTCCGAAAGCTAGCTGCAACATTGACGGCAACAAAGGGGCGAGCAGCGGACAAGTAACTGCCCCTTACAATCGAGTGGGTCATTTATTCCTTGAAGGCGGGGAAAAACTCGGCGACAAGATAGCGCGCTGCCTCATTGGGCAGCGCACGAAGCCCATGCAGAGCGTGCAAGAATTCTAGCGCCGACAGTGTTTCCGGCCAACCCCATTCCATGCACTGAGAAGGTACCGGCTTGATATCGGTCTAGACCGCCTAATTACAGACGGGAGGTATTTCAAAACTCCCCGGCACTATGCTTCCAAGGATCTATCGTGGCGGATCTTAAAAAACTCGACGAGATGACTACCGAGGAACGCATCGAGCTTCTTGAGACCTTAGGTGAAAGCCTCTTGATGTCCGCATCGATCGCGAAACATGAAGACGATCCCATTTGGGAGGACATGTCTGAACTCGGCAATCGCCTTCAAATAAACGCCGAGACTATCGCGCGGGACGAAACGGAGAATGCTGAGCATCTAGTTCTGGAGGCAATCCATCTCCTAGCCAAGTTCGAGCATGGTAGCGGTGGCAGCCACACCAACCACTGAATGGCCGGAACCAGCTGTGCAAAGCGCCGTGACATCGACTGCGGGCAACCAAACACTCAAAGCCGCTCATCTAGGGCGGCTTTTCTTATGGCAGACAAATGAGCACGGCATCGCATTCGAAAGGCAAGGGCAGGGGAATGGCAGGGAGCTTGGAAATGAGCAGCAACGGGAATAGCTTCGATCCGATGGCCTCTTGGGCTCGTCTGTCTGAGCGAGTCGAGAACCAGGGCAAGGATCTGTCAGACCTGCGTTCGAATATGAACACGGGGTTCCAGCAACTGAACGCCGCGATCAACACGCTCTCCAACGAGGTCCGAGGCGGCTCCAAGACCCAGTGGCCTATCATCATCGGCTTCAGCTCGGTGACGATCACGATCCTGGCTGGACTTGGCTTCCTTGCGCTGCAGCCGATCAAAGATAACATCGCGCAGATCCGGGAAGACGCGAAGGTTCAAACGGCCAGCACCTCGACGGCTATTGCAACACTGGTCGATAAGATGGTCAGCAAGGATGAGATGCAATGGCGGACGCAGCGCGGTGTGGAAGACAGGCAGCGAACTGACAGCGCCGTAAAAGACCTTCGAGACGCCCAGGTGCCACGCGCAGAACTCGATCGCGTGTTCGCGGCCTACGATCAACGCTTCCTCGACCAGCAGCGGCAGCTCAGCGACATGAAGGAATCGCAGGGCAGTGTGTACGGCGCCCGTGACGTCATCATGGATCTGAAGACCAATCAGCAGCGGCTTGAGCGAGAACTGTCCGACATGAAGACAAGGGCGGGCGCACAGCCATAGCTCCTGGGCGATCAATGCATTCTACGAGGCCGGGGCAGCATGCCGGCAGCCTTGTCGGCAACTATTTTAAGCGTCTCCCAATCCGGCAGATCCCGTTCGGCCGCACGCTCCTGTACAGCAGTCAACATCCATGCGGCAGCTTCGACGCTTTGGGCTTCCTTGCATTCGTTGAAGTGCTTTAGACAAGCAACGATCCTTGGTCTGGCAGATCCGTCAGCCCATGGAATTGACGCGGCCAGTGATCGAGCCTCCGAGTAGGCGTCGGCTATTTGCTGCTTCTCTCTCTCACTGCTTTCGGTGATGACGCCCAATGTAAAGATCAGTGTTTTCATCAAGTGGCGGCTTTCATCAAATTGATCAGGCAAAGGTGTTCTCCCACGTTCGAGGGGAGACTAGATCAAAAGATATTAAGATTGCAATTTTTGAATGTATTTTTCCGAAGCGGCACAGGGGTAAGAGCGCGAGCTTTCAGACATGAAGGAGAGGGCGGCTGACAGCTATGGCTCGTATCTTCAACGCTCCGCGCGTGGATTTTGATCCAGCGCACCCAAAAAAGCGAGGCGCTTTTGCTTGCACCCATTTGGCCTAGATGTTTATACATGTTGAGAATTAAACAAATAGGTCAAAAAGATGCGCCTGATCTTGGTTCTGCTTGCTAGTCTCTTCGTTTGGTCTTCCGCGTATGCTCAGTCGCGGGAGGACACGGTAACTTATATACTTCTTGGCATTGAAAATGGATCGAAGAGCGATTTCACCAAGTCTCTTTGGGTGAAGGACGGCGACGGCAGTTTCCTCACAAAATACGTTGGCCCCAACAAAGCCGAGGCTACGAATCTTCTGACAGTGACTGCGATCAGTGATTGTGAGTATGAGATGAAAGACCAGCGCGGCGATAAGCCTCCAGTTATCTCCCGCTTCAATTTTGAGAAAGCGGGCGATGCTCAACCTTCGATCCCGCTCGACAAAATCGACGGACACAACCCGGCCAGGATCACTATTCCCAACGTGGCGGTCTGCCTCGTGGCAGATTCCAATGGAAAGTGCGTTCCTATCAACCCGTTTGAGAGCAGGCTGATGGTCAACCCTCAAGCGACGCGGACAGTAGCAGCTATGAAATACTTCAAAGAAAGCTTCTGCAAGGGTGCGTCGTTCTAGCCCGCGCGGTCGCATGCGTTGGACTTTGGTCTGATATCTTAGGGAAAGAAAACCCCGCTCAGAGGCGGGGCAAGGTGCTGTGGGAGTTTGATGTCGGGGAAAGTGACATCGGTAACATAACTCGGAAGGCTGCATGTTGGTTCTGCGCTAATGTCTCCGCGCGGACAGGTCGTAGACTGCCGGTGGGTAGGATTTGGTGAAATCTCCGGTGTTGCAGTTGCGCTTTCGTCAATGACAAACTCGGCGTCAAACCTTGAGTTCTAGATGAATGGAAAAGCAGATATTTGCCCAAGGGCGAGGTAGCGATTGCAGCACACGAGAAGCGCAGCAAATTTTCAAAATTTAAATCTGAAAGATTTGCGCTGCACCGTATCTACACGATACTTGCGCAGCGAGTACCATTGTTGACGGGAAAAGTCAATCGATTTCATCGTTGACGTGAATCAGGTCCTTTCCTATCTCTGTTTCATCACCCACCCGCAGCTTGCTGTGGGCTCAAAGGCCGCAAGGGGTTCGCCTCTCAGCGGCCTTTGCTTTTTTTGGGGGATGACCATGCGGACAATCGTCTACATTGACGGCTTTAATTTGTACTATCGCATGCTCAAGGCACGACCGGAATCAAAGTGGCTAAACCCACTTCGGCTCGCCCAGAATGTCCTCTCATCAGTCAATAACATAACTCAAGTCAATTATTACATCGCCCGAGTCTCCGCGCGAGCCCATGACCCTCTCGCCCCAGCTCGGCAGGCTACATACCTGAAGGCGCTGGACACCGTCCCCGAGGTTAAAATCCATGAGGGTTCGTTTATGCTGTCCCGTCCTTGGATGCAGCTTGCAACGCCGCCTTCAGCGAAACCACCTGGTTACGTGTGGACGAACCCAGCTCCCACTTTAGTGAGAGTGATTAAGAGCGAAGAGAAGGGAAGCGATGTTAATCTCGGTGTCCACCTAGTGCGTGACGCGTTTACTGATGCATTCGACGTCGGTGTTGTGATAACGAATGACACGGACCTGGTGGAACCCATCCGTATCGCTATTGAAGAGGCCGGCAAGCAGGTCGGCTTGCTCATTCCAGTAAATAACCCATCCCAAAGCTTAACAAGTGTAGCCTCATTCGTGAGGCACATTCGTCCCGGTCATCTCTCGCAATCCCAATTCGCAAATCCACTTACGCTCCCGGACGGGAATATGCTCCAAAAGCCGTCAACTTGGGTGTAGCTCCTAAGCCTTGGTACTTGCCTCTCGCGGCGCGCTTTGGCGATCCCGATCAAGACATCGAGCCCACCTTTCTCGCGCTCCGCTCGCGGCGCTGCGAGAGGCCCCGGCGATTGGTCAGATGAATGCCACAGATGAAGCGGCAATCCACGAGCTCGCCTAGGGCTGCTTAGAACCCTCGGCCCCATTGGCCGACATCAGAACATGATACCGTTCTTCCACCCGGCGCATAGCCTCCCGGCCTTCGTCGTTGAAGCCCGATTGCGGCATGACCCGTAGCCGAACGTGGGTGGCGAGCAGGTTCCACATCCATTTCCCCTTCATCGTCCCGTGCAACTGCTTCTGAATGCGGCCGATGCAGTTTTCGCCGTCATATCCGGACCAGTCATTGTCGTCCGGCGGATCGTTCTCGTCGATCTGGGTTCGGCGCCAATGGTAGAGGGGTTGGTAGGGCATTCGCTTAGTCTAGCAGTGAGGGGCGTCGGTTAAAATTTCCAAAGAACTCGATCGCGACAGTCTGCCTATAATCCTTTCCAGTACTTCTCGTCGTGAGCCTCTTGAGCCTTCCAGTCCGCCATGCCCTTCTTGGTAATGCTCACCTCGTCATCCTGACCGCTGAGGCCATGAATGATTTCGAGATATCCGCGATCTGCAAGTTTCTTTTGGGTGTGCGGCCCAAAGCCGCGAACCTCGGACGGATGAAGCTTTCTACCGACGCCAAGCTCCACAAGCCGTTTCATTGCGGCGTATTCTCTATGATCGAAGGCCTTCTGGATTGGTTGCGGGGGGTCGGTAACTGGGTCCCATAGCCGCCATTTCGATGTGCTATTATCTTCCCGGTCGTCTACGTCGTCTGAGACAATACTAGGCGAAAGGCCGAGCTTTGGCGGCGGACCTGCACCTGGGAAGATAGTAGCGACGTAAGTCTTGAGATCGACCTGTACCAATGAACCTGTCTTTTCGGCAGCTCGGATCAGTCGCTCAATGTCTGCTTGTCGGAGTGATGCGCGTGTCATTTTCTACCCCGCTTTGCGGCCTTCACCGCCTGCGGTTCCGACGCGCGCTCCTGTTCACGCCACTCCTGCCATTGTTCAAGCGTCTCGAAGTCTTCCGGCCGAACCTTATCCGCGTACAATCGATCCCCAAACCTACGCTTGGGAACCGCATCCTGTTTGTTTGGATCCAACGCGGCCAACCATTCGTCAAGGCGTTGGCGCAGATATCGCTCTCCCCGTGACGAGCCGGTGAAAGATATAGGCCGAACAGGACAGACCTTGTCGAAAGTCTCTGGGCTCAGGCCGCAATACGCTGCGGCAAGCTTCTTGTTGAGGGCAGCAGGCCACCCCGGCAACTCGTTCAAAGGCTCGCCCTTCATTTGCCCTCCAGTCCTAATTTTCGATATCACAGATCTGGCGCGCTGTAGTCGATGCCTGGATCTCGATATGCGGGTAAGGCGCTGGGGCGATCCGGATAAACGCGAACGAAGACGCCGTCGGCATCGACCTCGACCCGAATGCCGAATTCCTTGGCGACAGACGCCATGCGTTTCATGTCGGATTGCTTGATAAAGGCTTTAAGGGTCATGACTTGGTCTTTGAGGATGAGCGAGGGGAGGTCTTTGCCCGCATTCTCAACAGATTTTCGTAGTCACTTCCTATTGATGGTTCAAAAGGGAAAGTGGACTTCCCTGTAACTGCTCCTGCAGGCTTTTTTTCACGGTAAGCTTATTTCTTAACTTGTCGGTGTCGGCATCGGTCCAACGCGATGCCGGGGTCGCGGGACCCCTGCCTTTAGGTCTCGATGCCTCCAACAGGGCTTCGACATCTTCCGGCATCAGGAACATTGTCTTGCCGATTAGGCGGTAAGCGCCAATCTGGCGTGCCTTATCCCGCAAGGTTCGTTCCGAAATTTGGATGCCGGCTTTCGCAAATCTTTCGACTAGCTGAGTCGGCGTGATCGCACTTTCTATATCTGGCATCGATATCTTTTCGCTCCCCGCATTTGATCGCCAACTATTCGAGGCGGTGACGGCGATTGCCAACATCTTGCCCGTTGGAAGGTACTGGCGGATCGATCTTGAGATAGCTGGAAATGGCATGCTTCAAGGCGATTTGCCAGGTGCCGAAGTCAATTAGGGCCTCGTGGTCTTGTCGGCTATAAAGACCACTCCTTCCCCCCGCTACCATTTTTCATCACCGAATACGCATTCTAAGGTGAGGCTTGAGAAAGCCTCTGATCGCTCTTTTGCGATGAGACTTTTGGGCAGCTCTGCTTGCTTTGATTCTGGTCAGATGCGTTCTGTGCCGGCAGCGTCTTCATCCTGACATTTCCCAAGCGCTCGACGTTTTGATCAAAAATGCCCGCCGCAATGGTGTGCGACGGGCATAGGTTGATCCGAAGACTGATCTGTCAGGCTATCACCGGCAAATCCGTTCACGTCTTTGAATGAGATCACCGTGACGCCAATAGCGAACGGTCTCCGTATGGCAACGTGGACGGTAACGTCTGTCGTCGCGGTAATCGCGGCTATGGCGCAACGGACGATACTCCTGTCCGTGGGTTCTCGCCCACGTTTCCCTTTGCCGCTCCGTGGGAGCCGCCATGCTTGGCGACGGGATTGCCGAAATCGAGGTGATGGCGAGCAGGCAGGCCACTATTATTTTCTTCATGCTTCTTCCAACGTTCTGTTGACGAGACTGGAAAAGCAACGCGGTCTGCGCGGTTTGGTTCCTGAGAGCGTGGTGATTTGCATCGGCTCGCCGGATTCAGGCCCGCAGGCTTTCAGGATACCTCCGGCTATCCCGCAGCAGACAGCGTCTGCATCCGCTCGGCGATAAACGCGCTGGCCTGATCGGCTGGCATGGCCTTTCCGAACAGGTAGCCCTGGCCGATGTCGCAGCCGAGGCGGGTGAGGTAACCGAGCTGGCTGTGTTCCTCGATGCCCTCGGCCGTCGTTTTGATGTTCAGGCTGTGGCCGAGGCCGAGCATGGCGCGGACGATCTTTTCCTGGCGTTCGTCGTCCTGGTAGGTGGCAACGAAGCTCTTGTCGATCTTGATCTTGTCGAAGCGATAACGGGCGAGCTGGGCAAGGCTGGAATAGCCGGTGCCGAAGTCGTCAAGGGCGATCTGGACGCCCGCCGCATGCAGTTCATCAAGGATGACGGCGGCCACCGCCGGATCCTGGATCAGGGCATTTTCGGTAATCTCGATCTCCAGCCGCTCCGGCGGCAGGCCGGAGGCGACCAGCACCTTGAGTACGCGCGAGGCCAGCAATCTGTCTTCCATCTGCACCGGCGAGATGTTGAAGGAGAGCACGATCCGGTCATGCCAGGCCAGTGCATCGCCACAGGCCTGGGTCAGCAGGTTTTCGAAGAGCTCGGTGATCATCCCGGTCTCTTCGGCAATGCCGATGAAGACAGGCGGCGGGATGCTGACACCGCTATCGTCGGTCCAGCGGGCTAGCGCCTCGAAGCCGCAGATATCGCCGGTCTTCAGGTCGATCAGCGGCTGGTAGAAGGGCCGGATGGCCTTTTGCTGGATGGCGGTGCGCAGTTTGGCTTCGAGAGCCGCGCGTTCGGCGACCTTGTCCTGCATCGAGGCTTCGAAGGCGAGGGCATGGTTGGGGCCGCGCGACTTTGCTTCGTACATCGCAAGATCGGCGCGGTGCGCGGCGTTTTCGAGCGGCTCGCTGCCCTCGATCCAGCGCTCGTAGCCGACACTGGCGCCAACCTCGACGGCAAAGCCGTCGATGCTGATTGGCCTGGTGACGGCCTGAATCAGGACGCGCGCGAAATGCCGCTCGCGCTCCTCGGTCATGCCGGCGCCGATGATGACGAATTCGTCGCCGCCGAAGCGGTAGACGCAATCGGCATTGCCGAGCGAACAGATGCGCCGGGCAACCTCGATCAACAGGATGTCTCCGCCCTTGTGGCCGACGAGATCGTTGACCTTCTTGAAGCCGTCGAGATCGACGGAAAACACGGTGACATTCAGCGCTTCCGCCTCTGCATGCTCGTGGTTCTTCGGCGTGGAGCGGGTGAGTTTCTTGCGCTCGAAGGCGTAGCGGTTCGGAAGCTTGGTCAGGTGATCGTGGGTGGCCGTCCAATCGGCCTTGAACTGGGCCGCGGCACGAAGCTCCATTTCCTGGCGGAGATCGGCAATGCGCAGGATCGAATAGATGAAGCTCATCGCACCGGCGATGACGAAGGCGAGCACCAGCTTCTCGGCGCCGTAATCATCGAACATCTGCACAAAAGCCGACAGCCCGTCGCCGAATTGCAGCCAGGCGCCGAGCAGCCAAAGGACCGTTCCCAGCATCATGACCGATAAACATTGCCTTCCGGCACGGCTACGAAAGAACCCCGGCATCGTCATTCCTCACCCCATATAAGACATAGCAATATCATCGAAGTCTGAAATGTTCGTTGAAAACGGGTAGTGATTGTTTGCTGCAATCACTGGGCTGCAGAACGACGCAAGGGATCGGTGGTCGCACGGAAACGACGGGCCTGGCCGGCTCCGCCCAAGTTTTTAGACGCGAATTGAAACCTTTAGCCTGTTTCCCGCTTTAAAGAGCAAAACCAGAGTGGGAAGCAATGTCCGCATTCTATTTCAAGACGCATGACAATGACGGCACTGTGCCAGCCGACCGGGCTTTCGAGTTTCCGGATCTGATCTCGGCCGTTGAACAGGCCAAGCGCGTGCTGGCGGAAATGGCGCTGGATGGGTTGCCGTCGGCGCCGGGCGAGCGGCTCAGCATCGAGGTGCAGAACGGTCAGCGCATGCCGATCGTCAATCTTGAACTCGAGCTGACCATCAGCTACCTGCGCCAATCCTGATAGCCGTCCCGCGGAACCAAGCGATCGCCTCTGCCGTTTGGACATTGAAGTTGAAACGCTCAGGAGGATAGGTCCATGCAGGTCGTCGGCACTCAGGTCATTCCCAGCCATGGCGGAAAATCGGGATTCACCGTCGAATTCGTCAGTGATGGCGGCGAGGTCGTCTCCGTTCAGATGAAGGGAGCCGATATCTCAACCGGCAAAACGCAATCGACAAGGCGAAGGCGCTGATGGGCGAATTTGCTTCGGCCGAGGCGCAGGAAGGCGGCGATATGCGCGTTCGCGAGAGTGCGCGCGTTTCCAAGGCAGAGCAGGAGCTGGAAGCGCAGCTTGATCGCGGCCTTGAGGATACGTTTCCGGCAAGCGATCCGGTTTCGGTGACCAGTCCGTCGATAGCGGGCGACGGCGTCAAACACTGACGCAAATCCCATTTATAGTCACGCTGGGTATCATTGCCTTGCGGTCATCGGGTTGATCGCAGGGCGTTTTTCCGTCACTTGTATTTCAGAAAATCCTTTTCAGAGAAATCCCTGATGTCATCCAACACCTCCTTCGTTCGCTCGACGCTGATCATGCTCGGGCTCGGCGTTCTGCTTCTGGTGGGCATCGTCGGGACCTCGCTGTGGTTGACGAGAGAAAACCGGGTCTATTCCGATACCGTTGCCGAGATGCGCCGGATCCGCAGCGGCTCGGCCGATCTGCTGTCGGCGCTTCAGGATGCCGAAACCGGCCAGCGCGGCTTTCTGCTGACCGGCGAGCAGAGCTATCTCGATCCTTTCAATCTGGCCTTGAAAAATCTGCCGGAGCGGCGAAAGCGCCTTGCCGATGCCGTTGCCAACTACCCGGAATATGCCGGGAAACTGCCTGACCTCGACAAGGCGATCGACGGCAAGCTGGCAGAGGTCGAGAACACCGTAGCGCTCGCCCAGAGCGGAAGGCAGCAGGAAGCGCTTGCCATCGTCAGCAACGACAGCGGGCGCGTCTACATGGACGATGCCCGGCGCCTTATGATCGGCTTCATTGGGCTGACCGACGAGCATTTGCGGGTGATCGTTGCCGAGCAGCTCGAGGCCGCCAGCGATCTGCAATGGGTCACCGTCGGCGGTGCGTTGGCGATCGTGATTGTGCTTGGCGGCGCCATCCTCATTATCTTCCAACATGTGCGCGATCTGTCGCGGGCGCGTGAGGAACTGGAAGCGCTGAACAGCGGCCTTGAGGAGCGCGTCAACGAGCGCACGGAGGATCTGATGCAGGCGAACCAGGAGATCCAGCGCTTCGCCTATATCGTCACCCACGACCTGCGCGCGCCGCTGGTCAATATCATGGGCTTCCTCAGCGAGCTGGAGGCGAGCCTCATTGCAGTGACGGCCTATGTGATGGCCGACGAGAAGAAGCCGAGCGAAAGCGAGATCAAGGAAGCGCGGCTGGCGGTGGAGGAAGACCTTCCGGAGGCGATGAGCTTCATCCGCTCGTCGACGCGGAAGATGGATTCGCTGATCAACGCCATCCTGAAGATTTCCCGCGACGGGCGCCGCAAACTGGTTCCGGAGAGGGTCGACCTCAAGGCCGCGATGGAGACTGCGGCTGCGAGCGTTCACCACCAGGTGGTCGCTGCCGACGGGACGATGGAGATGGACATTCGCGTTCCGGCGCTCATCACGGACCGCTTCTCGCTGGACCAGATCGTCGGCAACCTTTTCGACAATGCGGTCAAATACCGCTATCCTGGCCGCCCGGTGAAGATTGCGGTCCGGGCAATGCCTGCCGGCAAGGGCCGTATCAAGATCGATGTCGAGGATAATGGCCGCGGTATTGCAAAGAACGACCGCGAGCGCGTTTTTGAGCTGTTCCGCCGCGCCGGCGAGCAAGACCAGCCGGGCGAGGGGATCGGCCTCGCATATGTGCGTTCGTTAATACGAAATTTGGGCGGCGACATTACTGTCGAGTCGATTGAGGGTACCGGCAGCACGTTCACGCTGCTCCTGCCTTCGGATCTCACCACCATCGTAAAGGGTACAGAGTCATGAAAGCCACGGGCCAGGAAGTCACGATCGTGATGATCGAAGACGATGAGGGGCATGCCCGCCTTATCGAGAAGAACGTGCGCCGGGCCGGCGTGAACAACGAGATCGTTCCCTTCACCAATGGCAAGAGCGCTCTCGATTTCATCCTTGGTGCCGATCGCAGCGGTGAGGTCAGCAGGGACCGCTATCTGCTGGTGCTGCTCGATCTCAATCTGCCTGACACCTCGGGCATCGACATTCTCGAGCAGATCAAGGGCAACGAGCACACCAAGCGCATGCCGGTGGTGATCCTGACGACGACCGATGACGAGCGTGAAATCCAGCGCTGCTACGATCTCGGCGCCAATGTCTACATCACCAAGCCTGTGGATTATGAAGGCTTCGCGCACGCGATCCGCCAGCTCGGCCTGTTCTTTGCGGTCATCCAGATTCCGCAGCAATAATGCGAAAAGGCGAGCAGTTTGGCTGCTCGCCCTTCTTTCAGCTCACCAGCATCGGGATGCTGATGACAAAGCCTATGAGAACAACGGCGGTCGCGATCTTCAGAAGACGCATGCGCCGTGTACGCTCCCCACTCCAATCATACGTCATGGCTGGTCTCCCCGGGGCAAGGACTTAGCGCCCGGCAAGCCGGGTTCAATAGGTATCGCGCAACTTGCTTGCGTAAGGCTTATCTAAATTTCGCGTTGGGAATGGTAGCTTTAGCGGCCGAAGCGCAGCGCCCAGCGGCGGCCGTCATGGCTCATGCGCAGGATGGCAAGCGGTTCGATATCCGTCAGCCAGAACGAGGCGAGCGGCGCGTTCAGTACATGGAGAACGGCGGCCCGGATCACCGCGGCATTGGCGATTGCGATCATGTGCCCGTCGAGGTTCTGCTGTTCCTCCATCCAGCCGGTGACGCGAGATTGAACTTTCGCGAGACTTTCGCCGCCATGCGGCGCCGATTGCGGATCCGTCATCCATTGAACCAGAGCGTCCGGCTCCTTTGCCTGCAGATCGGCGAGTGAGCGTCCTTTCCAGCGACCGTAGTCAGGATCGGCGAGCCTGGGATCGCCGGTGGCGGCAAGGCTCAAGATTTCGGCCGTCTGCAATCCTGCCAGGGCAGGGCTGTTTGCGCTCCGATCGGCGTGCCGAAGCCTCTCCGTCAACGCTGCGGTTTCCACAACGGCGCTCTGTTCCAGTGGCTCGTTCAGAGGGAAGCGGCCTTCGCGGTTTGCGCTGGTCGGGCCGTGGCAGATCCAGGTCAGCCGGGTATGCACAGGTGAGCCTCCGGCTTGCCGTGGATGGCAAATGAAGTTTCGTTGACAGTTCTCAGCCTAGAGATATAACGGGCATGTTGCGGGTTTGGAAGCCGGTGGAAATCCGGCGCGGTCGCGCCACTGTGACCAGGATGCGAAAGCAGGCTGGAAGTCAGACCTTGCCGCCAACACTCTTTCGACTGAAACGCGTCATTCCAGGAGGAATATATGTCTGACACCACTTTTGCGCCTGTTGCAGCACCAGCGCCAATCCCGGTAGGCGAAATCCTGCCATGGGCGATCTTCGGCGGCCTGCTGATGATCATCGCCATCTATTTTGTCGGCACGGAAGAGGGCGCCATGGCGCTATTCTCGGGCGGCTACGTCCACGAATTCGTGCATGACGGCCGCCACCTTCTCGGCTTCCCCTGCCACTAAAGGACGACAGACATGGTTGGAAATCTTCTACTCCGTGGGATGATCGCGGGGGCGATTGCTGGCATCCTGGTGTTTGCCTTCGCCCATACATTCGGTGAGCCGCTGGTCGACAAGGCGATTGCCTTCGAGGAAGCCGCTGCCACGGCTGCCGGCGAAGCCGCCGAACCCGAAATCGTCAGCCGCGCCACTCAGGCCGGCATCGGCCTCTTCACCGGCGTGATGGCTTACGGCATCGCCGTCGGCGGCCTCTTTGCTCTCGCCTTCGCCTTCGTGCATGGCCGCTTCAGCAAGCTCAGCGCCCGCGGCACCGCTGCCGTCATCGCGCTGGCAGCCTTCGTCGCCATCATCCTCGTTCCCGGCATCAAGTACCCGGCCAATCCGCCGGCTGTCGGTAATCCGGACACGATCGGCGTTCGCACCGAGCTGTTCTTCCTGATGATCGTCGTCTCGGTTGGGGCGCTCGTCGCCGCCGTGGCCTTGGCCCGCAATCTGGCTGTCCGCTTCGGCATCTGGAACGGCTCGATCATCGCCGGTATCGCCTACATCGTCTTCATCGGCCTCGTGCAGTACCTGCTGCCGCCGATCAACGAGGTGCCGGAAAAATATTCGGCAGCGGTGCTCTGGAGCTTCCGCACGACGTCGCTCGGCATGCACGTGATCCTGTGGTCGGTGCTTGCGGTGGTCTTCGGCTTCCTGGCCGAGAAGCGGCTGGAAACGCGGTCCCCGGTTGGCCGTCCGGCGTTTCGGTGAGAGCTTGGTGAGGGAGGTGTTCCGCACTCTCCCTCATTCCTGTGCTCGTCACAGGAATCCAGCCACTGCGCGTCGGCGCGGTGAATGACTCTAGTTTCCCGCGTCCATGGACATGGACGCACTGGATTCCTGTGACAAGCACAGGAATGAGGGATTGGTAAGGTCTGCGATGAAACGGCTGCTTCTTCGTTCGGCGATCTCTGTAGCTGCGCTCGCGCTGCTGACCGGCGGAGCCATGGCCCATAGCCGCACCGCGTCGGAAAACCACAGCGGCATTCCTGTCCCTGAAATTTCGCATGGCGAAATGGCCGTCATGGCTGATTATCGCGACCGGATCATCGCGCTGGCGTCCACCGCCACCGATACCAACGAGCCGTTCCGCCGTGTGCTGAACTATGCGCAGATCCAGTATTCCTACTGTCTCTGGGGCCGTATGCCCGGCAGCGTGACCGACGAAGAGAGTCCGTTCAACGAATGCGCTCACGCCTATCTGGCCGCCACCAAGGCGGTTCTGCTGTCGCTGCGGGATATGCCGCGCGAGGCTGGAGAGGCTGACGCGATTATCTCGGATGCCGATGCCGACATGGTGCGCCGCGGCCTGTCGCTGATCACCTGCCGTTTCAGCGGCGAGGCTTTCAACACTGCCGATGTCATCAAGCCGCGCTGGAGCGAAATTCCGCTGCATACGGCTAGCATGGCGTCGCTGACCGGTTTCTTCGCGATGATCTTTGGCGTCTTCTTCGCCGGCCGCAGGCTGCTGAAGGTTCAGTCCTCGGAGTAGCGCTGCTCGCGCCAGGGGTCGCCGAGCATGTGATAGCCGTTCATTTCCCAGAAGCCCGCCCTGTCCGACGGCATCAGGTCGATGCGGCGCAGCCATTTGGCGCTCTTCCAGAAATAGAGATGCGGCACGACCAGCCGCATCGGGCCGCCGTGATCAACCGTCAGCGGCTGCCCCTCCCAGGCGGTCGCCAGGATCGCGTCTTCGGCGGCAAAATCCGCCAGCGGCAGATTGGTCGTGTAGCCGTCATAGCTCGTCAGCATGACGTAGCCGGCTTCGGCCTTCGGCATGGCGGCATCCAGCAGATCGCGGGTCGAAACACCTTCCCAGCGGTTGTCGTAGCGCGACCATGTCGTCACGCAATGGATGTCGCTGACACGGGTGCTCTGCTGCATCGACTGGAAATCAGGCCATGTCAGCGCAAGCGGTGTCTCTACGAGACCGCGCACCTCGAGCTTCCAATCATCCAGCGATATCGCCGGCTGCTCGCCGAGATCGAGCACCGGCCAGTTCTTCACCAGATGCTGCCCGGGCGGCAAGCGCTCGGTCTCCGGGCGGGCAATTCGCCCTGTCAGGAACTTGCCTTCCGCCGCCCAACGGCGCTTGGACGTGGTGAGCTTGCTGTCAACAGGCGCCTGTTCGTCGGTCATCGCGGTCTCCCATCACAGTCGGCCGATAGGACAATTCCGGGCCCGGAGTGTCAAGGGCAGGGTGATCGCCTTGGCCATGCCGCTGGCCTCTTGGAATTCGCGGCGCCGGTCAGTACAATCGGGCGGTCGGGGTTGCCTTCCTGGGGAGGGAGGCAAAATGGGAGGAGCCGCCGCTGTCTCAGAGGCATAGGCTTACATTTGCGCTGTTTTCAGTGCCTTTCGTCGTTTTCGCCTTCTTCTATTACGGCGGATCGCTGGCGACGCGCGCCTATATGGGCGAGGCCTCGGCGCAGGCTGGGACGGCGCTGCGGCTGGCCGTCTCCGCCCTCAGCGGTCACCTGAACCGCTACGAGGCACTGCCGGCGCTGATTGCCGATCACGATGACATCAAGGAACTGGTCACGCATCCCGACGACAAGGATCTTCGGGACGCCGCGAACCTCTATCTCAAGGAGATCAACCATCTCCTCAAGTCCTCAGACATCTATGTGATCAAGCCCGACGGCGAGACGATCGCCGCCAGCAATTTCGATATGCCGGGAAGCTTCATCGGCGAGAATTTCAGCTACCGCCCGTATTTCCAGGAGGCGATTGCCGGAAAGCAGTCGCGTTTCTACGCACTGGGGACGACCTCGCTGAAGCGCGGTTATTATTTCGGATCACCGATCAGGGCCGGCGATGACATCCGCGGCGTCATCGTCTTCAAGGTGGATATCGACATGATCGAGTCTTCCTGGACCAGCGGCGAATATCGCATCTTCGTCTCCGATCCTGAAGGCATCATCTTCATGTCCGGCAAGCCGGCCTGGCTCTATAACAGCATCCTGCCGCTGACGGCGGATCGCATGCAGCGGACCGAGGCCTCCCGGCGCTATGCCAACGCGGCGCTGACGGCACTGCCGCTCGGCCGCAGCCGGTTCGCAGAGCATGATCTGATGACGATGATCGAGGAGGGCGCGCAGAAGGAATATCTGGTGCTCTCGCAATATATGCAGGCGGAAGACTGGACCGTGAACGTTCTGCTCGACACCGGCTCCGTCCGGGCGCGGGCGCGCACGGCGCTGGTTGCCGGTTTCCTGATGCTCTGCATTGCCGGTCTCGCCTTTGCCGTTCTGCGCCAGCGCCGGATGCGGCTCAATGAACGCATGCAGTTGCAGGCCGACGCCCGCAACCAGCTGGAACGGCGCGTCGAAGAGCGCACGGCCGATCTCGCGCGGGTCAACAGCCGGATCGAGGAAGAGATCGCCGAACGGCGCCTGACGGAGCAACAACTGCGGCAGACGCAGGCCGATCTTATCCAGGCCGGCAAACTTGCCGGTCTGGGCCAGATGTCGGCGGCACTCTCGCACGAATTCAATCAGCCGCTGGCGGCTGCCAAAACCTACACGGATAGCGCGGCCGTGCTGCTCGACCGCGGACGAAACACCGAGGCACAGGACAATATCCGCCGTATCGGCGGGCTGATCGACCGGATGGCGGCGATCAGCAAGCATCTTCGCAATTTCGCCCGCAAGCCGAACGAGAAGCTCGGGCCAGTGCCGCTCGACGAGGCGATCCGCGATACGCTGGAGATCGTCGCCTGGCGGCTGAAGGCGGCCGATGCCGATCTGCAGCTCGATCTTGGCCTGCATCCGCCGGTCGTCCGGGCGGGTTCCGTGCGTCTGCAGCAGGTGCTGGTCAATGTCATCTCGAATGCGGCTGATGCGGTGGAGGGCCTGAACGACCGGCGGATCGAGGTCAGCGCCTTCGAGAGTGCCGGCAAAGTGGTGCTGACAGTGCGCGACTTCGGGCCCGGCGTGCCGGCCGCCATTGCCGAGCGCATCTTCGATCCGTTCTTCACGACCAAGGGCGTCGGCAAGGGGCTCGGTCTCGGCCTCTCGATCTCCTACAATATCATCAAGGATTTCGGCGGCAGCCTGACTGTGGCGAACCATCCCGATGGCGGGGCCGAGTTCCGCATCGAACTGCAATCGGCGGCTGGCGCCATGCCGGAGGCCGCGGAATGAGTGAACAGAAGATCCTGCTCGTTGATGACGAGGAGGAGCTGCGCCGTTCGACGGCGCAGGCGCTGGAGCTTTCGGGCTTCAATGTTGAGACCTTCTCGAACGCCGACCATGTGCTCGAGCTGATCGGTTACAGTTTCCCGGGCGTCGTCGTCAGCGATATCCGCATGCCCGGCACCGATGGCATGACGCTGATGAACCGGATCCGCGAGATCGATGCGGAAGTGCCTGTGATCCTCGTCACCGGCCATGGCGATGTGCAGCTGGCGGTGAAGGCAATGCGCGAAGGCGCCTATGATTTCATCGAAAAGCCGTTCACGCCGCAGATGCTGGCCGGTGTCATCAAGCGCGCCCTGGAGCGCCGCAGTCTTGTCCTCGAAAACCGGCTGCTGAAAGCCGTCGCCGGAAAGCGCGATGACATCGAGTCACGGCTGCCGGGACGGACGCAGGTAATGGTCGATCTGCGCTACCGCATCCGCGCGATCGGAGCGAGCGATGCCGATACGCTCATTGTCGGCGAGACCGGGGCGGGCAAGGAAGTGGTGGCCCGGGCGCTGCACGATATCAGCGCCCGGGCCAGCCGCCCCTTCATCGCCATCAACTGCGCGGCCTTGCCTGCGAACCTCATTGAGAGCGAGCTGTTCGGCCACGAGGCCGGTGCCTTTCCCGGCGCCGTGCGCCCGCGTTACGGCAAATTCGAGCACGGCCGCGGCGGGACAATCCTGCTCGACGAGATCGGCTCGATGCCCTTCGATCTGCAGGCGAAGTTTCTCCGGGTGCTGCAGGAGCGGGTAATCTCGCGGCTCGGCTCCAACGAAATCGTGCCGCTCGACGTCCGCTTCATCGCCACCAGCAAGGTCGATCTGGAAGCCGAGGTCGCCGCCGGCCGCTTCCGCGCCGATCTCTTCTACCGGCTGAATGTCGCGACCCTGCATGTGCCGGCGCTGACGCAGCGGCGGGCGGATATTCCGCTGCTGTTTCTCCAGTTGGTACGAGAGGCGGCGGCGCGCTATGGGCGCGACGATCTGCCGGTTTCGCCTGACCTGATCTCCGATATCGCCCAGCGGGACTGGCCGGGCAATGTACGAGAACTGCGCAACGCGGCAGACCGGCTGGTGCTCGGCCTCGACGGTGGCGAGCGGCCCAATAGCGAGGTGTCCGGGCTTGCCGATCGCGTCGCCGAATTCGAGCGCGGCGTGATTGCCACGGCGCTTGTCGCGCATGGCGGAAGCCTCAAGCCCGTCTACGAGTCGCTGCAGATTTCCCGCAAGACGCTGTACGAAAAGATGCAGAAATATGGGCTCGACAAGAAGATGCTCGTTTCCGAATAGTCGAAATGGGTGGATTTCCACCCATCGTCTTTGGCCTTTGTTTCCAAATCGACCCATGGTGCAGCGCACGCAGGCGAAATCTCTGCCTGGCGGTGGCGCCTGACGATTGCCGGGGCGCGTTTACCTCCTGTTAATGGCCGCCATTCCACCGGCGCATGGGAAGCGCCGGTGGACAGCCTGTTTTCATCAGGGAGGAAAACGATGAAACTCTTCAAGGCCATGCTTGGCATGACGGCCGCTGCCGCCGTCTCTCTTTTCGCTGCCGGTGCATCCGCACAGGGCTATCCTGAACGCACAATCACCATGGTCGTGCCGTTCGCGGCCGGTGGCCCGACGGATACCGTCGCGCGCCTCGTTGCCGAATCCATGTCGAAGGATTTGGGACAGCAGATCGTCGTCGAAAATGTCGGCGGTGCCGGCGGTACGCTCGGCGCCGGACGCGTCGCGTCGGCCGATGCTGATGGTTACACCATCCTGCTTCACCACATTGGCATGGCGACGTCCGCTACGCTCTACCGCAAGCTTGCCTATGACACGCTCAATGCCTTCGATTACGTCGGCCTCGTCACCGACGTGCCGATGACGATCGTCGCCCGCAAGGATTTCGAGCCGACCGATCTCAAGGGCCTGGTCGAATATGTCAAGGCGAACAAGGACAAGGTCACCTACGCCAATGCCGGTATCGGTGCGGCCTCGCATCTCTGCGGCATGATGTTCATGAGTGCCATCCAGACACCGCTGACGACGGTTCCCTACAAGGGTACCGGCCCGGCGATGACCGATCTGCTCGGCGGCCAGGTCGATATCATGTGCGACCAGACCACCAACACCACCAAGCAGATCCAGGGCGGCACGATCAAGGCCTATGCCGTGACCTCGCCGAAGCGCCTGGATGTCCTGAAGGACGTTCCGACCGCTGTCGAAGGCGGCCTGCCGGGCTTCGAAGTCGGCATCTGGCACGGCATCTACACGCCGAAGGGCACGCCCGCTGAGGTCAACGAGCGTCTGTCGAAGGCACTGCAGGTGGCGCTGAAGGACAGCAACGTTGCTGCCCGCTTCGCCGAACTCGGCACCGTGCCGTCGCCGGACGCCGATGCGACGCCTGCGGCCCTGAAGGCAAAGCTCGAGAGCGAAATCACCCGCTGGAAGCCGGTGATCGAAGCTGCCGGCGAATACGCTGACTAAGCATCTGCTGCAATTGCGCACCCTCTCCTTTGCCGGAGAGGGTGTTCGTGCAGCCAGATGCTTCCTGCGAGGTTCCATCTCCAACCCCACGGAGACACCATGAAATCTGTCACATTCGACACCACCAATGCGATCTGCGGCGCGCTGCTCGTCGCGACCGGCGCATTCTTCGCCTACCAGTCCTTCACGCTCGAACTCGGTACCGCGTTGCGCATGGGGCCGGGCTATTTTCCGCTGGTGCTCTCGGGGGTGCTTGTCATCCTTGGCGGGATCGTGTTCTTCCAGGCGCTGCGCGTCGAGGGTGAGCCGATCGACCCCTTTGCCTGGCGCGGCATGCTGTTCATTCTGCCGGCGCCTGTGCTCTTCGGCCTGACGGTGCGCGGTCTCGGCTTTGCGCCCTCGCTGTTTCTCACCGCCTTCGTCGCCTGCTTCGCGTCGGAGAAGATGAATGTCTTCTATGCGCTGATCCTGTCGCTGGGCCTGACAGTCTTCTCGGTCGCGGTGTTCAGCTATGGCCTCGGCCTGCCGTTCGAGCGCTTCGGTCCGTGGACCAGGTTCTGAGGAGAGAGATATGGAACTTTTCAACAATCTCGCACTCGGTTTCGCCACGGCAGCAACGCCTGCTAACCTGCTCTTCTGCCTGATCGGGGTTCTCCTGGGCACGCTGATCGGCGTGCTGCCTGGCATCGGCGCCACGGCGACGATCGCCATGCTGCTGCCGATCACCTTCCAGCTGGAGCCGGTCTCCTCGCTAATCATGCTTGCCGGCATCTATTACGGCGCGCAGTATGGCGGTTCGACGACGGCGATCCTCATCAACATGCCGGGCGAGTCATCCTCGGCGGTGACGGCGATCGACGGCTATCAGATGGCCCGTAAGGGCAGGGCGGGGGCAGCACTTGCGATCGCCGCACTTGGCTCGTTCTTCGCCGGAACGGTCTCGACCTTCCTTGTCGCCATCTTCGCGCCGCCGCTGACGGAGATCGCGCTGAAATTCGGCGCGCCCGAATATTTCTCGCTGATGATCGTCGGCCTGGTGTCGTCGATCGCGCTGGCGCATGGCTCGATCATCAAGGCGCTGGCGATGGTGGCGCTCGGGCTGCTGCTCGGGCTCGTCGGCACCGACATCTACACCGGGACACCGCGCTTCACGCTTGGCATCCGCGAATATGCCGATGGGCTGAATTTCGTGGCGCTCGCGGTCGGTGTTTTCGGCATCGCCGAAATCCTGCGCAATCTCGAAGGCGAGAAGACCCGGACGGTGCTGATGGCAAAAGTCTCCGGATTGCTGCCTTCGAAGAGCGAGTTCAAGCAGATGATCGCGCCAGTCATCCGCGGCACGGCGATCGGCTCGGCACTGGGCATCCTGCCCGGCGGCGGTGCCATTCTGGCGTCCTTCGCCTCCTATACGGTGGAGAAGCGCACGTCGAAGAACCCGGAAGAGTTCGGGCATGGTGCGGTGGCCGGTGTAGCAGGTCCTGAATCGGCCAACAATGCGGGCGCGCAGACCTCGTTCATCCCGCTCTTGACGCTCGGCATTCCGGCCAACCCGGTCATGGCGCTGATGGTCGGCGCGATGATCATTCAGGGGATCGTCCCCGGTCCGAATGTCGCGACCGAACAGCCGGCGCTGTTCTGGGGCATCATTGCCTCGATGTGGATCGGCAACCTGATGCTCGTCATCCTCAACCTGCCGCTGATCGGTCTCTGGGTGAAGCTGCTGACGGTGCCCTACTACGTGCTCTTCCCTGTCATCATGGCCTTCTGCTCGATCGGGGTCTACAGCGTCAACGCCAATGTCTACGACCTCTATGCCGTCGCCTTCTTCGGCCTGATCGGCTACGTGCTGGCGAAGCTGCGCTGCGAGCCGGCGCCGCTGCTGCTCGGCTTCGTGCTCGGGCCGCTGCTGGAAGAAAACCTGCGGCGGGCGATGATCCTGTCGCGCGGCGATCCGACGACCTTCGTGACGCGTCCGATCAGCGCCGTGCTGCTTGCCATCGCGCTCGGCGTCTTGATCATCGTCTTCCTGCCGAGCGTCAAGAAGAAGCGCGAAGAGGTGTTCGTCGAGGAAACGTGAGGGGTTGAACTCACCGCTCCTTTGTTGAACAAAGGATCCATGAAGCGGGCGCCGGTCTGGCGCCCGTTTTCGCATGCAAGGACATCCCGGCTCATGACCATTCCCGCAGGGATCATCGACGATCTGCCCTTTCTGACCTCGCTTCGCCGCGATCTGCACGCCCATCCGGAACTCGGCTTCGAGGAGGAGCGCACCAGCGGCATCGTCGCGAGACTGCTGGAAGAGGCAGGCATCAAGGTGCATCGCGGACTGGGGATGACGGGCGTTGTCGGCACGCTGCAGGTCGGCAACGGCACGCGCGTCATCGGTCTGCGCGCGGATATGGATGCACTGGCGATGCCCGAGATTGCCGAGCGGCCCTACAAGTCCACTGTTCAGGGCAAGATGCATGCATGCGGCCATGACGGCCACACCGCGATGCTTCTCGGCGCGGCGCGCTATCTCGCGGAAACCAAGGGGTTTTCGGGCACGGTTCATTTCATCTTCCAACCGGCCGAAGAGGGACGGGGCGGTGCGCGGCGGATGGTCGAGGAGGGACTGTTCGAGCTCTTTCCCTGCGATGCCGTCTACGGCCTGCACAATATGCCCGGTCTCGACACCGATGAGATCGCCGTCGTCGCGGGGCCGCAGCTTGCCTCATCCGATAGCTGGCGCGTCACCTTTCGCGGCACCGGCACGCATGGCGCCAAGCCGCATCTCGGCCGCGATCCGATCACTGCCGCCGGAACGTTTATCGCCTCGCTACAGACGATCGTCGGCCGTGTCGTCGATCCGCTGCAGCCGGCCGTTGTCAGCGCCTGTTCGCTGCAGGCGGGTGACCCGAAGGCGCTGAACGTCATCCCCGATATCGTCGAGATCGGCGGGACGGCGCGCGCCTATTCGCCCGAAGTGCGCGATCAGCTGGAAGAAGAGATCGGCCGTCTGGCGCATGGCACCGCGCAGATGTTCGGCATTGCTGCGGAATATCAATTCGAGCGCCGCATTCCGCCTGTCGTCAATGATACCGATGCAACGGCGCGGGCGCTGGGTGCTGCGGGCGAGGTGTTCGGGGCGAAGGTCCGCACGAGCTTTCCGCCGTCGACGGCGGGGGATGACTTTGCGTTTTTCGGGCAGAATGCGCCTGGGTGTTACGTCTGGCTCGGGAACGGACCGGCTGTCGACGGGGCGCTGCATCACAATACCGCCTATGATTTCAATGATGGGGCGCTTGGGTTTGGGGCGGCGTATTGGGTGAAGCTGGTGGAGCGGGAGTTGGCGGCTTAGGTCGCGTGCGAGCGAGAGCAGTGGACTTTGGCCCCCTCATCCGCCCTTCGGGCACCTTCTCCCCGCTGGGGAGAAGGGACTTGTAGCACGGTCTTGCTCCAATAATTTAGGTTCGCCGAGGGAGCGATTTCCCTTCTCCCCAGCGGGGAGAAGGTGGCCCGAAGGGTCGGATGAGGGGGCTACATCCTCCAAGCGATCCTTAGGACAATACCTCCAGCACCGGTGTCTCCAGCACCGTCCCCGTCAGCACATCGGCAATCCCCATATCCGTCTGATGCGGACCGATATTGCAGGCAAGTGTCGCCCCGAAGCAGGCCTTGAAGACGAGGTAGGGCGGCTGCCAGGTGACGATCTCTTCCATCGCCTGACGGATTTCGCGAAAGCCCTGCGCCGTCTCGGCAAGCGGCGCCTCCGTGACGAGGCCTGAGAGCGGCAGCGGCAGCAGCGCCAGGATGACGCCATCCTTCGCGACCGCCATGCCGCCGCCTGCTGCGATCACCGCATTCGCGGCCGCCGCCATATCCCCGGTGTTGCCGCCGAAGACCGTCAGGTTGTGGCTGTCATGCGAGACGGTGGTGCAGAAGGCGCCGCGCCATTCTCCCCAGCCCGTCAGAAAACCGGTGCGCGGGTGGCCATCCGCCAGTCCGTGGCGATGGGCGACCGAGATCATGGTGCTGCCTGCGGGCGGGACGACGAAACCGTTTTCAACTGACGTTTCAGCTTCGGCCCATTGGGTGAAGCGCGGACGGTCGATGGTGGCGACGCGCACGCGCGTACCTTCGGAGCGGACCTTGAAGTCGTCCTCGCCGAGGGGCGCGAGCTTGACCGATTGCGTCAGCGGCGCGGTATCGAGCGGCTTCAGCGCCGCTGTCATGGTGCCCTCGCTGGCAATGGTGCGGCCGTTGGCGATCACCCGCCGCGCCCTGAAATCGGTCAGATCCTCGAAGAGCACGATATCGGCGCGGCGCCCGGCGGCGATCAGGCCGAGATCGCTGCGCTTCAGGCGCTGGGCAGCATTGAAGGTGGCGGCGCGGAGCGCCCATTCCGGGCGCATGCCGTAGCGCACCAGGCGGCGGATCACGTCGTCGAGGCCGCCGCCGTCAAGCAGTTCGTCAGGGAAGACGTCGTCGGTGCAGAGCGTCACTGTCGGCGGCAGATGGCCGATGTCGTTCAAGGCCTCGACGAACTCGGCGAGCAGATGATCATGTGAGCCGCGCAGCTCGATGGTCATGCCTGCCGCGAGCTTCTGCAACAGGTCCGCGCCGGAGGTCAGTTCGTGATCGGAGGTGATGCCCGCGGCCATGAAGGCGTTGAGATCGGCGCCCTCCAGCCCGCGGGCGTGGCCGCAGACGAGCTTTCCGGATGCCAGACCGGCATTGACGATCTCGGTCATGCGCGGATCGCCGTCGATAACGCCGCGCATGTTCATGACCTCGGCAACGCCGCCGATCGCAGGAGAACGCAGCATTTCGGTGATGACGGAGGCATCGAAATCAGCCCCGGCGCGTTCCAGGCCGGGGGCCGAGGGCACGCAGGATGGGGCGAGCAGGATCATGCGGAGCGGCAAACCAGCGGATGCCTCGATCGCCCAGCGCACGCCGTCGAGGCCGTGGACATTGCCGAACTCATGGGGATCCCAGAGGATCGTCGTGACGCCGCGCGGCAGCACGGCGCGGGCATATTCGGCGGGTGTCACCATCGAGCTTTCGACATGCATATGCGTGTCGATCAGGCCGGGGGTGATGATGGTGCCAGATGCGTCGATGATTTCGGCGGCATCGCTGCGGCTTCCCGGCGCGTGCACGCTTGAGATCAGCGAGCCGGTCAGGCCGATATCCGCCTCGCGGATCAGGCCGGTGACGGTATCGAGCAGCTTGCCGCCTGTTATCAGGATATCGAAAGGCGCATCGCCGCGGGCGGCGGCCACGGCGCGGGCGCGCAATTGGGGATCGTTGAGATCGGCGGGTTCCTGGCGGAGCGGATGGCTCATCTGCCGGCCTCGCTTTCGAGCGCGCCGAGGATGATCGCGCGGGCGGCCTCAGCATCGATCTCGACAGCAAATTCGGCATTGGGCGCCGCATGGGTTGCGCGGGTCTCGACGACGGTGCGGCCGCGGGTGAACTGGCCTCCGAGTTCGACATCGATGCGCGCGGCGCGGAAGGTGACGAGTTCGGGGGCGGCGAAAGCGACGGCGGCAGAGGGATCATAGATCGCCATGGCGGTGCGGCCGCGGCTGACGCCGATATCGACATAGCCGGCCAACATGTCGGCGATGAGGTCGGCATTGGCACCACCGGCGGAACGGATCGGGCCGACATCGTCGGGCCTCGCTAGCACTTTGCGGCAGAGGTCGAGATCGACCATCTTCAGCGGCAGGCCGTGGCTGATGACAATTGCCAGCGCTTCCGGATCGGCAAGCGCGTTGAACTCTGCGGATGCCGTATGATTGCCAATCGTGACTCCGCCGCCCATCCAGGTCAGTTCGGTGATGCGGACGGCGAGATCGGGCCGGGCGAGTGCCAGCGCTGCGATATTGGTCAGCGGCCCGAGCGCCAGGATGCGGTGCGGGCCATCCGTTCCGAGCCAGCGGCAGAGGGCGAGGAAAGCGTCGCTATCGGGCAGCGCCGGTCCTTGCGGTAGCGTGCGGCCCGCTGTGGGGATGCCGGTATCGCCGAGGATCGCCTGCGCCGTCTCGATCTTGCCGATCACCGGATTGGCGCGGCCGCTGTGGATCGGGAAGGTCCAGCCGAAGGCCTGTGCGGCGCCGGCGGCATTCAGCTTCACCTGTGGCAGCGGCGTGTTGCCGAAGACCAGCGAGACGCCATCGATTACAAGCCCCGACTGCTTCACCACGAGAATGGCGGCGATGTCGTCGAAGCCCATGTCGGTATCGATCCAAATTCCCATCATGTCACCCGAAGCGCGAAAGGCTTGCGGGTGCAGCAAGCGGAAGGTCGAAGGAAAGCGCGGTGCCGATCGCGTGGGCGGGCAGGCTTGCATCGACCTCCGCCTTGATCGGCCCGAGCGGCGTGTCGAGCAGGTACTCGCGGGTATTCCCGGCGAAGGAGGTGCCGCGCACGGCTCCCCGGAAAGGACCGGAACCAAGGATGACCGTGCGCGGCCGCCAGGCCAGCCCCGCAGCCTGAGGCGCAGGAGCCGGCAAATCGATCGGGCCGTTTTGGGTGACGAGCTTGCCGCCTTCGAGCTTGAAGACGTTCTCGAAGCCGACGAAATCGGCGACGAAGGCCGAGACGGGGCGATTGTAGATGTCTTCGGGTGTGCCAATCTGCTCGATGCCGCCGTTCAGCATCACGACGATCCGGTCGGCAAGGGCCAGCGCCTCCACCTGATCATGGGTGACGAAAATCATCGTCACGCCGGTTTCCTTCTGGACGCGCTGTAGCTCGGCGCGCATTTCCAGACGCAGCCGGGCGTCGAGGTTGGACAGCGGCTCGTCGAGCAGCAGCACCTTGGGTTCCATCACCATCGAGCGGGCAAGCGCCACGCGCTGTTGCTGGCCGCCGGAGAGTTCGGCTGGTTTCCGGGCGGCAAAGCTTGCGAGACCGACCGACTTGATGCCGGAGGTGACCCGCTTGTCGAGATGCTGGCCGGATATGCCCTTGAGGCGTAGGCCGAAGGCGACGTTTTCGTAGACGGTCAGATGCGGGAAAAGGGCGTAGGACTGGAAGACGAGGCCGACATTGCGCTTGTTGGCCGAGACGCGGGTGATGTCGTCGCCATCGAGATTGATGCGGCCGGAGGCGGGCGTCAGCAGGCCGGCGATCGAGCGCATCGTCGTCGTCTTGCCGCAGCCGGAGGGGCCGAGCAGGGCGACGAGTTCACCCTTTTCGATCGTGAGATCGAGGTCCTTCACCGCGATCGTATCGCCATAGGCCAGCGTCAGCTTGTCGAGTTGAAGATAGGCATCAGACATAACGCGAGAATCCCAGGAAGCGTTCGGCAAGGAAGACGATGCCGATGGACAGGAAGGCGAGCAGCGAGGAGAGCGCCGCGATCGACGGATCGTAGGTGGTTTCCATGTAGCCCAGCATGTCGATCGGCAGGGTGCGGACACCGGGGCCGGAGAGGAACAGCGAGACCGGCACCTGATTGAAGCTGGTGACGAAGCCGAGGATGAAGGCGGCGAGAATGCCGCCGCGGATATTCGGCATGACGACGCGGAAGAAGGCGCCGGATCGCGAGGAGCCGAGCAGGACGGCGGCTTCCTCGATATCGGAGCGCAGGTTGTTGAGGCTCGCCGAGACGACGCGCACGGCATAGGGCAGCACCAGCGCGGTGTGGGCGAAGAATAGCGCCAGCGTGATGTTGAAGCCAAAGGGCACGACCAGATAGCGCAGCAGCGCCAGGCCGACGATGATGCCGGGCACGATGATCGGCAGGGAAACGATGGTGCGGATGGTTTCGGCGAAGGGCAGCTTGTAGCGCGACAGCGCATAGGCGGCGGGAATGCCGAGGATGAGCGCCGAGAGCGTGCCGAAAACGGCGAGGAACATCGACATGCCGAAGCTCTCGCGGAAGCTGTCGATGGTGAAGACCTTGGCGACCCATTTCAGCGACAGGCCCTGCGGCGGGAAGGCCAGCGTATCGCCGGCCGAGAGCGAGCCGGCGATGATGATCAGGAACGGGCCGATCAGGAAGGTCAGCAGCAGGATTAGAACGATGGGCGGGAAGAGGCGCGCGGTCATCGCTTGTTCCTTGCGGTCGCCAGGCGTTTCAGCAGGATGTTGGCGGCAAAGCTCATGACGATCAGCATGAAGGCGATGACGCTGGCCGAGACGAAATTGTTGGAGACGGAGACCTGCTGGTAGAGCAGCGTCTCCAGCATCAGCACCTTGGAGCCGCCGAGCACGGCGGGAGTGATGTAGGCGGTCAGCGAGCCGGTGAAGACGAGCGTGCCGCCGACCACGAGGCCCTCCTTGGTGAGCGGCAGGATGACCTTCCAGAACACCTGGAACCAGTTGGCGCCGAGCACCCGGGCGGCCGGGATCGCATCCTTCGGCATGTTTTCCAGGGCGCTGATCAGCGACAGAATCATCAGCGGCAGGAAGAGCTGCAGCAGGCCGATGAAGACCGCGGTTTCGGTGAAGAGCAGGCGCAGCGGCTCGTCGCTGAAGCCGAGACCGGTGATCGCCCGATTGATGATGCCGGTGCGGCCGAGGATGACGATCCAGGCGTAGGTTCGGGCCACCGGCGAAATCATCAGCGGCAGGGTGACCAGACCGATCATCCGGCCCTTGCCCTTGGGCGGCAAGTTGACGATGGCAAAGGCCGCGGCATAGCCGACGACGGCGGAGACGGCGGTGACTTCGAGGCCGAGCCGGAAGGTGCGCAGAAAGACGGTGCGGTTCAGCTGCTCGGAGAAGAAATCGGTGTAGGCCGACAGTGTCCATGCGCCGTCAGCGCGAAAACCTTCGGAGAGCAGAATGGCGACGGGCAGCAGGAAGACCACGGCCGCAAAGATTGCGGCCGGCAGCGCAAGCGCCAAAGCTTCTGCTCGGTTCTGAAACATCGGGAGCCTTTCGGGCGGGTAAGAAGCGGTCCCGGGCTTGCCGGGACCGGATGTTATTTGTGGCTTACTGGCCGACCGTGCTGTTCCATTCCTTCAGCCAGGCATCGCGATTATCGAGCGCCACGGCAGAGGGGATGAGCTTCAGGCTCTTGGCGGTGTCTTCGCCATAGGTGAGGTTGTTGGCAGCGGCCTCGGACAGCTTGACCTCCGTGTTGGCGGGGCTGTCGACCAGCTTTTCGGCAAGCTTGGTCTGAATGTCGGTGGAGAGCCAGAAATCCATGAACTGCAGGGCGAGATCCTGGTTCTTCGAGCCCTTGGCGAGAACCATGACATTCATGCCGCCGGTCTGGCCTTCCTTCGGGGTGGCCCATGCAACGGGCACGTCGAGCTTGGTGAAACCTGCCCAGGAGAAGCGGCCGATCGGGGCGGCCCAGATCTCTTCCTGCTGCATCAGCTGCACGAGCTGCGAGGACTTTTCGTAGAAGGTGACGATATCGTCCTTCTTTTCGCCGACGGCCGCGATCGCGCCCTTAAGGTCAGGCGTATCCTTGCCGATCGCCTTGCCGAGCATGAAGAGTGCCGGCGGTCCCTGATTGGTGGTGACGTTCGGGAAAGCGACGTGGCCGACATATTCAGGCTTCAGCAGATCAGCCCAGGACTCGATCTTCATCTTGTCGGAGCGGTAGGCGATCGAGGTGGCGTAGAAGGTGTAGCCGACGCTCATGCCGTCGCCGTTCGGATCCTTGGCGACGTCGTAAAGCTTGCCGAAATTGGTGAGCTTCGACGTGTCGATTTTGTCGATCAGATCCTTGCGGGAGGCCGAGAGCGCGTCGGCCATCGAGACGACGGCCATGTCGATGACGGGGTTCGCCTTGTTCGCTTCCATCTTGGCGATGCGCTCGACGCTATTGCCGGTTTCGACGACGAGCTTGCAGCCGCATTTCGCTTCGAAGGGATCGTAGACGATCGTCTTGAAGTCGTCCTGTGCGAAGGCATAGACGGAAATGGTCAGCGTCCGGTCCTGCGCGGCTGCCGCCAGCGGGGAGAGCGCCAAGAGCGCTACCGATGCGATGAGGGATTTCATGTCGCGAGTTCTCCATCTGTCAGGTTTTCTTTTCCCGGGCTGGCGGGCCCGGAGGATTGGCGGACGATCAATTGCATGGGTACGCGATCGGTCTCCGCAGTGACGATGACACCCTCCCGGGTGCCGCTTTCCAGAATGGTCTTCAGCAGCGCCGAGATGGCGATCTCGGCGATCCTGTCCATGTCCATCCGCGCCGTGGTCAGCGCGGGAGTGACGACCGGTGACCAGATCAGGTCGTCAAAGCCGGTGACGCTGACATCGGCAGGCACATTGATACCTTCCTGCTGCAGCTCGGTCAGTGCCCGAAGGGCTTGCAGATCGGAGAGGGCGGCGAAGGCGGTAAAGCCTTCGGCAGCCTTCCTGGCGAGGCCCAGCCGGCAGCCGGCGCCGGCCGTCTGTTCGAGCCGTTCGATCCAGAGCATTTCCGAGCTCATGCCCTTGGCGAGCCCGGAGCGAATGCCGCCGGCGCGATCGTTCTGGACGTTCGATTCCGGATTGTTGCCGATGATCAGGATGCGCTTGTGGCCGAGACCCGCCAGATGCGCGGCGATCTGCTGGCCGCCCTGCCAGTGATCGGCTGCGACAGTGTTGCCGGGGGTCGAGGCCGTGTCGATGACGGCGACGGGACAGCTGGAAGCGGAGATGCGGGTGGCGCGGCGGGGGACGATGACCATACCGTCGACGCCGCGTTCGATCAGGCGGTTGATCGCCTCGGTCTGCGCCGTAACATCGCCGCGCGAGTCGGCGATGAGCACGCCGTAGTCAGCGGACTTGGCGGCGAATTCGATCGCCTGGGCGATTTTCGGGAAGAGCGGATTGGCAATATCCGGAAGCACGAGGCCGAGGACGCCGCTGCGGCCGGTGCGTAGTGCCCGGCCTGCCTGGCTGGGGATATAACCAAGCTCGGCGGCATGCTCGCGGATCTTTTCCGCCAGCTGCTCGGAGACACGGCCCTTGCCCGAAAGCGCGTTCGAAACGGTCGCGACGGAGACGCCGAGCGACGTTGCTATCCTGCTCAAGTTCGGTCCCGGGCGTGACGAAGCCATGGTTTGCCGTGCGTTTGATTAATCGTTTAATCAGGCTCTACAGGAAGCATGTGGCGTTGTCGAATCGAATCTTAGCGTAACTGGCGTTTTCCGCACTGTATTAGATGTTGCGGACATAAAAAAAGCCCCGCAGAGCGGGGCTTCTTCTGGATCGTTCAGCGGTGATTACTTCTTTACCGCAACCGTCTGCACCTTCGCGACAGCGCTCGGCTTTGCGCCATCGGGCGCATAGCCGCCGCCGACGGCGACGTTGAGCGAGACGTAGTCCTTGGCCATCTGCTGGACGGCAGCGGCCAGGCTTGCCTGGGCCGTCGAGACGTTGCGCTGGGCATCGAGAACGTCGAGCAGCGAGGACGCGCCGTCCTTGTAGCTGGCGGTCGAGAGCTCAAGCGATTCCTGGGTGGTCTTCACCTGGGCACGCAGGGCCTGAACCGTCTGCGCATCGCGGCGGACCGCCGACAGTGCGTTCTCGACCTGCTCGACGGCGCTCAGCACCGCAGACTTCCAGGCGAGATAGGCGGCCTTGGCATCCGACTTGGTGATGTCGACATTGGCGCGCAGGCGGCCGCCGTCGAAGATCGGCAGGTTCAGCGTCGGGCCGAAGGACCAGGTGGTCAGGCCGCCATTGCCGCCGACCGGGCGGACGTAGGAGGGCGAGATCGAGCCCGA
>NZ_JBFTST010000011.1:0-202966 GCF_056400165.1 Rhizobium sp. 01L410
ACGCTGGACGCGGGGTGGAGCAGCCCGGTAGCTCGTCAGGCTCATAACCTGAAGGCCGCAGGTTCAAATCCTGCCCCCGCAACCAAATCCTCTTCATGGATACGTACAACAGAATAGACAGAACCCGCGTTAAGCGGGCTTTTTGCGTTTTAACTCTATTCTCTAGAAGAACGCCTGAATGCCGGTCTGGGCACGGTCCAGGATCAGCGCGTGGACGTCGTGCGTGCCTTCGTAGGTGTTGACCGTTTCCAGGTTCTGCGAATGGCGCATGACGTGGAACTCGATCTGGATGCCGTTGCCGCCGTGCATTTCGCGGGCCTGGCGGGTGATATCCAGCGCCTTGCCGCAATTGTTGCGCTTGACGATAGAGATCATCTCCGGCGCCATCTTGTGCTGGTCCATCAGCTGGCCGACGCGCAGAGATCCCTGCAGGCCAAGGGTGATCTCCGTCTGCATGTCGGCGAGCTTCTTCTGATAGAGCTGCATGCCGGCGAGCGGCTTGCCGAACTGCTTGCGGTCGTGGCCGTATTGTCGGGCGCGGAACCAGCAGTCTTCGGCCGCACCCATGACACCCCAGGAAATGCCGTAGCGGGCGCGGTTGAGGCAGCCGAAGGGGCCTTTGAGACCCGAGACGCCGGGAAGGATCGCGTCTTCGCCCACTTCGACGCTGTCCGGCACGATCTCGCCGGTGATCGAGGCGCGCAAAGACAGCTTCCCGCCGATACCGTCGTCGATGCGGAAGTCGATCTCGGCATGACGGGCGATGCTTACTTTTTGCAGGCCCGCCTCAATATCAGTCTGCCGGGTCTGGAGCCGGAGCTCGCTCGGTCGATCGTCGATGAAGCTCATCAGACCTGCCCCTATTCCAAGGCAACACGCGGCAACATCAACGTTACTCTGACAGTCGTTTGAGCCGACACCGAGGAGATATTGATGAAACATATCCTGCTGGGCGCATTGGCGGCGGTCATCTTTGCCGCACCCTGCGCCTATGACATCTTCTCGCAAGAGCCTTCGCCGTTGGCTGGTCTTGTTGCGGTCGTAACGGTTGCTGGTCAATCCCACTGGTAACCAGCATGCCGGTCGCGGCGCGGACAGGTAGTCCATCGGAACTTGAAACGAATAGCCGTCCGCGAGAATCCTTCATGAAAAGAAAGCCGCTGTTTAACACGGCGGCTTTTTGGTTTGAATTTACGTTGCTGGCCTTGTCGACCACTCCAAGGACATAGTCGTCGTCAAACGCCGCCTGTTGAAATACACCACCGCCGCGATCTCGCGCCCGGTGTTACAAAGGGTGCGCCGTGCGCAACTCAAATGTGTGGGGATGCCGTCTCGCCGCTCCACACGTAGCAATTGGCGAAGAACGCGCTAAGTAGAAACGCCCGGCGGATGCGGTTTCCGGTTTGCGCTAGGGTTGTCTATGTCGCGCCGATCTCGTCGGCGGCACCTTCCCTAATATTTAGAATTCGGTCGATAAGGCCCCATTCCAATGCTTCTTCGGCTGTCATGAAGCGGTCGCGGTCCATCGCCTGCTCGAAGTCTTCGTAGGTGCGGCCGCAATGCTCAGCGTAGAGCCGTGTCATGCGATGCTTGGTCTTCTGCATTTCCTCGGCATGGATCAGCATGTCCGAAGCCTGTCCTTGGAAACCACCCAACGGCTGGTGAATATGGATGCTGGCATTGGGAAGTGCAGTGCGTTCGCCCGGTTGGCCGGACATCAAGAGGAACGAGCCCATCGAGCGGGCGGTTCCCATGCAGAGCGTATGCACCGGGGCGTGAATATAACGCATCGTATCATACATCGCGAGGCCGCTGGTCACGACGCCGCCTGGTGAATTGATATAGAGATTGATCGGCCTTTTTGGATTTTCTGCTTCCAGAAAAAGCAACTGTGCGCAGACAAGGGCCGAGACCGTGTCGTTGACCTCCCCGTTGAGGAAGATGATCCTTTCACGAAGCAGGCGGGAATAGATGTCGAAAGACCGCTCTCCCCTGCTGGATTGTTCGACGACCATAGGGACGAGTTGCATCGCTTCGCGCATTGGCGAACTCCAATCATTCGAGATTTTAGGGAAGGCTTGCCGCGTCAGGCGGCGAGCATAAGGGGCGGACTGTTACCGTTGGCGACTGTCTTCGTCAGCCGCTCGAAGGTTGCGCCGGTCAGCTCGTGGACGATCCGCAGGCTGGTTCCGCCCGAGCTGTTCGGGGCGATCGTGAAGGTGACGGTGCTTTCGAGATGGGGTGGGTGGTCGTCGCGCATTTTGTAGCGGATTTCCTTGCCCGGCGTTTCGGAGAGCGACTGCGGATTGGCAAGCGCCTCACTCGGTAACCACCTCTCCCGGAATTCTGCGATACTGATCGCCCGCCAGACCTTATCCGGCGACGCGTCCAGTTCGTATCTTTGCTCGAAAGCGCTTTCCTGCATCGTCGGCTGCATCTCGGTCTTAACGTCCTTCATTGATCCATATCCTTCAGCAAGAGCTTGAGAGCATCGATTCGCGCGGGCCAGTAAGCGCGGTATTTCGCCAACCACTCTGCGATAAGGGCCAGCCCGTCCGGATCAACTTCATAGTTCACGAAGCGGCCCTCCTTTTGCTCGCGCACCAGCTTTGCCGCTCGCAATACGGCGAGATGCTGGGACATCGCCGGCTGGCTGATATCCATGCCCTGGCGAAGTGTGCTGGCATTCATGCTGCCGTTGGCCAGCTTTTCGAATATCGCGCGACGGGTGGGATCCGCCAGAGCGCGGAAAATATCGTGTTCGATCATAAAGACACATAAGCACACACTTATGCGATTCGCAAGCCTACCTGGAGCGGAGTTTCGTGATCGCTAATCCGACGCAACCCTTACCTGCGGCTTGATGAGGATGCGATTGCGAAGGCCCGGAGCAATAGCGCCAATGGCAACAGTCAGCCCGTGGCGCATCACCGGCAGCACTTGGGAAAAAAGCGGAGGCGGCTTAGTGGCCGGCGTGACATTCGCTCTTACGCGGGGTCGACTTCCGAGCATCGTTGTTTGACAGGCGTTGCTTGAACTCTAAAAGGCTGTCCGGCGCTGGCAGCTCAGCTGCACAACCTGCTTGCCGTCGCCCGGCGGCGGGCGCCCGTCCGCAACCCATCGATGCCTCTCGGGCACTGATATCGTCCGGATGTCCTGTATTTCCCGGGGGATGATCGGCAGCCTGTCGGCGTCGTTCAGGGCCGTGGTACTGTCGAAGCGGCTCGAAACTTCCGCATAAGCGGGTGAGTTCACCCGCGATGATGTCAAGCGCGATTTGCGGATAGTCTAGGGGAGGCGAGACCTTATTTCCTGGACGATGCCTTTGACCCGCACAGACGGTCCGAGCGTTGCGGCCGGCGGCAGCGTTCAAGTCTTGATCGGTCCGGAGACTTTGTCACTCTTGTTCTTCGGGATTGAGTCTATTTGGGTGATCACACTGGCACGTCAACTGCGACACTGATGCGCCTGATCGGGGTAAGGAAAGCGCATCCTGTATCTCTCAGGCGAATTATTCGCGTGCAATTCCCGGAATCACGAGAGCCTTCGATTTCGGCCAGAAGCGCTTTTCGATTCCTTCGCGGCATCGGAAAATCCGGGTGGCTTGGTCTTTATCCACCCCACGAACTTTTTGATCGCCGGGTATTCGCGTAGGGTCACGACGGTCGAAAAGCTTTTAGCCAGTTGTCCATCGGTGAAGATCGCATGAATCTGGCGATGACAAACACGGTGCAAAGCTATAGTCACCTTGCCACCCTTGCTCTTCGGGACAAGATGGTGGTGTTCTAGCTGATCGTCAGGAATAACGCGCTCACAAAGCGGGCAAGTCGTTGGTTCTGGCTCAACATGCCATGGGTCGATTTCATCTCGGTTCTTGCGCGCCATTTGCCCTCAATCGAATCTTTATCTGACGCTCGCTTGAAGCGAATTCTTGGCGATCCCAGTCTGCATTTCAGATATTGGGTTCATGTAACCGGATCAACTTTGCTGGCATGCGGATTATATGTCCCGCTACCCCCTCAAGCGTCAATGCTACTAAGGACGGCGCGGACGATAACACCTGAAAACGTATGCCACGGCTGCGATCGGAGTTGGATCGTGGTGGTCACTCGATTCTCTGCTCCGAGGCCGCGATCACCTGCACGGCATCTGTGAGGCCGACGCGACTTCGCGGGGGCTTCATCGATGATGGGAACAAGAACTAGGAGTAAGAACAACGAACAGTTTGTGGAAGGCGCTTTGCGCGGCCGCCATGGTCGGGATCGGCATGCTGTGCGGAAGAGAGGACCATCAACGTGGGCACCCTTTCCTGGGAAGGGCGAGCTTCACCGGCCGCCAAAAGCTATTGGCAGGGCTGAAGTGGCATACGCTGCACCATGGGCGGCAATCATAGGCTGTGGTCTTGATTGGGCGATTTTCCACTATCGAGATTGTGTCTGTGTATTGCCGATGAAGGCCTTATTTTACTCGTCAAACATGTACTTCGGGTTGCCGTCCCGTTTTTGAAAACAATGCTTGCCACGCCGCGGCGATGAGGCTTATTTGCAGCGAAGCTGATGCTGGATGGTGCATTTCCGGCTCTTGAATAATGTGTGAGGCGGCTATGTTTTCCAAGGCGCGGGCGGTTCTGGACGATGGGTTCATCGTGGGATTGGTATTCGCGCTTTTCCTGGCAGGCAAGATCGTCCCCTATTTGGCCGTCGTCGGTGTGCTGCCGATCTTCCTGTTCTGGACGAAATCGGATTATGCAAAGTCGCGTGGAGCAATTCTACGGTTTGCGCTTCCGGTGGTCGGCTATCTTGCTTTCTGCTTTTTGCTGCTAATCTTCTACCCAGGTCTTCAGCCGGGCGAGAAGCCGCCAAGAAATCCGGACATCGAGCTTTATGCAATCGCTGCCGTGATGGCGGGCATCGGCTTTTTCCGCGGCCAACAGATCAAGAATCTCCATGCGCGATTTCATGCAATCGCTCCTTGGTCGCTTGTTGCCGCATTCGCCGTACTGAGCGGCTACATGTTCCTCCGCATCCAAGACGACTGTCGCGTGCGTGCGGAAGCTGCTTGGCCGTTCATTCCGGCCGTTATTTTTGCGACGTTGTCTTTCCTGTTGCTCCTTGACTGGGAGCGGTTGTCGAAGCGCGCGCGTTTTTTGCGGCTTGCGCTGGTCTCTCTCAGCGTCGTTGTCGTGCTCGGCTATACCGGCGCACGCGGTGTCGGCGTTGGACAGTTTGCTGTGCTTGCGGCATTTATTCTGCTGCGGTTGTCGCACAAGTTTCAGGCTGGTCTGCCCACCGCGACTGAGCTTTTGGCATGTGCCGCCATCGGAGTGTTGCTCTGTTTCCCAGTGCAAGCGGTAACTGGATGCAATAATTTTGGCAGACTACCCGCTCTCTTCGACATGGTGCGCAATGCGTATGCGGATGATGTTGGCACTTCAATGCGCGCGACCGGATCTGGCGCTGCAACTCAAACTGAAGGCAGTGAGGGTAAAGGAGATGCATTACGCGCTGAAGCCGAGCGCGATGCAGCTCGACGGTCTGGTAATCCCTCGATAACGCTACGCCTGGATATGTGGGCGGTATCAGCGAATGCTATTCGTGAAGCGCCTTTCTTTGGTCACGGTGCACTGTCACTTCGGACGATCATTCAAGATCGGTTTGGTTTCGAGCATAACCATAATCAGTATCTGTCGTGGCTGGTGACCGGGGGGATCGTTTTCTTATGTTTTGGCTTGCTGTTCTTGTTCACGCCCTATCTGCTCTCCTATGGCCTTCCACCCGCTAACCGGGCAGTTTTGACGTTGTCTGTCACCGGGCTTTGGGGCATAGCGATGGTCTTCGATTCTTTTCTAAGTCTCGATTTTTACCTGCATTATTTCAGTTTGCTGCTCGGCTTCTTGTTCGCTCTGACAAGCGATATGGTTCGAGCAAAACGCCCGCAGAACGAGCGCACCTGATGCCGCAAGATACCGTTTTCTTTGATATCACAGAAGCTCTGCTGTCTGCTTCGGCTCGGCGCATCCAAAATTATGGCATCGCGCGCACGGTTGTCGAGGTCGGCAAAGAGGCCGCTCCACTTGATGAGAATATCCGCTTCGTTGTTTTTTCTTTTGGCACGCGATGCTTCTACGAAGTGAAATGGCACAGAGCCGCCGATGGCACGGTGGTATTTGATTTGCCGGAGAATGTCGGGCAGCGCTGGTTTCGGACATATTACGGCGGAGCGTTTCTGCTGTCGGGCATTGCGCATCTGCTCAATATCTCGATGGCATCGAGGCGCAACAAACGGCTCTGGGAGAAGAACGCAAGTAGCCTTTCGAAGATCGATATCCAGGATGGGTTATTCGTTTCGGCGGGGCGGCCGAAGTTGATCGTCGATATGATCAAGGCATTGAAGACTGCGGGATCCAAGGCGGACGTCGTGCCGCTGCTTCATGATTTTATGCCACTGCATAATGGTGCCACAAAGCGGTTCCGTCGTTTCGACCGCAATTTCCTGCGGGACAACCGCTTCGTTATCGAGCGGTCGAAACTGATCCTCGCCAATTCCGAATTCACAAGGGATGAACTCGGACGCTTTGCTGCGGCAAGAATGCTGCCGAAACCGGGGCCGGTCGCGGTCGTACCGCTGGTTCACCATTGTCCTGATGGTGTCGAGGCTCCGGAAATCAGCCTGCCTGCGGCACCTTACCTGCTTTCCGTGGGGGTTAATCTTGGCCGAAAGAATATCGAGGTGGTGTTTAATGCACTGCTGCGGATGAAGGCGGCAGGCCGTGAAGTTCCCAATCTTGTTCTTGCCGGTGCTCCCCGGAAGAGACTTAAGCGCTACGCGGAGCAGGCCGCGTTGCGCCCAATTCGCGATCATATTATTTTTGCCAAGAACCCCAGTCAGACCGATCTCGTCCGTCTGTATACCAATGCCCTCGCGGTAGTGGTTCCGAGCCGCATAGAAGGCTGGGGGCTGCCCGCCGGTGAAGCACTGTGGTGCGGAACGCCGGCGATCTGCTCGACCGCCCCGGTCCTGCGCGAAGTTTGCGGTGACCTGGGTCTCTATTTCGATCCGGATGATCCGGATGCGCTTGCAGCGCTGGTCGACAAGTTGATGCAGGATACAGCGTACCGCGAAAGCCTGCGGCAGCAGATAGCGGAGGCCAAGCCCCGGCTGCGCACCTGGAAGACTGTCGCAGGGGAAGTCTTGGCCGCTCTTCGCGCGATAAAGCGTTAGGTTGTTCAATTTTTGACGCCAGAGTAGCGCTGCTCTGCCTCGTGGTTGCGAGGCCTGCCATCTCGGGCAACAGATGCTGGAACTATGCGAACGCAGCGGCGGCATCGGCGGCCAGTCGCATGAGCATAATGATGAGATGGCGCGCCGGCTGCCCGGCGCGCCATCTGACATTTGGCGAAGTCTCAGCGGTGATCCAGCCGCTCCACCAGACGGTCGCCGAGCCACTGGATGCCGCAGACCAGTACGATGAGGACGACGACGACGGCGATCATTACCGATGTCTCGAAGCGCTGGTAGCCGTAGCGGATCGCCAGATCGCCGAGGCCGCCGGCACCGATCGCACCGGCCATTGCCGAGGCGCCGATCAGGGTCACCAGCGTTACCGTGAAGCCCGCGACGATGCCGGGCAGGGCTTCGGGCACCAGCACCTCGCGGATGATCGTCCAGCGATTGCCGCCCATGGCGCGGACGGCATCGATCAGACCGCGGTCGACTTCGCGTAGCGACACTTCGGCGATGCGGGCGTAATAGGGTGTCGCGGCGATGGCCAGCGGCACGATCGCTGCCCAGGTGCCGAGAGCGGTGCCGACGATCAGCCGCGTCAGCGGGATCAGCGCCACCAGAAGGATGATGAAGGGCACCGAGCGGAAACCGTTGATGACGGCGCCGACGACGCTATTGATCCAGCGGTTTTCGGCAATGCCGCCGCGGGCCGTCAGCACCAGGGCTAGGCCGAGCGGCAGACCGGCGACCAGCGAGATGATGCCGGATGCGGCGGTCATCAGGATGGTTTCCCAGAGCGACCGCAGCAGCAAGTCAAGCATGATCGGTGTCATAGCCGAGTACCTCCACCCGCGCCGAGCGGGCCGTCAGAAATTGTTCGACCTTACCCTTGAGGCCGGGATCGCGGGCCGGGACGGCGATGAAGAAACGTGCCACCGGTTGGTTCTGGATGTGATCGATGCCGCCATGGACGAGGCGGAAGGAATGCGGGAGTGCTGCCGAAAGATCGGCAAACAGCGCGCCCTGCGCCTCCGGTCCGGCGAGATCGACGCTGAGGATCGCTTCGGTCCCGGTCTCGGGCGAAAGCCTGGCGGCGATATGCTCCGGAAGCTGCGGGCGGATGCTGCCGAGCAGGCTCTTCGTGATCGTGCTCTGCGGATTGCCGAAGACCGACCAGACCTGGCCTTCCTCGACGATCCTGCCCGCATCGATGACGGCGACGCGATCGGCAATGCCGCGGATCACTTCCATCTCGTGGGTGATCAGCACCACCGTCAGGTCGAGCTTGCGGTTGATGTCCTTCAGCAGCGCTAGGATCGAGCGGGTGGTTTCCGGATCGAGTGCGGATGTCGCTTCGTCGGAGAGAAGCAGGGCCGGGCGGGCTGCCAGCGCACGGGCGATGCCGACGCGCTGCTTCTGGCCGCCTGACAGCGATGAGGGATAGGCCTTCGCCTTGTCTGCGAGACCGACGAGATCGAGCAGTTCGCGTGCCCGCTTCAGGCGTTCGGCCTTCGCAACGCCTTCGATCTTCAGCGGCAGGGCGATGTTTTCCTCGACTGTCTTCGACGACAGCAGATTGAAATGCTGGAAGATCATGCCAATCCGGCGGCGCAGCGGCTGAAGCGCGCTTTCCGGAAGGCCGGTGATATCGCGGCCCTCGATATGGATTTCGCCGCTATCGGCCCGCTCCAAACCATTCAGGCAGCGGATCAGCGTCGATTTGCCGGCGCCGCTGCGGCCGATGATGCCGAAGATTTCGCCTTTCCTGACCGTCAGCGAAATGCCGTCGAGGGCGGGCGTCTCGCCGAAGCGGCGCTTGACGTCAACCAGTCGGACGACATCGGCCGCGGCATCCTGCTTCGCCCCGATTGCCGGGGCGGACACGTATGAATTCATTGTCTTTCCTTCAGAAATGCCCAAGGCGGTCCGGACGACTGACGTCCGGACCGCCTTGGATTCGCGCCTTTCCCCCAGCGCGAATTTTGACTTAGTAGGCGCTCAGGCCCGTGCCCTTGTAGACCTTGTCGAACTCGGCCTTGACGGTGTCGTTCTGATAGGCCGAAACCAGCGTCTTCACCCAATCGGCGTCCTTGTTGTCTTCCTTGACGGCGATGAAGTTGCGGTAGGGGTTGTCGGCGATCGGTTCCTGCGCGATGCGCTCCTTCGGAGACAGACCGCTCTTCAGCGCCCAGTCGGTATTGACGACGGCGCCGTCGAGATCGTCGATCGAGCGGCCGACGATGCCGGCGTCGAGTTCCTTGATCTCGAGCTTCTTCGGGTTCTCGGTGACATCGGCGAGGGTGGCGAGAATGCCGGTGCCGTCCTTGAGCTTGATCAGGCCCTCATTCTGCAGCACGCGCAGCGCACGGCCTTCGTTCGAGGGGTCGTTCGGCACGCCGATAATGGCGCCCTCGGGGATCTCGGCGACCGTCTTGTACTTCTTGGTGTAGAGGCCGATCGGCCAGACGCCGGTATAGCCGACCCGAACGATATGGTAGCCATGCGTCTTGATCTGGTTGTCGAGGTAGGGCTGATGCTGGAAGGCGTTGGCATCGACTTCGCCGCGTTCCAGCGCTTCGTTCGGCTGGGTGTAGTCGTTGAAGGCGATGGTCTCGATCTTGAGACCCTTCTTGGCGGCTTCGGCGGTCACGACGCGCCAGACGTCTTCGTCCTCGCCGCTCATGATGCCGACCTTGATGGATTTGTCGGCTGCGACCGAAGGAAGCGGTGCGGCAAAGGTTGCCAGCGCGACGGCCGAAACGGCGAGCGCTGCGAGGCTTGCGCGGCGCGTCAGGGCGAGCGTGGAGAAAGTCTTGTTCATATTATTGTCCCGTCTTGATGATGAGAATTGATCTCTAAACAGCCAAAAGCATGTCAGATCACGGGCGCGCCTTCGAAGCACGGGTGTCTCTTCTCGAATGCAGGCCGGAAAAACTCTTGCGAAAGCTGCGGAGCTCGCCGAATAAAATTCCACATTTTTTATAGAGTATATTGGTTGTGCGGAATGACGATCCGCCTTATTGCGGATTGCAGCAGTGAATGATCCAGGTACGATAACGTGATGAACAGCGGTGGCGGTCTTTCCAAGGTCGTGGCAATTATTGGCGGGGGCGTATCCGGCGCCGGTGCCGCCTATCATCTTGCACAAGCGCTTGCACCTGGGCAGGCCGATATCATCGTCTTCGAACCGCGCGAGGAGCTTGGCCGCGGGCTCGCCTACGACACGACGGATGCGGCGCACCGCATCAATGTGCCCGCCGCCCGCATGAGCCTGTTTCCCGATAGGCCGGAAGATTTTCTCGACTGGATCGCCGCCACCGATGGCGTTGTCGGCGATCCGCGGGCTGTTCGCGCCGATGGCAGCCTCTTTCCGAGGCGCAGCCTTTTCGGCGCCTATATTGCCGCCCGTGTGCAGCCGCTCGTTGACGAGGGCAGGATCATCCACAGGCGCGCGTTGGTGACCGGTGTCGAGAAAACATCGGATAAGTGGGTTATTTCCGACAGTGCCGGTGCGGAGACCCGCGCCGACTATCTGGTGATCGCCACGACGCATCCCGCACCGTCCGCACCCCGCGGGCTGCAGGCCGCACTCGCCGGTCATCCGCGATATGTTGCCGATCCGACGGCTGCAGGCGCGCTCGATGCGATCCGCCCCGATGACCGTGTGCTGATCGTCGGCAATGGTTTGACAGCGGCCGATATCGTCGCGTCGCTGTCGCTTGCTGGTCATCACGGCGAGATCGTCTCCGCTTCCCGGCGCGGCTTGCGGTCACGCGGCCATGCCGCGGTGGCGCAGGAGCCGTTCGGTGATTCCACGGCGCAACCCGCGAAGACCGCTTCGCAGCTGCTGAAGAGCATTCGCCGGGCGATTGCCGAGGCGGACAGGGCCGGTGTCAGCTGGCACGCCGTCATCGACGAGGTGCGCGGCCATGGACGGCAGATCTGGCAGGGGCTTGCGCTTGCCGAGCGGCAGCGCATCGCCCGACATCTGCGTCCGTTCTGGGATGTGCATCGCTTCCGGATCGCTCCGCAGGTGGAGGAGGCGCTCGATCAGGCAATCGGCGAGGGGCGGCTTTCGGTGCTGGCCGCGTCAGTGCGCGATGCAGAACGTGATGGCGAGGAGATCGGCGTCACGCTGAGGCTTCGCAACGGCAGCACGCTGGCGAAGACCTTCGACGCCGTGGTGGTGACCACGGGGCCGGCGCATGGTGGCATCCTGCAGAGCCAGCTCTGGCTTAGCGAGCTGGCCGAGGCAGGCAGGCTGGAGCTCGATCCGACGGGGCTGGGCATCGCCTGCAACGATCGTTGCGAGGCGATCGGCCGGGCAGGCGACGCCGAACCGTCGCTGCTGATCGGCGGGCCGCTGGCGCGTGGTACCTTCGGCGAACTGATGGGCCTGCCGCAGGTGACCGAGCATTCGGTCTTCGTCGCAGCCGAGTTGCAGCGCAAGCTGCTGCAGGCTGACTGACAGAGGCGCCTTTTCACACCGTTTTGGCGCTTGTTCGCCTGCGGCTCATTGCCATCCCGGACAAAGCTCAACCTGAGGGATCGAATTTCCCTGCCGCTCTCCAGAAAGGAATTCCATTCCTTTAGTGCACTAAATTTATAGAGAATATTTAGCGCAAGATTAAAGGAGAGAGACATGCCCCTTCGCCTCGTGGGAATCGCCGGCAGCTTCAACCGCCCGTCCAAGACCTACGCGCTCGTCGACCATATCGCCGGTTTGGCGGCTGAAAGCTATGGTTTCTCGACGAAGGTCTACGACCTGCACGACGTCGGTCCGTCGCTTGGTTCGTCGCTGTGGCGTAAGGAGCTTGACGCGCAGGCTGCCGCCGTCATCGACGATATCGTCAATGCCGACGTGCTGGTGGTCGGCTCGCCGACCTACAAGGGCTCCTATCCTGGCCATTTCAAGCATCTGATCGATCTGATCGAGCCGCATGAGCTGCGCTCCAAGCCTGTGATCATCACTGCGACCGGTGGCGGTGACCGGCATGCGCTGATGGTCGAGCATCAGCTGCGCCCGCTGTTCGGTTTTTTCATGGCCCACACGCTGCCGACGGCCGTCTACGCTTCGGATCGTGATTTCACCGACTACAAGGTCTCGTCGGAACCGTTGTCCGGCCGGATCGGCGCCGTTGTCGATGAACTGGCGGCCTTCTTCCCGGCCTCGCGCCGCAACCTTCAAGCCGCGGAGTAACGTCATGGGCGGCGCTGGCTTGGGTTTGCGGATGGCGGACGAGCTCTGGAACGTCTTCGATTTTTCCCGCCGCTACCGGCTTCCGGTCCGTGAACAGAACCGCCTGCTGATGCTTTTCGGCCCGGTGGCCCGTGCCGAAGACCTGCTTGCCAATGCAAGACGCAACCAGTCGATCTGACGATCTCATGAGGAGAACCGGGTTATGAGGCTTGTATTCGAAATCCTGTCGATCCTGCGGCAGGCGCTCAGCCATCCGCAGCCGCTCGATGCGGCGCTGCTTTCCGAAGGCGACCGGGAGCCTAGCGCCCGCGACTATGAATTCTACTATTGGACCCCGGCTTCCGGGCCCTGGTATTGAGGAGGCTGCCATGGCCGTTTTCGACGACCGCCGCCCGGCGCCGCTTTCACCGTCCGGCCGGATCCTGCGCAGCAGCGCCGATCTAGCCGCACCGGCTGCCGCGGCACTCTCCTTTGCTCTGCTTTTTGCCATCACGTTCGGCATTCTCTAGATCGGAGACGACATGACGCCGGTACTTATCGTTCCCGGACTTTTCGGATCGGAAGAGGCGCATTGGCAGAGCGCCTGGCTCAAGGATCACCCCGAGAGCCGTCTGGTTCAGCAGGAAGACTGGGATCATCCGCGCGTCACCCCATGGCTGGAAGCTCTGGAAACGGAGCTGGAGCGGGCGGGCGAGGCCTTCATCGTCGCCCACAGCCTCGGTTGCCTGCTGGCAGCCCGTCTGGCCGGACGGCCGGCGGCCCGGCGCGTCAAGGGCGCGCTGCTGGTCGCCCCTTGTGATCTCAAGGTTACCGACAAGCTGCATCCCGGCCAGATCGGCTTCGGCACCATGCCGACGGAATGGCTGCCGTTTCCAAGCATGCTGGTCGGCAGCCTCAACGATCATTACATGTCGCTTGAGCGGCTGACGCTGTTCTCCAGGCTCTGGGGCAGCGATCTGCGCAATGCCGGGCTCGCCGGGCACATCAATGTCGCCAGCGGATACGGCCGCTGGCCGGGCGGCTACCGGCTGTTCGAAACGCTGAAAACAAAGACGCGGCATCTCAGCAAAATCCCGCCGAAAAGGCATTCACTGGAGCGGGAAGTTCCTCTAGCGTAGCGGCGGACATTTCACCCGGTCAGGCATGAGGCATTCCCAGCCCCTGGCTGTCACCATCTTCATAAAGGTCCCATTCCATGAGCCTGCGCATCAATGACGTCGCCCCGGATTTCAGTGCTGACACCAGCCAGGGTCCTATCCAGTTTCATGACTGGATCGGCAATGGCTGGGCGGTGCTGTTCTCGCATCCGAAGAACTTCACGCCTGTCTGCACCACGGAACTCGGCGCCATGGCCGGGCTCGAGGGCGAATTCCGTCAGCGCGGCGTCAAGATCATCGGCATTTCGGTCGATCCGGTCGAAAGCCACGCCAAGTGGAAGGGCGACATCAAGACGGCGACCGGCTTCGAGGTCGAGTATCCGCTGATCGGCGACAAGGATCTGAAGGTTGCCAAGCTCTACGATATGCTGCCGGCCGGCGCCGGCGAGAGCTCGGAAGGCCGCACGCCCGCGGATAACGCGACTGTGCGCTCGGTGTTCGTGATCGGCCCGGACAAGAAGATCAAGCTTGTTCTCACCTATCCGATGACGACAGGCCGCAACTTCGCGGAGATCCTGCGCGCCATCGATTCCATCCAGCTGACCGCCAAGCATCAGGTCGCGACGCCTGCCAACTGGCAGCAGGGCGACGACGTGATCATCACGGCCGCCGTTTCCAACGAGGATGCGATCGCGCGGTTTGGTTCGTTCGATACCGTGCTGCCGTATCTGCGCAAGACGAAGCAGCCTGCTGCTTGAGGTCGATTAAGGGGAGGGTTCGTTGAACTCTCCCTCATTGCTATGCTCGTCAAATAGACGAGGGAAATGCCGTGCTCGTGGCCCCCTCATCCAACCCTTCGGGGCTCCGGGCGGGAGCGTCGCTTCCAAGCGAAGCGCCTTCACGCCTCGGCGTGATGCTGCCTCTGCGCACTCCCCGCAGACCTCCTGATCACCTCGCCGATTTCCATCAGTTGCCTGACCAGCGGGGTCGAGTTGCGCCAGATCATGCCGATGGTGCGTGATGGCCGGGGCGACTGGAAGCGGGCGATCGAGACTTGCGCCGAGCGGGTTTCGATTGGGACGGCCATTTCCGGGATCAGCGTGACCCCGATGCCGGCGCCGACCATCTGGACCAGCGTGGAGAGCGAGCTGCCTTCCATGATTTCCCGCGGCCGCGCCTGGCCGATGCGGCAGAAGGACAGTGCCTGTTCGCGGAAGCAATGGCCTTCCTCGAGCAGCAGCAGCCGCATTTCGCGCAGCATGTCGCGGTCGGGAACCGGGCGGCCTTCATCTTCCAGACGGCGGACGAGCACGAATTCCTCGTCGAACAGTTTCAGTTCGGCCAACGACGGTTCCGAGACCGGGAGGGCGACGATCGCCAGATCGAGATCGCCTCGTGACAGCTCCTGCACGAGCTTTGCGGTCTGTGTCTCGCGCACGTCGATCTGAATCCCGTCGAATGTGGCGTTCAGATCGTTTATGATTGCCGGAAGCAGATAGGGCGCAACGGTCGGGATAATGCCAATCCTCAAACGTGCCAGAAACGGATCGCGCGATGCGCGGGCGAGATCGCCGAGCTCATCGACGGCACGTAAAATGTCATGAGCGCGGGAGGCGAACATCTGGCCGAAGGCGGTGAGCTTCACCTCGCGGGCGCTGCGTTCGAAGAGATCGTTTCCCAGTTCCTCTTCGAGCTCCTTGATCTGCATCGATAGCGCCGGCTGCGAGATGGCGCAGGCATCCGCGGCAAGGCGGAAACGGCCGTGGCGGGCGAGCGCCTCGAAATAGCGCAGCTGTTTCAATGTCAGGTTCTTCATAACTTTATCTTATCGCAGCAATCAGTAAATCCAACTTAAATTTATCACATGCTTCCGATAAGAAGAGGGTAAGGGAGGAGGCGCCGAGGCGCTCAGCCGGCCAGATGGCACGGCCTGTCGACGGCAGATCATCGAATAATTCAAGGAGAACGTCATGGACGACCAGAAACCCGACAGCGCAGGCAAATGTCCCGTCCCGCACGGCGGTAACACGCCGCGCGCCAGAGGCAATCGCGAATGGTGGCCGAACCAGCTCAACGTGCAGATGCTGCACGGCCATTCCGTCCGCTCCGACCCGATGGGTGAGGACTTCAACTATGCCGAAGAGTTCAAGAAGCTCGATCTCGAAGCGCTGAAGCAGGACCTGCACGCGCTGATGACCGATTCGCAGGAATGGTGGCCGGCCGACTTCGGTCACTATGGCGGCCTGTTCATCCGCATGGCCTGGCACAGCGCCGGTACCTACCGCATCACCGACGGCCGCGGCGGCGCCGGTCAGGGGCAGCAGCGCTTTGCCCCGCTGAACAGCTGGCCGGATAACGTCAACCTCGACAAGGCCCGCCGTCTCCTGTGGCCGATCAAGCAGAAATACGGCAACAGCATTTCCTGGGCCGACCTACTGATCCTGACCGGCAACGTCGCGCTTGAGTCGATGGGTTTCAAAACCTTCGGCTTTGCCGGTGGCCGTGCCGACGTATGGGAGCCTGAAGAACTCTATTGGGGCCCTGAAGGCACATGGCTCGGCGACGAACGCTACAGCGGCGAACGCGAGCTGGCAGAGCCGCTCGGCGCCGTACAGATGGGCCTCATCTACGTCAACCCGGAAGGCCCGAACGGCAATCCGGATCCGCTCGCGTCGGCACGCGACATTCGCGACACTTTCGCCCGCATGGCGATGAATGACGAAGAAACCGTGGCGCTGATCGCTGGCGGCCACACCTTCGGCAAGACTCACGGCGCGGGTGATCCGTCGCTCGTCGGTGTCGAGCCGGAAGGCGGCGCGATCGAAGATCAGGGGCTTGGCTGGAACAGCAAGTTCGGCACTGGCCGGGCAGGCGACACGATCGGCAGCGGTCTCGAAGTCACCTGGACGCAGACGCCGACGCAGTGGAGCAACTTTTTCTTCGAAAACCTCTTCGGCTTCGAATGGGAGCTGACCACCAGCCCGGCAGGCGCCAAGCAGTGGGTGGCGAAGACCGCCGAAGCTTCGGTTCCTGATGCTTTCGACGCGTCGAAGAAGCATCGCCCCACGATGCTGACCAGTGACCTGGCGCTGCGTTTCGACCCGATCTACGAAAAGATCTCGCGCCGCTTCCTGGAAAACCCGGCCGAGTTCGCCGACGCGTTCGCGCGCGCCTGGTTCAAGCTGACGCACCGCGACATGGGCCCGAAAGCCCGCTATCTCGGTCCGGATGTTCCCGCGGAAGATCTGATCTGGCAGGATGTCGTTCCGGCCGTCGATCACAAGTTGATCGACGATGCGGACATCGCGGCGCTGAAGGAGAAGGTTCTCTCGACCGGTCTTTCCGTGCAGGAGCTGGTCTCCACCGCCTGGGCGTCCGCCTCGAGCTTCCGCGGTTCCGACAAGCGCGGCGGTGCCAATGGCGCGCGCGTCCGTCTTGCCCCGCAGAAGGATTGGGAAGCCAACCAGCCGGTCCAACTCGCCAAGGTTCTCGGCGTTCTCGAAGGCATCCAGAAGGAGTTCAACGCCGCCCAGAACAGCGGCAAGAAGCTCTCGCTGGCTGACCTTATCGTGCTGGCCGGTGCTGCCGGTGTGGAAAAGGCGGCAAAGGCCGGCGGCCAGTCCGTCAACGTGCCGTTCACGCCGGGCCGCACCGATGCGTCCGATGCACAGACCGACGCTGCTTCCTTCGCAGCGCTGGAGCCACGCGCTGACGCGTTCCGGAACTATGTCAACGGGAAGCGCAGTCAGTTCCTCAAGGCCGAGGAAGCACTCGTCGACCGTGCCCAGCTGCTGACGCTGACGGCGCCTGAGATGACCGTCCTCCTCGGTGGTCTGCGTGTGCTGAAGGCTGGTGCTCCCGAGCATGGCGTCTTCACGTCGCGCCCGGAAACGCTCTCCAACGACTTCTTCGTCAACCTGCTCGATATGGGCACGCAGTGGGCTCCGGCTCCCGGCAAGGACGGCGTTTATGAAGGCCGCGACCGCAAGACCGGCGAATTCAAGTGGACCGGTACCCGCGTCGACCTGATCTTCGGCTCGCATTCGCAGCTGCGTGCCATCGCCGAAGTCTATGGCCAGGCAGACGCCAAGGCGAAGTTCGTCAAGGACTTCGTTGCCGCCTGGAACAAGGTGATGAACGCCGACCGTTTCGATCTCGTCTGATCGATAAGATCCGTCTGGACGCGGTAGAGGCCGCGTCCAGACATCTGGCGCTCTTATTCCACAAGTCGCCGGAATCTCGTGGAATTATACCTTGCACCCATTTGCGCTGACTAATTTACGCCTGGATTAATCACATTTTTTGGACAGTGTGTTCCAGTTACGGGGATGGAAAATCTCCGGAACAGCCGTTACAGATAGCGTCGTGATATATCGCGACTGGCCGATTGCGCCGTGCGAGCGACGAGACGACCGTACGGCGAACGCACGGCCGTCGATCCTGACAACAATACGGATAACCCTCTCCATTTCATCCTCCGCGGCGCCAATTTCTCCCAGGCGCATACGCGGCGATCCTGCTTTGATAATTCCTCCCAAGAAATTACAGCCGATACACACCATGACCACACCTTGCCCCGAGTTGTTTAAAACCCTCTTCGGCATCGCCTCCTATCCCGATACGCGGGAGACGGAGGAAAGCGACTTGATGCCGAGCCAAACTTTCAGGACGGCGCTGCGCATCGTTCTGGCTATTGCCTATAATCAGGCGCAGTCGCGCACGACGCCGCACCGCAAGATTTGCCGGATTGGCGGCATAGCCGAGCATGACGCCGATGCGATCCTCGCCCTTTTGAAGTTCGCAGATATTGTCAGCGGCGATGATGAAGGTTACCGGCTTGCCCGGTCGCCGCGCATGGTCTCGCTTGCCGAAATTTATGCCGCCGTCACGCCGGCCCGCAAGCTGCCGAAGACAAGCTTCGATTATCTCTATGATGCTCTGATCGACAAGGCCCGCACGGCAGCCATTGCCGACCTCGATGGCATTGATCTCTCTTCGACGCTCGCCGATCTGCTTGGGACCGGGCAAGGCACGAGTTTTGAAGTGGCCGACCGCGGCCACTAGCAACTGCAACTCGCCGATTCACAGCAATCGGCGATAGTGGTTCTAGATTTTTTGCTGTTTCGGCGGTATGTCACAATTGATGAGTGACACACGGTTTCCGACAGCGCTGCAAATCGTAGTGACGGTCGCGGTCAACGAGACCGCGGGCGTTCGCACGACGAGCCCGTTATTGGCCGTCAGTCTCGACACGAACCCCAGTTTTGTCAGAAAAATCGTCTCGACTCTGTCGAAATCCGGCATCCTCGTCTCCAGCGACGGGGTCAGCGGTGGGATACGCCTTGCAAGGCCGGCACCTGACATCAAGCTTCTCGACATTCATGGCAGCGTGCTGCCGGAGCAGAAGGCCTGGTCGGCAAGGGGAGGCATTCCCTCGATCTGCTCGGTCACCCGCAATATCGGCGCTGTATCGGATCAGCTGAGTGCGCAGGCCGACAGCGCCGTCGCAGGCGTGCTGAAAGGTGTCACCGTGCAGGATTGCATCGAGCAGATCAGCGCACTCGATCGCAGCGATCTTAGCGCCGCAACCCACTCCTAAAAACTCCAAATAAAAAAGAAGCCCGGAGGGAAATCCGGGCTTCTTCACTGTGATCGGAGGTCAACCAGATCACTTGACGTGCGTCTCTAACCGCACGTCAATTCATTAGAAGTCGCGCTGCAGGCGGAAGAAGCCTTCAACCCAGTCGGCATCGCCCTTACCGTCAACCGTCTGATTGCCGTAGTCTTCCTTGACGTAGGTCGCGGTCAACTTGGCATTCAGGTTTTCAACGACCTGGTAGTCGAGGGTCACGCCGGCGCGCCACATGCTGCCGTCATCCCAGCTGCCGTCAGCATCGGTTACGATGTTGTTGGTGTACTGAGCTGCCGGGGTGATGGTGAACTTGTCGGTTGCCTTCAGAGCGTACTGAGCAACGACCGTCCATTCGCCGTTTGCGTAGTAAGCGTTGCCGCCGTTGCCGGCATCGCCGAGACCGCTCGACCAGATGACTGCAACTTCAGCCTTGCCTGGGCCAACGTCTGCACCGATACGAGCCGTGACGGCGCCTTCCTGGTTGCCAGCGTCATAGCCGCCGTAGACAGCCCAGGTGAAGTTCGAGAACTTGCCGCCGACCGAAGCGTCAACGCCGAGGGTGTTGCCACGCTCGTCCGTGCCGCCAACGAAGGACGAGCTGCGGGTGAAGGTGCCGTCGTTGCCGCCGAGTTCTTCGAGCGCTACGCCTGCGTAGAAATCACCAGCGTCATACTGATAGCGAACAGCGTTCGTGTTCGTCACGTTCGCCATTGCATCGGTTTCGCCCGAGAAGTCGTCGTCCCACCAGCTGGTGAACTTACCAACGCGCAGGCCAGCGATATCGATGTAGGCCTGGTCGATGATCGTGCCGGTGGAAACGCCACCGAGGGTCGTCGAGCTTTCTGCGGTGATGCCGCTTGCACCTGTAGCAACCGGACGGTTGTTGGCTTCGAGAACGATGCGGCTCGTCAGTGTGCCGTATTCCGTGTCGCTCTTGGCGTCGAAGGCGACGTGAGCGCGGGTACGGGAAGACCAGTCTTCGTTCGAGTTGTTCTTGTAAGCATCGCCGAAGCCGAAGCCGACGTCGAAGCGGAGGTAGCCACCGATCTTGAGGCAGGTTTCGGTGCCCGGAATGTAGAAGTAGCCAGTGCCGTAAGCGTCGCAAACGCGAACGTATTCAACAGCTTCCGGCTCAGCTGCAACAATGGCGTCGGCCGCGTATGCGCCGGACACCGAGCTCAGCGCAGCCGCCGAACCAATGAGAATAGAACGAATGTTCATAGCAGTTCCTTTTTCAATCGGGCGCAGGAGATCGCGCCGAGAAACCAGCGTCAAAAACCCATCCCAGTTTTGTCGAATCCCCTCAGGGGAAAGCGGCAACCCGCGAGTATTGGATCGCACATCAGCCTAACCGTATCAAGGTGAGATACGGTTAGATCACGCTGTTGCGGACCCCTGTTGCCAAAACGACACAAATTGATGATCTGAAAACGCAGATATGGGCATGCTGCAGCTGCGAAGCAAGGCCTTTGATATTGAAAATAAAACAGAAACGGCTGGATCCTGCCGTCGCCTGTGCGAAAAAGGCGGCACTCTGCGCAGGAATCCGATGTAACCTATATAAAAGCTGGCTATTTCATTGCGCGCCCATGGTTTCGGCGTTATTTGACAATAGAAGAAGGCATAATGGCGCGAATACTGCAGGGCTATCGAAGATGCTGACGAAAAAGGGAAAATACGGGCTGAAGGCGCTGGTCGATCTGGCCAGGCTGGCGCCCGGAGAGACGGCGTTCATCAACGACGTCGCGGCGCGCAACAACATCCCGAAGAAGTTCCTCGATACGATCCTGCTCGAGCTTCGCAATGTCGGCATCCTGCGCTCGAAGAAGGGACCGGGCGGCGGTTACTCGCTGTCGCGTCCGGCATCGGAAATTCGAATTGGCCATGTCATCCGTACGCTCGACGGTCCGCTGGCACCGATCCGCTGCGCCAGCCGCACGGCTTATGAAGCCTGCGACGACTGTTCGGATCCCGAGACCTGCCATGTCCGCCGGTCGATGACCGAGGTTCGTGACGCAATCGCCGACATCCTCGACAACATGACGCTGGAACAGTTCGTCGCCAAGGATGGCAAGCTCGGCGATGCCGACGCCGCCGAGGTTCTGCCGGTTTCGGCGGCCGGCTGATCAGATTTCCCAGTTAGGGCCATAATAGGCGACTGCTTTCGCATGCAAGCCTGCGAGCTTGCCGCCGAGCGCCCGGATGCGGGCATTGCGCCAGTGCCTGTCGAGGTTACGGCCGATGCCGCCCACGTCACCCTTGGCGATCTCGAAAATGGCGGCGGCGGTGCGTAATGCCAGTTCGCTTGAATGCGCCTGCGCGGCGGTGGCGGAAAACTCCGCTTCGGTGATCGCCGTCCCTGAATTGATCTGGGCGATATCGAGCCGGTGTCCTGCCCGCTCCAGGAGGGCTGCCGCGGCTTCGATGCCGACAATCAGCCCGCCTGCGGCAGGCGGCATGATTTCGGCTTCCTGCAATTCCGACAGAACGGCGCGGGCGATGCCGAGATCAACGCCGGCATGCAGCAGCGAGGCGATCGCAACGGCCGGTGCCTCCTGGCTGACAGCCGCATCTGCATTGGTCTGAACATTCTCTGCGATCAAAGCCGCGGTACCGTTGGTGCGTTGGCCGAAGCCGTCCCAGCTGTCGACCACCTGCAGGCCTTCGCTGCTACGGGCAAGATAAAGCAGAAGGTTGCTACCGGGCGTCGAGATCGCCAACCAGTCGGCGAAGAGCACGGCTGTTGCCTGCCGGCTGCGGCCATTGATGCGGTGGCCGAGGGGAAGGGCGGTCACAGCATCGGTGTCGAAGCTTGCTTCGGCAAAGCGGTCTCCCGCCAAGGCGCGAGTGAACAGCGGGCGCTTGAGATCGTCGCCAGCGTGCTGCCGCAAACCCTCCAAAGCCGCGAAATGGACTGCCAAGCATTCGCCGATCGAGGCATCTCCCTCGGCGATGATCGCGACGATCTCCGCCAGCAGCGCGTTGCTGACGTCAAGACCTTCATATTCGGGAGGCACGGTGATCGCCGTCAGTCCCGAGAGCGACAGCGAGTCGAGCTCGGAATGGGGAAGGATGCGATTGATGTCGCGTTCGCTCGACTGGCGCCTGAAATCGGCGGCAAGGCGGCGCGCCGCGGCCACCGCTTCTTCCTCGCTTCCGATCCGGTGTGCGGCCGGTCTCAGCCGGTCGTGCAATTGCGATACTGTTCCCATCGGTCATTCTCTTCCTGATGTCCGTATGAGTGATCGATCCCATCCTTGTTGATAAGGCCGCATTTTCTACAAAATCGGTACGGTTTGAATTTTTCTACCAGCTTGCCAGCCGCAGCCTTTTGCCTAACTATTTCGTAAAGCTCACAATTCGCACTTCACGGCTTCCAGCACAGCGCGGGATCGACTATGGCTCATTCATTCGCAGACGACGACCGTGAGGTTAGGACCATGTCATCGCCATCCCGGCAGCGCCTCCAGTTCGACCCCGGCGATATGCCGATCTATGCGATCGGGGATATCCACGGCCGCCACGACCTGCTGGAGATGGCAGAGCACACGATCGTCAGGGATGCGGCGCGTCTTCCGGGCCGCAAACTACTCATCACGCTTGGGGATTATATCGACCGGGGCCCGTCCTCTGCCCAGGTGATCTCGCATCTTATGATGCCGCCGCCGGAGAATTTCGACCGGATCTGCCTGACCGGCAATCACGAGATCATGATGCTCGACTATATAGACGGCAAGATTTCCTATGCCGAATGGATGCGGATGGGCGCCGATGCGCTGCTGCGCTCCTACGGTCTTGATCCCGAGCATCTGCCGCTGATTTTTCCGACGGCCTCGAAGCTGGATACCTTCATCCGCCAGTCGCTGCCGAAGCCGCATATCGATTTCCTGCGGGAAATGCCGATCTATGCCGATACGCCGGATATTATCTTCGTCCACGCCGGCATCGATCCGACACTGCCGCTGGAGCGGCAAAGCGACGAAGATCTGGTCTTCATCCGCGAGCGCTTTTTCCAGGCCATGAAGCCGCTGCCGAAGCTTGTCGTCCACGGCCACACGCCGGTCGAGGAGCCGGAGATCGAGGCAATGCGCCTCAATCTCGATACGCGGGCTTTCAAGACAGGCAGACTGACCGTCGCCCGGTTCTGGCGCGGTCAGGTCCACCTTTTTTCCACCTGATCAGGCGGTCGTTTCGGCCGGTTCCTGCTTCTTCGGGATCTCGTCGGTGTAATAGCTCACATATTTCTGGCGGTAGCGTTCGGTGCCGCCGAAATTGCTGAATTTGCTGAGCTCCGACATATCCGTCTTGTTGAGGATGACGCCGAGGATCTTCTGCTTGATCTGTGGCTCGGCATTCAGGATGTCGCGCACCACCGTCGTCGGTGTCTGGCCCCATTCGGTGACGAAGAGGAAGCCATCCACCTGCGGCGCAAAGGCCTTGGCGTCGATGACAGGACCAAGCGGCGCCAGATCGACGACGACGTAGTCGAACATCTTGCGGGCGTTTTCCATCAGGTTGAACATGCCCTGCGACGCGAGCAACTCGCTCGTATGCATCAGGTTGTCGTTGGACACGACCGGCAGGATGGCGAGCTTGGTGCGGTTGTCGACCTTGACAGCGCTGGCCCAGGGGATTTCGCCGAGCACGGCCTCGACGAGGCCCTTCTGCGGCGGCTGCTTCAGCATGCGTGTCAGGCCGGGGTTGCGAAGGTCGGCGTCGATCAGCAGCGTGCGCTTGCCGCTGGAGGCGAGCAATGCTGCAAAGTTGGCAGCAGTGGTCGACTTGCCTTCGCCGGGAAGGGCCGAGACGACGCCGATGACGCGGTCGGACTTGCCCTGGAACATGACGTCGCTGGCGAGCTTGGCGTTGCGCAGCGTTTCGGCAAAGACCGAGCGCGGCGCTTCCAGAACGATGCGCATGATGCGCTCGAAGCTGGCTCCATCGTCGGCCACCGTCTCGACCGGCTGCGGCAGGGGCTCCTTGCGCGGCTTGAATACCTTGCGCTCCTTCGGCGGCTTGCCTACCAACGGCAGGTAGCCCAAGAATTTCAGGCCGAGAATGGTGCGTACATCGCCTTCGACGCGGAAGAAGCGTTCGCGGAATTCCTGGAACGCCGTCAGCGCGCCGCCGGCCATCAGGCCAAGCACGATGGCGAGACCGAGCGTCATGGTCTTCTTCGGGCTGGAAGGCGAGGCCGGGACACCGGCTTCCGAGATCACGCGTGCTTTGGCGATCGGGAAGGACTGCTGCTGCGAGGCCTGTTCGTAACGGGCGAGATAGGATTCGTAGAGCGTCTTCAGCGCCGTTGCGCGCTGTTCCAGATCGTTCAGCTGAACGATCGACTTGTTGGACTCCGAATTCTTGCCGGTCAGGTGCTCGATGTTCTGGCGCAGCGACGCCTCGCGTGTGCGGGCGACTTCGAATTCGTTGCGGTAGCTGGAGGTCAGCTGCTGCAATTCCTGAAAGATCTGGCGCGTGAGATCGGCCTTTTCGGTGCGCAGCTGGACAGCCTGCGGATGGTCGGCGCCGAAATTGGTGGTGATCTCGGCTTCGCGGCGGCTGACCGAGATATAGCGCGTGCGTAGATCCTGGATGACCGAATTGTCGGTCTGGCCGGAGGAAATGGCGGCGTTGTTGACGGCGCCATCTGGACCCTGATCGACGATCGACTTGAACTGGTTGTAGCGGGCCGAAGCGCTGGCGGTATCGGCCTGCGAGACGATCAGCTGCTTGTTGAGGTCGGCCAGCTGCTGCTCGGACATCAGTTCGCCGTTGGCGGAGGTGAGCCCGTTCTCGGTCTTGAACTTGGCGACTTCGAGGGCGGCCACCTGCGAGCGGTTGCGCAGGTCGGCAAGGCGCTCCTGCAGCCAGACAGAGGCGCGCTCGGTGGCATCGAAATTGGCGTTCAGCGTGTCGTTGAGATAGGCGTCGGCATAGGCCTTGGTAATCCGGGCGGCGAGCATCCTGTCCGTCGAGCGGAACGAGACGGCGATCACCGAGCTGCGGGTGACGCGGGACACGTTCAGCGCCTGCTGCAGCATGGCGGCGGCCTTCTGGCGGCGGCCTTCCTTGGCATCATCGTCCGAAACCGGCGGGCCACCGGGCGTCAATGCGCTGACGACGACCTTGAGGCCGGATTTCACGAGATCGACGGGCCCCTGGCCGGTGTCGAGGATCGTCTGATTCTCCGACAGGTTCTGCGCATCGACGACGCGCAGCGCCAGCTCGGTCGATTTCAGGATTTCGACGGCGCTGGCGATCTGCATGTCCACCTGCTGGGAGCTGGCGGCCGGCGCCTGATCCTCGGCATATTTCGTCATGCTGTCATCCAGCAGGATCTGCGTCATCGAGGTATATTGCGGCGTGGCGAATAGCAGGTAGACGCTGGCGAGTGCCACCAGCGCCGCAACGCAGAGCGCAATCGAACCAGCCCGGCGGATCACAATGGCGATCAGGCGATCGATGTCGATAAAGCTGTCGCTATCGTCAGGGGCCTTCGGGACTGTGCTGTGCAGGGTCAGGTTTCGTTGGTTCATGGGCTCTTATCCTTTGCGCGAGCGCGAAGCGCCGCCTGTGACTGTGGCTTCCGAATTCCGGATAGCAGCGCCGCGAAGGGCTGCCGCCATGCGGTTCAAACGGATTGCGATTGGCATTCTGAGATGGGCGATGGCCAGCGGATCGCGCCAGGCGGCACGAAGCGCCCGGGAGAGGGAGCGCTGCTTGATGCCATCGACGAGTTCAAGAAAGGCATGCGCCTGCCGGAGGCTGCGGGCGCGGAATGTCTGGGCGGCCGTGGCTGCGGCATCGAGGCTGTGGCGCGATAGAAACCGGCGGTCGCCTTCCATCATTGCCTCGATATGCCTGAGATCGAGAACCCGCGAAATCGATCCTTCGCGGATGTGGTAGTTGTAGCCCGGCTCGGGTTCGATGACGCAGGCGGCGCCGAGCGCCATGGCGGACGCGAGGAAGAGATAGTCTTCGCCGATCCGTAGATTTTCGTCGAAGCGCAGATGATGACGCTCGATGAAGGCGCGCTCGAAGACGGGCTTCAGGTAGCCGAAATTGTGCTCGCTGCGAAACAGCGCGTTGGAGCGGATGAATGCCGGCAGCGTCAGCATCGGCGTTGCCGCCAGAGCGGCCGGTGAAAACATGGTTTCGGGCAGCGTTCCGTCGGCGCGGATCACCCGCATGTTGTCCACGGCGATCTGAGCACCCGCAGCTTCGGCGCGGGTGATCATGCGCAGCAGGCGATCCGGTTCGATCGTGTCGTCGGCATCGAGTGTCGCAAGCCAGCGCCCGCGGGCTGCGCTGATCGCCGCGTTGCGGGCGGCGGAGGGGCCACCGTTCCTCTCGAGCGCGATCAGGCGGACGTTGCCGCCGTAAGCAGCGGCGACGGCCCGGGTCGCATCCGTCGAGCAGTCGTCGGCGACGATGACTTCGACGCCGACACCCACCTGCGCCAATGCGCTGCCGATCGCCTTGTCCAGCGTTTCGGCAGCATTGTAGGCTGCAATGATAAAGCTGATATCGGGCAGCTTTTCGCTCATGCAGCCCCCTCGACAGCGCCATATTGGCGGATTTCGCGCACGCCGAGCAGGCCGCTGACCACGCCGATATGCATCGTGCCGCGCAGCGCATAGCGGTAGCGCGGGACCGGCACGAGGATGCAGAGTGCGGCAACGCCCAGGCAGTAGCTGGCCTTGGCTGCGGCAATGCCGATGGCCTTCACGCGGCTGAGACCCTTGCTGTTTTCCTGCAGCAGGCGGCCATGCGTCTGGCCGAAGCGGAAGCGACGCTTTGCCAGCCAGGAGAGGTCAGCGCGGTTTTCCGGCACCGGCTCGTAGACATGCGCTTCAGGGGCAAAGGCGATCTTGCCGCCTTCCCGATGCAGGTAGCTGAAGAATTCCGTATCCTCGCCGCCGGTCTTGCCGAGCGCGAGATTGAAGCGGCGGCCCTCGACATAGCGGGAGGAAAGGCGCAGCAGCACGTTGCAGGTATAACCGGTGCGGATTTCGCCATCGACCCAGACGGGCAGGGTGGAATGAAAATCGCCCTCGCGCATCCAGGCGGGTGCTGTCTGCGCATAGACGCTGCGGACCGGGCCGAGCACGGCGTCGGCCCTGGTCTTTTCAGCGGTACGCAGCAGCTCGACCAGCCAGTTTTCCGAGGCGTCCTCGTCGTCATCGATGAAGGCGAGGTAGTCGCCGGTGGCGTTTTCGAGGCAGGCGTTGCGGGCGATCGAGATGTTCGAGGCCGGGCAATGCACATAGGCGATCGGGTGCGGAATGGTCGAGCGCAGGGCTTCGACCCGGCCTTCGGCGCTGCGCGTCTGGTCATTGTCGGCAACGATAATGCGCAGTTTCACATTCTCGGGCACGGCGAGCATGGCCAGCGAAAGCAGGGCCTCGTCCAGCGAAGCGCGCCGGTATGTGCAAACACCAATGTCGATCTGCATGGTCTGATCCTTCATCAGGAGACCTTCCGGTTGCGGAAGCTCAGTAGCTCCATCCAGAAACCGGCCGACCAGGCGAAATGCATCACCATGGCCGAGAGGGCCGCGAGCGGCCCATAAGGATTGCGCTGGCCGACGGCCATCCAGAAGCCGTAGCCGACGCAGGCGATTGCCCAGAGGCTGAAGGGGATCACGGCGATCCAATTCAGCACGGCAAGAAATGCACCGATGAAGACCGGCACGACTGCAAGCGGCAGCATCTGGCGAAGCTTCGGCATATTGCCATGCTTCAGGATGTTCTTGGCGCGTCCCCGGCCGTAGCCGAGATATTGCCGGAAGAGCGTTTTCACGCTCGAACGCGGATAATAGATCATCCGCGTCTTGTCGGTCATCCAGATGCCGAACCCCGCCTTTTTCAGACGGTAGTCCAATTCCGCGTCCTCATTATGGCTGAATGTCTCGTCGTAGCCGCCGACGGTCTCGAAGGCGTTGACGCGCATCAGCGCGTGATGGCCGTGATCGGTCCAATGGCCCTCGGCACCCTCACGATGCTTGGAGCCGCCATTGCCGAGCTTGGAGTTCTGGGCAAAGGCAGTCGCCTTCTGGAAGATACCGAAACCGACCGTTTCCATGGCGACGACGACCGAATCGGCTTCCGTCTCCTCGGCTTCCTCGACGAGACGCTGGCAGTAGTCGTCCGGATAATCGCCATGGGCGTCGATGCGGATGAAATACTCGTAGTCGCGGCCGAAGGTGCTGACGGCGAGATTGATCGCGGCACTTTGCAGGCGGCGCGGATTGTCGAGCAGGATGACGCGGTGATCCGTCTCGCTGATGCGGGCGACGATCTCGCGGGTGCCATCGGTGCTGCCGCCATCGGCGACGACGATGCGGGCATTGAGATCGTCGAGCGCCGGATCGAGCTTCTCGATCAGCGGCTCGATATGCTTGGCTTCATTCAGGCAGGGAATGATGATGAGGCTGGAGACGCTGGTACGGACATCAGTCTTCATGGCAGTCAACCCTTCTTGAGCTGCGGGAGCTTTGGGAACGGAACCGGCGCGCCCCTCAGCGGCAGCCGGAACGAGATTGGCAACTGTTTCGATAAGCGCGCGGCAATCGCCGCGATCGGCCATCCATGTGTGCCTGCCGGTATCGGCGACTGCCGATGACAGCGCGCCGTAGCGCTCAGCCGTCAAGCCTTCGAACATCGCCTGCAGCGCATTGGCTGTCGGTTCGTTCAGCGACAGGCCGAGCTGCTTGTCTGCTAGGAAGCGGTTGGTTTCCGTTCCGGCGATGCTGAGCGGCACGCTGCCGTAAAGGCAGCCCTCATAGAGCCGGTTCGGCAGCAGCCAGCTGGAATTCAGGCCTTCCTCAAAGAAATCGATCGCCCAGGAGAAATGCACCTCGCCGTAGATGCTGGCGAGATCCTCCGGGTTCTTGTAGGGGCCGCGGAAGCTCAGGTAGGGCTCGTTGGCAATGAAGCCATCGAAATCCTCGAATTCGGAATAGGCGGGGCGGCCGCGCAGGATGACTTCGACCCGGCCTTCCATGCGTCGGGTGAAATCGGCGAGCAGTTCCAGAGACTTGCGGCAGCGGAGCGCGCCGAACCAGCCGATCTTCCAGGGCTCTCCATCTGCGGGCGGCAGGCGCAGCGAGGCTGCCTGCGGCATGCCGTCCAGCGCCAGAACCTTGTTTTCCAGCAGCATGACCGGCGCCTTGATGGCTGATTTGGTGGCGAAGTAATTGGCGATGAAGGCCGGCGAGCTGGTGATCAGCAGCTTGGCCTTGCGGCCGAAATGCGCCTCCGCCCGGCGCAGCATCTTGCCCGGCGTGCCGTCATTCGACAGAAGCCGGTGGATATCGAGGCATTCATAAACAACCGGGACGCCGCCGAAGAGCGCGCTGGCGCGATCGGCAACGGCCAGCGCTTCCAGATTGCGGCCGATGATGACATCTGGACGCTCGACACCCTTCAACAGTCCGCGCAGACGGATTGCTGCATTGAAGACCGCGCCGATGCGTTGACCGAACCTGCCGTCGGCCGTTTTGCCCAATTCGATCGGTGTCACGCCGCTGACCTCGGCCAGTGCATTGTCGCCGCGGCGAAAGCCGGCGAGGGTGACGGCAGCGCCGCCCTCGGTCAGCATCAGCACGCGGCGGCGCACGGCCGGATCGGCCAGATCATGCACCAGGTAAAGGACTTTCAGCATCAAGGCTCCTGTGCGTAGACCGGCATTGGCCGGAGTCCGTTTCCGGGGGTGAGGCAGGCAAGTCTCAGGCAGCCTGCCTGCTCAGTTGAGCGTGCAGGCGATCGATTCCGGGAACTGGCATTTGTCGCCGGGCGCCGTATAGGCGAGCCGGTCGATCTGCATCGTGGTCGGCTGGGTGTAGGCGAACTTGCCCATCCAGCCGGCAAGCGTGTCCGTGCCCCACAGGCTGAAGAAGATCTTCTGCGGGCTTTGCGGGATCTTGCTGGGGTCGGTGACGTCCTGCACCAGCTTGCCGTTCAGGTAGTAGCGCAGCCGGTTCGGCTCCCAGACGAAGGCGTAGTCGTTGAAGTCCTGATCGGCGGATTTGCCGACCGGCACCAGCTTCTCGTTGCCGCCCTTGGCCTTGATGTACTGGTTTACCTGAACGGTCGAGCTGTCCTTGCCGAGCACTTCGAAATCGATCTCGTCGTGCTGCTGCTTGTCGGCCGGGCCAATGTAGGTGAAGAAGGCCGAGTTCAGGCCGGAGCCGGTCGCCGTCTTGATGCGAGCCTCATAGGTGCCGTAGCTGAAGCGCTTCTTGGTCTGGATCTCGCCGCACTGGTAGTTGCGGTCCTTCGACTTGCCCTGGGCAAAACCGAGTTCGAGCTTGCCGTCATCGATCTTCACCTGATCCTTCGACCAGGTGCAGTTCTGATGCGGGCCGTTGTTCCAGCCGTCGGAAATGTACCAGACGCTGCGGTCGATCTTGTCGAACTCATCGACGAAGGATGTGCCTGCAGCCTGCTGGGCAGACGCGGGAAGGGCGCCGGCGATGCCGGCACCGATAATTGTAAAACTCAGGCAAAGCCGTCGAGCATGGGCGATTTTCGTCGTCATGTGTCACCTTCGCTGTGGAACGAAATCAGCCGGGATATCCCGGCGGGATGGGGTTTGCGGACCCTTTTTGGTCCGGCCGCCGGTCAGGACGGCATAGGATTTCGGGGCGTTGCTGCGCACGAAGCCGTTCGTGAGAACGAGCAGCGGGAAAAGCACCAGCAGGCAGCCGCCGAAGAACAATGGGTAGAAATCGACGCCGGTCTTGCCCCAGACCATGAAGAGGAAGACCAGCAGCGGATAATGGGCGCAGAAGATCCAGAAGCTGAGGCTGCCGGTCTTCGATAACCGCTGGCCGAGCGGGGTCTTGATCAAGAGGGCCGAGAGCATCCAGAAGCCGGCAGCGCCGCCGATCGCCAAGGCATTGCGCGACAGCTCCACCCAGTCGGGCATCGACGGGCCGGTCGCGTAGATCGCCGTCGCCAGCAGCGCCGAGGCGCCGAGCAGCAGTGCTACGCCCAGCGGTGCGAAGCGGTCGAGTGCCTTGATGTCGAGCTTGTAGAGGCTGGCATAGATGCCGAAGGTGAAGCTGAAGAGGATCGAGCGCTTGATGACGATGTAGAGCGGCAGCTCCGGAATCAGCGCCAGCAGCAGCAGCGACGACAGCGTGATCAGCGGGATACGGCGCACCAGCCAGGCAAGGATCGGTGAGATCAGGATGCAGACGAAGAGGTCGCGCAGGAAGTAGAGCGGGATATTCGCCGGAAAGGTTTCGGCAGCAAACAGCTGGCTCAGCAGCTCGCGGAAGGTCGATTCATAGGGGCTGATGACATAGCCGTCGCCGATGCCGATCGCCAGGATCGCCAGGACAGCCGCGAAAAACAGCGTGTTCCAGATCAGGAACGGCAGGAACACGGTCTGCGCCTTGGTGCGAACCGTCTTGGTGTAATTGAAGCCTTCCATCCCGCCGCGAAACAGCAGATAGCCGGAAATGGCGCTGAGGCACGGGACCCCGACACGGAAGAGCGCTTCGCTCAGGAACACCCGCAGCCAGTCGAAGAAACCGTAGTTTCCGTTGAACGGCGTATTCGCAGGGTCGAATGGTATATGGACGAACACAATGCCCGAAATGAGCACGATGCGCATCAGATTGATCCGCGAGGATACGTTGGCGTCTACGTTCACTTTATCTGTCACCCCTGTTGGAGCTGCACCTCCCCTTGCAGCCGTTTCAAAGAGCAGACTCTGGCCCGCAGACGAAAAGCTAGAGCGTTTTGGCGGAAGAAAATATGGCACTGCAGCAAAAGTGATCGCCGGTCCCGTTTTGTAACGGTGCGAAATTGTGGCTACCATGGCGTGTCGCGGACCCGGAAATCAGTTGCAGAAACGCTTGAGCGCCCTTTGCGCCAATGTATTTCCGAAAATGATCATAAAACGTTTGCGCCTGTTGCGAAGCGTGATCCGCATGGAAAAGTTTTTCTCATTTGGTGAAGGACATTCTGTGGTTTGTTACAAAACGCGGCCTCCGATTGAGGCCGAAATGTGTCTTCGTCACCCCCAAATGGGTCTATTCGGCACAGCCAGCACTGGTGCTCCGATATTCCGCCTTTGACAAATTTCGGCCGGAATGCGCTTCATCATGCTGCGGCGCAACAACTTGCCGTGCGGGTGACGGGCGCTAGATTCGCACTCACCGCTTCGGCCTGTCAGGAGAAAGAATGGCGACCTTCACGATCATCATCCCGTTTTACCAGCGCGAGGACGGCATCCTGCGCCGGGCGCTGGCCTCTGTCTTCGCGCAGAGCTACCGGGATTTCGATGTCCTTGTCGTCGATGACCATTCGCCCTATTCGGCCGAGGATGAGCTGAAGCCGCTGGGGGCGGAAGAGCGGGCGAAAATCACCGTGATCCGCCAGGAGAATGCCGGGCCGGGCGGGGCGCGCAACACCGGGCTCGACAATGTTCCTTCGGCCAGCCGTTACGCCGCCTTTCTCGATTCGGACGATATCTGGACGCCGGATCATCTGCAGAACGCCTATGCGGCGATGCAGCGTTTCGACGGCGACTGCTATTGGGCCTCGATCCATGGCGGCGAGGAATTCGATTATCACTTTGGCATCGCCGATCTGGAGGTCAGGGAGGGTGCGCACCGGCTTTCGGATGCGCCGCTGATCATCGAGTTGCCGGATATTGCCGGCGTGATGCTGAAGAACTGGGCCTTCCTGCACATGTCCTGCATGGTGATCGGCCGGCCGCTGATCGAGACCGTGCGCTTCGATGCGGCACTCAGGCTTGCCGCCGAGGACGTGCTGTTCTTCTGCGACTGCATGCTGGCCGCCCGTCAGGTGCTGCTCTGCGGCGAAGCCGGTGCGTTGCGCGGCGAGGGGATCAACATCTTCCACGGCGTCGACAACGACTCGCCGCAGTTTCTGAAGCAGCAGTTCATCACCTGGATGGCGCTCGACCGACTGGAAGCGCGCTTTGCGGCGCGGCCGAAGGAAATCCAGACGATCAAGGATTACAAGACGCGGGCGCGCAAACAGGCGCTGTGGAGCCAGGCGAAGCGGGTGCGCAAGGCGCGCATGCCGGACTTTCGCCTGCTACTGCACTGGGCGCGCCGCGACCCGGCGCTGCTTGCCAGCGCCTTCCAGCTCGCGGGTGGAAAATTCTCGAAATAGCCGTCAGTCGGCGGGCGAGGGAAGCAGGTAGCGCAGGCCGCCGGCACCCTTCGTGGCGATCTCGGCGCCACCGGGGCTGCGGAAGCGCTCAGTCTTGTCCATGAAGATGCCGCAGGCGATCGCCGGAATGGCTGCAGGGTTTGCCAGCGCATAGCCGAGTGCGGCACCGGGGCCAGCTTGCTTCTTGACGTCGAGGAAGTGGCGGAGCTCATATTTGCCGCGCACGTGGCTTTCGTGGCGGCGCACCGCTGCTTCGCCCTCTGATGTCAGCTTGCAACTCGCAAGGATCGCGCGATCGGCTTCGTAGAGCTTGCGGATGTCGTCGGTGCGGTGGCTGCCGCTCAGCGAATTGCCGCGCACGACCGCACCGTAACCACAGGAATGGATCACCTTGTAGCGGGCGCCATTGGCGAGTGCGCGGACATAGAGCTCGTAATCCTCGCCGAGCCGCATCTCCTCGCGGTAGCGCAGCTTGTGGGCATCGAGGAAAGACCGGCGCATCACCGGCTTCAGAAAGCCGATCTCGCCGCGGCGGACGCCGCGCTTGGAGATGTTGCCGTCGATGAAGGCGACGAGATCGAGAAAGAGCGGGCGATCAGGGAAGCTGTCCAGCCGCTCCGGCGCCAGCATCACCGTTTCCGAATCGACGAAGGCGATGTTGTCGGCCACGAAGTCCCAGTCGTCTTCCGCCAGCATGCGGCTGAAGCGGCCCTCGAAGAAGAAGTCGTCGGCATCGAGGATGGCGATCAGCGGTGCCGTGGAGATTTCGATCGCATGATTGCGGGCGGCAGAGGGCCCGCGATTCTTTTCGAAGGAGACGACGTTCAGCCGTCCGCTTGCATCACCGGCGGCGCGCGCCGCATCGGCCGTACCGTCGCTGGAGCCGTCGTCGATGACGACGACTTCGGCCACTTCCTTCTCGCGCAAAGCCGAGCTGACGGCCATTCCGATCGTATCGGCCGCATTCTTCGCGGCGATGATCACGCATACGCTTGCAACCACGTCGTGCCCTCCGTTGTTGGCGCAACAGTTAGGACGCCGCGGCGGCGGGGGCAATGCAGGAGGTCTTCAAAAGATGTTACGCGCGGTCCGGCAGCACTTGCCGGCCTGTCCGTTCAGCGGTTGAACGGCTCGGAATTGTTGAAGGGGCTGACGGGCAGCTTGTCCTTGTCGTCGCGCGCCGGCGCCATGGACGGTGCAATGCCTGCGGAAGAGGCGTTGCGGGCCTTGGCTTCCTTCCAGACCATGAAGATCACGCCACCGAAGTAGCCGAGCTGCAGGAGAACCGCACAGATCGCCGTTTGTATGAGCGTCGTCGTCAGAGAACCGTTCAACACATAGGTTGCCACGGCAAAGACGGCGAGCGCGCCGATCATGCTAACGAAAACGCGAGGTGCATACATGACGTTTGCCTCCCTTTAGGAGGGTTGGTCCAATGAACAGTCATTGAACTCGGGCGCCTCCTAAGGTCCCTTTACTCGATATATTTTAGCAGGCTCTGAGTTTCAACAGAACGAAAGCATTAGTACCGCTAATCTTTTGTCCGGCGTTGCAGGTTTTCTACAGTATGCGGCTTAAGGTTTCCTCCTCGCTTTGCCTAAAAACGCCGATTGGGCGGTAACCATGTGATTTGCAGTCCGGGCGGCACGGGCGGGGTGAAATTTACTCAAGGTTGCCTTGAATGAGACATTGCACGCCCCAACTCGCGCCACATTTGCATCTCCGGAACAACGCCTGAGGCGCTTATGCGTTCAACTTTTATTACAAAGATTTCATCTAAAACGATTTGAGTGTGCGGTGCGAAACTAATGGTGCGCTGCAATAAATTGGGCTGCGCGCAAATAACAATACGGTACTCGCGATAGTGGCCGCACCCTTTTCGCTAATGCTGACTGCATTCCCGAAAAGGACTTGTTCTTCAATCTTGTTGCAATGCAAAGCAAACTCTTCCCTCTTTAGTGCAGTGCATCCGAGTTAGTCGGAAACATTGCATGCTCTGCATATCCATTTGAGCTAATCCTAACGGACGGAAAAAGTGAACACGATTTCCAAAAGGGCCCTGTTACAGACCCGTCTTCAAATTGTGGCTTAAAAAAACAAAATCCACCCATACACTCCGAACCTGTCAGCGCTACCTCAGCGGCTGAGACTACCGACCAAACGGCAAACATAAGTGGAGTTAACTCTATGAAGTCTGCGACGAGATCGGACAGTACGCCATTCTTTGGCGTGGTTCATGCAAACGTGTTTCCGCCGACCGGCGGGATCATGAAGCGCGCATTCGATGTCACCGCTGCATCACTGGGGCTCGTGTTTCTGAGCCCGATCTTCTTGATGGTGATGCTGCTCGTCAAACTAACCGACAAGGGCCCGGCCTTCTATGGTCATCGCCGCATCGGTCATAATGGACAGGAATTCCGTTGCCTGAAGTTCCGCACCATGGCGGTCGACGGCGACCGGTTGCTGCAGGAACATCTGCGTAACAATCCGAAGGCAATGGAAGAGTGGCGTGCGACCCGCAAGCTGCAGGACGATCCGCGTGTTACCGCGGTCGGCAGCGTGCTTCGCAAGCTCAGCCTCGATGAGCTGCCGCAGCTCATCAATATCATTCGCGGCGAAATGAGCGTCGTCGGGCCGCGTCCCGTCGTGCGTGACGAACTGGAGCTCTATGAGTCTTCGGCCGTCTTCTATCTTCAGGCACGTCCTGGCCTCACCGGCCTGTGGCAGATCAGCGGACGCAACGACGTCTCCTATGCCACGCGTGTCGCCTTCGACACCCACTATGTCGAAAACTGGTCTCTGACGCGTGACGTCATGATCATCGCCCGGACGATTCCTGCCGTCTGCATGCAGCGCGGCAGCTACTAACGCCGCTCCCACAACTCGACACGTTCGCACGGTGCTGCCCCTATGGCTTGCCGTGCAAATTCACGAGGAAGACTGAATGAAAGAATTCCTTTTTCACCGCCTCACGGCGCGCCGGTCCATTGCTTCAGGTCTCGCAATCGTTGCGGGCCTTGGTGTTTTGATCGGCTCATCGGGGCTTGCCAGCGCCGCCGATTATCAACTCGGCACGATGGACAAGCTGCGCATCCGCGTTGCCGAATGGCAGACGGCGGAAGGCGCGATCCGCGATTGGTCCGTGGTCAGCGGTGATTACTCGATCGGTCCATCGGGCAGCCTGTCGCTGCCGTTCATTGGCGACCTCCCAGCCTCTGGAAAGACGACGGACGCGATCGCGCAGGAAATCGGGCTGGCGCTGCAGAAGCAGTTCGGCCTCAAGGACCGGCCCTCGGCATCCGTCGAACTGGCCGAGTTCCGCCCTGTCTTTCTCACCGGCGATGTCGAAAAGCCCGGCGAATATCCGTTCGCGCCCAATCTCACGGTGGTCAAAGCCGTGAGCCTTGCGGGCGGACTTCGCCGTGCCGACGCCGGCCAGCGCTTTGCGCGTGATTTCATCAACGCCAAGGGCGATGCCGTCGTCTACACTTCGGAAAAGAACCGCCTCATCGCGCGGCGCGCCCGGCTTCAGGCCGAGACGCAGAACAGCGATGCCATCGACATGCCGCCGGAACTCAAGGATTTGCCGGATGGCAAGGCGTTGATGGCCAGCGAAGTGGCCTTGAAGGATACGCGCAAGAAGCGGCTGACGCTGCAGCTCCAGGCGCTCGACGACCTGAAGGCGCTGCTGCAGGCCGAAATCGAATCTCTGGCCAAGAAGACCGAGACGCAGACGCGTCAGCTCGAACTCGCCAAGGAAGATCGCGACAAGATCGAAAACCTGGCCGAAAAGGGGCTGGCTCTCAGTGCACGCAAGCTGACCGCCGAACAGCGCGCCGCCGATATCGAGGCGACACTTCTCGATATCGACACCAATTCGCTGAAGGCCAAGCAGGATATCAGCAAGGCCAATCAGGACGAGATCACGCTGCGCAACGACTGGGACGCCAAGCTGGCCCAGGAGCTGCAGGATACCGAATCCGAGCTGGATACGCTGAACCTCAAGCTTTCCACCAGCGATGCGCTGATGTCGGAGGCGCTGTCGCAGTCGAGCGACGCCGCGCGCTTCGACCCTGAAAACGCCGCCAACATCAACTATTCGATCGTCCGCGATGTCGGCGGGCAGTCGAAGGAAATTCCGGTGCAGGAGAACATGGCCCTCGAGCCGGGCGACCTGATCAAGGTCACGGCCGGGGTCGCGATGCGATAGAAGCGGAGACCGCAATGCGGATCGCCAAATCGGCACTGATCATTCCAGGCGTGAACGCGGCCTATGCCATCCCGGCGGTCGCGCTCTCGATGTTCTGCTTTGCCTATTCGATCCGTTTCGGGCAGGCGGCGATCCTGCTTTACTATGCGCTCTGGCTGCCGCTGATCGCCGTCGACTACAAGAAGGTGCTCGGCAGTCACAGCAAGTTCGTCTGGCTCTATGCCTTCGCCGTCTTCGCCTTTCTCTCGGTGTTCTGGTCGCAGGTGCCGAGCGTCTCGATGCGGGCCAGCATTCAGTATCTGACGCAGGTGCTCTGCGCGCTGATCGCGGTTCGCACCATCGATGTCAGGACGCTGACGCTCGGCGGCGTTGCCGGGGCGGCGGTCGTTCTGCTCTATTCGATCCTGTTCGGCTATTACGAATATGATCCGCTCGACGGCACCTACAGCTTCGTTGGCGCCTTCGCGTCGAAGAACCAGCTCGGCTTCTATGCTTCGCTCGGCATCATCTTCGCCTTTGCCGCCGTCTTTATCTATGGCGAGCGGCGGATCTGGGCGATGGTCTCTGCCGCTGCCGGTCTGATGGCCGCCTACTGCCTGCTTGCCTCGCAATCCGCCACCTCGGTGCTGACGACGGCCGTCATCGTCGCGTTGCTCGTCGGCATCCGCATCGTGCTGATGCTGTCGCCGCAGCAGCGCAAGCTGCTGGTGATCGGCGGCGGCGTGGCGGCGATCATCCTCGCGGTGGCCAGCGTCTATCTCGGCGTGGTCGATCTGGTCCTCGGCCTGTTCGGCAAGGATTCGACGCTGACGGGGCGTACCTATCTTTGGCAGCAGGGGATCGAGGCCTGGACGCAGCACCCGGCCTTCGGCATCGGCTATCAGGCCTATTGGGTCCAGGGCTTCTCGGAACCGGAACGTCTCTGGGAAGAGTTCTTCATCGGCTCGCGCAGCGGCTTCCATTTCCACAACACCTATATCGAGACGGCCGTCGAACTCGGGCTGACCGGGGTGCTCATCCTGGCGGCGACGATGCTCGCGATGCTCTGGGGGCACCTGCGGCGGCTGATCGAGGACGTGCGCAACGACGAGTCCTATCTGCTGCTCGGGCTTGCGGTGCTGCTGACGGTGCGCTCCTTCGTCGAGATCGATGTGCTCACACCTTATAATGTCGGCACCTTCCTTCTTTATTTCTGTGCCGGAAAACTGGTCGGCGCGCGGCAGCGCTCGGCGATGGCCGAACTGCGGCGCTACGAAACCATGCCTGCCGCCCATTCCTGATCCATTTCATTGCCCGCCGCTTCTCGCGGCATCTTGAGGAAACTGCATGAAGACCCTCTACGGGATCCAGTATTTGCGTGCCTTTGCAGCGCTTGCCGTCGTGGTGTTCCACGCGGCCGAACGGACCGGCGGCCATTTCGCCATCGGTGCGGCTGGGGTCGACGTGTTCTTCGTCATTTCAGGCTTCATCATGTGGGTGATCAGCGACCGGCGTCCGGTCACGCCGCAGCGTTTCCTGCTCGACCGTATCAAGCGCATCGCGCCCTCCTATTGGCTGGTGACCGGGATCATGGTGGCGGGCGCGCTCGCCGGGCTGTTCCCGAACCTGCAGCTCAGCGCCGGACATCTGCTCGGATCGCTGTTCTTCATTCCGGTGCGTTCGCCGAGCAGTGGTGAAATCTGGCCGGTGCTGGTGCAGGGCTGGACGCTGAATTTCGAGATGTTCTTCTATGTGCTGTTTGCCGGCGCGCTGTTCCTGCCGCGTCAGTGGCGGCTGGTCTTCCTCACCACCGTCTTCGGTCTGTTTTTCGTTGCCGGGTTGCTCGCCGATCCGTCTTCGGCCGCACTTGCGACCTACACGCGCCCGATCATTCTCGAATTCCTCGGCGGCGTCTTCATCGCCGAATTGTGGATCCGGCGGAAGGTGGCGGGAACGAGCCTCGGGCTTGCCTGTATCGGCGCAGCACTCTGCGGCTTTGCAGCGATCTATCTGATGGGTGCGGAGTTCGATGAGTCCATCTGCGGGCCGCTGGCCATGGCGCTGGTCTTCGGCATGGTGTCGCTGGAAACCGGCGGCAGCATCGGCCGGGTGCCCGTGCTGACCTATCTCGGCGATGCCTCCTATTCGATCTATCTCTGGCACACGCTGGCGATTTCGGTCGCCGTCAAGGCCGCCGAGATTCTCGGCATCGGCGGCGGGCTGACGCTGCTCGGCGCCATCGCCGGCGGCACGATCGTCGGCGTCGGAGCTTACGAGCTGGTCGAAAAGCCGCTGCGCAGGCTGTTTTCCGGCGAAGGGCTGAAGCGCCGCGGGTTGCAGCGGCGCCCCTCCTGATCCCTTACTGTGCTGCTTCTTCGGCCTGCGCCGGTGGCGGGGCGGTGACTGCCGGCTTGCGACGGTAGCGGGCGCGCAGCACCACATAGAAGACCGGCGTCAGGAACAGTCCGAAGATCGTCACGCCGAGCATCCCGGAGAACACCGCCGTGCCGAGCGACTGGCGCATTTCCGCGCCAGGGCCGGTCGCGATCATCAGCGGCACGACGCCGAAGATGAAGGCGAAGGCGGTCATCAGGATCGGCCGCAGACGCAGGTGGCTGGCCTCGATGGCAGCCTCGATCGCCGTCTTTCCTTCTTCTTCCGCCTGTCTCGCGAACTCGACGATCAGGATCGCGTTCTTGGCCGCAAGGCCGATCAGCACGATCAGGCCGATCTGCGTCAGGATATTGTTGTCCATCCCGCGCAGATGCACGCCGATCAGGGCGGCAAGGATCGCCAAGGGCACGATCAGGATGATCGCCAGCGGCAGGACCCAGCTTTCATACTGGGCCGACAGCGCCAGGAAGACGAAGATTACCGAGAGCGCGAAGATATAGATCGCCGTGTTGCCGGTGTTCTTTTCCTGATAGGCGATTTCCGTCCATTCGAAGGTCGTGCCGGCCGGCAGGATGCTTGCGGCAACGCCCTCCATCGTATTCAGCGCGCTGCCGGTCGAAATCCCCGGTGCGGCGTTCCCCTGCAGGGGAACGGAGACATACATATTATAATGCTGGACGAGCGAGGGACCCGCCGTGTCCTTGATCTCGACCAGCGTGCCCAATGGCACCAGCGCGCCGGTGGCCGAGCGGACCTTGAGCGCCAGGATATCGTCGCGCTCGACGCGGTATTGCTGGTCAGCCTGCGCGCGCACCTGGTAGACGCGGCCGAAGGCGTTGAAGTCGTTGACGTAGGACGTGCCGAGATTGATCGACAGCGTATCGAAGATATTGGGGATCGGCACGTTCAGCGCACGCGCCTTGTCGCGGTCGATCTCCAGGAAAAACTGCGGGCTGGAGGCCGAGAAGGTGGTGAAGACGCCGGTGAGGCCGGGTGTCTGGTTGGCCTTGCCCATGATCTGATAGGCGGCCGCCAGCACGCGGCGCATGTCGGAGCTTTCGCGGTCCATCACCTGCATCTTGAAGCCGCCGGCATTGCCGATGCCTGAAATCGGCGGCGGCGGGATGGCGATGATGAAGGCTTCCTGGATACTCTGCAGGCTGCCATAAAGCTGGCCGATGATCTGCCCGGCATTCTGGTGGTGCTCCAGCCGGTTTTCGAACGTATCGAAGGCGGCGAAGACGACGCCGGCATTCGAGGCGTTGGTGAAGGTCGCTCCGCTGAAGCCGGAGAAGGCAACGGCGTTCTTGACGCCCGGCGTGTTGCGGATGATCTCAGAGGCGCGCTGGATGACGGCATCGGTTCGCGCCAGCGAGGCGCCATCCGGCAATTGCACGACGACGATCGCGTAGCCCTGGTCCATCACGGGCACGAAGCCGCGCGGCACGATGCTGGTCATATAATAAGTAAGGCCGAGCAAGCCCACGAAGACGAGCAGTGCGACGCCGAGCGCCGCCCAGGTCTGCACCGTATGGCGCACGACCCAGGAATAGCCCGAGCTCAGCCGGTCGAAGCCATTGTTGAAGCCGTTTGCCAGCGCATTGCCGAAACGCGAGATCGGGTTTTTCGGCTTGTGATGCGCGTCATGCGGTTTCAGCACGATGGCGGCGAGCGCCGGTGACAGCGTCAACGAATTCAGCGCCGAGATTGCCGTGGCGACCGAAATGGTCACCGCGAACTGGCGGTAGAACTGGCCTGATATGCCAGGGATGAAGGCCGTCGGCACGAAGACGGCGATCAGCACCAGCGAGATGGCGAGAACGGCGGTGCCGACCTCGTTCATCGTCACATGCGCCGCCTCGCGCGGTGTCATTCCTTTGGCGAGATTTCGCTCGACATTCTCGACGACGACGATCGCGTCGTCGACAACGATGCCGATCGCCAGCACCAGACCGAACAGCGTCAGCATGTTCAGCGAGAAGCCGAAGGCGAGCAGGAAGGCGAAGGTACCGATCAGCGACACCGGAATGGCGACGATCGGGATGATCGCCGTTCGCCAGGATTGCAGGAAGACGAGGACGACGAGCGCCACGAGGATCGCCGCTTCGGCGATGGTCTTGTAGACCTCGTCGATCGATTCCGAGATGAACTCGGTCGGGTTGTAGACGATGTCGTAGGAAAGGCCGTCGGGGAAATCCTGCTGCGCGGTCTGCATCGCCTGCTTGATCGAGGCGGCGGCGGCCAGCGCGTTGGTGCCGGGGCGGGAGAAGATGCCGAGCGCGACTGCCGGCTTGCCGTTCAGATAGCTGTTGGTGACATAGTCCTTGGCGCCGAGTTCGATGCGGGCGATGTCCTGCAACTGCACCAGACGGCCGCTGGCCGTCGCCTTTACGATGACATAGCGGAACTGGCGGGCATCCGAGAAGCGGCCTTCCGTCGTTACCGTGTATTGGAAGGCGTTAGTGCCGGAGGTCGGCGGACCGCCGATCGAACCGCCGGAGACCTGGACGTTCTGATCGCGCAGCGATTGCACGACGTCGCTCGATGTCATCCCGTATGCCGAGAGCTTTTCGGGATCCAGCCAGATGCGCAGCGAATATTCGCGTTCCCCGAAGATGATGACGTCGCCGACACCATCGAGACGGACGAGCGTGTCGCGGATGCGGCTGCGCGCATAGTTGGATACGTAGAGCTGGTCATAGCGCGAGTTCGGCGACAGCAGATGCACGACCATCATCAGGTCGGGCGAACTCTTGGCGGTGGTGATGCCGATGCGGCGGACCTCTTCGGGAAGCCGCGGCTCGGCGATGCCGACGCGGTTCTGGACGAGGACCTGCGCCTTGTCGAGATCGGTGCCGAGCTTGAAAGTGATGGTCAGCGCCATCGAGCCGTCGGCGGTCGAATAGGAGGACATGTAGAGCATGTCCTCGACGCCGTTGATTTCTTGCTCGATCGGCGTTGCCACCGTATTGGCGATGGTTTCGGCGTCGGCGCCCGGATAGGCGGTGCGCACGACGATGGTCGGCGGGGCGATTTCCGGATACTGCGCCACCGGCAGCTGGAAATAGGCGAGCCCGCCGACGATGAGCAGAACGATCGAGAGCACCGACGCGAAGATCGGCCGGTCGACAAAGAAATGGGCGAACCTCATTGGGCGAGCTCCATGCCTGCAGCTTCCGGCGGGATGTCATCACGGCTCTGGGGCAGTTCGATCAGCTGCGGCGTGATCTTCGAGCCGGGGCGGGCGCGCATCAGGCCGTTGACGACGATGGTTTCGGTGCCGTCCATGCCTTCGCGGATGGCCCTGTAGCCATAGAGCCGCGGTCCCGGCCGGACCGGCTTGGTCGAAACGGTGCCGTCAGCGCCGACGATATAGACGACGCGCTGGTTCTGGTCGGAGCCGACGGCTTCGTCGGGAACCAGGATCGCCTTGTAGGTGTTCGAGGCTTCCACCTGCACACGGCCGAAGAGCCCGGGCTGGAGCACGAGATTGGGATTGTCGAAGCGGGCGCGGATGCGCATCGTGCCGGACTCGTTGTCGACCCGGTTTTCGGCGAAATCCAGCTTGCCGCTGAACGGTCTCTGGGTGGAATCGGAGATCCGCACCTGGACCGGTACGCCACCACCGCCCTGCTGCAGATCGCTGCCGCGGGTGCGGGCGGTATCGGCGAAGTTCAGCAGGCGGCGCTCATCGACGTCGAAATAGAAGTCGATCGGATCGAGCGAGACGATGGTCGTCAGCACCGACTGGTCGGCCTGCACGAGGTTGCCGGCGGAGATCAGGCGGCGGTCAATGCGGCCGCTGATCGGCGCGGTGATCTTGGTATATTCGAGATCGAGTGCGGCGCGGTCGGCGGTTGCCTGGGCGCCGCGAACATTCGCCTGGGCGGAGACCCAGTCGCGGCGGCGGTCGTCGAGTGTCGAGACCGACTGGCTGCCATTATTGGCGAGCGATTCCGCCCGTTTAAACTGAGTCTCGGCATATTCCTGGGTCGACTTGGCGACTTCCAGCGCGGCGTTCGCCTCGTTGACGGCGGTGATGAAGGGGCGCTGGTCGATGACGAACAGCAGGTCGCCCTTCTTGACGAGCGCGCCGTCAGTGAAATGCACTTCCTGCAGATATCCGCCGACGCGGGCGCGGATCGAAACCTGGTCGACGGCTTCGAAGCGGCCGATGAATTCGTCGTTGTCGACGACCTCGCGGACGACGGGTTTGGCGACGGTGACGGGCGGGGGAGGTGGTGCGGCGGCTTGCTGGGCCTCAGCGGCGAGCGGCAGAAGAGCCGAGACAAAGCCGAATGCAATAGCGGCACGAAGAGAGTAAGGCATAGCGATCCCCCATTCTGGGCGGCCGTTATGCCGCCAATCTCATGCTGAAATGATGCGTATCATATCCACTGCTTCAAACGCGGGCGGCCGCGTCTGCAACTTCCAACTCGAGCACCCGAGGGCGCATTGCCAATCGTCCGGGCTGCGTGGTTTTGCCGCGCTAACCGTATGAAACGGCACTATAAGCGTCACTCCGCAGAAATTGCAAACGACAATAGGTTGCAGTGCTCAGGCAATGCGGTGACTATCCTTCGACGATCTGTTCCTGCCCGGGAGACGATGCCGCAAGCTCGGCCCAGTCGAGCTCCTGCTCGAGAATATGGAAGATGTCGTCGTCGATTTCGTCGGTTCGCCGCATCTCCGCGAGCTTCTGGCGTTTCGCGGAGATGATACTGCGGCGCAGTTCGTCCATTTCGCTGACTTCGCGCGGATGTTCACCCTTGCGGACGATTTCGCGTTCGGAGGTATAGACATGCCGCAGGATCGCTGCCGCCTTGCTTTCCTTGCCCTCGAGTTCCGCGAGAGCGGATTCCAGCAGATCGGCGCGAGCATCCGACAATCCCTTCTCCCAGGAGGTGTCAGGCGCGAAGCGCAGGAAACGGATCAGCGGACCGAGCGTCAATCCCTGGATGATCAGGGTGCCGAGGACGACGCCGAGGGCGCTCAGCAGGATTACGTCGCGCTCTGGAAAGTCGAAGGGCAGGGCAAGTGCTGCGGCGAGCGTAACGAGGCCGCGCATGCCGCACCAGCCGGCAACGATACTCATCGCCAATGTCGGCGGCTCCTGCTTTGTCGTCTGTCTCATCCGCCGCCTGGTCATCACCACATTGTAGCCGAGCACCCAGAGCATGCGGACGCAGACGACGGTGACGAAGACGGCGAGAGCGACCGTCAGGGCGTAGGTGCGCCGGCCCGGCTCCATGTCGAGGAAGATTTGCCGCGCCTGCAGTCCCATCAGCAGGAAGGCGACGACATTGAGCAGGAAGACTGCCGCTTCCCATACGGAATAGGAATGGATGCGATGGCGGGCGCTTTGCCGCTCGGGCATGTAGCGGGCGATCACCATGGCATAGACGACGATCGCCAGGATGGCGGAAAGATGCAGACGCTCGGCAATGATCCAGGTGCCGAAGGTGGCGACGAATTCCAGCAACGTGCCGCCGAGCGTGCCTGCCAGTCTGGTGCCGATGATCATGTAGAGCCGCCCGGCGGCATAGCCGATGATCATGCCACCCGGTATCGCCAGCGCCAGTTCGGGCAGCGTTCTGGCGAAGAAGGCCGGGCTGGTGGCGGCGGCGACCGCGGCGGTGAAAATCAGCAGCGAGACGGCGTCGTTGAGGAGGCTTTCGCCTTTCAGCACCACATAGGTTTGCCGGGGGAGATCGAAGCGGTCGAGCATGGCAGTAGCCGCAACCGCATCGGGCGGCGCGACGATGGCGCCCAGCGCGATCGCCGCCGCGATCGGAAGCCCTGCCATCCAGATGCCGACCGTGGCGACGGCTGCGGTCGTCAGGATGACGGCGATGGCCGCGAGCGAGATCAGCGGCAGCCAGTTCTGGCGCAGTGTCCGCGGCGGCAGGTCGTATGCGGCGTCGAAGAGGGCGGGCGCGATGAACAGTGCCAGCGCCAGCTGCGGATCGATGCCGATCTCCGGTGCCCAGGGGACGGACGCGACGGCGAGACCGGCGATCGCCAGCATCGTCGGGTAGGGGATCAGGAATTTCCGCGACACCTGGAGAAAGACGATGGCAACGAGCAGCAGCGTCAGCATGCTTTCGAAAAATGCCATGGGTCCCCCTATCAGCCTGTAGGGAATGATCTAGCGCGCTGCCGGCGCTTGGCCATGCCTGTGACGGGAGCGCCGGAGAGGCCACGGCATCAATCTTCGCTTGACGGTGCACTGCGGCATTTTAGCCGCAGCTGCTGAATCTGAGGTGGCTGATCTTGTGTGTCAGCCATGCTCAATATATCTACCAACATTATAAGCACACTTATTAATAGCTGGCACAGATTTCATGAACTCCAACCCGACTCTTGGCTTCCTTCTCCACGACGTCGCCCGGCTGCTGCGCAAGCGGTTCGAGCAGCGCGCGAAGTGCCTTGGCCTGACGCGTTCGCAGTGGCAGACGCTTGCCTACCTGTCGAACAACGAAGGCATTCATCAGGGCGGGCTGGCTGAAATTCTTGAAATCGAGCCGATCACGCTGGTGCGCATTCTCGACAAACTCGCCGAACGCGGGCTGATCGAGCGGCGCCAGCACCCGACCGACCGGCGTATCTGGCTTCTCTACATGCGCGAAGCCGCGCATCCGATCCTCGCGGAAATGCGCGAGCTCGGCGATGTGACGCGGGCCGAAGCGCTTGCCGGCGTCACAGCGGAGCAGCGTGAAGCGCTGTTTGCAATCCTATCCGAAATGAAGACGAACCTTGTAGTGGCGTGCCGGACACCGGTCGCTGAAAAAGAGCAGAACCATGGTTAAGAAAATCCCCCTCCGCGTTGTGTCCGATGCCAACGCAAAGACTGCCGAAGAAATCGAAGCTCCCAAGACGCAAGAAACGGTAGCGGAAGCGCCTTCATCCAATTCAGCGCCCGCTACTGCTGTCGCTGCGCCTGGCGGCACCACGGTCCGCCGCCGGCGCAGCCTCACGCGCCCGATCCTGTTTGCATTGCTGCCCCTGGCCCTCATCGTCGGCGGCTATTATTATGTGAACGGCGGCCAGGTGATGTCGACGGACAACGCCTATATCCAGGCCGACATGGTGGGCATTACCACGGACGTCTCTGGTATCGTCGACAAGATCAACGTGCATGAGAACGAAACGGTGAAAGCCGGGCAGGTGCTCTTCAGCCTGCAGTCCGACGCCTTCAAGATCGCGCTCGACGGCGCCAAGGCGCAGCTCGGCGTGCAGCGCAACCAGATCGCCAACCTGAAGGCCAGCTACCAGCAGTCGCAGGCCGAGATCACACAGGCCGAGGCCGATCTGCCCTATTATCAGGATCAGTTCGACCGCCAGCAGAACCTCGTCAACAACGGCAGCGCCACGCAATCTGCCTATGACGAAGCCAAGCACAATCTTGAGGTCGCCCAGCAGAAGGTCTCGGTCGCCAAGGCGGAAGCCGCGACGACGCTCGCCCAGCTCGGCGGCAATGCCGATCAGCCGGTGGAGCAGAACCCGCTCTTCCTGCAGGCCAAGTCGAATGTCGACAACGCCCAGCGCGAGCTCGACCACAGCGTCGTGAAGGCGCCGTTCGATGGTGTCGTCACCAATGTGAACGCGCTGCAGGTCGGTTCCTATCTGCAGGCGTCTGCGCAGGCATTCTCGCTGGTCTCGACCAACAATCTCTGGATCGCCGCCAGCCCGAAGGAAACCGAGCTGACCTACGTGAAGCCGGGCCAGGAAGCGACCGTCTATGTCGATACCTATCCGGGCGTGTCCTGGAAGGGCAAGGTCGAGAGCATCAGCCCGGCTTCGGGCTCCAGCTTCTCGCTGCTGCCGGCCCAGAACACCACGGGCAACTGGGTGAAGGTCGTGCAGCGTATTCCGATGCGCGTCAGCATCGAGGATGCTGCAGGCAAGCCGCCGCTCCGCGTCGGCATGAGCACGGTCGTCGATGTCGAAACCGGCCATGCCCGCGGCCTGCCTGATTTCGTCAACAAGCTTCTTGGGCGGCCTGTGAGCCACCAGTAAAGAGTTATTGCCATGAGCAACGCTCCCGCATCCCCGGCAACCCCGGTTGCCAACCGCGGCGCGATCACGGCCTGCGTCATCCTGGCCGTCATCATGCAGGCGCTGGATACGACGATCGCCAACGTTGCGCTGCCCTATATCCAGGGTAGCGTCTCGGCCTCCGCCGACCAGATCAACTGGGTTCTGACCTCCTATATCGTCGCCGCCGCGATCATGACGCCGCCGTCAGGTTTTCTTGCCGCTAAGTTCGGCCGCAAGAACGTGCTTTTGACGGCGATCGTCGGCTTCGTCGTCGCCTCCGTCCTTTGTGGTCTGGCGCAGTCGCTGAACCAGATCGTTGCCTTCCGCCTTTTGCAGGGCCTGTTCGGCGCCTCGCTGGTGCCGCTGTCGCAGGGTATCCTGCTCGATATCTACACAGCTGAGGAACGCGGTTCGGCCATGGCGCTGTTCGGCGTCTCAGTCATGGTCGGCCCGGTTCTCGGGCCCGTCATCGGCGGCTGGCTGACCGACAATATCAGCTGGCGCTGGGTCTTCTATATCAACGTGCCGATCGGTGCCCTGGCCTTTGCCGGGATCGTCATCTTCGTGACGGAAACCAAGAGGGATGCGCTGGCGAAGCTCGACTGGTTCGGCTTCGGGATGATGAGCCTGTTCATCGCCGCGTTGCAGCTTTTCCTCGACCGCGGCGAGCAGCTCGACTGGTTCTCGTCGGGCGAGATCATGATCGAGGCGATCGTCTGTGCCGCAGCCTTCTATCTGCTCGTCGTGCACACGCTGACGGCGGAGAAATCCTTCGTCAATCCGCGGCTGTTCCTCGATCAGAACTTCTCCGTCAGCATGATCTTCATCTTCGTGGTCGGGATCACCTATCTGGCCTCTCTGGCGCTGATGACGCCCTATCTGCAGACGCTGATGGGCTATCCCGTCATCACCGCCGGTATCGTCATGGGCCCCCGCGGTCTTGGAACCATGCTCTGCATGTTCATCGTCGGGCGGCTGATCGGCAAGGTGGATTCCCGCTGGCTGCTGGCGCTCGGTCTCGCGCTGACCGCCTGGGCGATGTACGACATGACCGGCTGGACGCCTGATGTCTCGCAATGGACAATCGTTTCCACCGGCTTCATCCAGGGTGCCGGCCTCGGCTTCCTGTTCGTGCCGCTGACGACGATGGCGTTTTCGACCTTGCCGGCGCAGATGCGCGGCGATGGTACGGGCCTCTACAATCTCTCGCGCAATATCGGATCGTCGGTCGGTATCTCGATCGTGTCGGCGCTGATCGTCGAGAATACGCAGAGCAACCATGAATCGATCGCCGCCTATGTGACGCCGTTCAACCATGCCTTCAATGCGGCAGCGGCTCAGGGCCTGAGCCCGCTGACGGCCGCCGGGCGGGCGTCGCTGAACGAGGTCATCACGCTGCAATCGACGATCATTGCCTATATGGACGATTTCAAGCTGCTGATGCTGATGTCGCTCGCCGTCATGCCGCTGGTCTTCCTGCTGCGCAAGCCGAAGGCGGCCGCGCCGCCGATGGATCATGCAGCCGTGATGGAATAGGTCCTGCGGGCCGCAATTACCGGAACGGCTTGCTGAGATAACGCGATCCCTGAATGCCGAAGCGCCATGGTGCTTCGGCATTTTTCGTGATGCCGATCCGCTTGCCCGAAACGATCGGAACCAGGGCAGACGGGAAGAGCGCGTAGGGCTCCCGGTCGAGCAGCCGGTCGTTGATGGCGATGCCGATATCCATGGCCTGGCAGAGCTTGCCCGGGCCGCTGCACAGGCTTGTCAGCTGATCCGTGCCGCGGCGCTCGGCCATTTCGGCGATGCCGGTTTCCGGTTCGATGGCGCGGATGAGGACGGCCGAGCCCGGGGTGCAGACGAAGTTCAGGCACCAGTACATGCCGTAGATGCGGTAGATATAGACATTGCCCGGCGGGCCATACATCGCGCCGTTCCGCTTGGTCGGGCCGCGAAAACTGTGTGAGGCCTCGTCATCGGGGAAATAGGCTTCGGTCTCGGTGATCCGCCCGCCCATGCCGTTGACCAGAAGGTGACAGCCGAGAAGATCCCGGGCCACGGCGATCGCATCGCGCTCGAAGAAATCGCGAAGCGTCCCGCCTTCCAGAGGTGCTGCGCCGATCGGTCCCTGCATATTCAACTGATGCCCTCGCTATCGGCCGTCCGCCGGTGCTCTGCAAAGATCTTCACCAGCCAGTCGATGAAGACGCGCACGCGCGGCGAAAGCTGGCGGTTGCGCGGATAAAGAAGTGAGACCGGCGTTTCCGTCAAGGGATAGTCTTTCAGGATCTGCATCAGTTCACCCAAGGCAAGGTAGCGCTCTGCGTGATAGCGCGGCACCTGGATGATGCCGAGGCCACAGCGGGCGGCGGCATGCAGGCTTTCGGCGGCATTGACCGAGATCGTCGCGGGTATGGTGATTTCGCGGACCTTGCCGTCGACGATGAATTCCAGCGGCATCAGCGTGCCTGTCGCCGAAGAGCGGAAGCCGACCATGCGGTGGCCGTCCAGCCGGTCGGGATGTTCGGGCATGCCGTGGCGGGCGATGTATTCGGGCGAGGCGAGCGTCATCTCCTCCAGCATGGCGACGCGCCTTGCGATCATATCGCTATCCTGAGGGATGCCGACGCGCAGCACGCAATCGATACCTTCGCGCACCAGATCGACCAGCCGGTCGCCCTCGCTCATGTAGAATTCGATATCGGGATAGGTATCGAGAAATGAAGGCAGGCTCGGCAGCACGAAATGCCGGGCAAGCGTGCCGTGCACATCGACGCGCAGCATGCCCTTCGGCTTGGCCCCGGCAAAGGCGCCTTCGGCATCCTCGATATCGGCAAGGATCGACAGACAGCGCTGGTAATAGGCCTCGCCATCGAGCGTCGGGCTGACATGGCGGGTGGTGCGCTGCAGGAGCTGGACGCCGAGCCGGGCTTCCAGCTGCTTGACAGCATCCGTCACCGTCGAGCGCGGAAGGCCGGTGTCTTCGGCGGCAGCGGTGAAGCTGCGGCGTTCCACGACGCGGGAATAGACCCGCATGGCATCGAACCTGTCCATTTTGTTCGGCTTATCCGGATAGTAATGCCGAACAATGCCCGATTATCCGAAAGAGGGAAAGGGCCATCTTCTTCTCATCGAAACGCGCTGAAGCGCAGATCACTGAAGGAGAAAGAAGATGGCTAGTCAGGACAACAAGGTCGCTCTGGTTACCGGCGCCTCGCGCGGCATCGGCGCGGCAATCGCCGAACGCCTCGCCAAGGACGGCTTCACCGTCGTCATCAACTATTCGGGCAATGCGGCGCTCGCCGAGGAGCTTGCCGCCAAGATCGAGAAGAACGGCGGCAAGGCGCTGACGGCGAAGGCCGATGTCAGCGATGCCGCGGCCGTGCGCCGGATGTTCGATGCAGCGGAAGCTGCCTTCGGCGGCGTCGATGTCCTCGTCAACAATGCCGGCATCATGATGCTCTCGACGCTCGCCGAAGCCGATGACGAGAACTTCGACAGGCAGATCGCCGTCAACCTCAAGGGCACGTTCAACACGCTGCGCGAAGCTGCAAAGCGCCTGCGCAACGGCGGCCGGATCGTTAATTTCTCGACCAGCGTCGTCGGCCTGAAGCTCGAAAGCTACGCCGTCTATGCCGGCACCAAGGCTGCTGTCGAAACCATGACCGGCATCATGGCCAAGGAAATGCGCGGCCGCGAGATCACGGTCAATGCCGTCGCACCGGGACCGACCGCCACCGATCTCTTCCTCAACGGCAAGTCGGACGAGCTCGTCGCCCGCATGGCGAAGATGAACCCGCTGGAGCGCCTCGGCACGCCCGAGGATATAGCCGCTGCCGTGTCGTTCCTCGCCGGCCCCGATGGCGCCTGGATCAACGGCCAGGTGCTGCGCGCCAATGGCGGTCTGATCTGATTGATCCGCGGGGGCGGCATCGCCGCCTCCCTTCACCCCAAAGAGCAAAAGGAGCAGGACAATGAGTAAGCAAGTTATCGTCGTCACCGGTGCATCGAGCGGCTTCGGCGCCATGAGCGCCCGGGCGCTCGCCGAAGCCGGGCACACCGTCTATGCAGGCATCCGCGCCACCACCACCCGTAACGCCAAGGCCGTTGCCGATGCGGCGGCTTTCGCCAGGGACAATAATGCAGACCTGCGTAGCATCGAGCTCGACGTTACCGACGATGCATCGATCGAGCAGGCGGTCGCAAAGATCGTTGCCGAAAACGGTCGGCTCGATGTGATCGTCCACAATGCCGGACACATGTCCTGCGGCCCGGCCGAAGCCTTCACGCCGGAGCAATATGCCGAGCTGTTCGACATCAATGTTCTCTCGACGCAGCGGCTGAATCGTGCGGCGCTGCCGCAGCTTCGCAAGCAGGGCAGGGGTCTGATCGTCTGGGTCTCCTCGTCGAGCACACGCGGCGGCACGCCGCCGTTTTTGGCGCCTTATTTCGCCGCCAAGGCCGCGATGGATTCACTTGCGGTTTCCTATGCCAGCGAGCTGACACGCTGGGGCATCGAGACTTCGATCATCGTTCCCGGCGCCTTTACAAAGGGCACCAATCATTTCGCCCATTCCGGATCGCCGGCGGATACGGCACGGGCAGCGGAATATCTCGACGGTCCCTACAAGGGCGTTTCGGACAAGGCGCTGCAGGGGCTGGCATCGCTGGAGCCTGCCGATGCCGATCCGGAAGAGGTTGCCCGCGCGATCGTTGATGTCGTCGGCAAGCCGTTCGGCGGGCGCCCGTTCCGCGTCCATATCGATCCGTCTGAGGATGGGGCCGAGATCGTCAACGGCGTTGCCGACCGCGTCAGGGCCGAACTCTTCTACCGGGTCGGTCTTGAAGACCTGCTGAAGCCTTCGGTGATCGGCTGATCGGCGCTTGATTGTTGCATTTTTGCGAACACTGCTATGCGAATCAAACGCCTTACAAACTCCGCAATAGGGCATATATCTATTGGGCAAGGGGCGACGGAAAGTCTCCGTTCCGAAGCCCGCCTCCTGGGTCCGCCGAGCCATTTCCCCTGGTGACGCGGTGGACCACCAAATTCAAAGTCGATGATTGACGGCCCGTCGAAGGTATCCCTCCCTTCCGGGCCGTTTTCATTTTCAGGGGTCGTTCAGCTTGGCATCGGCCAGCAGCTTCACCATCCAGTCGACGAAGACGCGCACCTTGTTGCTGAGGTGACGGTTCGGCGGATAGACGATGTAAAGCGGGATCGGCTCGCGCGACCATTGCGGCAAAACCTCAATCAGCTCGCCTTTCTTGATCGCGTCGCGGGCCATGAAACGTAGCGTCTGCCCGATTCCCAATCCCGTCGTCAGCGCGCTTATGAAGGTTCTGCCGTCGTTGACGGCCAGCATATAGCGTGGCGTGATCTCAAGATGTTCGTCGTCGCGGTCAAATTCGAAGGGCAGCGCGCGGCCCGTCTGGGCGCGAAAATAGTTGATCGTATAGTGGTCGTTTTCGAGGTCCTGCGGCCGCTCTGGCTCGCCGAATTTCTGGATATAGAGCGGGGCGGCGCAGGTGACGATTTCGAGTTCGGATACACGCCTGGCGATCAACGACTGATCAGCAGGCGTGCCGGCGCGCAGCGCGCAATCGACATTCTCTGCAAGGTAATCGACGGTGCGGTCGCCCACACCGAGATCGATGCGGATATCGGGGTATTTCTGATAGAAATCGCAGAGTGCCGGGACCACGATGGAATCGGCGAAAGCGCCTGCCATTTCAACGCGCAAGCGGCCGGTCGGCAAGCTTTGCGAATTGGAAAGGCTGCCGTCAAGTTCTTCCAGTTCCGAGACGATCTGCGAGGCGCGTTCATAGTAGAGCGCGCCATCGGTCGTGACCATGACGCGTCTCGTCGTACGGTTGAGAAGCTTGGTGCGCAGATGGGCCTCGAGGCCCTGGATCAAATTGGTCACGGTTGCCTTTGGCATCGACAGAGTGTCGGCGGCCCGTGTAAAGTTACCCGTCTCCACTACGCGGATGAAGGCGCGCATTGCCGAGAGCTGGTCCATGATGGGATCTCCACAGTTTGCACTGCGATATTATTCGAAATACGGAACAGTGTAATCAGAATGGCGGTTCTTATTCCGTGGCCTGAATAACAATATGTTTTTTACAAGTTTGGCAAGCCGTGGCGTTTCGTCATGTGTTATGCGGCTAACAGGATTACAAGACCGATGACGGTGCAGGTGAAAGACATGGTGTTCGAGAAGGTGGCCATCGGCCCCGTCTCTACGCGCGTCTATCAGGGCGCCGAATACGGCAAGGGTTCGCCGATCGTCTTGTTCTTTCATGGCGGCGCTTTTCAGGGCTCTGGTCTTCAGGACAGTGCCGTAGCCGAAAGCATTGCCAGCGCCGGTGCCATCGTGGTCGTTGCCGATTACAACGCACCGCTCGGCGGGGTCTTTCCGAAGCCACTCGAAGTTGGCTATTCGCTCTTCTCCTACATGGCCAACAAGCGGGCCTCCGGTCTTGGCGACCGCAACTCGCTGCTCTTGGTGGCCGGTGAAGAGGCGGGTGGCAATATCGCTGCCGGTGTGGCGTTGAAGGCGCGCGACCATTACGCCAATGCGCTGAATGGCCAGATCCTGATTTCGCCGCTGCTCGATCCTTTCATGGGAACGTCGTCGATCCGAAAGGCCGATGTCGCAGGCATGCGGCAGCGCTGGACCGAAGGCTGGAGTCATTATCTCAGCGGCGGCGGCTGCCATCCCTATGCGGCACCAAGCCTCTGTTCGCGGATTTCGGGTGTCGCGCCGGCACTGGTCATGACAGCAGAAGACGATCCCCTTCGCGACGAGACGCTTGGCTATGCCGCGCGTCTCAAGAAGGCGGAAGTTTCGGTTCGCCAGCACGTTCTCCCCGCCGGGAAGGGCTGGCCGTCAATCTACGGTGGGAAAACGGAAGGAGTGTCCGACTGGCAGGCGACTATCAGCCGTGAGTTCGGAAGTTTCATCCGCGAGTTAAGCGTCCAACCCCAATTGCATTGAAGTCTTGTTGTGAATGAGCGGCCGTTGAGGCCGCAAGGAGAGATACCGATGACGTCCAGAAAGAAGCGCTGGGCCCTCGTGGGCGCCGGCTTGGGCCTTGCTGCGTCTGTTTCAGCCGCTGCCATCTTTTTCGAACTGCCGATGAGCACGGTCGCGACCGCCGCTTCGGAACCCGCACAGGCTCCCGCTGTGCCGGTTACCGTCGCCCTGGTCCAGAACCGTGACGTCACCGCCTGGGAGAATTTCTCGGGCCGCCTCGAAGCAGTCGATCGTGTTCAGGTCCGTCCCCGCGTTGCGGGTGCGATCCAGTCCGTGCATTTCCGTGAAGGCGCGCTGGTGAAGACCGGCGATCTGCTCTTCACCATCGATCCGGCACCTTACCAGGCAGCCGTGGCGCAGGCGCAGGGCCAGGTGGCCTCGGCCGATGCCAAGGTCAGCCTGGCGCAGACCGAGCTCGATCGCGGCCATCGGCTTTCCGATAACCGCACGATCTCGCAGAGCGATCTCGATCAGCGTCAAAGCACGCTGGCGGAAGCGCAGGCGGGCCTGCGTTCGGCTCAGGCAGCCCTGCAGTCGGCCCAGCTCGACCTCGACTATACGCAGGTGCGGGCTCCGGTTTCCGGCCGTATCGGCAAGTTCGAAGTCACCGTCGGCAATCTCGTCGCCGCCGGTTCGGCATCGCCCGAGCTGACGACGCTGGTTTCCGTCGATCCGATCTATGCCAGCTTCAATGCCAGCGAAGAGATGGTCACCAAGGCCCTCTCCGAGCTTCCGGCAACGGATGGCGCTTTGCCTGCCGTCGAGCAGATCCCGGTCGAAGTCGGCACGCTCGCCGATGATGGCACGCCGATCAAGGGCAAGCTGCAGCTCGTTGACAACGTCGTCGATGCCGCAAGCGGCACGATCGCCGTTCGCGCCGTCTTCGACAATCCGGGCGGCAAGCTGATCCCCGGCCAGTTCGTGCGGGTCCGCATGGGCCAGCCGAAGGCCGAGAACAAGATCGTCATCAGCGACCGCGCCGTCGGCACCGACCAGGACAAGAAGTTCGTCTTCGTCGTCGATGGCGACAACAAAGTCGGCTATCGCCAGGTCAAGCTCGGCGCCATCTATGACGGCCAGCGCGTCGTCGAAGACGGCCTGAAGGCCGGCGAAAAGATCGTCGTCAACGGCCTGCAGCGCATCCGTCCAGGCGCAGTCGTGGCGCCGCAGATGGAAGAGAAGGTCGCGACCAACTGAGACCTGGCTTCTCCCCGCGGGAGAAGCGGAATCCCTGATTATTCCTACCCCGCCAGCGGCCTCCCAAGCCGCCGGAGTGGGACGTTGCATTCCACGTTCATCCCGGAGAGGGCTTTGATATGAACATCTCCAGATTCTTTATCGACAGGCCGGTCTTTGCCGGCGTGCTGTCGGTTCTGATCGTCGTCGCAGGTTTGATCGGCCTGCGCTCGCTGCCGATCTCGGAATATCCCGAGGTCGTGCCGCCGTCGATCGTCGTGCGCGCCACCTATCCTGGCGCCAACCCCTCGGTCATCGCCGAGACGGTGGCAACACCGCTCGAAGAGCAGATCAACGGCGTCGAAGGCATGCTTTACATGGCAAGCCAGGCGACGTCGGACGGCGTTCTCAACGTCACCGTCACCTTCAAGCTCGGCACCGATCCCGACAAGGCCCAGCAGCTGGTTCAGAACCGCGTGTCGCAGGCCGAGCCGCGTCTGCCGGCCGAAGTTCGCGCGCTTGGTCTGACGACAGTCAAGAGTTCGCCGAACTTCATCATGGTCGTCAACATCGTCTCGACCGGTGGTGATCACGACATCACCTATCTGCGTAACTACGCGACGCTGAACATCAAGGACCGCCTTGCCCGTATCGAGGGCGTCGGCCAGGTGCAGGTGTTCGGCGCCGGCGACTATTCGATGCGCGTCTGGATCGATCCGCAGAAGGCTGCCGAGCACAATCTCGCAGCCAGCGACATCAGCAATGCGATCAGCTCGCAGAACGTTCAGGCCGCCGCCGGTATCATCGGCGCGTCGCCGAGCCCGCAGGGTGTCGACCTTCAGCTGAACGTCAATGCCCAGGGCCGTCTGCGCACGCCTGAGGAGTTCGGCAATATCATCGTCAAGACGGGGGCCAACGGCCAGATCACCCGCCTTCGCGACGTTGCCCGCATCGAGCTCGGCGCGGCCGACTACACGCTGCGTTCGCTGCTCGACGGCGAGCCTGCCGTTGCCGTCGCGGTGCTTCAGGCCCCCGGCTCGAACGCTATCCAGATCGCCGACAACGTCAATGCGACGATGCAGGAACTGCAGAAGGCGATGCCGACAGGCGTGAAGTACGAGATCGTCTACGATACCACGAAGTTCGTTCGCGCCTCGATCGAGAAGGTCATCGACACGTTGCTCGAAGCCATCGCGCTCGTCGTGCTCGTCGTCATCATCTTCCTGCAGACGTGGCGTGCCTCGATCATTCCGCTGATCGCCGTCCCCGTGTCGATCATCGGTACGTTCGCCGTCATGTATGCCTTCGGCTTCTCGATCAACGCGCTCAGTCTGTTCGGGCTGGTGTTGGCGATCGGTATCGTCGTCGACGATGCGATCGTCGTCGTCGAAAACGTCGAACGAAACATCGAGGCGGGTCTCAGCCCGCGGGCCGCCACCTACAAGGCGATGAAGGAAGTGTCCGGTCCGATCATTGCGATCGCCCTGGTGCTGGTCGCGGTCTTCGTGCCGCTCGCCTTCATCTCCGGTCTGTCCGGCCAGTTCTACCGCCAGTTCGCGCTGACGATCGCCATTTCGACCGTCATCTCCGCCTTCAACTCGCTGACGCTGTCTCCGGCACTCGCAGCTCTGCTCCTCAAGGGGCATGGCGCGAAGAAGGACTGGCTGACGCGGTTCATGGATGCGATCTTCGGCTGGTTCTTCCGCGGCTTCAACCGTGCCTTCGGCTCGGGCTCGAATGCCTATGGCAAGGGCGTCGGCGGTCTCCTGTCGCGCAAGAGCATCGTCATGGTGATCTACCTGGCGCTGGTGGGGGCAACCTATAGCCTGTTCACCGCAGTGCCCGGCGGCTTCGTGCCGTCGCAGGACAAGCAGTATCTGATCGGCTTTGCCCAGCTGCCGGATGCCGCCAGCCTCGACCGCACCGAAGACGTCATCAAGCGGATGACCGATATCGCGCTGAAGCAGCCGGGTGTCGCCAATGCGATCGCCTTCCCGGGCCTGTCGATCAACGGCTTCACCAACTCGTCCAACGCCGGCATCGTCTTCGTGACGCTGAAGGATTTCGACGAGCGCAAGACGCCTGATCTTTCTGGCGGGGCAATCGCCATGGCGCTGAACCAGAAGTTCGGTGTCATCCAGGACGCCTTCATCGCCATGTTCCCGCCGCCGCCGGTCAACGGTCTCGGCACGACGGGTGGCTTCAAGCTGCAGATCGAAGACCGCGCCGGTCTCGGCAACCAGGCTCTCGACGAGGCGACCAAGGCCGTGCTCGCCAAGGCCTACCAGACGCCGGAACTCGCAGGCATCTTCTCGAGCTTCCAGATCAACGTGCCGCAGCTCTACGCTGATCTCGACCGCGCCAAGGCCGAGCAGCTCGGGGTTTCCGTCACCGACGTCTTCCAGACGCTGCAGATCTATCTCGGCTCGCTCTACGTCAACGACTTCAACGCCTTCGGCCGCACTTACAGCGTCCGTGTGCAGGCCGATGCCAAGTTCCGTGCACAGCCGGAAGATATCGGTCAGTTGAAGGTTCGGTCGGCATCCGGCCAGATGATCCCGCTTTCGGCCCTGCTGAAAGTCGATGCCACGACCGGTCCGGAGCGCACGAACCGCTATAACGGCTTCCTCGCTGCCGATATCAATGGCGGTCCGGCACCGGGCTTCTCGTCCGGGCAGGCGCAGGCTGCGATCGAGAAGATCCTGAAGGAGACGCTGCCATCCGGCATCGACTTCGAATGGACGGATCTGACCTACCAGCAGATCCTCGCCGGCAACTCGAGCGTCGTCGTCTTCCCGCTGGCCCTGCTGCTCGTCTTCCTCGTGCTGGCAGCCCAGTATGAGAGCCTGACGCTGCCGCTGGCGATCATCATGATCGTGCCGATGGGTGTGCTTGCTGCCTTGACGGGTGTCTGGCTCACCGGTGGAGACAACAACATCTTCACGCAGATCGGCCTCGTGGTCCTTGTGGGTCTCTCGGCGAAAAACGCGATCCTGATCGTGGAATTCGCCCGGGAACTGGAGTTCGAAGGACGCACGCCGGTGCAGGCGGCGGTCGAAGCGAGCCGCATGCGTCTTCGCCCGATCCTGATGACCTCCATGGCCTTCATCATGGGCGTCGTGCCGCTCGTCACCTCGACGGGTGCGGGTGCCGAAATGCGCGCCGCCATGGGTATCGCGGTGTTCTCCGGCATGATCGGCGTGACCTTCTTCGGCATCTTCATGACGCCGGTGTTCTACGTGCTGCTGCGCAAGCTGGCTGGCAATCGCCCGCTGATCCAGCACAACGACAACCATCCGGTGGATGAAGAAGACCATATGAAGGTCGCAGCCGAGTAAGCGGCAACCCCAGAGTGAAACAGGAAGGCGGGACATTTAGTCCCGCCTTTTTCATTTGCATCGCCCGGTCAGCCGGTTAGTCTTTGATGAACGTACATCGGCCGGGTGGAGTTAGGCCGATTGAGCGCATAGCGGAGGAATGCATGCATATCGCGATTATCGGTGCGGCCGGCATGGTCGGCCGCAAGCTGACGGCGCGTCTCGTCAAGGACAAGGTCCTCGGCAGCGCGGAAATCTCGGCCCTTTCATTGATCGATGTCATCGAACCGGAAAAGCCGGCGGGGTTTGCCGGCACGGTGAATGCCTGGGCGTCCGACATTTCGGCGTCTGGTGAAGCGGCGAAGATCGTTGCCGGCCGGCCGGACCTGATCTTCCATCTGGCAGCGATCGTTTCGGGCGAAGCGGAGCTCGATTTCGAGAAGGGCTACCGTATCAATCTCGACGGCACGCGCGAGCTTCTCGAAGCGATCCGGTTCGCGCATGCCGAGGATGGCTACAAGCCGCGCGTGGTCTTTACCTCGTCGCTGGCGGTTTTCGGTTCACCCTTCCCGAAGGTCATTCCCGATGATTTCCACCAGACGCCGCTGACGAGCTACGGCGCGCAGAAGGCGATGAGCGAGCTGCTGCTGTCCGATTACAGCCGCCGCGGTTTCCTCGATGGCATCGGCATCCGCCTGCCGACCATCTGCATCCGCCCCGGCAAGCCCAACAAGGCAGCCTCGGGCTTCTTCTCCGGTATCCTGCGCGAACCGCTCGCCGGACAGGAAGCCATCCTGCCGGTGCCGGATACTGTGCGGCACTGGCATGCATCGCCACGCTCGGCCGTCGGCTTTCTGCTGCAGGCGTCGCGGATCGATCTCGCGCCGCTCGGCGCGGCGCGAAGCCTGACCATGCCCGGCGTCAGCGCCACTGTTGGAGAGCAGATCGAGGCGCTGCGCCGCGTGGCTGGGGACAAGGCGGTGAAGCTCATCCGCCGCCAGCCCGACGAACTGATCATGCGCATCGTCTCGGGCTGGCCGGAAGCTTTTGAAGCGAAGCGCTCGCGCGCGCTCGGTTTCAGCGCCGACAGCTCCTTCGATGAGATCATCCGCATTCATATAGACGACGAGCTTGGAGGCAAGATCGGATGAGCAGCACACGGAACATCGCCTTCCTCGGCACCGGCCTGATGGGCGGGCCGATGGCACGCCGGTTGCTGGGCGCGGGCTTTGCGCTCACGGCCTGGAACCGGGATGCCAGCAAGGCTGCGCCACTTTCGGCCGAAGGCGCGCGCATTGCAGGTAATGCAAGTGAAGCGGCAAAGGGCGCGAATATCGTCTTCACCATGCTGTCGGATGGCAATGCCGTTGAGGACGTCCTCTTCAACCAGGGTGTTGCGGCAGCGCTTGCCGCAGGTGCGCTTGTTATTGACTGCAGCTCCATCGCGCCCAAGGCGGCGCGGGATCATGCGCAGCGCCTTGCCGAACGCGGCATCCGGCATATCGACGCGCCGGTTTCCGGCGGTGTCGTCGGTGCAGCAGCCGGAACGCTGGCGATCATGGCGGGCGGGGACGGGGCTGTCATCGCCGAACTAGCGGATGTCTTTTCGCCTCTCGGCCGCGTCACCCATGTAGGCCCCACCGGAACCGGGCAGCTTGCCAAGCTCGGCAACCAGCAGATCGTTGCTGTGACCATCGGTGCCGTTGCCGAAGCGATGATGCTGGTGGAAGCCGGCGGCGGTTCACGCGAGGCGTTTCGCAATGCGATCCGCGGCGGTTTCGCCGAGAGCCGTATCCTCGATCTGCATGGCCAGCGCATGGTCGATCATAATTTCGGCACCGGCGGCCCTTCGAAGCTGCAGCTCAAGGATCTGAACAATATCCTGGCTGTGGCAGGGAGCCTGTCGCTGGCATTGCCGCTGACAGAAACCGTGCGTGCCGAGTTCGCCGAATTCGTCGCGGGCGGCGGCGGCGACGTCGACCACAGCGGCATTCTCCAGCATTTCGAGGACAAGCATTCGCGCGCCAAGCGGTGATACAGGGTGCTTGATTCTCAAGTGAAAATACGATCCCGGCACAACCCATGAGCGTTTTTGCGACTGTTGTAAGGAACAGTTCACCTAGTAACTAGTTCGATAATACGGAGAAGCCTTCGTTAATCCGGCTTTGAGAAGGTGGTAATATCGGCAAAGGCCGCTGCTAGGTTGAGACTGCATTGCCCCATAACAAACCGACCCGGTCAGAACGTGAATTCCAGGATTTGCTGAGACGCCTCGAGCTTGCCCTTGATGCGTCGCAGATCGGTGTGTGGGAACATGATGTCCGCAAGAGCGGGATCGTCTGGGATGCGCAGATGCACCGCCTATACCAGACCGGCGAGACCAGCCGGCTGGTGCCGACAGCGATCTGGGAAAACGCCATCCATCCCGATGACCGGGACCGTGCCTTCGCAGAGTTCGACGATGCGATTGCGCGGCGCGGCGCCTATAATTCCGAATTTCGCATCATCTGGCCGAACGGCGAGATTCGTCACATGCGCTCGCGGGCGCATTTCTTCGTCAGCGAGGACGGCGCACCGTCGTTCATCGGCGCCGAATGGGATGTGACCGCCGATGTCGAGCTCGCCGCCGAGCTGCAGCGCCAGCGCCTCGTCGCGGAGGCACGGGCGAAAGCGCTGGAGGAAAGCAATGCGCGGATCGAGCATGCCGCCGAGCACGACTATCTGACGGGTCTGCCGAACCGCAGGCTTCTCGACAAGCGGCTTGCCGAGCTGCATGGCAACAAGTCGGTATCGTCGCTGGCGGTTCTGCATCTCGATCTTGACCAGTTCAAGCAGATCAACGACAGCCATGGCCATTCGGCCGGCGATACCGTTCTGCGTGCTGCTGCCCTGCGGATCACCGCGGGCATTCCCGCTGACGGCATGGTGGCCCGTGTCGGCGGCGATGAGTTCGTCATCATTCTATGGAATTTTGCAGGCCGCGAGGAACTGGATCGCATTGCCAGCGACCTGCAGCGCCGGCTTGGCAAGAAGATCCGGTTCGGACAGGAACTCCTGCAATCAGGAACGTCGATTGGCGTTGCCTGGAACAACGGGCGCAACGCGCGCAATCTCCTGACCGAGTCCGATCTGGCGCTGTTCCAGGCCAAGAAGCTCGGCCGCAACCGCATCGAATTCTTCACCCGTCAGCTGCAGGACGACATTCAAAGCAAGCGGCGGCTGGCCGAGGAGCTGAGGCTCGGGTTGGAGCGCCGCGAGATCGTTCCCTACTACCAGATCCAGCTTGACGCGAAGACCCGGGAAATTGCCGGCCTGGAGGCGCTGGCCCGCTGGATCCATCCTGAAAAGGGCGTGCTGTCTCCTGCTGTTTTCCTCAAGGTGGCTGACGAAAACGGTCTTGCCGCAGAGATCGACGCGGCCATTCTCAGCAGGGTTCTGGAAGACCGGCTCGACTGGCAGGCGCAGGGTGCTGTGGTCCCCCGTGTCGCCGTCAATATTTCGGGCCCGCGGCTCTTCGATCCCCGGCTGCTTGCAAATCTGGAAGCCCTGAAGATCCCGCCAGGCGCCTTGTCCTTCGAATTGGTCGAAACCATCTTCCTCGACGATTCCGACGACCGTCTGGTCGCCAGCATCGAGCGCATCAAGCAGATGGGCATCGATATCGAGATCGACGATTTCGGCTCCGGTCATGCATCGCTGATCGGGCTCGCCCGCCTGCGCCCGAAGCGGCTGAAAATCGACCGGCAGCTGGTGACCGATATCGTCGGCTCGAAAGAACAGCACCGTGTTGTCGGCTCGATCGTCGAGATCGCCAAGGCATTGAATGTCGAAGTGATTGCCGAGGGTGTCGAAACCGAAGGGCATGCGGAGGTGCTGACGGCGATCGGCTGCGATACGCTGCAGGGCTATGCGCTGGGCTATCCGGCGCCCGCGGCCGATATCGCCAGACTGATCGCGCCGCGTGCCCTGAACCACGCGACGCCAGGCGTCGGCGGACGATAGCTAGGCAGGGATTTCCATGTCGGCGCGGGCTTCCAGATACCACTCGATGAATGCCTTCACGCCCTGATCCAGCGTCGTCTCCGGCTTGTAGCCGGTCAGCGCCAGAAGCAGGTCGGGGCTGGCGAAGGTGCGGGGCACATCACCCTTCTGCATCGGCAGCATCGTGCGCTTTGCGGACTGGCCGAGTGCATGTTCGACGGTCTCGACAAAATCCATCAGGCTGACGGGCTGGCCGCCGCCGATATTGACGACGCGGAACGGTGCCTGGCGCGAGAGCGTCTCGACCTTGTCGCCCGCGACACGATTTTCCTCGGAGGGAATGACGGCAGAGAGGCGGACGATCGATTCCACCAGATCGTCGATATAGGTGAAATCGCGGCTCATCTTGCCTTCGCCGTAGATCTCGATTGGCTGGTCTTCAAGCATGTTCTTGACGAATTTGAAGAGCGCCATATCCGGCCGGCCCCAGGGGCCGTAGACGGTGAAGAAGCGGAAGGCGGTGATGGGCAGCTTGTAGAGATGCGAATAGCTGTGCGCCATCAGCTCCATCGACTTCTTGGTCGCGGCATAGATGGTCAGTGGCTCGTCGGCGCGATCGGTCTCGCGGAAAGGGACGTCCGGGTTGGAGCCGTAGATCGACGAGGTCGAGGCGAGCATCAGGTGCTTCACCTTATACCGTTCGGCAAATTCCAGAATGTTCCAGGAGCCGTCGACGTTCGAACTGATGTAGGAACGCGGGTTCTCGATGCTGTAGCGAACGCCCGCCTGCGCGGCGAGATGGATCAGCACGTCAGGCTGTGCCTCAGCAATCGCCGCCTCCAGCTTCTCGCGGTCTTCGAGCATGGCGATAGCAGGCGTGAAGGACGGAAACTGCGCCAGCGCTGCGTGGCGCATATGCTTGAGCTTGACGTTGTAATAGGGCGTCAGGCCGTCAAAGCCGGTCACCCGGTGACCATCCTGCAACAGGCGCCGCGCCAGGTGGAATCCGATGAAACCGGCCGTGCCTGTTATGAAATAATGCATCCTCTTACTGCTTCTCGCTTTTCTTGCCGACGGCGAAGTAGCTGAAACCATGTCTACTGACTTCGGCGGCGGGATAGATGTTGCGCAGGTCGACGATCGTCGGCGTTTTGACCGTGGTCTTCAGGCGCTTGAAATCGAGGGCGCGGAACTCATCCCATTCGGTGACGATGACGATCGCGTCGGCACCCTCGGCGATCTCGTAGGGATCCTTGCCGTAGGTGACAGGTCCGAGCATGCCCTTGGCGTCTTCCATACCTTCCGGGTCATAGGCATGGACTTCGGCGCCGCCATCGAGCAGCGCCTGGATGATGGTGATCGACGGGGCGTCGCGCATGTCGTCGGTATTCGGCTTGAAGGTCAGGCCGAGGACGGCGATCTTCTTGCCGCGCACTGTGCCGTCACAGGCGGCGATGACCTTGCGGCCCATGGCGCGCTTGCGGTTGTCGTTGATGGCGACCGTCGTCTCGATCAGCCGCATCGGGCTGTCATAGTCCTGGGCGGTCTTGACGAGAGCCAGCGTATCCTTCGGAAAGCAGGAGCCGCCATAGCCGGGGCCTGCATGCAGGAATTTGTCGCCGATGCGCTTGTCCATGCCGATGCCTTTTGCGACCTTCTGCACGTCGGCGCCGATCTGTTCGCAGAGGTCGGCGATCTCGTTGATGAAGGTGATCTTCATCGCCAGGAAGGCGTTGGCGGCGTATTTGATCAGCTCGGAGGTGCGGCGTTCGCAGAAATAGAGCGGTGCTTCGTTGAGATAGAGCGGGCGGTAGACTTCGCGCATGACTTCCACGGCGCGCGGCTCTTCGGTGCCGATGACGATGCGGTCGGGGCGCTTGAAGTCGGTGATCGCGGCACCTTCACGCAGGAACTCCGGATTGGAGACGACGGCGATGTCCTTGCCGGGGAACTCGTCGCGGAAGATGCGCTCGATCTCGTCGCCGGTGCCGACGGGCACGGTAGACTTGGTGACGATGACGGTGAAGCCGGTGACGGCAGCGGCGATCTCACGGGCTGCGGCATAGACGTAGCTCAGATCTGCATGACCGTCGCCACGGCGCGATGGGGTGCCGACAGCGATGAAGACGACGTCGGCGGCAGCGACGGGAGCCGCCAGATCTTTGGAAAAATCAAGGCGGCCGGCCGCCCGGTTATGCTCGATGATCGCGTCGAGGCCCGGCTCGAAGATCGGCACTTCGCCGCGCTCTAGGGCATCGATCTTGGCTTCGGACTTGTCCACGCAGGTGATGTGGTGGCCGAAATCCGCAAGGCAGGCGCCGGACACCAGGCCGACATAACCAGAACCGATCATAACAATACGCATGGGATGACTTCCATCATGAAAAACGATCGCGTCCGCCATTGGCAGAACGCGACCGTGTTACAGAGCGAAAGTCATAAGTTCAAGACAAGTGCTGTGGTCAGTTGCGGCCGAACTCGTCGACGAGGCGAATGATGTCGTCTTCGCCGAGATAGGAACCGGTCTGCACCTCGATGAGCTCCAGCATGATCTTGCCGGGATTGGCAAGGCGGTGGACTTCGCCGAGCGGGATATAGACCGACTCGTTTTCGCGCAGCATCTGCACATTCTCTCCAATCGTCACTTCGGCAGTGCCCTTAACGACGATCCAGTGCTCGGAGCGGTGATGGTGCTTCTGCAGAGACAGTTTCTTGCCCGGCGTGACGAAGATGCGCTTCACCTGGAAGCGGTCGCCATTGAAGATTGAGGTGTAACCACCCCACGGACGGTAGGAGGTCGGGTGCGTCTCGGTAAGCTTCACCGTCTTCGGCCGTGCGGCCAGCGTCTTGACGATATCGCCGACGCTCTGGCTGTCTTGCAGGCGGCCGACATAGACGGCGTCTTCGCTGGCGATGACAGCGATGTCGTCCATGCCCTGGACGGCGAGGTGGACGCCGTGGCTCATGACCAGTGAGTTCCGGCTGTTCATCAGCGTCGTGTTGGCGGTGGCGACATTGCCATGCTCGTCACGATTGCCTGACTTCCACACGCTGTCCCAGCTGCCGAGATCCGACCACTTGAAGGGCGAAGGGACGACGGCGGCATTGGCCGTTTTTTCCATGATCGCGTAGTCGATGGAGATATTCGGCGCCTTGGCGAAGGATTTGGCATCCAGACGAATGAAGTCGAGGTCGCGGACGGATTTGGAAACCGCTTCTTCGGCAGCCTGCGATGCCTCCGGCGCGTGTTCCCGCATTTCTGCCAGAAGCGCCGACACCTGGAACATGAACATGCCGGAGTTCCAGTAGAAGCCGCCCGCAGCCAGCATTTCCTCGGCCTTGGCCAGCGGCGGCTTTTCAATGAAGCGCTTGACGGTCAATGCGCCGGTCGGAAGCGCCTCGCCGCCTTCGATATAGCCGTAGCCGGTTGCGGCCTCCGATGGCTCGATGCCGAAGGTGACGAGCTTGCCCTTGGCGGCGGTCGCTTCAGCGGCGCGCACGCTATCGAAATAGCTCTGGTCGGCAACGATCTCGTAGTCGGAGCCGAGGACATGCATCAGCGTGTCCTTGCCGAAGAGATCGGCGATCAGCACGGCGGCGGCGGCAACGGCGGGTGCGGTGTTGCGGGCCGACGGCTCGAGCAGGATCGCCTTCAGTTCATGGCCGAGCTCGCGGGCCTGCTCGGCAACGAGGAAGCGGAACTCCTCATTGGTGAGGACAACAGGAGCCTCATAGAGGGCGGGATCGGAGACGCGGGCGAGCGTTTCCTGAAACAGCGTCCGGTCGCCGATGAACTGGATGAACTGCTTTGGCGCCGATGCGCGCGACAGCGGCCAGAGGCGCGTGCCCTTGCCGCCGGCCATGATCACGGGAACGATCTTCTGCGTCATTTCTATGTGTCCTCGCGGTCGTAAGTCTTGGTTCAGTTGGTGTTCGCCCATTGCCGGATCCGATTCAGGCCGGCATCCAGCAGCGCAGCTGCCGCAGCTTCATCTTTCGCTTCTACATAACAGCGCATTTCCGGTGCGTTACCGGAAGGCCGAAAGTGGATGACGGCTTCATCCTTAAGCGTTACCCGCAGGCCATCGATATCGCTCACCGTCACCGGTTCGCCCATCGGCGTCAGGAATTCGGCGAGGTTGTCAGGCGATTGGCGAAGATAAGCCATCAGCCTGGCGCTGGTCTCGACCGGAAAATTCTCCAGCCTGTCGGCAGCAGCGACGGGAAGGGCAAAGGACGAGGCAATCTTGGACAGCGGTTTGCCGTCCGTTGCCGAAAGCGAAAGCACGGCCAGCATCGGCAGGAAGCAATCGCGTGTCGGCAGCGGCGCCAGCACCGTTCCGTTGATCGCAAATTCCGACGCCGTCAGCGTGCCGCCATTAGCTTCGAAGCCGATGACGCGCGCCTTGCCCGCCGAAACCGCCTCCTGCATGCCCGAGATGACGAAGGGCGAGCCGACCTTGGTGCGGGTAACAGCAAAATCGCCCGCCGTCTCGATGCCGGAATTCGAGGTCACCGGAGTGACGACCACGGCGGCTTTCAGGAACTTCGCGGCGATGAGGCCGAGGAGATCACCGCGCAGCGGCGTACCGGTTTCGTCGGTCACCAGCGGTCGGTCGCCATCGCCATCAGCGGAGACGATTGCGTCCAGCCGGTGCTCGGCAGCCCAACCCTTCAACAGCTCGATCGTCTCAGGCGAGACGGCTTCGGTATCTACCGGGATAAAGGTTTGCGAACGGCCGAGTGCTATCGTCTCGGCGCCATAGAGCGCCAGCAGATCGACCAGCATGTCGCGCGCGACGGTGCTGTGCTGGTAGACGCCGATGCGCAGGCCGGAGAGCGCTTTTGCCGGAAGGATGGCGGCGTTGCGCTTGAAGAAGCCTTCGGCGCAGACGGCGGCATGATCCGATGCCGTGCCTGTTTTCGCGGGCATCACAAACGTGGCGTCGAGCTTGGCTGCGGCAGCGGAGATCGCCGTCTCGTCGGCCTTGTCGATTTCGCCATCCGGCCTGTAGAACTTGATGCCGTTGCGATCGGCGGGGATATGCGAGCCCGTGATCATCAGGCTGGCGGCGCCAAGTTTGAGGCCGTAGAGCGCCAGCGCCGGGGTGGGCACGGTGCCGCAATCGGCGACCGCGAATCCGAGCGAGGCCAGCGCTGCGGTGCAGTTATCAGCAATTTCCGGGCTGGAATCGCGAAAGTCGCGGCCGAGCAGGATGAGGTCACCCGGCTTTACCTGTCCGCTTTCCAGGAGATACTGACCGAAGGCGGTCGCATAGAGCGCGGAAGCCCTGCCTTTCAGATCGGCGGAGAGCCCGCGCAGTCCACTAGTCCCAAATTTCATTCTGAATAAGCCCTGCCAGCGCTTGAATCCGTCGGCCATTATCAACACACTACTGTCACTTCGTAAATTTTGATCCGCAGCGATCACTAAATTACTTCGCAATTCCCTTTTCGAGCCACATCAGGTGCTCGTTCTCAGAGAACGGGAGCGCAAATGACCGAACAGACAATCGCATTGGAAGACAGCTGGAAGGCCGCGCTGGCCCCGGAGTTTTCGAGCCCGTACATGCAGCAGCTGAAGGCGTTTTTGCAGGCGCAGAAGCAGGCGGGAAAGCATATCTTTCCAAAAGGGTCGGAGTATTTTCGCGCCCTCGATCTGACGCCGCTATCCGATGTGAAGGTGGTCATCCTCGGCCAGGATCCGTATCACGGTCTCGGACAGGCGCACGGGTTGTGCTTCAGCGTGCGTCCCGGCGTGCGTATCCCGCCGTCGCTGGTCAATATCTACAAGGAGATGGAGACCGATCTCGGTATCGAGCGCGCCCGGCATGGCTTCCTGGAGCATTGGGCGAAGCAGGGCGTGCTGCTCCTAAACAGTGTCCTGACCGTCGAGGAGGCGCAGGCTGCCTCGCATCAGGGGCAGGGCTGGGAGAAATTCACCGATGCCGTGATCCGCAAGGTCAACGAGGAATGCGAGCACGTGGTCTTCATCCTTTGGGGATCCTATGCGCAGCGCAAGGCGGCGTTCGTCGATAGCGCGCGCCATCTGGTGCTGAAGGCGCCGCATCCTTCGCCGCTCTCGGCGCATAATGGCTTCTTCGGCAGCAAGCCGTTTTCCAAGGCGAATGCCTATCTGCAGTCTCATGACCGTGCAGCGATCGACTGGCAGTTGCCCGTCGATCCGCAAAATAACTAGCGCTTTCTGAACGACATTCTTTCATCGTTCAATAAAAAGAGACAATGCGTGTCAGCTTGCGGGGCTATTCCAAAAGCCGCCGAGGGATCATCTATCACCCATCGAAAGCCCGCCGATGCGGGCAAGAAAGGGGTTTTCCATGTTGAACCAGATCAAGGGGCTGCACCACGTCACATCGATGGCTGAGGATGCCCGGACCAACAATCAGTTCTTCACCCACGCGCTCGGCCTGCGCCGGGTCAAGAAGACCGTGAACTTCGACGCTCCCGACGTCTATCACCTCTATTATGGTGACGAGACCGGTGCGCCGGGTACGATCATGACCTACTTCCCGTTCCCGAAGATGGCGCAGGGCCGTCCGGGTACCGGCGAAGTCGGCACCACCGTCTACTCGGTTCCCGAAGGCTCGATCGGCTTCTGGAGCGACCGGTTGTCGAAGCTCGATGCCGGCGGCCTGAAGACCGAGGAAAGCTTCGGCGAGAAGCGTCTGAACTTTGCCGGTCCCGACGGTGACGGCTTCGCGCTCGTCGAGGTCAAGGACGATGCGCGCAAGCCGTGGACGAACGGCGGTATCTCCGAGGATCATGCGATCCGCGGTTTCCACTCGGTTGCCATGCGGCTGCGCGATGACGGCGCGACGTCCGAACTTCTGAAGTTCATGGGTTATCAGGTCCAGGACGAGAAGGACGGCGTCAAGCGTCTGATCCTTCCCGGCGGCAATGGTGCGCATCTGATCGATCTCGAAACGATGCCGAGCATCAACCGGGCGCTGCCGGGTGCCGGTTCCGTCCACCACGTCGCCTTCGCCGTCGAAAACCGCGAGACGCAGCTCGAGGTGCGCAAGGCGCTGATGGATACCGGTTACCAGGTGACGCCGGTCATCGACCGCGATTACTTCTGGGCAATCTATTTCCGCACGCCGGGCGGCGTGCTGTTCGAGATCGCCACCAACGAACCGGGCTTCGACCGTGACGAAGATACGGCTCATCTGGGCGAGGCGCTGAAGCTGCCGCAGCAGCATGCGCATATGCGCCAGTTGATCGAGCAGCATCTGCCGCCGCTCGAAGCCTAAGGAGAACAGCCATGGCTGATCATTCATATGTGCACCGGCTGCATGCCGGTGCACCCGGCAAGCCTATTCTCTTCGTGCTGCACGGCACCGGGGGCGACGAGACGCAGTTCTTCGAGTTCGGCCGGCGTCTGCTGCCGGAAGCAACAATCGTTTCGCCGCGGGGCGATGTTTCCGAACATGGTGCGGCGCGCTTCTTCAAGCGCACCGGCGAGGGCGTCTACGATATGGACGACCTCGCCCGGGCGACCGAAAAGATGGCCGCCTATGTCAGGGATCTCGCGGCCGGTCACGGCGCGTCACACATTCTCGGACTGGGCTTTTCCAATGGTGCGAACATTCTCGCCAATGTGCTGATCGGGAAAGGCATCTTGGATGCTAGCGCACTGCTGCATCCGCTGATCCCGTTTCAGCCGAAGTCCGATGCGGAACTTGCCGGACGGCGCGTGCTGATCACCGCGGGCCAGCGCGATCCGATCTGCCCGGTTCCGCTGACCGAGGCGCTTGCTGCCTATTTCGAACAGGAAAAGGCAAAGGTCACGACCGAATGGCACACGGGCGGGCATGACATCCGTCCGAACGAGATCGATGCCATCAGGACGTTCTTCGAGCCTTACTTCTAAGGCTCTAGCGAAAATAGGGCGGCCGCTTTTCCGAAGGCGGCTGCTCGGGCAACTCAAGCCAGCGTTCGCCGGAGAAATAGGCTCTGGTGCGGATCTGCGGTCCGGGCGTCGCCTTCATGGCGATGATGAAGTTGAAGCTATTGTCGCTGGCGGTTTCGCGGGTAAAGCTGACGCTGGTGCCGAAGCTTTCTTCCTTCACGTCTTTCAATTCGCGGATCGCTGCGAGCGTGGCGGAGAAGTCCTGCCAGTGCGGCTGGGCGAGCATGGTCTCGAAAATTCGCATCGCTGCCGGGTCGAGCTTTCCGGCGCTGTCGGTTTCCGGACCGACGAGCTTGGCGCGCATGTTGAAGATCGCTCCGTCGCGGTCGCCGCGGATGATCACGAAAACCGAGCTCAGCGGGCGCTCAGCATCCTGCTTGTAGACCTGCTGGAAGGTGCATTCGAATGTGGTGCTGCTCATGCCCGCGGCCCGCCACGGCGTCGTGCCGATGCCGGCCTTGCGCAGGGCGTCGCAGATCGCCGGGCCCGTCGTCCACCATGTCCTGAAGAAGGCGGCCGCGAGTTCGGCAAGCGGTGGCTCCATCAGCCGCGGATCACGCTCGATGCTGACGAGGACAGGATTGGGTGCCGGCCTTGGCCTGGGTGGCGGAGGCGAGCTTTTCGGGAGGACTGCCACGGTCTTTTGTGGCGTGAGCGGGTAGCCCAGCCGCCCGGCAAGATCGCGCAGATGCCGCATGTCGTTCGACAGCAGAACGGTGCCGCCGATCAGCGAGAGCGAGACGGCCAGCATAGACCACAGCACCAGGCCGCGCCTCCGGCGCAGCGGCGGGTTCTTCATGTCCTGATTTGAGGTCTCGGTTGCCAAATCGATCACTCTGGTGTGGCGTTTCCCCAGCGCTTCCCGCCCGCCACGTCTCAGTAAAGATAAAGCGGAATACTCAATAAAATACCGCAAATTCTGCCGATGTGCAGTAAATGCCCACAGCACGGCATTCGGACCATTGCGGTTGGCCGATGGTGATCTAGATCTGTACCTCTCCGTACAAGCGGATATCATCCAGAAAAGGTTGCTGCCTTGAGTTCAGACGTAACATCGCTCTCCCGGGAGCAGCTCGAAGAAGAAGTACGACGTCTGAGATCGCAGCAGCCAGACAGACCCCTCGGAGCAGGCAGTTACAGCGGCGTCGAGCCGGGACGCGGTGACGTGCCGCAATCGGCCGACGAGATGCAGATGCGCAGCGAGGCGCGCTACCGGGCACTGTTCGAGGCGATCGACGACGGCTTCTGCATCATCGAATTCGTCGACGGTCCGCATGGCCCCTTGAGCGACTATGTGCATATCGAGGCCAATTCCGGCTATGGGCGGCATACCGGGATCTCTGACATCATCGGCAAGAGGCTGCGCGAGATCGAACCGAATGCGCCGGACCAGTGGCTGACGCTCTATGGCGGCGTGCTGGAAAGTGGCCGGGCGATCCGCTTCGAGCAGCATTTCGTTGCCGTCGACCGCTATATCGAAGTCTCGGCCTCGCGCGTCGAGCCGGCAAGCCTGCGGCAGGTCTCGGTGCTGTTTCGGGATATCACCGCGCGCAGGCAGGCGGAAAATGCATTGCGTGACAGCGAGGCGACCGCGCGCGAAAATGTGCAGCGCGTTCAGCTGGCACTCGCGGCCGGCGCCATTATCGGGACCTGGTTCTGGGACGTGCCGTCAAACCGATTCACAGTGGATGAGGCCTTTGCGCGGGCATTCGGTCTCGATCCGGCGCTTGGCCGGATCGGACTCAGCCTCGATCAGGTGATCGAAACCGTTCATCCCGACGACAAGGCCTCGCTTTCGCAGGCCATGGGCGAAGCCCTGAGACGCGGCGGTCCCTATGCGCATCAATACCGGACGCGCCGCGCCGACGGGCAATATTACTGGCTGGAAGCCAATGGACGGGTCGAGCTTGCTGCCGATGGCACGCCGCTCAGCTTTCCGGGCGTGCTCCTCGACATCGAAACGCGCCGTGCCGTCGAGGCCGAGCGCGACCGCGCGACCTCGGCGCTGCGCTCGCTCAACGATACGCTGGAACAGCGTGTCGCCGAGCGGACGGCGGAATTGATGCATGCCGAAGAACAACTGCGCCATTCGCAGAAGATGGAAGCGGTCGGTCAGCTGACCGGCGGTCTGGCGCATGATTTCAATAACCTGCTGGCCGGTATCTCGGGTTCCATGGAGCTGATGCAGACGCGCTTGGCGCAGGGCCGCATCAGCGAACTCGACCGCTACGTCACCGGCGCACAGGGCGCGGTCAAGCGCGCGGCGGGCCTGACTCAGCGGCTACTCGCCTTCTCGCGGCGGCAGACGCTCGATCCGAAACCGGCAACGCTCAATCGTCTGGTGTCTGGCATGCAGGATCTGGTGACCCGCAGCGTCGGGCCGACCATCGAGGTGGAGACGGCGCTGGCGGGTGGTCTGTGGACCACCTTCGTCGATATCGGACAGCTCGAAAACGCCCTGCTGAACCTCTGCCTCAACGCCAGGGATGCGATGCCCGATGGCGGAAAGCTGACGATCGAGACGGGCAACCGATGGTTCGACGAGCGGGCTTCGCGGCAGCGAGGGCTGTCGTCCGGGCAATATGTGTCGCTCTGCGTCAGCGATACCGGCACCGGCATGACGCCGGATGTCGTGGAGCGGGCGTTCGATCCGTTCTTTACCACCAAGCCCACAGGGCAGGGCACCGGTCTCGGCCTGTCGATGGTGCATGGCTTTGCCGGCCAGTCCGGCGGGACGGCGCGTATCTATTCGGAGCTCGGCAAGGGCACGATGATCTGCATCTATCTGCCGCGCCATCTCGGCGATGCGGAAACGGCTGACGACATGTCGAGCCCGACGGTGACGCCGCGCGCTTCGGGCCACGAGACGATCCTCGTCGTCGATGACGAGCCGCTGGTGCGTATGGTCGCGGTCGAGATCCTAGAGGAGCTCGGTTATCACGTGCTGGAGGCCGATGACGGCATGAGCGCGATGCGGATCATGAATTCCGGCCAGCCGATCGATCTCCTGGTGACCGATGTCGGACTGCCCGGCGGGATGAACGGGCGGCAGCTGGCCGATGCGATCAGGGCGACACGGCCCGATCTCCGTGTCCTGTTCGTTACCGGATATGCCGAGAATGCGGTTCTGAACCACGGCCATCTCGACCACGGCATGCATGTGATGACCAAGCCGTTTCTCGGCGATGCTTTCGCCCGCCGGGTGAAAGATCTGCTGATCAAGTAACGGATCGCCGAAGACTGCCGACCGCATTCTTCCAGCACTGCCGGAACAGCGAGAATAGCACGCGTGGAGCCGCCGGAATCTTCTTTCACGGCTTCGCGATGCTGGCGATTTGTTAAGTAATTTTCTTGAGATTGTAGCTTTGTTGTTTCATGATCATTGCGGCACGAAGTTTCTCGCGCCGGGCCTTACGGCGATCGATGTTTGATCGTTTCAGTCATGAACATGTTTCTTCGTATGGGCGGGGATGCTTGGAAAGCTATTCTTTAGCTTTTTTTCATATGCGCTTTGCGGGCTTGCGGCAGAGTTGGTTAGGGAAGTTGCATGAATTCGGAGTTTACGGTTCGTCCCATGCGGCCGGGCGAGTTGGAGCTTGTACTCGAGTGGGCCCGGCAGGAAGGCTGGAATCCCGGCCTCGACGATTCCCTTGCATTTCATGACGCCGATCCGTCCGGCTTCTTTGTCGGCGCCATAGGCGAAGTGCCTGTCGGCTCGATCTCGGTCGTCAAATATGGCGACAGTTTCGCCTTTCTCGGCCTCTATATCGTTCACCCGGATTTCCGTGGCAAAGGCTATGGCAAGGCGATCTGGAATGCCGGCATGGCGTCTGCCGAAGGCCGTACCATCGGCCTCGATGGCGTCGAGGCGCAGCAGCCGAGCTACCGCAAGGCGGGTTTCGAGCCCGCCTACAAGACGATCCGCTTCGGCGGCATAGCCAAGCCTGCACCGCAATCGCCGCAGCTCGCACAAGCGGTCTCCGACAAGACAGATGGCATCGCCCGCTACGACTCCTCGATCTTCCCCGCATCGCGTCCCGAGTTCATCAGCGCCTGGTGCACCAGCCGCAAGGGCCGCAAGAGTGCCGTCGTGCGCAAGAGCGGCAAGATCCGCGGCTATGGCACGATCCGTCGCTGTTACGAAGGCTACAAGATCGGCCCGCTATTTGCCGCCGATGCCGATACGGCGGCGGCGCTCGTTGCGCAGCTCGTCACGGAGGCGAACGGCGCCCGGATCTTCATCGACGTGCCTGCAGGTAATGCGGAAGCTATCGCGCTCGCCGAGGCGATCGGGCTTGAACCGCTCTTGGAGACGATGCGCATGTATCGCGGCCAGGCGCCGGTGATCCCGCTGAAGAACGTTTACGGCGTGACGACGCTCGAGCTCGGTTAATCGACCGGCGAGGCTGGCGTCGTGGGAGCGGATGCCTTTGGGCGCCCCTTCTCGGCGATCGCGATGCCGCCGAGCGTCAGCGCCAGTGCGATCATGTGGAAGACCTGCAGCTCTTCTCCGAGAAGCAGAACGGACAGCAGCGTGCCGAAAACCGGTACGAGGTTGATGAACAGCCCGGCGCGATTGGCGCCGATCGTTTCGACACCCTTGATATAGAGGATCTGCGCCAGCAGCGAGGCGAAGATCGCCGTGTAGAAGGCGATCACCCAGCCGTTCGCATCAGGGACCTGGATGTTGCCCTTGGAACCTTCCCAGATCAGTAGCGGAATGGAGCTGAGCGCGGCGGCAAGTGCCGGGATCGCCATCAGCGTGCGCCAGTCGACAGGCGGTTTCCAGCGCAGAAAGATCGTATAGACGGAATAGGCGACGACGGCGATCAGCATCAGCGCGTCGCCGCGGTTGAGACTGAGCTGCAGCAGCGTGGCGAAATCGCCGTGGGCCGCCGTCAGTGCGACGCCGACCAGCGTCATGCCGAAGCCAGCGAATTGCGCCAACGAGACGCTGGTGCGGAAGAAGAGGAAGTTCAGCAGGAAGATCAGCATCGGGATGCCGGCCTGCTCGATCGCCACGTTGATCGCCGTCGTATACTGGACGGCGGAATACAGCATGGCGTTGAAGGTCGTGTAGCCGATGATGCCGTAGAAGAAGAGCAGCGGCAGGTTCTTGCGCACCAGCGGCCAATCGCGCTTGAGGTAGGGCAGGGAGATCGCGGCGATCAATGCCGTTGCCAGCGTCCAGCGCAGCAGGGTCAGCATCATCGGGCTGATATGGCCAAGCGCCAGCTTGCCGGCCACCGCATTGCCGCCCCAGCACAGCGTTGCGATGACGAGGCAAATATAGGCCGTGATCTGCACGATGATTCTTTCCGTATCGGTGATTGGCCGGACAGGAGGCGGGGCGTGGCTCCGGCAATAGCCCGCGGCGGGCTGTTTTGTCACGCAAAAAGCCCATTTCACCGCGATAACAGGGTCGCTTTCCAAAAAACAAACCTTTATAGATGCGCGGGTTTGAGCAGGGCGCGGATAATCCGCCGGTAACAGGAAGAGTTGGATGACGAACGTAGTCGTGGTCGGTTCCCAATGGGGTGACGAAGGCAAGGGCAAGATTGTCGATTGGCTTTCGGAACGTGCGGACGTCATCGTTCGCTATCAGGGCGGCCATAATGCAGGTCATACGCTGGTCATCGACGGCGTCAGCTACAAGCTGGCGCTGCTGCCGTCCGGCCTCGTCCGCGGCAAGCTCAGCGTCATCGGCAACGGTGTCGTCGTCGATCCGCATCACTTCGTTGCCGAAGTCGAGAAGCTGCGCGCCCAGGGCGTCAACGTTACGCCTGAAGTGCTGCGCATCGCCGACAACGCGCCGCTGATCCTGTCGCTGCACCGCGACCTCGACGGCTTCCGCGAAGACGCCGCCTCCAACAGCGGCACCAAGATCGGCACCACCCGCCGCGGCATCGGCCCGGCTTACGAAGACAAGGTCGGCCGCCGCGCCATCCGCGCCATCGATCTTGCCGATCCGGAAACGCTGCCGGCCAAGATCGACCGCCTGCTGACCCATCACAACGCCCTGCGCCGCGGCCTTGGCCTCCCGGAAATTTCGGTGGAATCGCTGGAGAAGGAACTGAACGACGTTGCCGCTCAGGTTCTGCCCTATGTCGATCAGGTCTGGCGCATCCTCGACGACCAGCGCAAGGCTGGCGCCCGTATCCTGTTCGAAGGCGCACAGGGTGCGCTGCTCGACAACGACCACGGCACCTATCCGTTCGTGACCTCGTCGAACACCGTTGCCGGTCAGGCTGCTGCCGGTTCCGGCCTCGGTCCGACGGCGATCGGCTATGTCCTCGGTATCACCAAGGCCTACACGACCCGCGTCGGCGAAGGTCCGTTCCCGTGCGAGCTAAACGATGAGATCGGCAAGCACCTGTCGACCGTCGGCCGCGAAGTCGGCGTCAACACCGGCCGTCCGCGCCGCTGCGGCTGGTTCGATTCGGTTCTCGTCCGTCAGACGGTGAAGACCTCCGGCATCACCGGTATCGCGCTGACCAAGCTCGACGTCCTCGATGGTCTGGACGAGCTGAAGATCTGCGTCGCCTACAAGCTCGACGGTAAGGAGATCGATTACCTGCCGGCAAGCCAGGCCGCTCAGGCCCGTGTCGAGCCCGTCTACATCACGCTCGAGGGATGGAGGGAATCGACTGTCGGCGCCCGCAGCTGGGCCGATCTTCCGGCGCAGGCGATCAAGTATGTACGCCAGGTCGAGGAGCTGATCGGCGCACCGGTCGCCTTGTTGTCCACAAGCCCTGAGCGAGATGACACCATACTTGTGACCGATCCCTTTGAGGATTAATGTCGCGGGTCATTGCGATTTGGCCCGTGCGTTAAGCCGGGCCTTTTGAGAAAGTACGAATGGCGGATTTTATTGCAGTCATCCGGCGGGCCGTTGACGGTCTGACCGAAAATACGCCCGAGATGCGGGTGAAGGTTTACGAGCGGGCCCGCGGCGCAGTGCAGCGGCAGCTCGAAAACATGAAGCCGCGTCCGCCGGAAGCGATGTTGCAACGGCAGCTGGAAAAGCTGGACGCCGCCATTCGTGAAGTCGAGGCCGAGCATGCCGAGGCGCTGCCGGACGACAACGCCGTAGCGCTGGAGCCTGTAGCCGCTGCCGAGGCCATCCCCGAGCCCGTCCATGAAGAACCGGCAGCGGAAGCGCCGGTCGAAGAGCCCGTGCATGCGGCGGCCGAGCCGGTTGAAGACGCCGCTCCGGAAGAGCATCCGGCCTACAAGGAGCCTGTCGCCGACCGAGAGCCTGCCGCCGCCGAGCCTGCCTACGAAGAGCCGCAGCCCGTCTATCATGAAGAAGCGGCACCGGCCGCCGAACCCGAAGTGCACGCAGAAGAGCCGGCGCCGTGGCAGCAGCCTGCCGAGGACGCGCCTGCTGAAACCTGGCACGCCCCGCAGCACGAAGAGCCGGTCGAGCCGGAACACCACGTTGCCGCCGAAACCGCAGTCTTCGAAGAACATCACGCCGAACCGGAACCGGTGGAAGCCGTCGAGCCGCTTCGCGCTAGCGAATATAATCCAGCCAACCGCCTGGTCGAGCCTTTCGCCTCGTTCGAGAAGCCACAGGAATTTGTCGAGCAGACGCAGGAAGAGCCGCTGCAGAGCGATGCCGCCGGGCGTTTCGAGCCTGTGTGGAGCGAGCCCGTTGCCGAGGCACCCGCCGAGCCGCCGAAGGATGCCGAAACGGTCTGGGCCGATCAGGAACTGCACAACTTCTCCGCCCTTGCGCCTGCCGCTAACGCCGATTCCGGCGCCCGCGCCTTCGAAGAGGCGCTGTCGGGTCTGAGCTCTGTGCCGGAGCCCGCCAAGATGCCTCCGGCGCACGAAGGCTTCTCATGGGAAGCGGCAGCCTTCGACGACCTGCCGCCGATCGATGCGCCCAAGAAGGCCGCAGCGGCACCGCATGGCGACGATTCCGATCTGTTTTCCGAAGTGCATGGCAACAAGGCGGCGCCTGCGCAGCCGGCGCCGGATGTGCCCGGCAGCGAGTGGAAGGAAGCCGAATCGCTTCGCGGCTACGGCCGCCGCGGCAGCGTTGCCAATGATGACGACGACACGGCGCCGGTTGCCGATATCGACCAGATCGTCGCTGCCAAGCTGCAGAACAAGAATTTCCGCATGGAGCCGAAGCGCCGCCGCTTCGGCCTCGGCAGGATCATCGGTACGCTCGTTGCTCTCGCCGTGCTTGGCGGTGGCGGCTACGCGGCGTGGATGAAGCGTGACGAGCTGAACGCCATGGTCAATGGCCTGATCAGCTCGGCGCCGAAGACCGCCGAAACGACGAAGCCCGCAGCGACCACGACACCGCCCGCCACCACTCCGGCATCGGGCACCGCTCCGGCGGCAAACGACAGCTCCGCAGCCCCGGCTGAAAGCAACAAGCAGGTTGCCGCCGTGGATGACGGCTCGTCGGTCAGCAACAAGTTCAACCAGCGCCTGATGGCCGACGGCAGCGAGACGGATCCGGGTCCAGCCACGGTCGCCACGACACCGACAGCCGAAGGCAAGTCGGTTGCGCAGCAGAGCGTCGCTTCTGCCGCCCCGGCCGTACAGGCACAGGCCACGCCTGCGGCGCAGCCGGGCGCTGCCAATGCACAGCAGCCACCTGCAACGGATGCGCCGGCCCCGGCTGCCGCGCAGACGCAGACACCGGTCGGCGCATCGGAAAAGATGTTCCTCTATGAGGAGCGTATTGGCCAGAGCTCGCCGACGGCGATCCAGGGTTCGGTCGTCTGGAGCGTCCAGCACGAGAAGGGCGCCAACGGCAAGGATGAGGCGACGGTGCAGGGCAATGTCACCGTTCCCGAGCGCAATCTCTCGGCTCTCGTGACCTTCAAGCGCAATTCCGACCCGTCGCTGCCCGCCAGCCATCTGGTCGAAATCGTCTTCTCGGTACCGCCGAATTTTGAAGGTGGTAAGATCGACAGCGTTCAGCGCATCTCGATGAAGCGGACCGAGCAGGACCGCGGCGACGCGTTGATCGCCGTTCCGGCCAAGATCACCGACGATTTCCACATGATCGCCCTGAACGACTATCCGGACGCCCGCAAGTCGAACCTCGACCTGCTCGCCACCCGCGACTGGATCGACATCCCGATCACCTACCGCAACGGCCGCCGTGCCCTGATCACCATGCAGAAGGGTTCGACCGGCGGCGCCGCGTTCAACACCGCGATCAGCAGCTGGACCGCCCTCGGCGACGTCAGCACCAGCCAGTAAAATCTGGCTGGTAGCCACAAAACGAGGCGGTTCCTGCCGGGACCGCCTGCCGTTCACGTGCCAGAAACATCTCCAGTTCTATCCACGAACCGCGGTTGGCGGGACGATTACGAGTGTCGAATTTTCGAACTCGATCGAATCCGCGCGCTGGAAAGGGACATAGCGAATAGTCGGAATCGCAGGGAACGCTTGCGCTTCTCGTCTAAGCAGATTACAACACTGAACTATATGGTTCAGTATATAGCTCCTCCTCTTGATCTCTCGTTCGCGGCGCTTTCCGATGCGACACGCCGTGGGATCATCGATCTGCTCGGCCATGGGGACGCATCTATTACCAGTCTCGCTGATGCCTTTCAGATGACGCTGACCGGCATGAAGAAGCACGTCCAGGTTCTTGAGAGGGCCGGGCTTGTCGTCACGCAGAAGGTTGGAAGGGTGAGAACCTGCAGGCTTGGAAAACGCGGCCTCAAGGCGGAGGCGGAGTGGATAGAGGCGCACCGCAAGCTCTTCGAGGCCCGTTTCGACGCGTTGGATGAAATCATCAACGAAATGCAACAGGGAGGAAGCGATGAAGGAGCAGTTTGAGAGTACAGGCGCGCAGAACCCTACCTCAGTCCAGCGCAAAGGGGATCGCGAGCTCGTCATTACGCGAACGTTCAATGCGCCGCCGAGCACGGTCTACAGGGCGTGGAGCCAGCCGGAGCTGTTTCAGCGCTGGTGGGTGCCGGAATCGGCGCCGGGCGGCGTTTCGCTGGTATCGTGCGCCATGGACGTCCGCACCGGCGGCAAATATCGGCTTGAATTCGGCACGGGCGGTTCGGATACCATGGCCTTCTACGGTAAGTATCTCGAGGTCGTGCCCAACGAGCGTATCGTCTGGACCAATGACGAGGGCGAAGAGGGCGCGATCACGACCGTGACCTTCGAGGATCAGGGCGGGAAAACCCTGTTGACCTTCCACGAAGTCTATCCGTCCAGGGAGGCGCTTGAACAAGCACTGCAGGAAGGCGCGGCCGCATTGCCGGAACAACTGGAACAACTCCGCGAATTTCTTTCCAGCATCGGCGATCATTGCTGATATGGTATCGTGAAGCCCAGCGCATCCACATTGCAAAAAAGGCGGGCCATTGGCCCGCCTTTTTCAATTGTTGTCTTGCCGAAGGCGCTTACGCGCTGGCTTCCACCACGCGCACGGCCTTGGCCATGTCGAGCGCTTCCTTGCGGACTGCGTCCTGGACTTTTTCGAAGGCACGGACCTCGATCTGGCGGACGCGTTCGCGGCTGATGTCGAATTCCGACGACAGGTCTTCCAGCGTGACCGGATCTTCGGCGAGGCGGCGGGCCTCGAAGATGCGGCGTTCGCGTTCGTTGAGCACGGACATCGCCTTGGACAGCATCCGGCGGCGGGTGTCGAGCTCATCCTGCTCGATCAGCACTTCTTCCTGGCTGTCGTGATCGTCGACCAGCCAATCCTGCCACTGGCCGCTATCGCCTTCGGACGCCTTGATGGAGGCGTTCAGCGATGCGTCGCCCGACAGGCGGCGGTTCATGGAGACGACTTCCTCTTCCGACACCTTCAGCTTGGTGGCGATTTCGGAGACGTGTTCCGGCTTCAGATCACCTTCGTCGATCGCCTGCAGGCGGCCCTTGAGGCGGCGCAGGTTGAAGAACAGGCGCTTCTGATTGGCGGTCGTGCCCATTTTCACGAGCGACCACGAACGCAGGATATATTCCTGGATCGAGGCCTTGATCCACCACATGGCATAGGTTGCCAGGCGGAAGCCGCGTTCCGGGTCGAATTTCTTCACGGCCTGCATGAGGCCGACATTACCTTCGGACACGACTTCGCCGATCGGCAGGCCATAGCCGCGGTAGCCCATCGCGATCTTGGCGACGAGACGCAGGTGGCTGGTGACGAGCTTGTGCGCAGCATCGCGGTCGCCATGTTCGGAATAGCGCTTGGCGAGCATGTATTCCTGCTGGGGCTCCAGCATCGGGAACTTGCGGATTTCGTCGAGGTAACGGTTAAGACCGGCTTCGCCGGCCGTAATGGATGGCAGGTTATTACGGGCCATGATTGCACCCTCCTATATAGATTCCGGTTCCCGATGGAACGCGTCCCCGCGTCGTTAAAGGCAAACCGGGACGTGCGGCCCAAAGCTGAGCCCGCACTAAGTCCATATACAGATAAGTATGGCCGAACAGGGGTTCAAGGCCACCGGGGCATTCACGAAGGCGTTATGGCGCGGCTGCCCGCAGCGCCTCGACGAGCTCGATCATATCATCCGGCAGCGGCACTTCGAAGCGCATGACTTCGCCGGTGCGCGGGTGCTCGAACTGCAGCATATAGGCGTGAAGCGCCTGCCGCGTAAAGCCGTTCACCACCTTGCGGACGGCATCGGGAAGCTTGTTTGCCTTGGTCTTGAAGCCGGCGCCATAGACCGTGTCGCCGAGCAGCGGATGGCCGATATGGGCCATGTGAACGCGGATCTGGTGGGTACGGCCGGTTTCCAGGTGGCACTCGACCAGCGAAGCCAGCGACAAGGCGTCCGGCGTCTCCTGGAAGCGTTCCAGCACCTCGTAATGGGTGATCGCTTCGTCGGCCTCCTGATTGCCGGGGCGCTTCACCTCGCGGCGGGTGCGGTCGTTGGTGCCGCGGCCGAGCGGCGCGTCGATGGTGCCTGCCAGCGAGCGTGGACGGCCCCAGACGATCGCCTGATAGGCGCGTTCCAGCGGCATGGTGCGGCCGTGGTCGGCAAACTGCGCCGACAGATGCCGGTGGGCGATATCGTTCTTGGCAACGATCATCACGCCGGTCGTATCCTTGTCGAGCCGGTGAACGATACCGGGGCGCTTGACGCCGCCGATGCCGGAAAGGCTGTCGCCGCAGTGATAGATCAATGCGTTGACCAGCGTGCCGGTCCAGTTGCCGGCGGCGGGATGGACGACGAGGCCCGATGGCTTCGAGATGACGATGACGTCGTCGTCCTCGTATAGGATGTCGAGCGGGATGTTCTCGCCCTTGGGCTCCGGATCTTCCGGCTCGGGCAGCAGCATCTCGTAGGTATCGCCGGGGCGGACCTTCTTTTGCGGATCGGTCGCCAGCGCGCCGTTCACCAGAAGCTGGCCTTCCTTGATCAGCACCTTCACCCGGCTGCGCGAAAACTCAGGCCCGAGCTGGGCCGTCAGCCATGCGTCGAGGCGGCCCGTTGCGCTCTCATCTGCCGTCAGGACTTTCCTAATGCCGGATGCTTGTTTAAAGGGGTCGCTCAAGTCGCTTCTTCTCCGAAGTTTTCATAGGACACCGTAATGACGCAAATCGAACCAGACGATCAGGAAGACAAGCCCCTTGACCCGGCAATGGAAAGCGTCCGGCGCAAGATGGTTCGCCTGCAGATCGTTTCCGGCGCCATCATGTTCGTGAGCCTTATGGCGGTCTTCGGCGCGGTTGTCTACAAGGTGACGCGGCCTGCACCGGCAGGCGCGCCTGCTGTTGCTTCGAACGGCGTTCCGACGGATTCGCCGGTCAGCAGCACGGTTTCGCTGCCGGCCGGCTTCGCGGTTCAGTCGACCTCGCTTTCGGGCAGCCAGATCCTGTTCTACGGTCAGGGTAGCGATGGCAAGCACCGCGCGATCGTCGTCGATACCAGGACGGGCCATACCGTCGCCGATATCGCCATCGCCGGCAATTGAGCCATGGCGGCTGCTCCGGTCACGATCGATGATCCCGCCGATCCGAGGATCGCGGAGTTTCGCGAGATCCGCGAGCGGGACCTGACGGGGCGCCAGGGCCGTTTCATCGCCGAGGGAACGGTGGTGCTGCGCATGCTGGCGCAGGCGCACCGGCGCGGCACGTTTGCGGCCGAGAAGATCCTGCTGCTCGCAAACCGGGCGGCAGGCGTAGACGATATCCTGGCCGAGTTTCCCGGCGACGTGCCTGTCTACATCGCCGATGCCGCCACGCTGGATGGCATCGTCGGTTTCCATCTGCATCGCGGCGTGCTGGCGCTCGGCAGGAAGCTCGTGCCGGAGACAAGCCTGATCGACCGGCTGCCGGAACAGGCGCTGGTCATTGCCGGATGCGGCATCTCCAATCACGACAATGCCGGATCGATGTTCCGCAATGCGGCAGCGTTCAAGGCGGACGCGATCTTCCTCGACGAAACCTCTTGTGATCCGCTCTATCGCAAGGCGTTGCGCGTCTCGGTCGGCTCTGTGCTCAGCGTGCCCTACGAGCGCCAGGGAACGGCGCTCGATCTGCTCGGCGGTCTTGCTGAGCGCGGCTTCGATATCTGGACACTTTCGCCGCGTGGCGAGGTCGATATCCGCGATATCCCGGCTTCGCCGCGCATGGCACTGGTTGCCGGGACGGAGGGCGAGGGGTTGCCGCAGGCGATCCTTTCGCGGTTCCGCAGCGCCCGGATCCCGCAATCCGAAGGGCTGGATAGCCTGAACGTAGCGACGGCAACGGGGATCGCCCTGTTTTCCATGGCGTCGGCTGCCCGCAGGCTCTGAGCCTATTTTTGTTCGGATAGAATGGTGGCCGTGCGGGCCGCGAGGTTCAGCCGCTCGGCCTGTAGGCTGCCGGTATTTTCGGGCAAGAGCTTGCGAACCGGCGATGTCTCGCCCTCGTTGAGCGCGGTCAGCGCCACGACCTTGGCAGCGATCGAGGCGATCTCTTCGCGCAACGCACTATCCTTGCCGGTGGCGGTTCTCGCTTTCAGGACGCGATCCGAGAGATCGCTGCTGCGGGCGCGCGCATCCTCGGCGAGCTGCGCTGCGGCGGCTGCCGGGTCCATGCCTTCGTCTTCCTCTGTTGCCGGTGCAGTGTCGGGAAGTGCGTTCAGCAGCGAACCCGATATGCCGGCCTCGCGGATGACGTGGCCTGCCATGCGCAGCTCGGAATTGGTGCCTTTCAGCTGCTCCTTGAGCTTGGCGAGCTCCTGCTGGCGGCGGGTAAGCAGCGTGTCCTTGTCGGCCGCAGCAGCAGTTTCGCGCGCCACCTTGTCTTCAAGGCGGATCACCATGTGTTCCTGCTGGGTCAGCTTCTGCTCGGCATCCTTGGCGCGCTTCTGCAGGAGGTTGACGTCCTGGCGCAGCGTGTCGCGCTCGTCGCGCAGTGCATTGGCGCGGAACTTGACGCTTTCGATCTCGGTTTCGCGTGCCGCCATGTCTATCTTCAAATTGTCTGTCTGTTCAGCAAGCTTGTTCAGCCGGATGCGCAGTGCATCCAGCTCGCCTTCCTTCTGGGCGCTCGATTGCTCGGCGATATGCAGGCTGGTCTTCAGCTGGCTGATATAGTTCTCGTCCTTGCGCAGATGCGAGCGCAGCTCGGCGGCTTCGACGTTGAGATCGCTGATCTGGCCCTGGAGGGTGCTGATCTCGGCGGCCAAGCGGCCGCCGTCGAGCGCCAAAGAGTCATGCCGCAATTGCAGGGAGAGGGATTTTTCACGCTCGCGGGTAAGATCCTGCGTCGTGCGCGCATTATCGGCAGCGTAGAGGGCGCGGACCATATCCTTCTGCGCCCGCACTTCCTGGGGGCTGAGCGGCATCGTCGCCCGCATCCGGTTTTCCGTGTACCAGACGACGCGCCGGTGGATGGCAGGGGACACCAGGAAAACCAGGAAGGCCGCAGTCAGGAAACCCAGCCCGAACAGAAGAGCATATTCGATCACGGCGCTGTCAATGCTTCCAGAAAGTGATTTGCGTCGCAGCAATGATTACGCACGCAATGCGCGCGGGGCAAGTGGCGGATGGGTGACGGCGGGGAAGAATCCCGCCGTCCATTCCATATCAGAAGGGGTTCCACGTCGGGCCGGGGGTGATCTTGAGATAGCCGACATTGACGCCGAGACGGGCGCCGACGCCGGTGCGGATCGGCACGACGAGAACGTTATTGTTCTTGAGCAGCGTCATGCCGAAGCCGGCGATGACGTAGGCCTGGCCGCTGACGCCGCCGAAGCGGGCATAGATGCTGTCGATAGACGGCAGGTCGTACACCAGCATCATGACGCGCGAGCCCTGGCCGCCGTAGTCGATGCCGAGCGACGGACCCTGCCAGTAGAGCGGATGCTCGCCTGCGTTCTTGGTGTTCAGCTGTCCTTCGCCATAGGTGAGGCCGGCGATGAAGGCGCCGGAGCCTTCCTGTCCGAGAATGTAGCCGTTCGGCAAGCCGTATTTCTGGAAGGCAGCTTCGATGACCTTGGCGAGACCGCCGCTGGTGGAGCCGAAGAAGGAGTGTCCGGCGTCGACGATTTCCTGGACCGTGTACTGGCTGCTATTGGCCTGCTGGGCCGCAGCCTGTTGCGAAGAGAGCATAAATGCAGAGATGGTCAGCGCGACAAGCAGCCGGCAGAAGCCCATAAATCTTCCTGGGGATTGAAGGTGCATGGTGTCATCCGTTCATCATGGTCGGTTCAATGAGCCGTTTCCGGCAATTGATACATTTTGCTCCGATCGCCTTAACAATCGGTTTACCAAATATGGTGTCATTATGGCGCCGAGTACGGGCGCAAACTTCGTGCAATTTTGATCAGGCAAGATATGGCGGAATGAATTGACCGCCATTAGGAGACGATGATGTCCAAGAACCCCAATCTGACTTTGACCGGCCCGGATCTTGCCGCGCTGCTCTGCAGCCGCGTCTGCCATGACGTCATCTCGCCTGTCGGCGCAATCAACAACGGTCTGGAGCTGCTCGACGAGGGCGGTGCCGATGCCGACGCCATGGATCTGATCCGCACCAGTGCGCTGAATGCCTCTGTGCGTCTCAAGTTCGCTCGTCTTGCCTTCGGTGCTTCGGGCTCCGTCGGCGCCTCGATCGATACCGGCGAGGCAGAACGTGCCGCCAAGGATTTCGCTGCGGCTGAAAAGAAGACCGAGATCACCTGGATCGGTCCGCGCGCCATCGTCGCCAAGAACCGCGTCAAGCTGCTGCTCAATCTGCTTTTGGTCGCCTATTCCTCGATCCCGCGCGGCGGCTCTCTGGAAGTGACGCTCGAAAATCCGGAATTCGACGCGAAATTCAAGATCGTCGCCAAGGGCAAGCTGATGCGCCTGCCGCCGAAATTCGTCGAGATTGTCTCGGGCAACATCGAAGAAGCGGTCGATGCCCATTCGATCCAGCCCTATTACACCGTTCTGCTGGCCGACGAATGCGGCATGGAGCTCGGCCATAGCGCAACCGGCGAAGAGATTATTTTTACAGCCGAAACCGTTGCGGCCTAAGCTTATGGTTGCATGACTGCGCATTGTCTCTTTCCGGGTAACACTTCCTTAGCCAAATCGACCTATCCTTTCGGGCTGAGGAAGCGCCACCGGGACAGAAGTGGGGCGAAGGAGCAGTGATGCAGCGTTTCATGATCACCGACAGTTCGGACGTCGTTCGCAAGGTCGGCAAGCGTATCCTTTCCGAGCTCGATTTCCTGGTGGGCGAGGCGGCAAATGCCGCCGAAGCCCTGTCTGCCTGCCAGACTGAACTTCCCGATTACCTGATCGTCGATTCCGGGATGGAAGGCGCGCTTGAGCTGATCACCACCATCCGCGCCATGGAGGGTGGCAAAGAGGTCAAGATCTACTACTGCGTCATCGAAGCCGACCTGAAGAAGCTGATGGCCGGCAAGCGGGCAGGGGCGACCGACTTCCTGCTGAAGCCGTTCGACCGCAAGATCCTGACCGCCGTCTTCGGCAATCGCGCGATCGCCGCGTAAAGATCCAATCCATTTTGAAGTTCCAGATGCAATGCCCGGGGCGCGTCCCGGGCATTTTCGCGCGTCTAATAAGCTAGCACTCTCCGGCACTTGGCCGGAATGATGCAGGGCGACTGGCGATCGGGAGAACAACAGGCCGCAAACGAAAAAATCCCGCCTTGAAGGCGGGATTTTGAATTTGGCAAAAGGGGAAATGCGGTATCAGGCGCTTTCGGCGTATTCGGCACCATCCGGCTCGCGCAGCACGTAGCCGCGGCCCCAGACGGTTTCGATGTAGTTGGCGCCGCCGGCAGCGTTCGCAAGCTTCTTGCGCAGCTTGCAGATGAAGACGTCGATGATCTTCAATTCCGGTTCGTCCATGCCGCCGTAAAGGTGGTTCAGGAACATTTCCTTGGTGAGCGTCGTGCCCTTGCGGAGCGAAAGCAGCTCCAGCATCTGGTATTCCTTGCCCGTCAGGTGAACGCGCTGGCCGCCGACTTCGACGGTCTTGGCGTCGAGGTTGACGATCAGTTCGCCCGTCATGATGACCGACTGGGCATGGCCCTTCGAACGGCGGACGATGGCGTGGATGCGGGCGACGAGCTCGTCCTTGTGGAACGGCTTGGTCATGTAGTCGTCGGCGCCGAAGCCGAGACCGCGGACCTTGTCTTCGATGCCGGCCATACCCGAGAGGATGAGGATCGGTGTCTTGACCTTGGACAGGCGGAGAGTGCGCAGCACTTCATATCCGGACATGTCGGGAAGGTTCAAATCGAGAAGGATGATGTCGTAATCATACAGTTTGCCGAGGTCGACGCCTTCTTCACCGAGATCGGTGGTGTAGACGTTAAAACTTTCGGACTTGAGCATCAGTTCGATGCTCTGCGCGGTCGCGCTGTCGTCTTCAATCAGTAGTACCCGCATTATTATCCCCTTTACCGCCGCCGAAAGGTGGTCTGGCCCCCTACGCGATACCGAAATATGTCACTGCGTGATTTGGAAGCTGCCACGAAATGGTTAACAAATTCTATTCCACTCTGGCAAGAGGTAACGAATTTATTAAATATTTTGTCCATTCCGCTGTTTTCCAACGAGAATTCGCAAGACCGATTCCTTAACTTTTACATTAAGAACGGCCGCTAAGCGATTCATTCGACTCAGCAATGAAAAGGTTTCGGAAATCGCGTAGTGATGTTTACCGAGCCTTAAATCATCGGACCTATCATTAACGATGCCCGTAAACGAAAGGTTACCAGCGGTAGGTTTTTGTTAATACCGACGGAAATTTTTTGGGCAGACCGTCTCAAAGCGGTGCGCAAGGGGCAGTTTTAGTAAAGCCGGGATCTCGCATCACTGGAGTAATGCGTATGAAGTCGCGTGAGAGCCTAGTTCGCCTGAAGGAATTTCAGGTGAACGAAAAACGACGTCAGCTGCAGCAATTGCAGATGATGATGTCTGAATTCGAACGGATGACGAAGGATCTGGAGAGCCAGATCGTCGTCGAAGAGAAGAAGTCCGGCATTTCCGACCCGAATCATTTCGCCTACCCGACCTTCGCCAAGGCCGCACGTCAGCGCGCCGACAATCTTCAGGTCTCCATCAAGGAGTTGAAGATGCAGGAAGAGGCTCTGGAACAGGCGCTCGAGGAGATGCAGGCAGAATATGCCCGTGCAGCCGCCCTCGAGGAGCGCGACGGCGCGATTCGCGCCCGGGCGTAACGGTCTGGCGATGGACGCCGCCTGGCGTCCTGGGGAATCGCCGAAGAAAAAGCCACGTATGACGGGCAAGGTCCGTCATACGTGGCTTTTCGTGTTTTTTGTTTCTCAGTTCACCACATCGCGCCATTCGTCGTGGCGCTGTGACTGTGCCTTGAAGAACGGGCAAAGCGCAAAGATCTTCCAGCCGCCCTTGCGGGCTTCCTCGACGGCGTGCAGCGCCAGCGCCTGGCCGACGCCTTTGCCGCGCAAGGCGTCCGGCACGCCGGTGTGGTCGATGATGACGAGCTTCGGCGAGGTGCGGGAATAGGTCATCTCGGCCTCATGCCCCTCGACATCAACGACATAACGGCCGCCCGAGGCATTTTCTTCGTTGCGGATATCCATTCTATTGTCCTCCGAAAGAGATGTGTTGCCCGAACGTGGCATGCCGGGCAGGGGCTCACAAGCCGGAGCGGGGGCGACGCAGTGTTCAACGGAGAAGGCTTGATGGTGAAATTGGCGCTGCTGAAGCCCGTGCTGCTGGTCGCGGCGCCTTTCTTTCTGGCGCTCGGGCTGGTCCTGCCGCTGATCCGCTTCGAGAAGCTCTATTTTTTCGATGAGACGCCGTCGCTGATCGGGATCGTTGCATCGCTCTGGAGCGGCGGCGACATGCTGCTTGCGGCGATCGTGGCCCTGGTCTCGATCGTTCTGCCGGTTTGCAAGATGATCGGCCTGGCGGTGGAGGCAACAGCGGCCGGTGGCGGAACCGGCAGCTGGTTTTATCGTCACGCCGTGCCTTACCTGTCCAAGTGGTCAATGATGGACGTGCTTCTGGTGGCGATCGTCATTGCTGCGGCGAAGACCACAGGGCTGGCGGATGCTTTTACGCAGCCGGGCCTCTGGTGTTATGCGGCCTCAACAATAATTTCGGGCCTTCTGCATTCCTTGAAGGGGAATGCGTCCGGCCCGAAATGAACTTGGTGCCAAAAGGCGGTTAGTGACGGTACTGCTGGATACGCGTCGTGCGCAGGCCGGCCAGGCCGTGACTGCTGATCGACGACTGCCAGGACAGGAACTCTTCTACGGTAAGCGTGTAACGCTCACACGCTTCTTCCAAGCTCAACAGGCCACCGCGCACAGCCGCGACAACCTCAGCCTTGCGGCGGATAACCCAGCGCCTTGTATTCGGCGGCGGTAGATCCGCAATCGTAAGCGGGCTGCCATCGGGGCCGATGACATATTTTACTCGGGGTCGTATCATTTCGGTCATTGGGACTCTCTACACAACTCAAGACCACAAACGTCACTCTAGCCCGTCACATTTAAAAATTGCCTAAACCGGTCGTAAGAATTTGATAACAACTTTAAGTGCCGGAGCTACCCACCTCCGGCCGAACTTCCCTTACGTAAATTTGAGCCCGGTGCATGGCTCCCATGCGTAATAAATAATATCTATATTTCGCGGGAAGATTTATAAGCGCTGCAACATTACGAATGAGCGCTAGACCTCGTCTCCGTTCTTCTCGCAGCATTCAGTCATAGAATCACGCCGAAAGCTTCCGTCCACTGCGACGCGGAGCCTCGCTGTGCTCTTGCTGTTGTCCGGCGCCTTCAACGGCCTGCTGGAGCGGGAACGGACCGCAGGTCGCGATTGAGGAAAAAATCGATGACGAGACGTGAGCGCGCAGTGCGTAACTGCGTAGACGATAACGCTTTTTCGCTTTCCACCACCACGCGCCAGGGCGATCTGAAGATCGAGTTCAAGCGCAGTCTTGAGCGCATGACCAAGGAAGCGGGCTTCGATTTTTTCCTGCTTGCCTCGTTTCCGCGCGGCGATGCGACGGGCTTCGTTGAAAACCGGGTCGCAAGCAACTGGCCGCAGACCCTCGTCAATCTATACGAGGGCGCGGACATGTTTTACTGCAGCGAACTCGTCAATGCTCTGAAGCAGACGATCGTGCCAGTATATTGCAATGCGGGAACCTTTGGCGGGGCTGCCGCCAATCTAGAAAACCGCCGGTTGAACGCCGCCTTCCAGATGCATGGATTGCAGGCAACTTTCGGCTTTTCGCTACATGACGCTGATCTAAAACAATACATTTTTGCATTTTCCGGTTCGCGTCCTGCGCTGCAGCAGGAAGAGCAGATGGCACTTTTTTTCTCGGCGATGCAGGCGCTCGACCGCTTCAGCAGCGCCAATCGCGATGAAGTGGGCCCGGCGGAAAGCCTGACGCGGCGCGAAATCGAATGTCTGCGCTGGTCTGCGGCCGGCAAGAGCAGCGACGAGATCGCCATCATTCTCGACCTCTCCTCGCATACCGTCGTCGGCTACCTGAAGAGCGCCATGCGCAAGCTCGATTCGGTCAACCGCATGCAGGCCGTTGCCCGGGCGCTGCGTTACCGGTTGCTCTGACCTTCAGAGCAGGATGGCGCTGATCTCCGTCTTTCCGGCGCCGAATTCATATTGCGCCGTTCCTGTATGCACGATCGACAGCCAGTCTCCGGCCGTAAGCTGGGCGAGGCCGAATGCTGTCTGGCGTGCTGCTGCGGTGGTTGTGACACCGGCAACGGTTGCAAGTGCGGTGCTGCCGTTCGCTTCCAGCCGTGCGCCATAGGCCGATGAGGTCAGCGTGCTGACGGAGAGAATCAGCAGATAGAGACCGGAAGCCGGGACGATCAACCTGTTGCCGGTGCCTGATGGCACCGCGGCGCCCAACGCGAACCCACCCTGCTGCGCATGCATGGCATTGAAGCCGGTGCGGGTGTTACTGGCTGGGGTCGAGGTCCCCGCAGCAAGCGAAGCCCGCACGACCGGGCGTGCCGGTGTCCTGACGATGCCGCCGGCGGCAATCGCCAGGGCTGTCTCCCATGCCGCGCCATCGCCGCTCACCTTGATCGAGAACTCGTCATTGCCGGCAAGCCCCATTTCCGCACGACCCGACCAGTTGGACTGGAAGAGAAGCGACGCGGTGTCGCCGGCCGACGCCTTGTTGACCTTCACCTGATGACCATGACCTTCGTGATTGAAAAGGCTGGCAGGGGAGGAGATGGCGAGGCGGTTTTGCAGATCGGCTGTCGCGTTCAATCCGAGAAGCGGCAGGCTGGAGGGCGGTGGGGCAATATCGCTCCACGTGCCATCGACCAGAACCCGGAACTTTCCGATGGCGGTAAAATACGCCCGCCATCCCTCGCGCGGCGCGATATAGAGCCAGGCGCTGTCCTGGCGGAACGCAAGCCGCCCCTTTTTCCCGGCCCAGATCCCTGCCGCGTCTGTTGCGATAAGATAGCAGCTGCCTTCTTCCGGCGCGTCCGGTGGGGTCGAGGCTTCGCTTGTGATCGTCAGCTGGATGACCGCATCGATCAGCTGTAGCGCCTCGTTATGCGTCACATGCTTCTGTGCCTGGGAGGGTAGAATATAGGGGAGGGCAAGATTGGCGGTAATCTCGGACATGCAGCAATCTCCATTGCGCCGGGGCGTCGGGTGCTGCCGATCTTAGATCCGCTGTAGCGGCCGGGGACGAAGGCCCGCTGCCGCCGTTGATGTTCAAGCGGATTCTTGCCCTGTTATGCGCGGCGAAGCGCGCGCTTCCGGCTTCCCCAGGAAATGAAATCCGGATTGACGAAGTCAGGTTCACCCTTTCGGCCGATCTTGCCGTAGGTCAGCGGCAGCCCGTCGAGCGTCAGGGTCGTGCCGCCAGCGGCGCGCAAAACGGCATCGCCCGCCGCCGTGTCCCATTCCATTGTCCGGGTGAAGCGCGGATAGACATCCGCCTTGCCCTCGGCCAGCAGGCAGAATTTCAGCGACGAACCGATATTGGTGCATTCTGAAATGTCGTGCTTGGCCAGAAAGCTGTCGGTCGCCGGGCTGTTGTGGCAACGGCTTGCCAGCGCCAGCCGGTGTTCCGGCTCGTCACGGACGGTCACGGTTTCGCGCCTGTCTACCGTGAAGTCTTCGCCGACATGCAGTTTCTCGGCGCGGCCTGATTCCCCGGCAAAGGCGACGCCCAGCGCCGGGGCATAGACGATGCCCGCGACCGGGATGCCGTTCTCGATATAGGCGATGTTGACCGTGAATTCCTTGCGCTTGTCGACGAACTCACGCGTGCCATCCAGCGGATCGACGAGGAAAAACGGCTTCTCGCCGATATCAGGGATATGGCCTGCGGCCACTGATTCTTCGGCAATGACGGGAATGTCAGGATATTCCTTGGAAAGATGCACGAGAATGATCTTTTCGGCTTCGTGGTCGGCCAGCGTTACCGGCGTCTCATCGGCCTTGGTCGAGACGTGATAGCCCGCACGGAAAATCTCGATGATCTTCCGTCCTGCTTCGAGAGCTGCATTTTCGAATGTCGGCAACATCACGTTTCAGAATCTGTCGGACCGGGAAGGGCCCCGGCGAAGCGTCGAATATAACTTTAAATATAAGATTGAGGCCAGACTTTTGCACGCCGCGGAAAACCGCTATGAAAGCAGACAAGCACCGGAATGGTTTTCACCCAATCGTCCGTCGCGCGGTCGGAATTTGCTTCGAATTCCATTTTTGTGGAATAGCTTTCGTTGGCCGGAACCGGTGCCGGATCACAAAAGCGCCGCAATGGTTAATCCACAGGCCGTTTCTGGCTAAATTTTTGTCATATAATGCCTTTTTAGTGTGGAAATTGATCCGCAACGCGCCATTTGCGTCCGTTTGAGCAAGAATCTGATTCAGCGCAGCCTTTTTGTCTTCACATTTTCCCTGAAAGCGCTATGCATGCGGCTACGAGGTTTCGATTTAAAAGCGGAGCCCTAACCAAAAAGAGATGCAGCCATGTTGGTTCGCATCCAGGGGAAATGACATATGGAGTACTTTATCCAGCAGCTCTTCAATGGGCTGACTCTTGGATCCATCTATGGTCTGGTCGCTATTGGCTATACGATGGTTTACGGCATTGTCGGCATGATCAATTTCGCCCATGGCGATGTCTTCATGCTTGGTGGTTTCGCTGCTCTTATCGTCTTTCTCGTTCTCACATCCATTTTCGCAGGTCTTCCGGTAGCAGTTCTTCTGCTGGCGATGCTTGTTGTTGCGATGCTGATGACGAGTTTGTGGAATTGGACGATCGAGCGAGTTGCATACCGTCCGCTGCGCGGTTCGTTCCGCTTGGCGCCGCTGATCACCGCGATCGGCATGTCGATCACGCTTTCGAACTTCATCCAGGTGACGCAGGGCCCGCGCAACAAGCCGATCCCGCCGCTGGTCACTTCGGTCTATGATATCGGCGGCATCTCGGTTTCGCTGAAGCAGATCATCATCATCGTCATCACGGTCGTGCTGCTCGCGGGCTTCTGGTACCTCGTCAACCGCACGGCGCTCGGACGCGCCCAGCGCGCGACGGAGCAGGACCGAAAGATGGCGGCTCTGCTCGGCGTCAATGTCGACCAGACGATTTCCATCACCTTCATCATGGGCGCCGCGCTCGCTGCCGTCGCCGGTACGATGTACCTGATGTATTACGGTGTCGCCTCGTTCACCGATGGCTTCACCCCAGGCGTCAAGGCGTTCACGGCTGCCGTTCTCGGCGGTATCGGTTCGCTGCCGGGCGCAGTGTTCGGCGGTCTGCTGATCGGTCTCATCGAGTCGCTCTGGTCCGCCTACTTCACCATCGCCTACAAGGACGTCGCGACCTTCGCGATCCTGGCTTTCGTCCTGATCTTCAAGCCGACCGGTATTCTCGGACGGCCGGAAGTCGAGAAGGTATAATCGTCATGGCAAACATTGAAACTTCCGCAGGCAAGCCCGAGGCCGGGCTTGTCCAGAAGGGTATCCGTGAAGCTTTCTTCACCGGTCTCGTCTCGCTCGGCCTGTTCGTTCTCTATGTCGGTCTCGGCACGCAGCAGAACATCAACAACGAACTGATCATCGTCCAGCGCTGGGGCCTGCTTGCGATCTTCGTCGCAATCGCCGCCATCGGCCGCTTCGTCATGGTCGTCTTCATCCAGCCGAACATCAATCGCCGCAAGCTTGCCAAGGCAAAGCAGGGCGAGCTCGATATCTCGACGGAAAAGAGCTTCTTCCACACGCACTTCCTGAAGATTGCGCTGGTTGCCCTGCTGCTTTACCCGGTCGTGATCTACGCGCTCGTCGGTGCGCAGGGCTCGCTGAAGTGGGTCGATAACTTCGGTATCCAGATCCTCATCTACGTGATGCTCGCCTGGGGTCTGAACATCGTCGTCGGTCTCGCCGGTCTTCTCGACCTCGGCTATGTCGCCTTCTATGCTGTCGGCGCCTATTCCTACGCGCTGCTCTCCAGCTATTTCGGCCTGTCCTTCTGGGTCCTGCTGCCGCTGTCGGGCATCTTCGCAGCACTTTGGGGCATCATCCTCGGCTTCCCGGTCCTGCGTCTGCGCGGCGACTACCTCGCTATCGTGACGCTGGCCTTCGGTGAAATCATCCGTCTGGTGCTGATCAACTGGACCGATGTCACGAAGGGAACGTTCGGCATCTCCGGCATTCCGAAGGCAACGCTGTTCGGTATTCCGTTCGATGCGTCCGCTGGCGGCTTTGCCAAGCTGCTCGGCCTGCCGATGTCGTCTGCCTATTACAAGATCTTCCTGTTCTATCTGATCCTGGCGCTCTGCCTGGTCACGGCCTACGTCACCATCCGGCTTCGCCGCATGCCGATCGGCCGCGCTTGGGAAGCTCTGCGTGAAGACGAAATCGCCTGCCGCTCGCTCGGCATTAACACGGTGACGACCAAGCTGACCGCCTTTGCGACGGGCGCCATGTTCGGCGGCTTCGCCGGCTCGTTCTTCGCAGCGCGCCAGGGCTTCGTCTCGCCTGAATCCTTCGTGTTCCTGGAATCTGCCGTCATCCTCGCCATCGTCGTCCTCGGCGGCATGGGCTCGCTGACGGGTATCGCGATTGCCGCGGTTGTCATGGTCGGCGGCACGGAAGTGCTGCGCGAAATGGACTTCCTGAAGGTCGTCTTCGGTCCTGATTTCACGCCGGAACTCTACCGCATGCTGCTCTTCGGCCTCGCCATGGTCGTGGTCATGCTCTTCAAGCCGCGCGGTTTCGTCGGCTCGCGTGAACCGACCGCCTTCCTCAAGGAGCGCAAGGCGGTATCCGGAAGCTTCACCAAGGAGGGCCACGGCTGATGAGCCCTGTAGAAACAATGTCCAACGATACCCTGCTCAAGGTCGAGCACCTGTCGATGAAGTTCGGCGGCCTGATGGCCATCAACGATCTGTCTTTCGAAGCCAAGCGCGGCGACATTACCGCCCTGATTGGCCCGAACGGCGCAGGCAAGACCACGGTGTTCAACTGCATCACCGGCTTCTACAAGCCGACGATGGGCATGATCACCATGAACCAGAAGAGCGGAAAGCAGTATCTGCTCGAGCGCCTTCCGGATTTCCGCATCACCAAGGAAGCCAAGGTCGCCCGTACCTTCCAGAACATTCGTCTGTTCTCGGGTCTGACGGTTTTGGAAAACCTGCTTGTCGCCCAGCACAACAAGCTGATGAAGGCTTCTGGCTATACGATCCTCGGGCTGCTCGGCATCGGCAGCTACAAGAAGGAAGCTGCCGCCTCGATCGAGCTTGCACGCTACTGGCTGGACAAGGCCGATCTGACCGATCGCGCCGACGACCCGGCAGGCGATCTGCCCTACGGCGCCCAGCGCCGCCTGGAAATCGCCCGCGCCATGTGCACCGGTCCGGAACTGCTCTGCCTCGACGAACCGGCGGCGGGTCTCAACCCGCGCGAATCGCTGGCACTCAACGAGCTGCTGCGCAGCATCCGCGCCGATACCGGAACCTCGATCCTGCTCATCGAGCACGACATGTCGGTGGTCATGGAAATTTCCGACCACGTCGTCGTTCTCGAATACGGCCAGAAGATCTCCGACGGTACGCCCGATCATGTGAAGAACGACCCGAAGGTCATTGCGGCCTATCTCGGTGTCGAAGACGAAGAAGTTGAAGAGGTCATCGCGACCGTAGAAGGGGGCGCATTCTGATGGCTGGGGAACAGCTTCTTAGTGTTCAGGGTGTCGAGACCTATTACGGCAATATCCGCGCTCTCGCCGGCATCGATGTCGAAGTCAAGAAGGGTGAAATCGTCAGCCTGATCGGTGCCAACGGCGCTGGCAAGTCGACGCTGATGATGACGATCTGCGGCAGCCCGCAGGCGCGTACCGGCTCGATCATTTTCGAGGGCCGCGACATCACCAAGATGCCGACCCACGAGATCGCGCGTCTGCGCATCGCCCAGTCGCCCGAGGGACGCCGGATTTTCCCACGCATGACCGTTCTGGAAAACCTCCAGATGGGTGCGGGTCTGGATAACCTGAAATATTTCCATGAGGACCTCGAGAAGATCTTCGTGATGTTCCCGCGCCTCAAGGAGCGCCAGACGCAGCGCGGCGGCACGCTTTCGGGCGGTGAGCAGCAGATGCTGTCTATCGGCCGCGCGCTGATGGCTCGTCCGAAGCTCCTGCTTCTCGACGAACCGTCGCTCGGCCTGGCGCCGCTGATCGTCAAGGGGATTTTCGAGGCGATCAAGAAGCTCAACGAAACCGAAGGCCTGACGGTCTTCCTCGTCGAGCAGAACGCATTTGCTGCCCTCAAGCTTTCGCATCGCGCCTACGTGATGGTGAACGGCAAGGTGACGATGAGCGGTTCCGGCAAGGAACTGCTTGCCAATCCCGAAGTCCGTGCCGCCTATCTCGAAGGCGGGCGGCATTGATCCGGGCAGAAGGGAGACTTTGATATGCAGGGACTTTTCTTCGAACCGGATATGGGCGTCAGGACGGTTATCCGTGCGCTCGTCATGCTCATCGGTTTCTGGACCGCGTGGCGCGCCGGCAAGGCCGCGGCCGAAGGCTGGAGCGATTACCCGCTGGTGATCGCCTATACCTTCCTGCTCGCCTGGGTGATGCAGTTCCTGCATCACGCGCTGTTCAACGGCCCGATGCTGAGCGCCTTCTTCTACATCATCGATTTCGTGCTGCTGCTCGTCTTCTCGACGGCCGGCTTCCGCTTCCGCCGCACCAATCAGATGGTCAACAACTATTACTGGCTGTACGAAAAAACTTCCGCCTTCTCGTGGAAGAACAAACATTGACAGCCCGTTGAAACTAGGCATGAATTGCCTCAGCGGCGGTACCCGGAAGTCTTGGACTTAAAACGGAAATCCGCCACTGACAAGAAATCGAAGGGCATGGCTCATGGCCGGCAAGGCACAACGCCACCGGTTCATGCCCCCAGAGAGGAACAGCTTTCCCGGCGCAAACGATGGTGGGTAATGCGCTGGGTCTAGGACCGGAACCCGCCCAAAAATTGGGAGTAAAAACATGAAGAAGTATCTTCTGTCAGCAGTAGCTCTTTCCGCGATGGTTGCTTTCAGCGGCGCTGCGCGGGCTGACCTGCTTGTTGGTGTTGGTGGTCCGCTGACGGGCCCGAACGCTGCGTTCGGTGCACAGCTTCAGAAGGGTGCCGAACAGGCAGCCGCTGATATCAACGCTGCTGGCGGCATCAACGGCGAGCAGATCAAGGTCGAGCTCGGCGACGACGTCTCCGACCCGAAGCAGGGCATCTCGGTAGCGAACAAGTTCGTTGCTGACGGCGTCAAGTTCGTTGTCGGTCACTTCAACTCGGGCGTTTCCATCCCGGCTTCTGAAGTTTACGCTGAAAACGGCATCCTCGAAATCACCCCGGCTGCTACGAACCCGCAGTTCACCGAGCGTGGTCTCTGGAACACGTTCCGTACTTGCGGCCGTGACGACCAGCAGGGCGCGATTGCCGGCAAGTATCTTGCCGACCACTTCAAGGACGCCAAGATCGCTGTCGTTCACGACAAGACGCCTTACGGCCAGGGTCTCGCTGACGAAACCAAGAAGGCTATGAACGCCGCTGGTATCACCGAAGTCGTGTACGAAGGCATCAACGTCGGCGACAAGGACTTCTCGGCCCTCATCGCCAAGATGAAGGAAGCCGGCGTTTCGATCATCTATTGGGGTGGTCTCCACACCGAAGCTGGTCTCATTATCCGCCAGGCAAAGGACCAGGGCCTGAAGGCAACGCTCGTATCGGGTGACGGTATCGTTTCGAACGAACTGGCTTCGATCGCTGGCGACGCTGTCGAAGGCACGCTGAACACCTTCGGCCCGGATCCGACGCTGAACCCGGCCAACAAGGACCTCGTCGAGAAGTTCAAGGCTGCCGGCTTCAACCCGGAAGCGTACACCCTCTATTCCTACGCTGCGATGCAGTCGATCGCAGGCGCTGCAAAGGCTGCTGGTTCTAACGATCCGGAAGCCGTTGCAAAGGCAATGAAGGAAAAGGGTCCGTTCCCGACCGTTCTCGGCGACATGTCCTTCGATGAAAAGGGCGACCCGAAGCTCCCGGGCTACATCATGTACGAATGGAAGAAGGGCCCGGACGGCAAGTACAGCTACTTCCCGCAGGCTGCGAAGTAAGCATCGCTTGCACGGTTCCGACCGTTTAGAGGAAGCCCGGTTTCGACCGGGCTTCTTTGTTTTTGGCGACGGTTTCGCGGCGGAGTGACGTTTTCAATCCAGGTGTGATGGGCTAGGTCTTGAGCCTCGCCTGGATCTAGAACGGAAGCTCATCATGTCCCGACCGCGCATTCTCGTCACCCGCCGCTGGCCCGCTGCCGCCGAGGCGGCACTCGCCGAACGTTTCGAGGTTACCCTCAACGAAGCTGACGTGCCGATGACCGCCGATCAGCTGCGCCAGGCGCTGGCCGATTACGACGCGGTGCTGCCGACCGTCTCCGACAAGCTGCCGGCATCCGTTTTCGAGGGCGAGATCCGTACGAAAATCCTCGGCAATTTCGGCGTCGGCTACAATCACATCGATATCGCTTCCGCCAAGGCCAAGGGCATTGCCGTCACCAACACGCCCGGCGTTCTGACCGACTGCACCGCCGATATCGCCATGCTGCTGCTGCTCGATGTTGCCCGCCGTGGCGGTGAGGGCGACCGGCAGGTCCGCGCCAACGAATGGAAGGGCTGGTGCCCGACCCACATGATCGGCACCAAGGTCTCCCGCAAGACCGTCGGCATCATCGGCTTCGGCCGCATCGGCAAGGCCTTCGCCCAGCGCTGCCATTTCGGTTTCGACATGGACGTGGTGTTCTACAATCGCTCCAAGGTCGATGAGGCCGAAGCCGCCCGTTATGGCGCCCGTCAGCTCGCCACCGTCGAGGACGTGCTTGCGGCCGCCGATTTCGTCTCGCTGCATTGCCCGGGTGGAGCCGAGAACCGGCACCTGATGAACGCGGCGCGCTTCGCGGCGATGAAGAAGGGTGCGTTCCTGATCAACACGGCGCGCGGGGACGTGGTGGATGAGGCGGCGCTGGTTGCGGCCTTGCGGGACGGGACGATCCGTGGGGCAGGGCTCGATGTCTACGAGGCGGAGCCGCAGGTGCCGGAGGCGCTGAAGGCGATGGAGAATGTGGTGCTGCTGCCGCATCTCGGCAGTGCGACCGAGGAGACACGCACGGCGATGGGGATGAAGGTGGTAGAGAATGTCGCCGCGTTCTTCGAGGGCCGGGAGCCGGCGGATCGGGTGGTTTGAGGGTGGTTCTTTCCACCTGAGCAAGCTCGCCCCCCTCTGCCCTGCCGGGCATCTCCCCCACAGGTGGGGAGATTGGCTGGGTCAGCCGCTCGCATCACGCTGGCATTGACGTTACAGCGCCAATGGCTTTCTGCAGCTAATCCACGCGCACCGTCATTCCTGTGCTTGTCACAGGAATCCAGCCACCGCGCGTCTGCGCGGTGAATGACTCATTTCTCTATTGAAGAAGTCTCCCGCGCCCCAGGACTGGGGCGCACTGGATTCCTGTGACAAGCACAGGAATGAGGGAGGGTGGGTGTCCGCTGCGGACCAAGGTGTGAGGCGAGCGGGCGCGCCCAGCCAATCTCCCCACCTGTGGGGGAGATGCCCGGCAGGGCAGAGGGGGGCGTTCTTGCTCGAAGTCTCAAGACTCAAGCGAACCCCACCATCACCCCTCATGCAACACATGCGCCGCCTTCACCGCCGCCGACGCCCGGTTCTCGACCCCAAGCTTCACATAGATCTGCTCGAGATGCTTGTTCACCGTCCGCGCCGATAGCCCTAAAATCTCGCCGATGTCCCTGTTGGCCTTGCCCTTGGCGATCCAGAGCAGCACTTCCGACTCCCGCTGGGTCAACGAGAAATGCTGGCGCAGCACCGCGTCGTCGCTGCGCTGGCTGACGGCGGTGAGGCGGAAGAGGTATTCGTCGGGACCGATGGTGCCGAGGAAGGCGAGCTGCAGCACGGGTTGGCCCGCGTGGGTGACGGAGAAGGCTGTGTCGCGGCCGGTTCCCATGCGGTCCTTCATCCAGGCGGCGATATGCGCTGTTAACACCTCCATGCCGTCGTCGCTGCCCATGGCGGCGTTGACGAGCCGGGTGGCCTGCGGGGTGGACCAGTGGATGGCGCCATTGCCCTTGACCGCGAGCAGATGGCGTCCGGCGGCGTCGAGGGCGACGCGGGCGCTCTGGGCCGAGCGAGCATTGCGCAGATGGACGCGGATGCGGGCGCGCAGTTCGTCGATATTGATCGGCTTGGTGAGATAGTCGACGCCGCCGGATTCCAGTGCATGGACGACGTGTTCGGTCTCCGTCAGCCCGGTCATGAAGATGACCGGCACCTGGCCGACTGCGGCGTTGGCCTTCAATTTGCGGCAGGTCTCGAAACCATCCATGACGGGCATGACGGCATCGAGCAGGATGAGATCGGGGGTGATGCGCTCGACGATGTTGAGCGCCGCCGTTCCTGACGTGGCGATCAGCACGGAGAAGCCCGACTGTTCCAGCGCATCGGTCAGGAAGCCGAGCGCCTCCGGGGAATCATCGACAAGCAGGACGATATCGCGGGGTTGGGCCGTGTCAGCCAATGGTCTCTACCTTTTCGTCGAAGCCGTGCAGGAAGGTCATGAAGCCGTCGAGATCGAAGGCGCCGACATAGGCTCGCAGTTCATCGGTCAATGGCTGATTTGCTTCGTCCTTGGCAAGGTCATTGAGCTTGGCTTCGATCCCCCTGATGTAGCCGATCTCGCAAAGGCGCATCAGTTCCTCGATATGGGGCGCACCCGGGCTGACCAGCGGCGGTTTGGCGGGCGCTGCAGGCGGCGGGGCGCTATCGGCATAGGTCCATTTGAGGCCGAGATGCAAAGCGAGCTTGTCGCGCAGCTGCTTGATATCGACGGGCTTGCCGATCGCATCATTGTGGCTGTCGTCGCTTTCGGCGGTCGCGGCGGCATCGCCGATATTGGCCGAGAGCATCAGGATCGGTGACGTCTGGCCGCTTTCGCGCAGGCGCGACGCAAGCTGCCAGCCGCTCATACCGGGCATGGAGATGTCGACGAGGAAGAGGTCCGGCTTGATGCCTTCGATCAACGTCAGGCAATCCGGTCCGCTGGCTGCCGTCAGCACCACGAAATCGAGCGGTGCCAGGATTTCCCGCATCATCTCGCGGTGGTCCTCGTTGTCGTCGACGACGACGATGGTGCGGCGCGGGCCGTCATAACTGACGATCTTCTTTTCCTGCGGCGGGGCGAGGATTTCGCGGGTGACGGCCGAGAGCATCAGACGGACGCGGAAGGTCGAGCCCTTGTCCTTCTCGCTCTCGACCGAGATCTCGCCGCCGAGCGTGTTGGTCAGGAGCCGGGTGATGGTGAGGCCGAGGCCAAGCCCCGGCATAGGCCGGATGCTTTCGGCCTCGCCGCGCTGGAAGGGTTCGTAGATGCGGCTGAGATCGTGCCCGGCGATGCCGCGGCCGGTATCCGACACGGTGAAGGTTGCGACCTGGCTGCGATAGCCGATATCGAAGGTCACCGTGCCCTCGTCGGTGAACTTGATGGCGTTCGACAGCAGGTTGACGAGGATCTGGCGCAGCCGCTTCTCGTCGGTGCGCACGAATTGCGGCAGCGAGGGCGAGCGATAGTGATGGAAGGTGAGACCCTTCGCCTGTGCCTGCGGGCGGAACATGTCGATGATCTGGTCGAGGAAATCCTGGATGTTGATCTCGTTGGAATAGACCTGCAGGCGGCCCGCCTCGATCTTGGAAATATCGAGCAGACCGTCGATCAGGCCGGAGAGATGCTCGGCCGAGCGGCGGATGACCTTGATCGAGGATTGGCGCGGCGCCGGAATGGTTTCGTCGCGCTCCAGGATCTGAGCGTAACCGAGGACGGCATTCAGCGGCGTGCGCAGTTCGTGGCTGAGGCCGACGACATAGCGGCTCTTGGCGCGGTTGGCGGCTTCTGCGGTTTCCTTGGCATTCTGCAGGGCGGCGTCGGTCTTCTTGTGGGCGGCGATTTCCTTGAGTAGCAGCGTGTTCTGGCGCGAGGATTCCTCCTCGGCAACGACGCGGCTGTCATGGGCGAGCACATAGAACCAGCAGACGACGCCGGCGATAACCGCGAAGACGAAGAACACGATCAGGATCGTGCGGTTGACGACCTCGGCGGTCTCCGGCGAGGCCGAGGCCACCTGATGGGCGATCATCGCCAGGATCGCGCCGACCGCGGTCAGCGCCAGGATGACGGCGATGCCGTAGCGTCCCAGGCGGGTGGTGAGTTTCTCGATGACCGTTTCGGGCAGCAGCGCCTTGGCGACGGTGCCGATCTGCGCATTCAGCCGGGCATTCGGCTTGCACATGTCGTGGCAGCGGCTGTCGAGCGAACAGCAGAGCGAGCAGATCGGCGCGGCATAGGCCGGGCACCAAGCCATGTCCTCGGGCTCGAAGGGATGTTCGCAGACCGAGCAGGTGATGCTGGTCAGGTTCTTCCAGCTGTGGCGCGGCTTGCGGGCCAGATAGTATTTGCCCTTGGTGCCCCAGGCGATCAGCGGCGAGGCGATCAGCGAGATGACGAGCGTGATATAGGGCGCCAGCGAGGCGGCGATCGGGCCGAAAGCGCCGAAATGGGCGATGAGCGCGACGGTTGCCGACAGCGTCATGGCGCCGAGGCCGACAGGATTGATGTCATAGAGATGGGCGCGCTTGAACTCGATGCCCGGAGGGGCAAGGCCGAGCGGCTTGTTGATGAAGAGATCGGCCGAGATGGTGCAGAGCCAGGCCATGGCGATGATCGAGAAGATGCCGAGCGTTTCCTCAAGCAGCTTGTAGATACCGAGTTCCATCAGCAGCAGGGCGATGGCGACATTGAAGATCAGCCAGATGACGCGGCCCGGATGGCTGTGCGTCAGGCGCGAGAAGAAGTTCGACCAGGCAAGCGAGCCGGCATATGCGTTCATCACGTTGATCTTCAGCTGCGAGACGACGACGAAGGCGGCCATCAGCAGAAGAGCGGCATTGTGCCAGGGGATCATGTAGCCGAAGGCGGTCAGATACATCTGCGCCGGATCGGCGGCGCGGTCGACGGGCACGCCGGCGGTGAAGGTCAGCACCACCAAGAAGGAGCCTGCCAGCAGCTTCGGTGCGCCGATGATCACCCAGCCGGGACCGGCGAGGAAGACGGCGAGGCGGTGGCGCCACTTGCGTTGTCCATCGGGTGGCAGGAAGCGCAGGAAGTCGGCCTGCTCGCCGATCTGCGACATCAGCGCCAGGATGACGGCCGAGGCGGCGCCGAACTCCACGAGGTTGAAATCGGCAATCGTGCCCGGCGGCCCCGAGGCATGGCGGATACCGGCGAAGGCCCGCCAGACATCGAACTTCTCCCAGTCGAGAAAGGCGATGAAGATAAAGGGCAGGATGTTCAGCACGATCCAGAAGGGCTGGGTCATCAGCTGGAAGCGGCTGATCAGCTTGACGCCGTGGGTAACCAGCGGGATCACCATGACGGCGCTGATGATGTAGCCGATCCAGAGCGGTATGCCGAGCGTCAGCTCCAGCGCCCCGGACATGATCGACGCCTCGATGGCGAAGAGCATGAAGGTGAAGCTCGCATAGATCAGCGAGGTGATCGTCGAGCCAATATAGCCGAAACTGGCGCCGCGCGTCAGCAGGTCGATATCGACGCCATGGCGGATCGCATAGCGGCTGATCGGCAGGCCGATGGCGAGCATGGCGATCGAGGCGACGATGATGGCGTAGAAGGCGTTGGTGGTGCCGTAAGAGAGCGTGATGGCGCCGCCGATCGCCTCCAGCGCCAGGAAGGAGATGGCGCCGATCGCCGTCTGCGAGATGCGCTGCGAAGAGAATTGCCGGGCGCTCTTTGCGGTGAAGCGCAGCGCGTAGTCTTCCAGCGTCTGGTTGGCGACCCAGCGATTGTATTCGCGCCTGACCGGAATGATGCGTTGCCGCGCTGCCATGCCTGTGTGCCGGTCCCTTCGTTCCCCTTGTCATTCTTCCGTAACATGGATGGGCGCGACGCTTAAGGGTGCGCCGCAGCATAAGCGTGCAGATTTAGCCCCGGTGCCTACGTCATATTACGTATGTGTTTTCGCAGTGCAGCACCGGATAGTCCCTTAAGCAACAGTTAATTTTTGCCTTCCGGCCTGTTGTCGAACAAGAAGAGGGGATCACAAGATGAATCTGCGATCATATGTTTCAGGTGCCGCTCTCGGCGCCGTCATGTCGGCCACGGCCGCATTTCATGGGGCAGTCGCTGCCGACGACACGATCAAGGTCGGCGTTCTGCACTCGCTCTCCGGCACCATGGCCATCTCCGAGACGACGCTCAAGGACGCCATGCTGATGCTCATCGACGAGCAGAACAAGAAGGGCGGCCTTCTCGGCAAGAAGCTTGAAGCCGTCGTCGTTGACCCGGCTTCGGATTGGCCGCTGTTTGCCGAAAAGGCACGCGAGCTGATCGAAAAGGACAAGGTCGCGGCCGTGTTCGGTTGCTGGACGTCCTCGTCGCGCAAGTCGGTTCTCCCGGTCTTCGAAGAGCTGAACTCGATCCTCTTCTACCCGGTCCAGTACGAGGGTGAAGAATCCTCGCGCAACATCTTCTACACCGGTGCTGCTCCGAACCAGCAGGCGATCCCGGCCGTCGATTACCTGATGGAGAAGGAAGGCGTGAAGCGCTTCGTTCTCGAAGGTACCGACTACGTCTATCCGCGCACGACCAACAAGATCCTGGAAGCCTATCTCGAATCCAAGGGCATTCCGAAGGAAGACATCATCATCAACTACACGCCGTTCGGTTTCTCCGACTGGCAGACCGAAGTCTCCAAGATCAAGGAATTCGGTTCGGCGGGCAAGAAGACCGCCGTCGTCTCGACGATCAACGGTGACGCCAACGTTCCGTTCTACAAGGAACTCGGCAACCAGGGCATCAAGGCAACCGACATTCCTGTCGTCGCCTTCTCGGTCGGCGAAGAAGAGCTTGCCGGTCTCGACACCAAGCCGCTCGTCGGCCACCTGGCTGCCTGGAACTACTTCGAGTCGGTCGAAAGCCCGGCCAACAAGAAGTTCATCAAGGAATGGCACGCCTACACCAAGAACGACAAGCGCGTGACCAACGACCCGATGGAAGCGGCCTATATCGGCTTTAACGCCTGGGTTAAGGCTGTCGAGGCTGCCGGCACCACCGACACCGACAAGGTTCTTGACACCATCATCGGCGTCTCCGTTCCGAACCTCTCGGGTGGCTATGCGACCGTGATGCCCAACCACCACATCACCAAGCCTGTTCTCATCGGCGAAATCCAGGGCGACGGCCAGTTCGAAATCGTCAAGCAGACGCCTGCCGTCGTCGGTGACGAATGGTCCGATTACCTGCCTGACTCCAAGGACCTGATCTCCGATTGGCGCAAGCCGATGAACTGCGGCAACTTCAACGTTGCGACCGGCAAGTGCGGCGGCAAGGGGTCTTGAGTTAGCCGATCCGATACCTGCCTGATGCCTTCCGTCCGGACCCCCATGTTCCGGGCGGAAGCTCCGTCCCAAACGGTTGGTGCCCCAGAGGCCAACGATAATCCAGGCGAGAAAGCCGATGTATCGCGCCATCAAGATCGTTCTTTTCACACTCCTCCTCGCCCTGCCGGTCTTCTCCTCGGCACTGAAGGCGCAGGAAGACATTCACGCCCTCGTCGATGCGCTCGGCGCCGGCGACTTCGATGCCCGCGAGGCGGCCATCAAGGCGCTCGTCGCCTCCAAGGATCCGCATGTCGGCCAGATCCTGCAGCAGCTCAGCGACGGCCAGCTTTATGTGAATTCGGAAGAGGGCGGCCCGGTTCTGCTGCAGGGCGGCACGGATGACGAGCCCACATTCTCCGATCCGATCAGCGGCGAGGCCGTCGCCGATATCGACCCGGACTATATGTCCAAGGTCAGGATCAACAATTCGCTGCGCGGCATCATCGCCACCAGCATGAGCACGCTGACGCTGCTGAGCCCGGATCGTTCCGCGCGGCTCGCCGCCGCTCAGGGGCTGCTCAAGGACGCCGATCCCGCCAATCTCGATCTCTTGAATTCGGCGCTTGCTACGGAGAAGGACGGCGAGGTCAAGAACACGATGGAAGCCGCCCGTGCGGTGATGATGCTGAAGAGCGATGTCAGCGCCGAAGACAAGAAGGCCGCCATCGACACGATCGCCGCCCGCGGCGACCGCAACGCCATGACGATCCTGACGACGGCGATGGAAACCGCGCCTGACGACCTGAAACCGGCAATCCAGTCGGATATCGACGGCATCAAGCGCAGCCTGGCTGTCTGGGATGTGGTGCAGAACGTCTGGTACGGGTTGTCGCTCGGCTCGGTACTGCTGCTCGCCGCCATCGGCCTTGCCATCACCTTCGGAGTCATGGGCGTCATCAACATGGCGCATGGCGAGATGGTGATGATCGGCGCCTACACGACCTATGTGGTGCAGGAGTACATTACCTCGAATTTCCCGGGCATGGCGACCTATTCGCTGGCCTTCTCCGTGCCTGCAGCCTTCCTTTTCACCGGCTTCGTCGGCCTCGTCATCGAGCGGGTCGTAATCCGCTATCTCTATGGCCGCCCTCTGGAAACGCTGCTCGCCACCTGGGGCGTGTCGCTGATCCTGCAGCAGGCGGTGCGCTCGATCTTCGGCCCGACCAACCGCGAAGTGCGCAATCCGAGCTGGATGTCCGGCGCCTTCGAATTCGGCGGCCTGTCTATCACCTGGAACCGCATGTGGATCATCGTCTTCTCGATGGCGGTGTTCGTGACGCTGCTGATGCTCCTGAAGCGCTCGGCCTTTGGCCTGCAGATGCGCGCCGTCACACAGAACCGCCGCATGGCGTCCTCGATGGGCATCCGCACAGGCTGGGTTGATGCCTTCACCTTCGGCCTCGGGTCCGGCATTGCCGGGATTGCCGGGGTGGCGCTCAGCCAGATCGACAACGTCTCGCCGAACCTCGGACAAAGCTACATCATCGACAGTTTCATGGTCGTGGTCTTCGGCGGCGTCGGCAATCTCTGGGGCACGCTGGTCGGCGCGCTGTCACTCGGCGTCGTCAACAAGTTCCTGGAACCCTTCGCTGGCGCCGTGCTCGGCAAGATCCTGGTGCTCGTCCTCATCATTCTCTTCATCCAGAAGCGCCCCCGCGGGCTCTTCGCACTCAAAGGAAGGGCGGTGGAAGCATGATTACGGCTTTCCTTCTCCGGTCTCTCGATCGCAAGATCTCGATAGCCATCGCCATCCTGCTTCTGGTCGCGGTTCTGGTGCCGGTGCTCAATCTCCTGACCGGCCCCGAGAACCCGCTGCATATCCCGACCTACATCATGGCGCTGTTCGGCAAGTATCTGACCTATGCGCTGCTGGCGCTGGCACTCGATCTCGTCTGGGGCTTCTGCGGCATCCTCTCGCTCGGCCACGGCGCCTTCTTCGCGCTCGGCGGCTATGCGATGGGCATGTATCTGATGCGCCAGATCGGCTCGCGCGGCGTCTATGGCGATCCGATCCTGCCCGACTTCATGGTGTTCCTGAACTGGAAGGAACTGCCGTGGTTCTGGTACGGCTTCGATCACTTCTGGTTCGCGGCGATCATGGTCGTCGCCGTGCCCGGGCTGCTCGCCTTCATCTTCGGCTGGTTCGCCTTCCGCTCACGCGTCAACGGCGTCTATCTGTCGATCATCACCCAGGCGATGACCTACGCGCTGCTCTTGGCCTTCTTCCGCAACGACATGGGCTTCGGTGGCAATAACGGCATGACCGACTTCAAGGAAATCATCGGCTATAACGTCCAGGCCGACGGCACCCGCGCCTCGCTCTTTGTTGCCACGGCGATCTTCCTGGCGCTGTCGCTGATGATTGCTTCCGCCATCGTCCGCTCCAAGTTCGGCAAGGTGTTGGTCGGCGTTCGCGATGCCGAAAGCCGTACCCGCTTCCTCGGCTACCGTGTCGAGCATTTCAAGCTCTTCACCTTTGTCGTTTCGGCGATGATGGCGGGCATTGCCGGGGCGCTCTACGTGCCGCAGGTCGGCATCATCAATCCCGGCGAATTCGCTCCTGCCAACTCGATCGAAGTGGTCATCTGGACGGCGGTCGGCGGCCGCGCGACGCTGATCGGCCCGATTATCGGCGCCATCCTCGTCAATGGCGGCAAGACCATCTTCACCGGTCTCTTCCCCGAGTTCTGGCTGTTTGCGCTCGGCGGTCTCTTCGTTGCCGTCACGCTGTTCCTGCCGAAGGGCATTGTCGGCACGGCCGCGCAGTATATCGGCAGGCGCAAGCCGCGGACGGAGGCCACGCCTCCCTCGCTCGAGGACGGCGTCGATGCAAAAATCCAGGCAGCGGAGTAGGCGCGCATGATCCCCGATATCAAACCCAACAGCGTGCTCTATCTGAACGGCGTCTCCGTCTCCTTCGACGGCTTCAAGGCGCTGAATTCGCTCTCGATCGTCATCGAGCCCGGTGAACTGCGCGCCATCATCGGCCCGAACGGCGCCGGCAAGACGACGATGATGGACATCATCACCGGCAAGACCCGGCCCGACGAGGGCGAGGTGTTCTTCAATGGCCAGACCGACCTGACGAAACTCGACGAAGCCGACATCGCCCAACTCGGGATCGGCCGCAAGTTCCAGAAGCCGACGGTCTTCGAAAGCCATACCGTCTGGGACAATCTGGAACTGGCGCTGAACCGCAAGCGCGGCGTCTTCCCGACGCTGTTCTACCGTCTCTCCGGCGACGACAAGGCGCGCATTGACGAAATCCTGGAGACGGTGCGCCTGACGCATCGCCGCGACGAGTTCGCGGCCAATCTTTCCCACGGCCAGAAGCAGTGGCTGGAGATCGGCATGCTGCTCGCCCAGGAACCGAAGCTGCTGCTCGTCGACGAACCGGTGGCCGGCATGACCGATGCCGAGACGGCGGAAACGGCGATCCTGCTTAAGGAGATCGCCAAGACCCGTTCCGTGGTCGTCGTCGAACACGACATGGGCTTCATCCGCGATCTCGGCGTCAAGGTGACGTGTTTGGCGGAAGGCTCGATGCTGGCCGAAGGGTCGATCGATTTTGTCAGTTCCGATCCGAAGGTGATCGAGAATTATCTGGGGCGGTGAGGGATGGTCGTCGTGAACGTTGTAGGCGTGATACCCCCCTCTGCCCTGCCGGGCATCTCCCACACAAGGGGGGAGATCGACTGGTGGCAGGCGTCTCATCAAACAATCAACGTTGGAGCGAGCGGGTGCGCCCAGCCAATCTCCCCACCTGTGGGGGAGATGCCCGGCAGGGCAGAGGGGGGTACCCCAACCCTAAGCGATCATAGGGGACAACCATGCTGACAGTCGAAAACGCAAGCCTCCACTACGGCGCGGCACAAGCCCTGCGCGGCATCTCGATCAAGGCGGAGATGGGCAAGATCACCTGCGTGCTCGGCCGCAACGGCGTCGGCAAGAGCTCTCTTCTGCGCGCCGTCACGGGCCAGCATCCGCTCTCGGCCGGAAGCGTCACCTTCAACGATACCGCGCTCAACGGCCTGCCGCCGTTTGCCCGCGCCAAGCAGGGCATCGGTTACGTGCCGCAGGGGCGTGAAATATTCCCGCTGCTGACGGTAAAGGAAAACCTCGAGACCGGCTTTGCTCCGCTTGGCCGCCGCGACCGCAACATCCCTGACGATATCTTCAGCCTCTTCCCGGTGCTGAAGTCGATGTTGTCCCGTCGCGGCGGCGATCTTTCCGGCGGGCAGCAGCAGCAGCTGGCGATCGGCCGGGCCATGGTGACGCGGCCGAAAATCCTGGTGCTCGACGAGCCGACCGAAGGCATACAGCCGTCGATCATCAAGGATATCGGCCGGGCGATCCGCTATCTCCGGGATTCCACCGGCATGGCGATCCTGCTGGTCGAGCAATATCTCGATTTCTGCCGCGAGCTTGCCGACTATGTCTACATCATGGACCGCGGCGAGATCGTCCATGAAGGGCTGGCGGAAACGCTGGATACGCCTGAGGCCCGCCGCCATCTGACCGTCTGAGCGGCAATTGCCGCTTTCTTCGGCAATCTCGGTTCCGGGGCGAGCCGTTCGGCTTTGCGGCGAAGGCGATTGCGGGCGGCACGGGAATTGCTTGCTTTCACTTGTTTAGCGCATTGAATGAGAACAGCCGGATGACCGGCGGATGTTCAAGGGGATGGGATGACGATCGCTGCGGCAAGCACCAGACCGCAAAGAGCCGAGGGACGCGGGCATCTGGCCGCCAAGACGCTGGATGGGCGCACGCGGCTTCGCGAGCTCTATCAGGAAGGTGCGGCGAAGATCCGGCTGCCTGACACCTTCGATGCCTCGATGGAAGCCGTCATCATCAACACCGCCGGCGGACTGACGGGCGGCGACCGGATGAACTGGAGCGTCGTTGCCGGTCCCGGCACGCGCATCGACGTCACTACCCAGGCCTGCGAGAAGATCTACAAGGCATCGGCGGGCACTGCCGAAGTCACGACCACGATCAGCGCCGGTGCCGGATCGCGGGTCGACTGGCTGCCGCAGGAAACCATTCTCTTCGACCGCGCCTCGCTGTTTCGCCGCCTCGACGTCGATCTCGACGAGACTGCCGACTTTCTGGCCGTCGAGGCCATCCTGCTCGGCCGCAAGGCGATGGGCGAGGCGATGGAGACGGGGCTGTTTCGCGACCGCTGGCGCATTCGCCGCGCGGGCAAGCTTATTCATGCCGAGGAACTCCGGCTCGATGGCGCGGTCGGCGCGCTGACAGCGCTGCAGCCGGTTCTGGGCGGGCAGGTGGCGTTTGCGACGATGCTCTATGCCGGTCCGCTGGCCGACAGCTATCTCGCTAAGGTTCGGCCGCTGCTCGAAGGGCATATGGCGGGCGTCAGTTCGTGGAATGGCAAGCTTGTCGTGCGCGCCGCGGCAGCCGATGGTTTCGCGCTTAGAAAAATCCTGATTCCGATCATATCCGCCTTGCGCAACGGCGCGCCGGTGCCGAAAGTCTGGAACCTGTAATTCAGCTGGAATGGATGAACGATGAACCTCACTCCGAGAGAAAAAGACAAGCTGTTGATCTCCATGGCGGCAATGGTGGCGCGCCGCAGGCTGGAGCGCGGCGTCAAGCTCAACCATCCGGAAGCCATCGCGTTGATCACCGATTTCGTCGTCGAAGGCGCGCGTGACGGGCGTTCCGTCGCCGATCTGATGGAGGCCGGCGCTCATGTCGTCGGCCGCGATCAGGTGATGGAAGGCATCGCCGAGATGATCCACGACGTGCAGGTCGAGGCGACATTTCCTGACGGTACCAAGCTCGTCACCGTCCACGAACCGATCCGCTAAGGAGGCCGCGATGCTGGAACTGCGTCCGAACTGCGAATGCTGCGACAAGGACCTGCCGCCCGAAAGTCTGGAGGCGATGATCTGCAGCTTCGAATGCACCTTCTGTGCTGCTTGCGCCGAAGATGTGCTCGGCGGCAAGTGCCCGAACTGCGGTGGCGAATTCACCCGCCGCCCGGTCCGCCCGGCCGGGAAGCTCGCCAACAACCCGGCGTCGACCAAACGTGTATTGAAGGCCGAGGGCTGCGCGCCCCAGAAGGCTGCGTGAGGAGAAAGACATGATCCCAGGCGAAATCATTGCCGCAAGCGGCGACATCGAACTCAATGCCGGCGCACCGACCCTGACGATGGTCGTGTCGAACACCGGCGATCGCCCGGTGCAGGTTGGCAGCCATTATCATTTTGCCGAAACCAATGCGGGGCTCTCCTTCGAACGCGAGAAGACGCACGGCATGCGGCTGGACATTCCCGCCGGTACCGCCGTCCGCTTCGAGCCGGGGCAAACCCGCGAGGTGACGCTGATCCCGCTGTCGGGCAAGCGCGAAGTCTATGGCTTCCGCCAGCTGGTCATGGGCAAGCTTTGAAGCACAAAAAATAACAGAAGACGGGAGGAAATGATGCGTTTGGTGATCGGCCTGCTTGCATTGGCGGGCGGCGTAATAATGGCTTCGGGCGCATTCGCGCAGGAGGAGACCGACTGCAAGAACCCTGAGACGCAGGCGGAGATGACAAGCTGCGAGCAGGATCGCTATGGCGAGGCCGACAAGGCGCTGAACGCCCAGTGGAAGGAAACGCGCACTGCGGCGGCTGCGACCGACGAGGACCTGGACGAGAACGATCGCGGCGCCGAGAAGGCGCTGCTCACCGCGCAGCGTGCCTGGATCTCCTATCGCGACGCGCAATGCGAGGCCGAAGGCTTTCAGGCCCGCGGCGGGACGATGGAGCCGATGCTGGTGGCCGGGTGCCTCGCCAATCTCAGCGATACCAGAACCAAGGAACTGAAGGCGCTTGCCGACGCATTGGGCGGCAACTGACGTGGGACAGAAGATCATGATCGTCGGCAACGGTGAGGTGGGAGACGAGGGGCGCGCGGCGATCACTGCGGCCGATTTCGTCATCCGCTTCAACGAATGCCGGTCCTATGCTGCAAGCCCTGGCCGCACCGATGCGGTCGCTGTCTGCAATACCGGCCGTCCGGGCAAGGCAATGACCGGCGATACCGGTTGGCGGACACTGCCCGGCGTCGTCGAAGCGTCGGAAATCTGGTGCGTGCGCGATCCGGAAAAATTTGCGGAGATGCGGGCGCCGCTCGCTATCTCTCATCCCGAGCTCGACGACTTCTGCGACGATTACACGAGTCAGTTCAAGGCCTTCTGCAAGGAAGCTGGCAAACGGCATGTGGTCGTTGAGAAAGTGATTCATGAGGCGGTGGACGACGCGCTCGCCGCCTTTCACCCCGAGCCTTACGTCGTGCCGAGCACCGGCTTGATCGCGATAGCCCAAGCCTTCCGCCGGTTCCCCGGCGCCGATATCGGGCTTGCGGGGTTCGGTCATGCAGGCTGGGACGGCCACCCATTTGCTGCCGAGCGGCAGCTTGTCGATGGATATATCGCTGCCGGGCGGCTGAAACGATACGCCGCCGAACCACCTCATTCTTCCTCCCAAGGAGCCTGACATATGCCCCACAAGATCTCCCGCGCCGCCTATGCCAGCATGTTCGGACCGACCGTCGGCGACAAGGTGCGGCTGGCCGATACCGAGCTATTCATCGAGATCGAAAAGGACTTCACGACCTATGGCGAGGAAGTGAAGTTCGGCGGCGGCAAGGTGATCCGCGACGGCATGGGACAGAGCCAGGCGACGCGGGCGCAGGGCGCGGTCGATACCGTGATTACCAATGCGGTGATCATCGATCACACGGGGATCGTGAAAGCCGATATCGGGCTGAAGGACGGGCGCATCGTGGCGATCGGCAAGGCGGGCAATCCCGACACGCAGCCGGGCGTCAACATCATCGTCGGCCCATCGACGGAAGCGATCGCGGGCGAGGGCAAGATCGTCACGGCCGGCGGCATGGATGCGCATATCCATTACATCTGCCCGCAGCAGATCGAGGAGGCGTTGATGTCCGGCATCACCTGCATGCTGGGCGGCGGCTCCGGCCCGGCGCATGGCACGCTCGCAACGACCTGCACCGGTGCCTGGCATATCGAGCGGATGATCGAGAGCTTCGACGGCTTTCCGATGAACCTGGCGCTGGCGGGGAAGGGCAACGCGTCGCTTCCTGCTGCACTCGAAGAGATGGTGCTGGCAGGTGCCTCGTCGCTGAAGCTGCATGAGGATTGGGGTACGACGCCGGCGGCGATCGACTGCTGCCTTTCGGTGGCCGACGAATATGACATCCAGGTGATGATCCACACCGATACGCTGAACGAGAGCGGTTTCGTGGAAGACACGATCGGGGCGCTCAAGGGCCGCACCATCCATGCCTTCCATACCGAGGGTGCCGGTGGCGGGCACGCGCCCGATATCATCAAGATTTGCGGCCAGTCGAACGTCATCCCGTCATCCACCAACCCGACGCGGCCCTACACGGTCAACACGATCTCCGAGCATCTCGATATGCTGATGGTCTGCCATCATCTGTCGCCGTCGATCCCCGAAGATATCGCCTTCGCCGAAAGCCGGATCCGCAAGGAGACGATCGCCGCCGAAGATATCCTCCATGATATCGGCGCCTTCTCGATCATCTCCTCCGACAGCCAGGCCATGGGCCGGGTCGGCGAAGTGGCGATCCGCACCTGGCAGACGGCCGACAAGATGAAGCGTCAGCGTGGCCGCCTGCCGGAAGAAAAGGGCGAGAACGACAATTTCCGCGTCCGCCGCTATATCGCGAAATACACGATCAATCCGGCAATCGCTCAGGGCCTCAGCCACGAGATCGGCTCGGTGGAGGTCGGCAAGCGCGCCGACCTGGTTCTGTGGAACCCCGCCTTCTTCGGCGTCAAGCCGGAGATGGTGCTGCTCGGCGGCTCGATCGCGGCGGCGCCCATGGGGGATCCGAACGCCTCGATCCCGACCCCGCAGCCGATGCATTACCGGCCGATGTTTGCCGCCTATGGCAAGCTGCGCACCACCTCGTCGGTCACCTTCGTGTCGCAGGCGTCGCTGGATGCAGGCCTCAAGGGACGGCTCGGTGTTGCCAAGAATCTCGTCGCCGTGAAGAACACGCGCGGCGGAATTTCCAAGGCGTCGATGATCCACAACAGCCTGACGCCGCATATCGAGGTCGATCCAGAGACCTATGAAGTCAGGGCCGATGGCGAGTTGTTGACCTGCGAACCGGCGACCGTTCTCCCGATGGCACAGCGCTACTTCCTGTTCTGAGGCACGGAGGGCTGCCGAAAGCGTTTCGTTAACGGCATTCTCCGGGTGGTTGCAGAAATTCCGGGAAATCTTCGTGCTCGAAACGTGGCTTTCGTCAGCGCATCGGTGTGGAATGAAATGCGCGTGATATCAGAGATTTAATCAGGCGTTCAGCAGTTCTGATTCAGGTTGAGGGCGGGTGCGGCCTGCCCGTGAAAATGCAACTTCATTAATTCGGCCGAACTCGCTCAAATCTTAACGATCGGCTTAAGAACCCGGCAGCAAATGCATTCTAATCAAATGCCATGGGGTGCCGGGGCTGGAGGTCGATTCGCATGAAAAACTGGATGATGCTCCAGATGGGGCTCGGCAATTTTCAGCATCGCGGCACCATTTTCAGCTTCGCGCTGAAGATGAGCTTTTCCGCCATCATCCTCTCCGCCGTCATCATGCTGATCGTGTTGCCGCCGCTTTCCTTCTTCGATCTGCTGCCGCTGTCGCTTGCCCATTCGCTGAGCCTCGGGATCGTGTTTTCATGGCTGTTCGGCGGGGCGGCCTGTGGTCTCCTGTCGTTGATCGCGGGCTTTGCGCTGCATCACCTGACGATCTCGCGGGCGGAATTCGAAAAGCTCAGCCGCACCGACATGCTCTCAGGCCTGCTGAACCGCCGCGCCTTTACCGAGGCGCTGGCAACGGTTGAAGCCGATGCGTCGCTGGTCATCTTCGACGTCGATCGCTTCAAGGCGATCAACGACCGCTTCGGCCATGCCTGCGGCGATGCCGTGATCATCGCCATCTCGGCAATCCTGGCGACGGCCTTCAACGACAGCTCGGTGGTCGCCCGCCTCGGCGGCGAGGAATTCGGCGTCATCGTCACCGGCTTTCCGCTGGCGGCGCGGCTTGAGCGCGTCGAGCAGGTGAAGACACAGATCGCCTGCCAGCCGATCACCGCCGACGGCTGCACCGTGCCGATCACCATCTCGGCCGGGATCGCCGATCTCGAACCGGGACGGAACAAGGAGGCGGTCTATGCCTCGGCCGACAAGGCGCTCTATCTCGCCAAGGCGCTCGGGCGAAACCGCGTCGTCCACGAGAGCGAAGGTCTGCACCACGCCTGGCATAGCCGCCTGGTGGAGAACGGTCTTGCCGTTCAGGGCGACGACGATGCCGGCTATGACGGCGCGCAGCGCGCCTACGGCATTTAGCCACTCCCCGGGCGGGATTGGCGCTTGCGCCGCCGCCCGCTATTTTGCAAGGTCACGGTCTCTGCAAAATGGATAAGTCCCATGCAACGCGTCACATCCTATCTTCCCGCCGGTACACCGTCCTCCCACCCGATCGAGCAGGTGAAGCTGCCACATGATCTGCGCCACCTGCGCCGCAAGCTGCTGCATCTGGAAAGCGGCGGCATGGTGATGCTCGATCTCAAGGATCCCGTGCTCTTCGCCAATGGCGACCTTCTGGTGCGCGACGACGGCGAGCTGATCGAGATCCTGGCGGCGGATGAGAAGCTGTTCGAAATCCGCGGCAAGAATGGTGTTCATCTGATCGAGCTTGCCTGGCATCTTGGCAATCGGCATCTGGCCGCGCAGATCGAGGAAGACCGCATCCTGATCCTCCGCGACCACGTGATCCGCACCATGCTGCAGGGTCTTGGCGCGCTGGTTCTCGAAGTCACCGAGCCCTTCCAGCCTGCCCGCGGCGCCTATCACAGCCATGGGCACGATCACCATGGTCACGATCACGGCGATCATCATGGGCACGACCATGACCATAAGCATGGCCACGACCACGATCATGATCATCATGATCACGACCACAAGCATGGTGACGGACACCATCACTCTCACGACTGAGCGGCGATGACGCAAGCGGATGATCTCCAGGCGCTGCTGCGCCTGATGGCGTGGCTGTCGCCGGCCTTCCCGGTCGGCTCATTCGCCTATTCGGGCGGATTGGAGCGCGCGGTTCATGACGGCCTCGTCACCGATGCCGCGGGACTCGAGACGTGGATTTCGACGTTGCTGACCCATGGCGGCATCTGGAACGATGCCGTGATCTTTTCCGCTGCATGGCGCGGGCAGGGCGATGCCGCTGCGATCGGCGATCTCGCCGCACTTGCCGAAGCGCTCGCCGGCTCTCGGGAACGGCATCAGGAAACGATGCTGCTCGGCGATGCCTTCCTCACGGCAGCGCGGGCCTGGCCCGATCCTGTCTTCGAGCGGCTGCCGCAACATGTGGCCTATCCTGTTGCCGTCGGCGCCATCGCAGGCGCCCATGACGTCGCGCTAGACAAGGCGCTGGCCGCTTTCCTTCATGCCTATGTCTCGCAGGCCGTCTCGGCCGGTATCCGCCTCGGTGTCGGCGGTCAGAAGGATGGCGTCGGCATACTGGCGAAGCTCGAACCTGTCATTGCAGAGATCGCCAGAAAGGCCTCGGCCGCGACGACCGACGATCTCGGTTCGGCGGCCGTTCAGGCCGATATCTCGACGCTGCGGCACGAGACCCAGAGCACCAGACTTTTCCGCTCGTAAGGCAGGCATCTGCGTCATTTGCCGGTGGCAGGCGTGATAGCCGGGCGCTATCATCGGGTGAATTGGAGTAACACCTATGAAATCGAGAAACGGACCTCTCCGCGTCGGCATCGGCGGGCCTGTCGGCTCCGGCAAGACGGCGCTGACGGAGAAGCTCTGCAAGGCGATGCGTGACGATTATTCTGTCGCCGTCGTCACCAACGACATCTACACGACCGAGGATGCCGAAGCGCTGATGCGCATGCAGGCGCTGCCGTCGGACCGCATCGTCGGCGTCGAAACCGGCGGCTGCCCGCATACCGCCATACGCGAGGATGCGACGATCAATCTGCAGGCGATCGCCGGGCTGAACCAGCGCATCCCCGATCTCGACGTCGTCTTCATCGAGTCCGGCGGCGACAATCTGGCGGCGACCTTTTCTCCTGACCTCGCCGATATCACTATCTATGTGATTTCCGTCTGCCAGGGCGAGGAAATCCCCCGCAAGGGCGGGCCTGGGATCACCAAGTCGGACCTTCTTGTCATCAACAAGAAGGATCTGGCGCCCTATGTCGGTGCCGATCTGGATGTGATGGACCGGGACGCGACGCGCATGCGGGCAACCCGCCCCTACGTCTTCTCCGACATGAAGCGCGGCGATGGTATCGGCTCGATCGTCAGCTTCCTCAAGGAGCATGGCGGGCTCTGACGCGGAAGCGTCAGGGGCCATGCTCGCCGAGGCTTCCGGTGAAGCGTTCTGCCCAGTTTTCCCGCCGCGAGGCTTCGAGAACGAAATCGATGAAGACGCGGGTCTTCAGCGGCAGAAGTTTCCTGCCCGAATAGTAGATCGAGACCGGTCCGGCATCGACATACCATTGCGGGACAACACGGACGAGATCGCCACATTCCAGATGCGGCAGCGCGTCCGGCTTGGCGATCATCGCCACGCCGATGCCCATCAGCGCGGCCTCGCGCATGGCTGCCGGATCATCGACCACGACCCGCTCTCTGGGCGCCGCCGTCTGCTCGTCGCCGGCGACATTGCGCATCTGCCACATGCGGATCTTGCCGGTGCGGTTGGCACGCATGACGATGCCGTCGAGCCTGGCCATGTCCGACGGTTCCTCGGGTGGTGATCTCCCCCGCATGTAGGCGGGGGAGGCGACGGCGATGATGTGGGCAGGGGCAAGGGTGCGGGCGATCACGCCCGGCGCCAGCTCGAAGCCGCCGCCGATCGCCGCATCATAGCCCTCGGCGATCAAGTCGACCTGCCTGTTCTCGAACATCCATTCCGGCCGGATCAGCGGATAGCGCGCGAGGAAATCCGGCAGCAACGGCAGGATATAACCGATGCCGAGCGTCGGGCTCATGCTCACTCTCAACGTGCCCGAAGGCGCCGCTTCATCTGATGCCGCCGAGGCGATGGCATTCTGCAGGCCGGAGAGATTGTCGCCAATCGCCTGCAGAAAGCGCTCGCCGGCTTCGGTCAGCGTCAGGCTGCGGGTGCTGCGCTGGAAGAGCCGGATGCCGAGATTGGCCTCGAGCACGGCGACGTTGCGGCTGACGGCAGCGGGCGTCATCGCCAGCCGTCGCGCCGCGGCGGAGAAGCTGCCGAGCTCCGCGGTCCTGACGAAGGATTCCAGGTTGATCAGAGATTCCATCTCTTCACTTTCAACGATTGCTTGAAATTTATTAAATCCATTACCCGCTAATCGCAATGGAATAGACTGGCCATATTCCGCTCCATCGAAACGACACCTGGAGCTTAGACAATGACCGATCTATCGAAACCCCTGTCAGGCAAGGCAGCACTCGTCACTGGCGGCTCGCGCTCGATCGGCGCTGCCATCGCCAGAAGGCTGGCGGCGGATGGGGCGGCGGTTGCCATCACCTACCATGCGTCGCCCGACCGCGCCGCGCTTGTCGTCAAGGATATCGAGGCTGGTGGCGGACGAGCCATCGCAATCCAGGCCGATGCCGGCGATCCCGCTGCCGTGCGGGCCGCGGTGGCAAAGACCGGGGAAGCCTTCGGCGCAATCGACATTCTCGTCAACAATGCCGGCATCGCGCTCGCTGGCGCCATCGAGGTGACGACATTTTCGGATTACGAACGGATGATTGCCGTCAACGTCACCGGCATGTTCGTGGCGACGCAGGAGGCCGTGCGCTGGATGAAGCCCGGCGGCCGCATCATTCATATCGGCTCGTCGATGGTGCGTTACGCGGCCTTTCCGACCGCTTCGCTCTACACGCTGACCAAGGGCGCCGTCGCCGGGTTCAATCGCAGTCTGGTTCGCGATCTCGGGCCGAAGGGGATCACCGTCAACACCGTCCATCCCGGCCCGACCGATACCGACATGAACCCGGATGGCGGACCGATTTCGCAGATCGTCGGTCCCGGCATCGCCGTTGGCCGCTACGGCAAGGATTACGAGATCGCCAGCGTCGTCGCCTATCTCGCAAGCCCTGGCGCCGCCTTCGTCACCGGCGCCGAGATTGTCGCCGATGGCGGCTTTTCGGCCTGATGCGTTCCGGCAGGTGATATCGACGCTGTGGCCAGACGCGGCCACAGCGATGCAAAATGACGCGGCTTGGGCCTGTTGCATCTCCGGCCTGCCGCGATTAGCCTATTCGCGATGGGGATGGAGTGCCCCCGATAACCGCCGTGATGGCTGATGACTCCTACCGCGATTTCAATCGACGGTGGGAGTGTGTCTACTGCCCGCCGATACAATGAGGCGTGCATGTCACTCTATACCTGCTTGATCATCATGGCTGGAGGCGCTCTCGGCACCCTGGCGCGATACCTGATCTCTGTCCTGGCGACGCCGATCAGCGGCAACCTGCCTTGGGGGACGATCCTCATCAACATCACCGGCTCCTTCATCATCGGCCTGTTCGGCACGCTGACGCTGGCGCATGGCCGTTTTCCGGTGTCGGAGAACATGCGGCTCTTCGTGATGATCGGTCTCTGTGGCGGCTACACCACCTTCTCGTCCTTCAGCCTGCAGACGCTCGATCTGATCCGTTCGGGCGCCATGATGCGGGCAGGGGTGAATATCGCCGTCTCGGTGGTGCTTTGCGTCGCTGCCGTTTCGGCTGGGCATTTGATTGCGTCTTATTTCAACGGCGGGGAGAAGCAGGTGGCGCAGTTGAGGGTGGAGGAAGAGGTGTGAGGGGCGGCAACCAAAATGCCCTCATTCCTGTGCTTGTCACAGGAATCCAGTCGCCGCGCGTCTGCGTGGCGGGAAGAGTCTTTTCGGCCCAAGGACTTGGGCCGGCTGGATCCCTGTGACGAGCACAGGGATGAGGGAAACGCGGTGGTCTGTGCGCCATCCCGCAAACAAGAAGGCCGAGCATTGAGCCCGGCCTTTTTGTAAGAGACGTCCCCGTTACTCCGCCGCAAAGGGCGGGAGCCGGAGCACGTTCTTGCCGTTGCTGTTGGCGTTCTTCTGCTTGGCTTCCGGGTTTTCGATCGCGCTCACCCGGTCCTTCAACGAGCCGACGGCTTCCGTCAGTTCTTCGCGGGATAAGGTGGGCTCTTCCACATCCTTCTTGCCGACGAGGCGGCCGAACATCCAGCCGAGCAGGCGGGAGAGATCGTCCATGATCAAAAAGAAGGAGGGGACGACGACGAGCGACAGCACCGTGGAGACGATGATACCGCCGATCACGGCAATCGCCATCGGCGCACGGAACGAGCCGCCTTCGCCGACACCCATGGCCGAGGGCAGCATGCCGGCCGACATGGCGATCGAGGTCATGATGATCGGGCGGGCACGCTTGCGGCCGGCCTCCACCATGGCTTCGACGCGAGACAGGCCGTGACGGCGCATCTCGATGGCGAAATCGACGAGCAGGATGGCGTTCTTGGTGACGATGCCCATCAGCATCAGGATGCCGATCAGAACCGGCATCGACAGCGGATTGTTGGTGACCAGCAGGCCGACCGCCACGCCGCCGATTGCCAGCGGCAGCGAGAACAGGATGGTGAAGGGCTGGATCACGTTCTTGAAGAGCAGGATCAGCACCGCAAGCACCAGCATCAGGCCCATCAACATGGCGTTGACGAAGCTCTGCTGCATTTCCTTCTGCACCTTGGTGTCGCCGCTTTCGACCAGCTGCACCGTGGACGGGATCTTGGTATCCTTGACGATCTCGAGGAAGCGGGCCGAGGCCGTATCCAGCGCCACGCCCTGCGGCAGGTCGGAGCCGATCGCCACGACGCGGTAGCGGTTGTTGCGCTTGATCGAGCTGACACCTTCCGAATAGTCGATGTCGGCGACCGTCGAGAGTGGCACGCTGCCGCCGCTGGCGGTCTGGATCTTCAGGGCGCGGATGGCCTGGAGATCGCGGCGCATGTCGAGCGATGCCTGGACGCGGATCGGGATCTGTCGGTCGTCGAGCGAGATCTTGGCGAGTGCGGCATCGACGTCGCCGATGGTGGCGACGCGGATGGTCTCGGAGATCTGCTGCGGCGTGATGCCGAGACGGGCGGCCTGATCCTTGCGCGGGCGGACCTGCAGTTCCGGACGGGGCAGGGCGCCATCGGCACTGACATTGGCGAGCAGCGGATCGGCGCGCAGCTTCGATTCCAGAAGACCGACGGCCTCGTTGAGGTCCTGATCGTTCTTGGAGAGGAAGTTGAACGACAGGTCGCGTTCGCCGCGGTCGTTGAGCTTCAGGATGCGGACGTCAGGAATGTCCTTCACCTTGGCGAAGACTTCCTTTTCGATATCCCACTGCGGGCGCACGCGGCCATGAACCTCGACCTTCGGCAGATGCGGACCGATGACCGGGATGGAGCCGAGCACGTCGTTGACCAGCTTCTTGACCAGCGATTGATCGAGCTTGTGGAGCGAAAGGGTGATCGTCGCGCGGCGCAGCTCGAGATCGCCCTTCGGCGAAGCGCCACCGAGAACGAAGACGCTTTCGACGCCGTCGATATCCTTGACGCGCTCATAGATCGCGTTGCTGGTCTTGTCGGTGTCATCGAGTGTCGCATTCGGCGGCAGCTCGACCGAGAGCACGATGCGCGAGGCGTCTTCCGGCGGCAGGAAGCTGCCCGGAACCTGCGACAGCAGGAAGACCGATCCGATGAGGAAGCCGATGGCGGCGATCAGCGTCGCATAACGGCTCCACCAGTGACCGGTGGTGGCGCGGATCAGCCGGGTATAGCCGCGGAAGAAGGCGCCATCGTTATCGTGGTGATCTTCCTGGCCGTCTTCGGCGCGCATCAGATAGGCGGCCATCATCGGCGTGATCAGACGCGCGACGACAAGGGAGAAGAACACCGAGAAGGCGACGGTCAGGCCGAACTGGATGAAGTACTGGCCGGGAATGCCCGGCATGAACGACACCGGCACGAAGACGGCGATGATCGTAAACGTCGTGGCGATGACGGCGAGACCGATTTCGTCGGCCGCCTCGATCGCCGCCCTATAGGGCGTCTTGCCCATCTTGATATGGCGGGCGATGTTTTCGATTTCGACGATCGCATCGTCGACGAGAATACCCGTCGCCAGCGTCAAGGCCAGGAAGCTGACGAGGTTCAGCGAGAAACCCATCAGGTCCATGATCCAGAAGGTCGGGATCGCCGACAGCGGCAGCGCGATCGCCGAGATCAGCGTTGCGCGCCAGTTCCGCAGGAACAGGAAGACGACGATGACGGCCAGCAGCGCGCCTTCGAGCAGCGTGTGGATGGCGGCTTCGTAGTTGCCATAGGTGAAATAGACGGAATCGTTGATCAGCTCGATGCCGACATTCGGATTTTCCGCCCGCACCTTGTCGAGGCTCTGCGCCACCGTCTCGGCGACGCTGACTTCGCTGGCGCCCTTGGAGCGGAAGACGCCGAAGGTGACGACGGGCGTATCGTCGAAGCGCGAGAAGGATTTCGGTTCCTGATAGGTGTCCTTGATGGCGCCGAGATCGGTCAGCTTGACGAAGCGGCCGTTCGGCAGCGCGATCGTGGTGTTGGCAAGTTCGGCGACATTGCGGGCGTCGCCGAGGACGCGGATCGCCTGCTCGCTGCCTGCCACCTGGCCGCGGCCGGAGCCGAGGTCGACGTTGGTGCCGCGCAGCTGCTGGTTCACGCTGGCCGCGGTGATTCCGTAGGCGTTCAGCTTGTCGGGGTTGAGCTCGATGCGCACTTCGCGCTCGGCGCCGCCGTAACGGTCGACGCGGCCGATGCCGCTCTGGCCCTGCAGCGAGCGCTTGATCGTGTCGTCGACGAACCAGGAGAGTTCCTCGAGCGTCATGTCGGGCGAGGAGACGGCAAAGGTCTGGATCGCCTGTCCCTCGACATCGACCTTGGAGACGATCGGCTCTTCGACATTGGCCGGAAGATCGCTGCGGATGCGGTCGATCGCGTCCTTGGTGTCCTGCACGGCCTGTTCGGTCGGCACTTCCATGCGAAACATGACGACCGTCTGCGACTGGCCGTCCGTCACCGTCGACTGGATTTCATCGATGCCGGTGATCGAGGCGACCGCGTCTTCGATCTCCTTGGTCACCTGCATTTCGAGTTCGGCGGGCGAGGCGCCGCTCTGTGTCACGACGATCGAGACCAGCGGCACGTCGATATTCGGGAAGCGCGTGATCGGCAGCTTGTTGAACGACTGGATGCCGACAAAAAGCAGCAGGCCGAAGAGCAGCAGCGGCGCTACGGGGTTTCGGATGGACCAGGCTGAAAAGTTCATCGGGCCGTCTCTCAGTTGGAAGCAGCAGGCTGTTCGCGGACAGGGGTGATGTGATCACCGTCGCGAACATAGGCACCGGCCTTGGCAACGACTTCCTCGCCGTCCTTCAGGCCCTTCGTGATTTCGACAAAGGCACCGTCCTGGATGCCGGTCTCTACGGCGGCGAATTTCACCACGCCGTTCTCGACCTTGCGGGCAGACGAGCCCTCGTTCGTCGTGAGCACGGCAGACAGCGGCAGTGCCACGTTCTCAGCCGTGTTGACGATGATTTCGGCGCTGCCATACATGCCGGAGCGCGCCTTGTTGTCGTCGTCGATCAGGATATGCACCAGGCCGAGCCGGGTGGTCGGATCGACGGTCGGCGAGACCAGGCGCACAGAGCCTGCGAGCTTCTCGCGGCTGCCGGCAAGCGAAATCGTCGCCTTCTGGCCGTGCTGGATCTTCATGATGTCGTTTTCGCCGACTTCGGCGACGAGTTCGATATCGTTGTCACGGATGATGGTGAACATCGGATCGCCGGTACCGGATGCGATGGCGCCGACATTGGCGTTCTTGGCCGCCACAGTGCCTGTAACGGGCGTCTTCACGTCGGTGCGAGCGAGCTTCAGGTCGGCATCGGCGATCTGGCTGTCGGTGACCTTCAGATCGGCCTGGGCGACCTCGATTGCCTGCTCCGCGGAGCTGACACGGGCATTGGCGGAGGCGGCAGCCGCATCGGCCTGTTCGACCGTTGCAGTCGAGACGGTACCCTTCTTGACCATTTCCTGGGCGCGGTCCTGCTGCTGACGGGCCTGGGAGGCATTGGCCTGGGCTTCGACCAGCTGGGCGCGAAGCTGGGCAAGCGATGCCTCGCCCTTGGCCTTGGTCGCCTGCATCTGGCTCTTCTGCAACAGCAGGGAATCGGGGTTCAGCGTGGCGATCGTGCTGTCGGCAGCGACCTTGTCGCCGACATCGACATTCAGCGAGCTGATCGACAGGCCCTCGACCTGCGGCTGGATATAGACTTCCTCGACGGCCTTGACGGTGCCTGTGGCAACGACGCGATCGACGAGCGCGCGGGTCTTCGCCGTGGTGACGACGATCGCCGGAAGGTTCTGCTTCGGCTTCGTGGTGGCCGTTTCGGCCTCCTGGGCAAAGACCGGCGATACCGCCATGATGGCGATCAAAAGGGTGGAGGCGCGTAGTATTTCAAGCGTGCGTGCCATGCGTCGTCATCCAATTATGTCAAAATGGTCGGCCAAAATCGGCGCAGCGATGCTGCAGCTTGCGAACAGGCCATTCCCGTCTCTGTCTAACTACTCAGAGGTATTCCCGCATTTGCCGTCTCTCATACAGAGAAGTCCCCGGTCCGGCAAATCTGGTTTTGTACGTGGTATCGGTTTGCGCGACGTACAAGACCGCTAGAAAACAATTCCCCATGAGCGGCACATTAATTACCGTTTACGTATAGATCAATCACCGTCAGGTTATGTTTGCATTCCGATGATTGATCGCAACGTATAATCTGAAGACGATCGAGACATGGCAGATGCGACATGCGCACGCCAAATAATTTCAATCGGCGTTAAAAAAGCAGAAAACGCGCGGATCTCTCCGCGCGTTCTCCGTGATGTCGCCTATTCCGCTTACTTGGAAGCGGCGTCGGTGATGTCGTGTGTCCAGGCGCCGGATGGCTCCTTGGTGATGATCTTCTGGTCGAGAAGAGCCTTGGCGGTGCGGTCGTAAAGCGTCGTGTCGAGCTTGCCGCTGCCGTCGCCGATCAGCTTGGCGACTTCGCCCATCATCCGCTTCTGGTGGTTTTCGTCCTGGCCGCCGGCATCGACGACGATGCCTGCTGCTTCATCCGGATTTTCGGTGGCGTATTTCCAGCCCTTCATCGAGGCCTTGACGAACTTGACCATCTTTTCCTTGAAAGCCGGGTCCTTCAGCTTGTCCTCATTGGCGTAGAGGCCGTCTTCGAGAAGATCGTTGCCCATGGCGCTGTAGTTGAAGACGGTCAGATCCTCAGGCTTCAGACCGGCATCGATTGCCTGCCAGTATTCATTGTAGGTCATGACGGAAATGCAGTCGGCCTGCTTCTGCAGCAGCGGCTGGACGTCGAAGCTTTGCTTCAGCACGGTCACGCCATCGGCGCCGCCTTCGGTCTTCAGGCCGAGCTTGTTCATCCAGGCGAAGAACGGATATTCGTTGCCGAAGAACCAGACGCCGAGCGTATGACCCTTGAAATCGGCTTCGGTCTTGATCGGGCCGTCCTTGCGGCAGATCATTTCCATGCCCGACTTCTGGTAGGGCTGGGCGATGTTGACGAGCGGAACGCCCTTCTCGCGGGCCACCAGCGCGCCGCCCATCCAGTCGACGATGACATCGGCGCCGCCGCCGGCGATCACCTGTTCCGGGGCGATGTCAGGGCCGCCCGGCTTGATGTCGACGTCGAGGCCTTCTTCTTCGTAATAGCCCTTGTCCTTGGCGACGTAATAGCCGGCGAACTGGCTCTGCGCGACCCACTTCAGCTGCAGCGTCACCTTGTCGGCCGCCATCGCGTGGACGGCGGCGAGCGACATGGCGCTCGCCATCATTGCAACCATCAACTTCTTCATTTTCTTTTTTCCCTCTGAAGTTATGCCCCAATCCCATTTGCGGGAACAAAGCGACGCCTAGCCACCACGGATAGACGGATGCCAGAAAGTCACCGCCCGTTCGGCAAGGGCGACGACGCCGTAGAAAACCGAGCCAGCCACCGCCGCGACGGCGATCTCGGCCCAGACCATGTCGACATTCATGCGGCCGATCTCTGTGGAGATGCGGAAGCCCATGCCGACGATAGGGGTTCCGAAGAATTCCGCAACGATGGCACCGATCAGCGCCAGCGTCGAGTTGATCTTCAGGGCGTTGAAAATGAACGGCATGGCCGCCGGAAGCCGGAGCTTCAGCAGCGTCTGCCAGTAGTCGGATGCGTAGGTGCGCATCAGGTCCCGCTCCATGGCGCCGGAGGCGGAGAGACCCGCCACCGTGTTCACCAGCATCGGGAAGAAGGTCATGATGATGACGACGGCGGCCTTCGACGGCCAGTCGAAGCCGAACCACATGACCATAATAGGTGCGACGCCGATGATCGGCAGGGCCGAGACCATGTTGCCGATCGGCAGCAGGCCGCGGCGCAGGAAGGCGACGCGGTCGGCGAGGATCGCGACGATGAAGCCGGAGGCGCAGCCGACGACATAGCCGAACAGCACGGCCTTGAAGATCGTCTGGCGCACGTCCTCGCCGAGGATCGGCAGAGAATTGGCGATCCGCACACCAATGGTGCTCGGCGGCGGCAGGATGACGAAGGGGATGCCGCCGCCGCGCGTTGCCGCCTCCCAGAGGATCAGGATCCAGGCGCCGAAGATTGCCGGGATCAACAGCCGCAGGAAGGATTTGCCGGTATTCGACAACGGCTTCACATCCGACAGCAGCGTGACGCAGCGCCAGGCGAGCAGCCAGGCGGCAGCGATCAGCAGGAAGAAAGCTTTCGTCGCCATGCCCTCGTTGCCCGTGATGCCTGACAGGAGCAGCCAGGCGGCATCGAAGGAGGCCAGCAGCAGCACGGTCGCCGAATAGAGCGGTGGCAGCGCCGGCAGCGAAATCAGCGCTGCGGCGGCGATAATGATGACGACAAGCGTCGTGGTCTGGCTGCTGAACGGGGCGGGGGCGCCGTTCGCCAGAAGCGGCAGCGAAACGATGGCGCCGATACAGAAGAGCAGCGCCAGCGCGCTTTGCCAGGAAAGCGTCAGATACTTCATGCCGGCCTCCCGCCCATGGCGCGATCGACGATCTTGGCGGCGAGCCCGACGATCGCCACGAGCAGTGCCGCCAGCACGGAACCCGCAACCAGCGCCGCCCAGATGTCGATGGTCTGGCTGTAATAGGAACCGGCGAGCAGCTTCGAGCCGATCCCGGCGACGGCACCGGTCGGCAATTCGCCTACGATGGCGCCGACGAGGCTGGCGGCAATCGCGACCTTCATCGAGGTGAAGAGGAAGGGAACCGAGGCCGGCACCCGCAGCTTCCAGAAGGTTTGCGCAGCACTGGCATTATAGGTGCGCATCAGGTCGAGATACATGACTTCGGGCGAGCGCAGCCCCTTCACCATGCCGACGGCGACAGGAAAGAAGGAGAGATAAGTCGAGATCAGCGCTTTCGGGATCAGTCCGGTGATGTTGATCGATCCGAGCACGACGATGACCATCGGCGCGATCGCCAGGATCGGCACCGTCTGCGAGGCAATGATCCATGGCATCAGGCTGCGGTCCAGCGCCCTGATATGGACGATGCCGACGGCAATCAGGATGCCGAGCATGGTGCCGAGCGCGAAGCCGAGCGCCGTCGAGGAAAGCGTCACGCCGGCATGATAGACGAGGCTGCGGTTGCTGGAGAGCTTTCTGAGGAAGGTGTTTTCGAAGACATTCTGCGCCACCTGATGCGGGGCAGGCAGGATCGGCTTCGGCTGGGAGAGCGTGGCGGAGATGAATTCGGATGTCGTCGGCGTGATGTTGTTTCGCTGGTCCATGTCGCGCTGGAACGGCGCGTTCATGAACACGGCGGCGATGTACCAGATGACGACGAGGGCGGCGAGGATGGTCAGGACCGGGACGATCTTGTCCTTGAGGGTGTCGGGTTTCATGCGGACATCCTCTGAGTTGAGTGGGTGGGGTTACCCCCCTCTGTCCTGCCGGACATCTCCCCCGCAAGGGGGGAGATCGACTCGTGGCCGGCTTCGCGCCAGACATCAATGTTGGAACGAGTGGGTGCGCCCAGCCAATCTCCCCACCTGTGGGGGAGATGCCCGGCAGGGCAGAGGGGGGTGGCCACGAATGCCAAGGTCTCACTCATAACTATGCCCCGCTCTCAAACCCTCGCGCACCCGATGCGCGATCTCCAGGAATTCCGGCGTCTCGCGGATACCGAGCGGGCGGTCCTTCGGCAGCGTCGAGTCGATGATGTCGGTGACGCGGCCGGGGCGGGGGGACATGACGACGATCTTGGTGGAGAGGTAGACCGCTTCCGGAATGGAGTGGGTGACGAAGCAGATCGTCTTGTTGGTGCGGGCCCAGAGCTTCAGCAGAGCGGCGTTCAGATGGTCGCGGACGATTTCGTCCAGCGCGCCGAAGGGCTCGTCCATAAGCAGCAGGTCGGCGTCGAAGGCGAGTGCGCGGGCGATCGAGGCGCGCTGCTGCATGCCGCCTGACAGCTGCCAGGGGAATTTCTTGTCGAAGCCGGCAAGCTCGACGAGCTCGAGAGCCTCAGAGATGCGCTTCTTCTGGTCGGCTTTCGAGTAGCCCATGATTTCAAGGGGAAGGGCGATGTTCTTCTCGATCGTCCGCCAGGGATAGAGCGCGGCCGCCTGGAAGACGTAGCCGTAGGCGCGGGCCTTGCGGGCTTCTTCCGGCGTCATGCCGTTGACGCTGATCTCGCCTGATGTCGTCTTTTCCAGATCGGCGATGACGCGCAGGAACGTCGTCTTGCCACAGCCGGATGGGCCGATGAAGGAGACGAAGTCGCCCTTGTTGACGTCGAGATTGACATTGCTCAGCGCATGCACCGGCCCGTCATTCGTCTGGAAGGTGAGACAGAGATCCTTGGCGGATACGACGGAGGCTGCTTGCATCGAGATGTTACCAGTCCTGTTTTCCCCGCGCCTGCGCGGTTTGCGTGTTATGCTGCCGCCCGGTTTCACACGCCGCGGCAAAGTCCATGGAGGATGAGAATGGACGCTAAGTCAAAGCCCACCTGCCACATTGTTCGCCCCAGCCACGCCTATGACGGCAAGCAGGGGCTCAGCTATTTCGAAGGCATTGCCGCGGAAACGGTCGGCGCCAAGGGCATCTGCATGCATCTCCTGACGATCCCGCCCGGCGTGCGGGCCAAGGCGCATCTGCATGAGGCGCACGAGACGGCGATCTACATGCTCTCCGGCGAGGCGCATACCTGGTATGGCGACAATCTCGAGAACCATGTCATCGTCCATGCCGGCGAGCTCTTCTACATCCCGGCCGGCGTTCCGCATCTGCCCGCCAATCTGAGCAGCACGCCCTGCACGGCTATCATCGCGCGGACAGATCCCAACGAGCAGGAGAGCGTCGTCTTGCTCCCGGAACTCGACAGGATCGTGCCGGATTGAGGCTATTTGCATAGCGGCAGCGGCCCCCACTTGATGGCGGCGTCCGAGGTGAAGCCGATCGTGTAGCCCTTGGGGCCGGAGGTGATCTTCGCCGTGTCCTCGCTCTCGCCTTCCTCACCCTCGGCCTGGCAGGAGACCGTGGCCGTAAAATTCTTGCCCTCGGTCTTCAGCACCTTCTTGATCTCACAATAGGAGGCGGCCGTGGTGATCGCTTCCGAGGTCAGCAGGAAGAAGTTGTCGGAGCCGGTGCTTTCGCCCGATTTGGCGTAGGCGCAGCCGTCCTTGTTGCCGTAGCTGCCCTTGATGGGCAGCGTATCGGCGAAAGCCGCGGTGGAGAGCGCGGCCAATGAAACAATTGTCAGAATGACTTGGCCGCGCATCTATATCACACCCCGCTCGCCGGGATGCCGGTGCGTTCGACCTTGCGGGGTGCGGTCAGCTCTTTCCAGGTGGAGAGCGCCTTGTTGACGGCCTGGAAGGGCTCGCGCCTGACGAACTGGCCGTGGCCTTCCTGCGTCTTGATGGTCGATTCCTCGATGGCGACGACGCCGCGGGTCAGCGTGTAGCGCGGCAGGCCGGTGACTTCCTTGCCTTCGAAGACGTTGTAATCGATCGCCGACTGCTGGCTCTTAGCCGAGATCGTCTTGGAGCGCTTCGGATCCCAGACGACGATATCGGCATCGGCGCCGACGAGGATTGCACCCTTCTTCGGATAGACGTTGAGGATTTTGGCGATATTCGTCGAGGTCACCGCCACGAACTCGTTCATGGTGATACGGCCGGTCGCGACACCATAGGTCCAGAGCATCGGCATGCGGTCTTCGAGGCCGCCGGTGCCGTTCGGGATCTTGCGGAAGTCGCCGAGACCTGTGCGCTTCTGGTCGGTGGTGAAGGCGCAGTGGTCGGTCGCCACGACCTGCAGCGAACCGGCGGAGAGACCGGCCCAGAGACTGTCCTGATGCTGCTTGTTGCGGAAGGGCGGGGACATGACGCGGCGGGCGGAGTGGTCCCAGTCCCTGTTGAAATATTCGGTCTCGTCGAGCGTCAGGTGCTGGATCAGCGGCTCGCCATAGACGCGCATGCCGTTCTGGCGGGCGCGGCGGATCGCTTCATGGGCCTGTTCGCAGGAGGTGTGGACGACATAGAGCGGCACGCCAGCCATATCGGCGATGATGATGGCGCGGTTGGTGGCTTCGCCCTCGACCGAGGCCGGGCGCGAATAGGCGTGTCCCTCCGGCCCGTTGTTGCCTTCGTCCATCAACTTCTGCTGCATGGCGGCGACGACATCGCCGTTTTCGGCGTGAACGAGGGGGAGCGCGCCGAGTTCGGCGCAACGCGAGAACGACGCGAACATCTCGTCGTCGTTGACCATCAGCGCGCCCTTGTAGGCCATGAAGTGCTTGAAGGTGTTGATGCCCTTTTCCTGCACGATGGTCTTCATGTCGTTGAAGACCTGCTCGCCCCACCAGGTCACCGACATGTGGAAGGAATAGTCGCAATTGGCGCGGGTCGACTTGTTGTCCCAGCGCTTCAACGCATCGAGCAGCGACTGGCCGGGATCGGGCAGGCAGAAATCGACGACCATGGTGGTGCCGCCGGCCATCGCCGCCCGCGTGCCGCTCTCGAAATCGTCGGAGGAATAGGTGCCCATGAAGGGCATTTCGAGATGGACGTGCGGATCGATGCCGCCGGGCATGACGTAACAGCCCGTGGCGTCCAGCACCTCGTTGCCCGAAAGATTCGGCCCGATCTCGACGATCTTGCCACCTTCGATCTTCACGTCGGCTTTATACGTCAGGTCGGCGGTGACGATGGTTCCATTCTTGATGACTGTGGTCATGGCTGTTCCCTGTTCTTATTGAGTCAGGTGACCGATCGCATCCCCTAGTGGAGAGGTTGCGTGCGAAGCAGTCCGGTGATGTTCGGTAAATGCTCGAGGGGGCTATGCCTCGACGAGATCAAGCCGCTTTTCGATCCGCAAGACGCGTTCATCGATGCGGTCGAGCCGTGTCGAAATGGTCGCATATTGATGTTCGAGGATGCCGAGACGCTGCTTGACGACCTGCATGTCGTCGGCGAGCCGTTCGACGGTGCCCCGGATGGCACGCAAGTGCTCAAGTATGAGGTTGTCGGTCGACATTCACCGGCCTCCGTTGGCGGCAATTTTCCTTCGGAATATAGGCGCAATTGTTTCACACCACAATCTCCGCCGTCTCGACCACCGCATGGAACAGCACATCCGCACCCGCCGTCGCCCATTCCTTGGAAATCTCTTCCGCCTCGTTGTGGCTGAGGCCGCCGACGCAGGGGCACATGACCATGGTGGAGGGCGCCACCTTGGCGGCCCAGCAGGCGTCGTGGCCGGCGCCGGAGATCACGTTCATGTGGGAGTAACCCAGCTTTTCAGCGGCATCGCGGACGCGACCGACGAGGACGGGATCGAAGGTAACGGGGTCGAAATGGCCGACGGCTTCGATCGAACAGCCGACGCCGAGCGCTTCACAGATCTTGGCGGCTTCGCCCTCGATCTTTGCGCGCATGCGGTCGAGCTTGGCCTGATCGGGCGTCCGGATGTCGACGGTGAAGACCACCTTGCCGGGCAGCACGTTACGGGAATTCGGCGAGAAGAACACCTGGCCGACACCGCCGACGGCGCCGGGCTGTTCGCCCATCGCCACGCCCTGAACCATCTCGATGATCCGCGACATGGCGAGGCCGGCATTGACGCGCATGTTCATCGGCGTCGAGCCGGTATGGGCTTCACGGCCGGTGAGGGTGAATTCCAGCCACCACAGGCCCTGACAGTGCGTCACGACGCCGATCTGCTTGTTTTCGGCTTCGAGGATCGGGCCCTGTTCGATGTGATACTCGAAATAGGCGTGCATCTTGCGGGCGCCGACTTCCTCGTCGCCGAGCCAGCCGATGCGCTTCAGCTCGTCGCCATAAGTCTTGCCCTCAGGATCCTTGCGGCCATAGGCGTAGTCGATGCTGTGCACGCCGGCGAATACGCCGGAAGCGAGCATGGCGGGCGCGAAACGCGCGCCTTCCTCATTGGCCCAGTTGGTCACGACGATCGGGTGCTTCGTCCTGATGCCGAGATCGTTCATGGTGCGCACGACTTCAAGCGCGGCTAGTACGCCGAGAACGCCGTCATATTTGCCGCCAGTCGGCTGGGTGTCCAGGTGAGAGCCGACGTAAACCGGCAGGGCGTCAGGATCGGTGCCGGGGCGGGTTGCGAACATCGTGCCCATCTTGTCGACGCCCATGGTCATGCCGGCGGCATCGCACCAGGTCTTGAAGAGGCTGCGGCCTTCTGCGTCCGAGTCCGTCAGCGTCTGGCGATTGTTGCCGCCGGCAATGCCGGGGCCGATCTTCGCCATGTCCATGAGACTGTCCCACAGACGGTCGCCGTTGACGCGCATGTTTTCGCCTGGTGCTGCCACCATATCTGAAGTCCTCGCCTGTTTTCATCAGTCATGCGCTGAGCATGTCCGGTCTGTTCCCTTGGTCAATTCCCGGCGCGATTGTTTGTTTTCTTTGCGCTGGAAAATCCGCCGTTGCCTTTATTTTGCATCTGACGGATAATTTGACCGATTGGTAAACATTACAGCTTCCGGCGCCGGGCTCAAGACGTAAAACAGCAAAAATACTGACAAATTTGCGAGCCGGAAACTGCTTCTGAAAACTTGAGTGAAGCAGTTGAATTTGTGAGGGAAACGAGAGCCATATGGCCATTCCGAGAGCAGCGAGGACCCAGCGCCGGACGCGAATCCAGGAGGAGAAGGAAGAGCAGATCCTCGAAGCGGCGTTGGATGTGTTTTCGGTCAGCGGCTTCCGCGGCTCGACCATCGACCAGATCGCTGCCGCCGCAGGCATGTCGAAGCCCAATCTGCTCTATTATTTCCGCACCAAGGAAGCGATGCACCGGGCGCTGATCGACAGGGTACTCTTTACCTGGCTGGAGCCGCTCAGGGCCTTCAATGCCGAAGGCAATCCGGAATCCGAAATCCGCAGCTACATCCGGCGCAAGCTGGAAATGGCGCGTGATTTTCCGCGCGAAAGCCGGCTGTTCGCCAATGAGGTCCTGCAGGGTGCGCCGCATATCGAGGACGAGCTGAAGGGGCCGCTGAAGAGCCTGGTCGACGAGAAGGCGGAGGTGATCCGCGTCTGGGCCAAGGCCGGCAAGATCGCCAAATGCGATCCCTATCACCTGATCTTCTCGATCTGGTCGACGACCCAGCATTACGCCGACTTCGATGTACAGGTGCGGGCAGTGCTCGGCCAGGAGCATTCCGGCGCTGGGCGTTTCGAGGATGCCGCGCGGTTTCTGGAGCAACTTTTCGTCGGCGGGCTAATGGTACAGCCGCTCTGAGTGTCAGGCCTTCTTCAACGGCATCATCTTGTCGAGTGCCGCCGCCACGCTTTCGATCGTGTAGGGCTTCTGCAGGATATTGGCGCCGCTGAAGTTCTTGGCGACCGCCTCGCCGTAACCCGTTGCAAAGACAAGCGGCGTGCCTGCCTGCACCAGTTTCTCGGCGACCGGGAAGCTGGTTTCGTCGCCGAGATTGACGTCGAGCACGGCGAGATCGAAATGCTTCTCCGCCACATATTCGAGAGCCTGATAGACGCTCGGTGCAAGCGTCACATCCTTGGCGCCGAGCTGCAGGAAGATATCCTCGCCGTCCATGGCAATGATCAGGTTATCTTCGACCAGCAGGATGCCGCAGCCCTGCAGCGGTTTCTCGGAAATGATCGTCGCGGTCTTAGCCGCCGGTTGCTGACGCACTTCCGGGACGATCGAGACCGGTCCGTCGGCGAAGGTAACATATTTCGCCGGGATGGTGAAATCCGCCTGCAGCCCCTTGGGCTCATAGCGCACCTCGGCCTTACCGCCGAGATCGTAGGGGATCGAGTGGCGGATGATGGTGGTGCCGAACCCCTGCCGTTTCGGCGCCTTTACCGGCGGACCGTCGCTCTCGCGCCATTCGACCAGCAGATTGCCCGTGTCGTCCTCGGTCCAGGCGACGCTGACCGTTCCGCTGTCGCAGAGGCTGCCGTATTTGGCACTGTTGGTAACGAGTTCGTGGAAGACAAGGGCCGCCGTCGAGAAGGCCTGCGGGCCGAGCAGCACTTCTTCGCCGCGCATGACCACGCGCGCAGCATTCTTGCCGAGATAGGCGGCGGCTTCGGCCTGCAGCAGCGAGCGCAGCGAAGCCGGGGCCCAATGATCCCGGGTGATCTGGTCGTGGGCGCGTGATAGCGCCTGAACGCGGCCTTCCAGCTGGCCGACATATTCGCCGATATCGCCATCGCTGGTGCGCGACTGGCGGATTAGGCCGCTAATCAGGCTGAGGATATTGCGGACACGGTGGTTCAGCTCGGCGATCAGGATTTCCTGGCGTTCGTTTGCCTGCTGGCGCACGGCGCTCGCCTCGTCGGCAAGGCGCAGGATGACCTCGATCAGCGTGACGCGGATCGTGTCGGCCACGCGCTTTTCAGCCGGGGTGAAGGGGTGCGAGCGTCCCCGGACGAGTTCCGACCAGCTTTCGAAGCTCTTGCGCGGTGTCAGGCGCGGGCCGTTCGGGCCGTATTCGACCGGTTTGTGCGGGTCGCCAGCCCAGCGGACGGTGCGGACGATCTCCTGGCGGAATAGGATCACATAGTCACGCGGCGAGCGCGAAATCGGGATCGCCATCAATCCGGCGACGGTGCCGTCGATATCGCTGTCCGGCCAGAGTTCCTGCAGATGATCGGTGGTGAAAACCCGGCCGGAGGATGTGCGGTTGAGGATCTTGACCAGGCCGGAAAACTGCTCCTGCGTCGGCGAAAGCCCGGTCAGCGCCGAGCGGCCGTTGATCCAGACGCCGATGCCATCGGCGGGGATTGCGTCCGAGAGCGCATCGATCAGCCAGGTTGGGTCGTCGAGCAGGCTGGCATTGTCGGCGACCGAGGTCAGCAGCCTGTCGGCGATCTGGCGGGCCTTGGTTTCGAATTCCAGCGCCAGCCGCCGTTCACGGCTTTCGAGGCGAGAGGCGAACATCTGACCGAAAAGCTCGGAGGTCGAGCGGCGCTCGAAAGAGGGCAGGCGGGCGGAATAATGATGGCAGGCAAACAGGCCCCAGAGCTTGCCGTCGACGATGATCGAGATCGACAGCGATGCGCCGACGCCCATATTCTTCAGGTATTCGATGTGGATTGGCGAGACCGAGCGCAGGATCGACATCGACAGATCCAGCGGGCGGCTGTGCTCGTCGAGCTCCGGATGAATGGCAACAGGCGTCGCATCGATATCGGCAATGACGCGGAAGAGGTTGCGGACATAGAGCGCGCGGGCCTGAACCGGGATGTCGGAGGCCGGATAGTGCAGGCCGAGGAAGGAGCCGATGCCGGGGCGGGCCGCTTCGGCGACGACTTCGCCCGATCCCTTTTCGTCGAAACGATAGACCATGACGCGGTCGAAACCGGTCAGCGCGCGGGCCTGGCGGGCGCCCTCGCGGTAGAAGGCTTCCAGCGTCTGCGCCTGGTCGAGACGGGCCATCATGCTGCGGATCGACATGGTCGCGCCGCCCTGGGCGCCATCCTGCGACGGCTCGGCCTCGATGATGACCTGACCGTCGCTGATGTGGAGCGCCACGTCGAAGGCAGGACCGTTCTCGGAAAACTGCACGCCGAAAAGCCGCTCGACGATATCAGGGCCCCTAATGACGGCAAGACGGTTTCGAAGCGTATGCAGCGTCTGCGGCATGATCACTTCGGACAGTGGGCGGCCGAGTACATCCTTGTAGCTGACGCCGATGAACTGTTCGAGATTTTCGGAAGCGCGGGCAACCAGCCAATCGGCCGAGGAGACGAGCAGGAAGCCGAACGGCTGGATGGCGCCGAGGCGGTGGATCGGTTCGCGGTCGCAGTTCGTCAGGTCGACGCGGTCGAAGGTTTCGCTCACGAGGCGGCCATCTCCAGTTCCATCTCGGCAGCCTTGCGGAAGAGTGCAAAGACGGCGCGGGCAGCCTCGACGGCACCCGCTTCATCGGCGCCTGCATTATCGAGCATATCCATGAAGGCCTTCATGCCGCCCTTGGGGCCGAAGGGGCTGAGATAGGCGGATGGCAGCCCTTTGCCGACGGCCTTGGCCAGCATCGCGCCGCCGAGCTTCGAGCCTTCAAGCACATAAACGGCGCCGAGAAGCGCTGCATCGTCCTGCATCGGAGGCGCATCGAGGGCGGGCGGCAGCGGAACATTCATCGCAGAGAGGTCGTCTGACAGCAGACCGCGGCGACGGCGCTCGCTCCAGTCCGGGATCAGCCGCTCGATGCCGGCTTTTTCCAGCGCTATCTCGACGGCTGGAACGGCGCGGGCGTGGGCGGAGAGGAAGGCTCTGTATTCTGCTTCACGTCCGAGACCGAACCGGCCGAAGATTTGATCGACATCAGCGTGGCAATCGCTGGTGCCGGCGCGCAGCGCAGTTCGAAGTGACATGGTTATTGCAAATCCGGTTGATGGTGGCCGATGCACCGCCCCGTACGGCGCATCATCATGGCGATATACGGCAGCATTTCATGATTTCCAGTGAATACAATAAAAAATTCAGCCACTTCAGCGGCTTGGTAAATTTCAAAACGTCACTCCATCAGGCCGGGCAATCTCGCAACCAACGCATCGATGGCGAGGCGGACTTTCGGCAGCATGACGGGCGAGCGCGGCCAGATCGCGTGCGACTGGAAAATGACGGGACGCACATCTGTCAGCACCCGCACCAGGCGCCCGGCGGCCACATGCTCGCGCACCATCCAGCAAGGCAGCCAAACGAGGCCGGCACCTTCGATCGCCACGTCGCAGATGGTGGCGAGATCGTCGAGCCGCATCCGCGATTTCGGCAGAACCTGCCGCCAGGGTTCGTCGTCGGTCGGGAACACCCAGGTGCGGTGCTTGTCCTGCCGGCCATAGATGATGCCGACGTGTTTGGGGACATCTTCCAGCGTGCGCGGCGTGCCGTGTTTGGCGAGGTAATCGGGCGAGGCGCAGACGGTCAGCCGCTGGTGGGCGACGAGCCGCGCCATCATGTCCTGATCGTCCTTGAGCGGCCCGTTGCGGATCGCCAGATCGTAGCCGTCTTCAAGAAGATCGATGATCCGGTCGTTGAAGGACAGGTCGAGTTCCAGTTCGGGATGGTCGTCGAGCAGTGAAATCAGGATCGGCGCAATGCATTGCCGACCGAAGATGACTGGCATGGAGACACGCAGCTTGCCGCGCACGGTCTGCTTGCCGGCCTCCAGAAGCGCTTCGCCGATCTTGATCTCTTCCAGAGCCTTCAGGCAGCGCTCGTAAAAGAAGCGGCCTTCTTCCGTCAGGCTCTGCGAGCGGGTGGTGCGGTGGAAAAGGCGGACGCCGAGGCGCTCTTCGAGGCGGGCGATTGTCTTGCCGACAGCGGATCGCGTCAGGTTCAGGCCGCTTGCGGCGGCTGAAAATCCGCCTGCTTCCACGACTTCGACGAAGACGGAGATACCACCAAGCTTTTCCATGAATTGTATCCTCAAGGGAACCTATCTTGGGAATTTATATCGCAACTGCCGCCATCTTTTCAACGATAGCATCGCTCTCTTCGCTGAATATGCAAAGGAGCACATGCGATGACCAAGATAAGGCAGTGGACGATCGATGGCATCGGTCCGCAGAACCTGACGATATCGGAAGGACGGATGGACGCTCCCTCGGGGCGCGATGTTCTGGTGCGGACCGAGGCCGTTTCGCTGAACTATCGTGACAAGCTGGTGCTCGAGACCGGCATGGGGCTGCCGCTGCAATTTCCCTTCGTGCCGGCCTCCGATATGGCGGGTGTCGTCGAAGCCGTCGGCCCCGGTGTGACGCGCTTCAAGCCGGGTGACCGGGTGATCTCGACTTTTTCTCCAGGCTGGATCGATGGCGCAAATGCCGGGAATGCGCGCAACCCGCCCTACCGCACGCTCGGTGGCTTCTATCCCGGCGTGCTCTCCGACTATCTGACCTTCTCCGAAGACTGGTTCGCCAAGGCGCCGGACAGCCTCGATGCGGCCGAGGCCAGCACCTTGCCCTGCGCCGGCCTGACCGCCTGGTTCGCGCTGATCGAGCGCGGCCATCTCAAGGCCGGGCAGAAGGTGCTGATCCAGGGAACCGGCGGCGTTGCGCTGTTCGGCGTGCAGATCGCCAAGGCGCATGGCGCCGAGGTCTTCATCACATCAGGCAGCGCGGAGAAGCTCGATCGTGCCCGCTCCATCGGAGCCGACCACGGTTTCGGACGTGAGAACTGGGTAGAGACGCTTTATGGCCTGACAGGTGACTACGGTGCGGATCACATTCTGGAAATCGCCGGTGGTGCCAATTTCGGCGAAGCGCTGAAGGCGGTTGCCGTCGGCGGGCATATCCATGTCATCGGCGTACTCGACGGTTTCGAGGTGTCCGGTCCCGTCGGGCCGCTGCTTCTGAAATCACCGACGGTGCAGGGCATCAGCGTCGGCCATCGCCGGGCGCTCGAGGATCTCATCCGCGCCGTCGATGTTTCAGGCATCAAGCCGGTCATCGATCATCGCTACGCTTTCGAGGAACTGCCGGAGGCGCTGGCGCATCTCGACCGCGGCCCATTCGGCAAGCTCGTCATCGAATTCTGAGAAGCCGGCTCCCGCAATCGCGCGGGAGCCTTCCATCATCAGGCCGCAGCCGCTTCGCTCTCGAAGCGGAAGCCTTCATCGGCCCAGCCGGTCATGCCGCCGATCATCACCTTCACCTGCTTGCCGAGCCGGGCGAGGCGGAGCGCTGTTTTGTCGGTGCCGTTGCAATGCGGACCGGCGCAATAGACGACGAAGAGCGTCTCCTCCGCCCATTCCGACATGCGATGCGCCGTCATCTTGCCTTGCGGCAGGTTGATGGCGCCGGGGATGTGCGAGGCGGCAAACATCGCGGGCGAGCGGACGTCTAGCAGCACGAAATCGGTATTGCCGGCGGCGAGCGATGCGTGGACGTCCCAGCAATCCGTCTCGAAGGCGAGCTTGCGGGCATAATAGGCGGTGGTGGCTTCCGGCGAGGCGGCAGGGGTTTCGCTGACGTGGCTTGGCATGGGCGGTTCCTTTCGTTCGGGTTGCTGCCCGTTATCGCCGATGCTATGGCTTGGCGAAATTGGCCGGAATGACGATGAACGTAAAGATCATGCCAAATGGACCCCATGTCGCGGTGCTTGCCTATGACGGCCTCTGCACCTTCGAATTCGGCATCGCCTACGAGGTCTTCGGCCTGCCGCGTCCGGAGATGGGCGATGGCTGGTACCGCTATTCGGTCTGCGGCATCGAGCCGGGGCCGCTGCGGGCTGCCGGAGGCCTGACGGTCTTTACCGATCACAGCCTCGACGTGCTCGAACAGGCAGACCTGATCGTCGTGCCCGGCTGGCGGGCGATCGATGCGCCGGTTCCTGCCGGTCTCGTTGCGGCACTGCGCGCTGCCCATCAGCGCGGCGCGCGCATCATGTCGCTCTGCTCCGGGGTCGCGGTGCTGGCGGCATCAGGGTTGCTGTCCGGGCGCCGGGCGACGACGCATTGGCGCTATGTTGCCGCGATTGCGGCGCGCTATCCTGATATCACCTTCGACGCCGGCGTTCTCTACATGGACGAGGGCAGCATTTTGACGGCGGCGGGAAGCGCGGCAGGCATCGATCTCTGCTTGCATGTGGTGCGGGGCGATTTCGGTGCGGAGGCGGCCAACAGTGTCGCCCGCCGCCTCGTCCTGCCGCCGCATCGCGAGGGCGGACAGGCGCAGTTCATCCATGCGCCGGTGCCGCAGGAGCGCGAAGGCATCCGGCTCGGGCCGCTGATCGAATGGATGCGCGAGAGGCTCGATACCGAACAGCCGATCACCCTGCTCGCCGAAAAAGCCGGCATGAGCCAGCGCACCTTCCAGCGGCGTTTCGAGAAAACGACAGGCCTCAGCGTCGGTGAATGGCTGCTGAAGGAGAGGCTGCGCCACGCCCGGGAGCTGCTGGAAAAGCCGGCCGCCACCTCGCTCGACGACATCGCCGCCGCCAGCGGGTTTGGGACGCTGGCAACGATGCGGCACCATTTTCGCAAGCGGCTGGGAACGAGCCCGGGGGCGTACCGGAAGACGTTTGCCGGGTGAGCGCTCCCCGGTCACCGTCATTCCTGTGGCCTTAGGGCTTCGCCCACGGGATGTCACAGGAAACCAGCCACGGCGCGTCTGCGCCGTGAATGACTCTCGTGCTTTTGGGAAGAGGTCTCCCCGCCGCGCGGACGCGCGGCGACTGGATTCCTGTGACGAGCACAGGAATGAGGGAGGTGGAGGGGAACGCCGCGGAGCAAAATTCTCCGCGGCGCGCCAATCTCTATTCCGCAGCCTGTCTCGCCATCGGATTGTTCGGATGCGTCGTCCAGTTGGCATAGTTCGGATCGACGGTCTTGCCCGTGCGTTCGTCCAGCGCGCCTGCTGGCAGGGCTTCCATGGTGATGCAGTTCTCGACGGGACAGACGTTGACGCAGAGATTGCAGCCGACGCATTCGTCTTCCATGACCTCGAAGTGGCGGACGCCGTCAACGAACTGGGTGATCGCCTGGTGCGAGGTGTCCTCGCAGGCGATGTGGCAGCGGCCGCATTTGATGCAGGCGTCCTGGTCGATCTTCGCCTTGGCGATGTAGTTGAGGTTCAGATACTGCCAATCGGAGACATTGGGAACGGCGCGGCCGGTAATGTCGTCGAGGGTGCGGTGGCCCTTGGCGTCCATCCAGTCGGAGAGGCCTGAGATCATCTCCTGGACGATCTTGAAGCCGTAGGTCATCGCCGCTGTGCAGACCTGCACGTTGCCGGCGCCGAGAACCAGGAACTCGGCGGCATCGCGCCATGTCGTCACCCCGCCGATGCCGGATATCGGCAGGCCGTAGGTTTCAGGATCGCGGGCGATCTCGGCTACCATGTTGAGCGCGATCGGCTTGACCGCCGGGCCGCAATAGCCGCCATGGCTGCCGCGTCCGTCGATCGAGGGTTCCGGCGAGAAGGTGTCGAGATTAACAGCGGTGATCGAGTTGATCGTGTTGATCAGCGAGACTGCATCGGTGCCGCCCGATTTCGCAGCGCGGGCCGGTTTGCGGATGTCGGTGATATTAGGCGTCAGCTTGGTGATGACGGGCATGCGGGTATATTGCTTGCACCAGCGCACCACCATCTCGATATATTCCGGCACCTGACCGACCGCAGCACCCATGCCGCGCTCGGACATGCCGTGCGGACAGCCGAAGTTGAGTTCGATGCCGTCGGCGCCGGTTTCTTCCACCAGCGGCAAGATCGCCTTCCAGCTTTCCTCCTCGCAGGGCACCATGATCGAGGCGATCAGGGCGCGATCCGGCCAGTTCATCTTCACCTGCTTCATTTCGCGCAGGTTGGTGTAGAGGTCGCGGTCGGTGATCAGCTCGATATTGTTGAGGCCAAGCAGGCGGCGGTCGGCGCCCCAGATTGCGCCGTAGCGCGGGCCGTTGACGTTGACAACAGGCGGGCCTTCCTCGCCAAGCGTCTTCCAGACCACGCCGCCCCAGCCTGCCTTGAAGGCGCGCTCGACATTGTAGGCCTTGTCGGTCGGCGGCGCGGAGGCCAGCCAGAACGGGTTTGGAGACTTGATGCCGACGAAATTATTGCGGAGATCAGCCATTGTTCATTCTCCCCTTCACGCGACGGCAACGGCCGGCTGCAAACCTGCAGTCAGCATGCGGTTGATCGATTCGGCGGCATCGCGGCCCTGCGCCACGGCCGAGACGGTGAGGTCGTCACCGCCGAGCACGCAGTCGCCCCCGGCCCAGACGCCTTCGATCGAGGTTTGCCCTTCGGCATCGATGGTGATGCGGCCGTTTTCCATACGCAGTGCGCCGAGACCGGAGGCCTCGAAGGTCTGGCCGATCGCCTTGAAAATCTGATCGGCGGCGATGACGCCGGTTTCGCCCGTCGTCACCAGGCGGCCCTCGGCGAGAGCGGTATATTCGACCTCGATGCCGGCGACCTTGCCGTTGTTGGCGACGATCGATTTCGGCGCCAGCCAGTGTCGGATGATGACGCCCTTGGAGCTGGCGAGATCCTGCTCGAACTCAGAGGCGTTCATGTGTTCCTTGCCGCGGCGGTAGCAGATCGTCACCTCTTCGGCGCCGAGCAGCTTTGCCTGGACGGCGGCGTCGATCGCCGTCATGCCGCCGCCGAGAACGACGACGCGGCGGCCGATGGCGATCGCGCCCTTGTCTGCAGACTGGCGCAGACCGGCGATGAAATCGACGGCGTCTTCGACACCCGGCAGGCTCTCGCCATCGACCTTCAGGGCATTGACGCCGGCAAGACCGAGACCGAGGAAGACGGCGTCATATTGCTGCTGCAGATCGGAGAGCGAGAAGTCGCGGCCGAGCTGCTCGCCGTTCCTGACCTCGATACCGCCGATCGACAGAACGTAATCGACCTCCTTCTGGGCGAAGTCGTCCACCGACTTGTAGGTGGCGATGCCATATTCGTTGAGGCCGCCGGATTTCGGCTTGGCGTCGTAGATGACGACGTCGTGGCCCTTGACCGCAAGGCGGTGGGCGGCGGCAAGACCGGCCGGGCCGGCGCCGACGACGGCGATCTTCTTGCCCGAGGAAGCGGCGCGATCGTAGAACTGGCGGCCGGCGTTCATCGCGGCGTCAGTCGCGTAGCGCTGCAGGCGGCCGATCTCGACAGGCTTCTCTTCTGCCGTGTTGCGCACGCAGGCCTGTTCGCAGAGCTCTTCGGTGGGACAGACGCGGGCGCACATGCCGCCGAGGATGTTCTGGTCGAAGATCGTCTTCGCCGAACCCAGCGGGTTGCCTGTCGATATCTGCCGGATGAACAGCGGGATATCGATGGAGGTGGGACAGGCCGTCATGCACGGCGCGTCGTAGCAGAAATAACAGCGGTCGGAAGCAACCAGCGCTTCATGCTTGTCGAGGCGCGGATGAAGATCGGAAAAGTTCGCGTCATACTCGGCGGGCGAAAGCCGGCCGGCATGAATCCCAGTTTCCAGACGTTCCATTGAAGTTCCCTCATTATTGGTAAACGGCCTGTGAGGGAAAGCGTAACTCAGGTCTAAAAATTTATCAAATGGTAAAATTTTGGAATATTTTGCAGGCTATTGGGCTGATTTCATGTTGCTTTTTGTTTTTGTATCGTGAGCGGAAATGCTGCCTGGGGCGGGGCGCCTAGGGCCAGGCAAAAAAAGATTCACAAAAGTCCACTTTTTTTCCGCAGCGTTGGAACCAAAGGTTAACGGCGCCGTTATTGGGATATCCAGATGATGACCGCATCGACCCAACATGCGCGCCCCCAACCCATCATCCGGATCTTACTCACGGTCCCCTCCCGGTGAGTAAAAACAGCCAGTGCGCCGCCCTCGCACTGGCTGTTTTACTTTGTCAGGTTTGCAGCTGACGGAGGAAGGGCGTTATTTCATGCCCGCTTGAGGATTTCGAATTCGGTCTCGGGGACGAGCAGCGAGTATTCGATGCGCCCGGGGATCAGCTTCAGTTCTGCCTTGCCATTCATAGAGGAAGGCACCACGCGTTCCAGAACCGTCTTGCCGAAGCTGTTTTCGCTGAATTCATGGATCTCGGTCTTATCAGGCAGCGCTTCCGCCCAGGTGACTTCGATCGCCCGCCTGCCGTTCAGTTCCGCCTCGCGGCAGTTCAGCGTGATCGACGCCGCGCCGCCGGCGATGGCGCCGAAGGAGGCGGAGTTGACGATGAGCTCGTGCAGCGCGAGTCCGAGATGGACGGCCGCGTTCGGCGTCATATGCGCGTTGATTCCATAGATCGGCAGCGAGCCAGCAGTCTCCGGCCAGTAGGGCGCGAACTGTTTTTGGGCGAGTTCGAACAGATAGGCGCCGCGCCAGCTGGAATCGGTGATCAGGTCCTGCGAATTTGAGAGAGACTGCAGGCGGCCGCGGAATTTTACCAGGAAACCATCGAGCGACAGCGTGTTTCGCGCCGTCTGTGTGGCGATGCCTTGGATGATGGCCAGCAAGTTCTTGGAGCGGTGCGAGAGTTCGCGCAGCAGCGACTTCAGCACCTTCTCGCGGTGGCGAGTTTCGGTCACTTCGGAAAGCACCGTCAGCACGCCATGGCTGTCGCGTTCGCTGGCGCGCTCGACCTTCAGCTCGTAGCTGCGCATCTCGCCGCCGACATTGACTTCGATCTCAGCGGTCGTGGCGAGCCCGGTGTCGAGCACCTTCATTTTCAATGCATGCAGATACTCGCCATAGGCGCTGCCGAACAGATCGGCGTCCGTCATGCCGGGTCTGAATAAATCCTGGAAATGAGCGGGGAGATTCTCGGCATAGGCCATCTCAAGCCTTGAGTCCTGGAAGACAATCGAGATTCCTGCGCTGCGCAGCGCCCGCTCCATCATTGCGGCCTTGCCATCCGTGCGGAACGGCTTGCCGGTCAATGGTTCTGTCGTATTCACCAAGCCGCCTTTCCTTCGATCCGTCTGGTGCAGCTGGATAGAAGTTGGCCCATCAGCCAACCCGCCGGTCAGTTTATAACCAAGCGTTGCAGAAACAGTTAAAGCCGCCGGAGTGCACCAGTCATGCTGGAACGCCCCGGCTATTGCTTTGTTCCGTCATCCGGAAACCCGGTATCAGGCTGCAACCTTGGTGGATTCATTGAAGAACAGCGCCTGGCTGATCAACGCCTTGACCATATCGGGGTTGAAGGGTTTCGTGACAAGGAATGTCGGCTCCGGACGCTCGCCGGTGAGCAGGCGTTCGGGGAAGGCGGTGATGAAGATCACCGGCACGTTCGAGGTCTTCAGAATGTCATTCACCGCATCGATGCCGGAACTGCCGTCGGCAAGCTGGATATCGGCGAGAACCATGCTTGGCTTGGTCTTGTTGTAAAGCGCAACCGCCTCGGTATGCGTCCGGGCAATGCCGGTGACGCGGTGGCCGAGGCTTTCGACCATCTGCTCGATATCCATCGCGATCAGCGGTTCGTCTTCGATGATCATGATATCGGTCGCCACCTGGCGGGAAATTTCCTGCGAGGCGGTGTCCAGAAGGCCCATCACGTCCTGTTCGGCGATCTCCAGGATCTCGGCGATTTCGCCGACGCGGAAGTTCTCGACCGATGCGAGAATGAAGGCTTGGCGGGCGCGGGGAGAAACCTTGGCAAGATTGACGGTCGCGCGCTGTTCCCAGGCGTAGGGAGACGCCGGTTCCGGAATCTGGACTGCCGTGGAACCAAACAGTTTGGTGAACAGTTTGTAGAGTGCAACACGGTCGTTCGCGGTATCCGGGAAAATGGATAGGTCGGCGATGATTGCCTCAAGCACTGCGGCTACGTAGGCGTCGCCAGAGGTCTGAGTGCCGGTAAGAGCCCGGGAATAGCGACGCAGATAAGGAAGGTGCGGCGCAATTCGAGTAGAAAGTGTCATTAAAAACTCCCGTCTGTAGGCCGGTAACTGGCGCTAATGAGGCAGAAACGTGAGACGGGTAAAAAAGTTCCGGAGCTTGCGGAACTTTTTTCAGACAGCCGCATTATCCTGCCGACGAATAAAGGGCGCACCAGCTTGAAGCAGGACTTAGGCAGCGTATCGGCATCAACTGCCCAACAGGCAGCTGGTGCTATCGGTGTCGATAGTCGCTTTCAACGGAAAAGCTGCCCGGTTTTACAGACAACAGGCGAGAAGTGACGATTTGATGGCTACACAGCAGAATGAAGAAAGAGATCAGCAGCGGCTGGATGTAAGGGCGAGCGACATTCTCGATCCCAACAACCAGATCGGTGTGAAGCTTCGCTCGCTTTACGCGGCGGCGCAGGATGAGGCCATTCCAGACCGGTTCCTTGATTTGCTCGAAAAGCTCGACCAGGCCGAAATGGCCTCGGCGAAGCTGGCAGAATAGGGTGAGCTGATGGAAAAAGAGCAACCGAGCTTCAAGCGCGAGATGCTGGCAGCCCTGCCAAGCCTGCGCGCATTCGCCATCTCGCTGACCGGCCGCCATGACCGCGCCGACGATCTCGTTCAAGACACCATCATGAAGGCCTGGGCAAAGCAGGACCATTTCGAGATGGGCACCAACATGAAGGCCTGGCTGTTCACGATCCTGCGCAACGAGCTTTATAGCCAGATGCGCAAGAGCGGCCGCGAAATCCAGGACAGCGACGGCCTGTTTACCGAGTCCATGGCGATGCATCCGTCGCAATATGGCGCGCTCGATCTGCAGGACTTCAAGAAGGCGCTCGATCAGCTGCCGCCGGACCAGCGTGAAGCGATCATTCTCGTCGGCGCTTCGGGCTTTTCCTACGAAGAGGCCGCGGAAATCTGTGAATGCGCCGTCGGCACGATCAAGAGCCGCGTCAACCGCGCCCGTCAGCGGCTGCAGGAACTGCTGCAGATCACCGGCGAAGCCGACTTCGGCCCGGATGCAACATCGGCGCCACTGACATCGAAGGCCTTTGCCTTCTGATAAAAGAAATACTTGGGAGGAAAAAGCCGGCTGCCTGAAAAGGCGCCGGCTTTTTTTGTTTTGCGTCGATTGGAAAGGTTTGCACCCGGAGGCTCCTCATCCAGCTGCCGCAACCTTTCCCCGAGGGGAGAAGGGACGTTGTTGCGAGGCCTCCGTCTCTTCTCCCCCTGGGGAGAAGGTGGCCCGGTAGGGCCGGATGAGGGGGCTCCCGGATGAGACGGCAACTAAAGGATCAATCGTCCTTCTTGGACCCAACCAAATTCGATGCCACAAGCGCCATCAAGATCCCAGCGGTCAGAAGCGGCTGCGAGCGGATCAGGCCGATGCCGGCGGCGGCTGCGGATTCGAGCGCCAGGCGGCGATCCCTGGCCTGACGTTTTTCCTGCGCATTCATGATCACCATGGCGATCAGCGCCACCACGGCGATGAACACGGCGCAGGCGGCCAGAAACAGAGCTGCCCCGACTGGGCCATAGATACCCGCAAGCCAGATCGCGCCTGCGGTGACCGCAAGCGCATAGGCCGTCAGCAGGAACAGGGCTGCAATGGCAATGAAAATACCGTTGCGCTTGGTCCGCGCAACGGTACGGTGAACGCCGTTTCCTACCAGCATACTGAGTAGAGGAAAGAGCATCGAGCCTCCTAGCGGCGGGCGAGGAGAGCAAGGACGAGGCCGAATGCGGCCGCAGCCCCAATGGTCGCAACCGGATGCTTGCGCACCGTGTCGCGCACTTCGGATGCGCCGCGCAGGTAGCCGTCCTGCAGATCGCGCAGCAGGTCTTCGCCACGGCCGACAATCTCGTCGTAGCCTGCGGAGGCCTGATAGCGCAGCTTGTCAGACTGGCGGCGAGAGCTCTTGGCGGCCAGCTTGGTCAGGGCGTCGATCTCGTCGCGGAGGTGCTCGATCTGATCTTCGATCGTGCTTTCGATGCTGTGAAGCGTGCCATTGCCCTTGCGGCTGCCGCGAACGGATTGGAGGATGGATGAAGCCATGATTTTCTCCATGTTTTTGGGCGTGCACATGCGCCGCCTGTTTAAAATCACAGGCCGTCGCCGTTGCTGTCTTGAAGAAGCGCCCGGCAATGACCCAAATCATCGACACGGAGAACGCGAAAGACCGGGAAAGGTTCCGGGAAAAGCCTCAGAGCGCGCTGTGGGCAAGCACGAAGGGCGTGCCGTCGGCAGGCACCTGATTGATGCGCAGCGCGCAGCCGAAGACCGATTGCATGTTCTGATCGGTCAGGACCTCGCTGACGCTGCCTGCGGCTGCCAGCCGCCCGGATTTCATCAGGACGATCTGATCGGCAAAGAGTGCCGTCAGGTTGAGGTCGTGCATGACGGCGATGACACCGCCGCCGGCCTCGCAGAACTGGCGGGCAAGCCGCATGATCGTCAGCTGGTGGCTGATGTCGAGGCTTGAGACGGGTTCGTCGAGCAGCAGCCAGCAGGGCTTGCCGTGAGGCACCGGGTAGGCGATCTGGCAGAGAACGCGGGCGAGCTGCACGCGCTGCTGCTCGCCGCCCGACAGTTCCTGATAGTAGCGGCCCTCGAAACCGTGGAGATCGACGGCACCGAGCGCGCGGGCGGCGGTTTCCTCGGCGCGTTCCGGGTGAAGGTTGACGCCTGTCGTCAGGCCCATGCGGACGATTTCGCGGACGGTGAAGGGAAAGGAGATGGCGCTTGCCTGCGGAAGCACGCCGCGGATGGCTGCGAGCTTCCAGGGTTGCATATCGCCGACTTCGGCGCCGTTGATCCTGACCGATCCCTGGGCGGGCAATTCGCCCGATACCGCCTTCATCGTCGTCGTCTTGCCGGAGCCGTTCGGGCCGGCGATCGCGGTCAGCTCGCCGGCGCGGGCGGTGAAGCTGACGCCGTGGACGATGGTCTTGCCCGACAGATCGACGGAGACGTTGGAAAGCTCGATCATGGAAATGCTCTCAGAGGGCAAGCCGCGAGCGTTGGCGCAGCAGGATCCAGAGGAAGAACGGGCCGCCGACAGCAGCCGTGATGATGCCGATCGGCAGTTCGGCCGGGGCGACGATGGTGCGCGCTAGCACGTCGGCGAAGATCAGCAGCGAACCGCCGAGCAGGGCGGAGGCGGGCAGCAGATAGCGGTGGTCGGGTCCGATCACCATGCGCAGCACATGCGGTACGACGATGCCGACGAAGCCGATGCCGCCGCTGACGGCAACCGAGGCGCCGGTCGCGGCGGCCACGGTGACGATGGCGATATTCTTCAGCCGCTGGACCGGCACGCCCATGTGGAAGGCGGCTGCCTCGCCAAGCGTGATGGCGTTCAGGCCGCGGGCCATGAAGGGAAGCACGATGTAGGAGGCTAGGATGATCGGCGCGGCTGCGGCGATCTTCATCCAGGTGGCGCCCGCCAACGAGCCCATGCCCCAGAATGTCAGGTCGCGGAGTTGCTGGTCGTTGGCCACGTATGTCAGAAGGCCGGTCAGGGCGCCGGTGAGAGCGCCGAGCGCGATGCCGGCGAGCAGCATGGTGCCGATCGAGGTCTGGCCGTTGCTGGTGGCGACCCTGTAGAGCAGCAACGTCGTGACGAGACCGCCGCCGAAGGCTGCGAGCGGCAGGGCATAGATGCCGAGCAGATTGAACATCGGCATGGCAATCGAGCCGCCGAGCACGATCATGATCACGGCACCAAAGCCGGCGCCGGAGGAGACGCCGACGAGGCCGGGATCGGCCAGCGGATTGCGGAACAGACCCTGCATGACGGCGCCTGACACGGCGAGCGAGCCGCCGACCAGGAAGCCAAGGATGGCACGCGGCATGCGGATATCGAAGATGATGATCCGGTCGCGGGTGGTCAGCGCATCGGCCTGGCCGCCGAGATTGGCCAGCACGTCGAACATCGACGCGTCCGACGCGCCTGTGGTTACCGAGAATAGCAGCGAAAAGACGGAGCCGATGACGAGCAGGGCGATGACGAGGGCCGCGATCCGCGTACGATCGCCGACCTGGTGGCTTTCGCGCAATGCGGCGATCGAAAACATGGAACGCTTGCCGTCCGTCATCACATCCTGCACTGCCATATCAGCCGCCGTAGATCGCCGTGTTCAGTTCGCGGACGGCACTTGCCGTGCGCGGACCGAAGCCGAGCAGATGCAGGCCGTCCATACGGATGACGGCCTTCTTCTCTGCCGCAGGCGTCAGCGCGATCGCCGGCTGTTTGAAGAGATCGTCGTTGGCGGCCGCATGGCCGCCTTCGCGGTTCATCATCAGAATGACGTCAGGCTTGGCCTCGATGATCGACTCGTCGGTCAGCGGCTTGTAGCCCGGGAAGGTGCCGACAGCATTGACGGCGCCAGCGAGCTTGATGATGCCATCGGCAGCCGTGCCGGTTCCCGAAGCCATGATCTTGCCGCCCTGCATGCTGAGGATGAAGAGCACGCGCTTGCGCTCGCCCTCCGGATGCTTTTCGGCATCGGCGATCGCGGCGTCGAGATCGGCGCCGACCTTGGCTTCCAGCGCCTTGGCCTTGTCCTCGACACCGAGCAGTGCGCCGACGCGATCGATCTTCTTGAGGATACCTTCGCGGTCGTAGGTGTTCGGAACCGTCTCGAAAGGAACACTGGCATTCTTCAGAACCGTCAGCGCTTCCGGCGGACCGGCGCCTTCGACGGCGATGATCGCCGAGGGATTGACGGCAAGAATGCCTTCCGGCGACAGCGCCCGCATGTAGCCGACATCCGGCAGCTTCATGGCCGCTTCCGGATACATGCTGGTGGAATCGCGGGCGATGATGCGGCTTTCCTCGCCAAGCGCGTAGATGATCTCGGTGACGTCGCCGCCGACCGAGACGACGCGCGAGGTGTCGAGTTTCTTCGGTTCGGCCGCATGAGCGGCGCGAACGAAGGAATAGCCGGGCGTTGCGACCGGCGAGGGGATCAGCGGCAGGGCCATGACAGCAGCCGTCAGCGCCAGTTCCCAGAGGCGGATGCGGCGCAGGCTTGAAGGCATTCTCATGATCGGCTCCTTATGCGGCGACGCTTGCTGCACGCGGCAGGTTTTCCATGATCTCGCGCCAGTCGCCGCGCTCATCCGTGCCTTCCTTCCGCTTGCCGAAGAACTGGATGATCATCTCGCCATTGGCGTCATAGGCTTCGAGCGAGGTGACATGGCCGTCCTTGGTCGGCTTGCGCACCGCCCAGGTTTCGGCGATGTGGTCCTGGCGCAGATGCAGGTGGAAGGTCTCGTCGAGAACGTTGATCCACGGACCCATCGGCTGGACGTTGTGGATCGGGCCGGAATGGATCTGGACGATGCCGTTATTGGCGACGAAGCACATGATCGGCAGGCCGGCCTTGACCGAAGCATGCATCATGTCTGCGGTGGCGGTGTTGTCGAGCTTCCAGGCATAGTCGTCGCCGACGGTGCGCACGGCGGCCTGGCGGCCGATCTTCAGGCGCTTCAGCATGCCGAAGAACTCATGGGTGTCGGTGAGCTTGCTCCAGCTGTCGCGCAGTTCGTTCTGGTTGACTTCACCGGTTTCATCGGCACTGAAGCTTGCTTCCTGCTCGACGAATTCCTGCGACTGGTCCTCGAGCGTCAGCTCGGCGACGATGGCGTGATAGGCTTCGACATTGGAGGCCGGGCGCAGGTGGATCTTGTGGACGGCACTGCCGGTCTTGTCGAAATACTGAAGGCTGAGGCGCTCGGTGTCGCCGTCCTTCTTGGTGACGGCAAAGGCGTAGGCCCAACGGCTCGGGAAGACGCGCAGGTCGATGTTTTCGCCGAGAACGATGGCATTGTGCTGGCCGACGCTGATGTTCTCGTAAACGCCGATCTTCTCGTGCACGGCGCTTTCGTTGCGCGACAGGGCCATGACCTCGCCGAGTGTCGCCACGCGCTCCAGAAGCTTGGCGGCGCTGGCATCGATGCGGGTGGCGGAAATGCCGACTTCGGCGGCAACGAGGGCTGCTTCCGAAATCTTCAGCTGAGCGGCGATATCGCGCTCGCGCATCTTCGGATTCTCGGCGCGGAACGCGCGAATTTCGGCCGGTGCCGGTCTGGTGTTCTCGGTCATGGTCTACCCTTACTTATTGAGAATGAGCTTGCCCTGGCGGGTAATTTTCATGCGATAGACCACGCCGTCATGCCGGATCATGATCTCGTTCGCGCCGCGGAAGATGTCTCCGCTTTCGATCGTGCGCACTTCCGCCGCGTCCTTGACGAACGGCGCATGCTTAAAGGTGTCAGGCTTTTCAACCATCATTTCGGTTGGCAATTTCCGCTTTTGCCGCGGCTTGTTTTCCGGCGGCCTAGATACATTTATCTTGACTTTCATAGTCACCATTTTTTAAAGACGCAATAGAAGAGTTATCAACTCAAGTTTTCGAAATCGCATGGAGAAGTGGTGATGGCGGCACGCAGTTTTGCATCGTTTGTGGCGGGCGGATTGATGGTCGTTGGAAGCGTTCTTCCTGCCTATGCACAGGATGCCGCCGCTGCTGCTCCGGCAGCTCCGGCCAACGCTCTCGAAGTCGAGCTGAACGCGCTGGCGCCATCGCAGAAGGGCTGCATGATGACCTTCGTGGCGCTGAACAAGCTGGCTGCGCCGGTCAACAAGATCTCCTTCGAGCTGGCCTTCTTCAACGACAGGAACGCGGTCGATAAGATCACCGTTCTCGATTTTCGCGATCTGCCCGAGGGCAAGAAGCGCGTGCGCCAGTTCGACATGCCCAACATGAAATGCGAGGCGGTGACCCGCATCATCATCAACGACACGCCGGTTTGTGATGGGCCGGCTGCCGGTGCATGCATGAAAGGTCTAGTCACCCGCTCGCAGATTTCTGTGCCCTTCGAAGGGTAAGACAGACCGCCGGAGATGATTTCCGGCAGGCTTCAGTTTCAAACTGGCCGAGGCAAGGCAGATGGTAGTTTCAGCGAAATCCACATCGCGGCACGCGTTCCTTGCCGAGCAGGATGCCGGCACATCGAACGACAATCTGCCGGGGCTGCATCCCGGACACGAGATGCCGGAACTGCGCAACGCGCCGCGCCAGCCGGCCGCCGAAACCGTCGTCCACTATACGCGCTTCGCCCATATCGGCTCCTTCCCGGAACATGCGCAGGGACCGAAGGCCGGTGCCGCCGACGCTCCGGCGATGGACGCTTCAGCGATCGAAAAGCAGGAGGCGGGCGCCAAGCCTGCCAAGCGCAACGTCGTCGTCGCGTGCCTGACGTCCTTTGCCTTCCACGCGATTGTCTTCACGGCGCTGGCCATCGGCTTCGTCGTCGCGCCGCATGAGCCTGAGGAGGAGGCCGGCGAGGCGGTCAGTGTCATCATTGTTGGTGATTCCGAAGCCGACCAGGCTTCTGCCGGTGATCCCGATCTGCAGGTCGAGCCGCAGCCGGAGGAGGTGGTCGCCGAAAGCGTCCAGCCGGAAACCGTGCAGCCGACGGAGGTTCAGCCGACCGAAGTGCAGCCCGAGATGGCGCAGCCGGTTGAAGCGCAGCCCGTTCAGCCAACAGAGGAAGTGACGCGGGTTTCGCCTGAAACGGTGACGGCCGCCGAGCCGGAGATTCTGACCTCCAACGTTCCGGCCGAAACTTCCGTCGTCCAGCCAATGGCGACCGAGGTTCCCGAAGAGGTGAAGCCGGTCGAGTCCGTCGAGACGGCCGAAGCGCTCCCCGATCCTGTTCAGCCCGAGGAAACGCCGACGCCAGTTGCCAAGCCGAAGGCGGTGCAGCCGGCCGAAAAGCCCAAAGTCGAGAAGAAAGAGCCGCCGAAGAAGGTGGTGAAGAAGGCTGCGGGATCGCAAGGCGAGAACAAGCAGGATTCGCGCCGCGGGGCCAGCGACGGCGAGGAAGTGGCCAATGCCGACCGGAACTCACGCTCGGCAGGTAGCTCGGGCGGGGCAGGCAGTGCTGCTGTCGCCAACTATCCGGGCAAGGTGCAATCGCGCATCCGCCGCGCCGTGAAGGTGCCGTCCGAATACAAGCGGATGAGCGCGTCGATGAGTGTCAGGGTTCGCCTGACGATCGGCGGCGATGGCTCGCTGAGCGGCCTGTCTGTTGCCCGCAGTTCCGGAATTCCCGAGCTCGATCAGGCGGTTGTCTCCGGCGTGCAGCGCGCTTCGCCATTCCCGCCGCTGCCGTCCGAATGGGGTAAGCCGAGCTGGACCTTCACCCAGGAAGTCCAGGTTACCGGCCGCTGAAATAAATATGATCAAAAGAGTCAACTTTATACTTTACTCTAAAACTCAAGTTTAATAAGGTCCCGCTTGCACACTGGAATCGTGTGACGATCAACGAGCGAACGGGTGGTAAATGGCTCGGAAGGCGAAGAAGGGATCTAACCGGGACATCCGCGTCAGCGCGGATGCGGCAGCGCAGACGCAGCAGCCGTCCGGACGATCCAAATTGGACGGCCGCAGTTTTCTCTATGTCGGCGGCCGGGATTGCCAGGTGGCACATCTTCGCGAGATCGCCAGCAGCTTCGGCGCCGAGCTGATCCACCACGACGGGGGCTTGCGCGAAGCGGTCTCGCGCATCGACACCGTTCTGCCATCGGTCGACTGCGTGTTCTGCCCGATCGACTGTATCAGCCACGATGCCTGCGTGCGCGTGAAGACCGGCTGCAAGAAATTCGGCAAGGCCTTCATCCCGCTGCGCAGCGGCAGCAAGTCCAGCCTCGAGCGGGCCTTGAACACCATGAACGAACGAGACACCGCCCGATGAAAGACCAGCGCCCCGAGGGCTTCATGATGATCGGCCTGCACAAGCTGGCCGCACAGAACGGCGACGGCCTTGTGCCCGAACTCTATGAGCTTCTGATGAAGAATGCAGAACGCCAGGCCGACTACCCGAATGTCACCGAGTTCCCCTATTGGGAAACGCGGATGCCGGGTGTGGAGCCGGAAAAGCCGCTTGGCCGTGAAGCGGCGAACGGCAATAATGTCGTCGCTTTCCCAAGCGGCAAGCGTGCCAAGGGCTGAGGACGGCGCAATGTATATCGCAATGAACCGCTTCAAGGTGACCGAGGGATCGGAGAGCGAATTCGAGGATGTCTGGCGCAACCGCGATTCCAGCCTGTCCACGGTTCCCGGTTTCGTCGAATTCCGTCTGCTGCGCGGCAAGGCGAATGTGGAGGAGGGCTATACGCTGTTTTCCTCGCATACGCTTTGGGCGAGCGAAGAGGACTTTCTGAACTGGACGAAGTCCGAGAGCTTTCGCGCCGCGCATCGCAATGCCGGTGACCGCAAGGCGATATACAAGGGGCCGCCGGTTTTCGAAGGTTTTACCGTCCTCGAGGGCATCTGAGACATGGACGATCCGCAGCGCATCGAAGTTCTGCCGATCCTGCCGTCGCTTGATATTGCGGAAACGTTGGCCTTCTACCGCGACCAGCTGGGCTTTGCCGCGACCTATGAGACGGCAGACTATCTGATCGTTCACCGGCAGGAGATGGAGCTGCATTTCCGGCTGACCGGCAATCGTGCATTTTGCGAAAGCAGCGCCGTCTATCTCCGAGGCGGCCGGATCGGTGCACTGCACCGGGAATATTCCGAAAAAGCCGTGCCGACGCTGACGGCTCTCGAGGTCCGGCCGTGGAACATGGAGGAATTCTTCATCCATGATCCGCATGGCAACTTGCTACGGTTCGCCCGCATTCCCGGCCGCTGAGGCGTAAAACCGGCCCTGCGGCATGTTTGTCTGGCGGAGGGGTACGCTATGGCCGGAGCCACTTGCCGTGCTATCCTGTCACAATGACCAAGCCGACCCTCTCCCTGCAACTTTTCTCGCTGCGTGAACTCGGATCACTCGATGCCCAGCTTTCGGCAGCCGCCAGAGCGGGTTTCCAATCGGTCGAGCCGCTCGGCCATCATCTGCGGGAGGCCGATGATCTCGGTGAGGCGCTTGCCCGGCACGCGCTGACGGCGCCGACGGCCCATATCGGCTTCGAGTTCCTGCGCGACGAGCCCGGCCAGGTCACGGAGGCCTGTCAGGCCTGCGGCATCTCCCAGCTCTTCGTGCCGCAATCCTCAAATTTCCTGCCGCCGGAGACCACCGGCGGCTGGCAGCGGCTCGGCGCCGAACTCGGGCGGCTGGCAGAGCAATACAGGCCGCACGGCATTTCCATCGGCTATCACAACATGACGGCGGGCTTTGCGCTGCTGTCGACCGCCCGCTACGGCTTCGAAGTGATGTTCGAAGCGGCCCGCGGCAGCCCGCTCGTCTGGCAGGCCGATATCGCCTGGATGTCCCGCGCCGGCGTCGATCCGGCCGAGTGGCTGCAGCGCTATGCCAAGGTGCTGGTTTCGGCGCATGTGAAGGACAGGGCGCCCGAAGGGGCAAACGCCGATGAGGACGGCTGGGCCGATGTCGGCGCCGGCACGCTGATGTGGCCCTCGCTCTGGCGGCTGGCGCTGGCGAAGGGTGCGCGGACGCTGGTGGTGGAGCATGACAGCCCGCGCAAGCCCTTCGAATTTGCGCAGACGAGTTTTGCCTATCTCAGCAAGTTCATGGCCCATTCGGGGTGAGGATTTCGCGCGATTATCGAGAAGTTGCGTTGGCGGTTTTTCGTCGATTTCGGATACGCCTGTACTGCGAAACAGCCAGCTATGCGGCGTCGTAAAAAGCAGAACAACAAGTTTTGCTTTTATCGAGAGTGTTGAAGCTCCACCAAAACTATGCACTCTCTGAATGGTCATCATGATCGGCTGGAGGAGAGACGGCAATGACTGATCAGCAAGGAAACAATCCCTTTGACGGCCCTCAAATGCAGGGGGTACGCTACGAGCGGGCAGATATGTCGGGCGCCAATTTCGATGGCGTCTATCTCGCTGACGCACGATTTTATGCTGTTCTGACGAAAGCGAAATTCATCGACACCAATTTAGGCGAAGCTGATTTCGACGACGTCAACCTTGAAGCTGCGCGCTTTAATAACGTCAATCTGTCTGGAGCGGCTGTCACCAATGCAAACCTGTCGCGATTGACCATAAGCGGTGCCACATTGGCGAATTCGGACATCAGAGACGCCGATTTGACTGGGATGCGGATCAACGGAATTCTGGTTACCGATCTCTTCGACGCCTATGAAAAGGCGAAATGACAAAGGTCCGTCTTCAGGTCTGAAATGCGTGTAACTCGTTGCGCCGGGGATGAGGGGCGCCGAGTTAAAATCAAATACCCGGAAGCTGCAGCACCATACCCGCGCGCCTCTCCGCACCCATGCCGTTCGCGACCTCGGCGTCAAGGATCGCCCGCAGACCCGCAGGCATATTTTCGGCCTCAGGCTCCTCGAATCCCAGCGACCGGTAGAACGGATAATTGAACACCACGAAGCGGTCTGTTGTCAGCACGACGGCGGATAGGCCCCGGCTTCGCGCGGCATTGATCGCAGCCTGCATCAGCAACCATCCGATGCCCTTGCCTTGCAATCGACGGAGCACATCGATCTCGGCGATGTAAAGCATGCCGCTGATCTCTTCCGCCGCGACGAAACCCACAGGCGTGTCGTCCCCGTCGACGGCCACCATCAGCAGACCATCCGCGCAGTAGGTGGCAAGCTGTTCAGACGACAGCGGATGCGGTTCGCCGGGGAAGGGGACGCCGGCGTCGATGAGCGCCACAACCGCGTCCATTTCGATGGCGCGCAGCGCATTGAGCTCACCGGCCCGGGCATTGCGGATGGTGACGCCGTTCACCGGACCGGCCGGCGCAGGAAACCGCCGACGGAAATGGCCAGCCAGCCGAGCATCATCGCCCAGCCGCCTGATGGCGCGGCATAGGGAAACAGGCCGGATCCGGCAAAGCGCAGCGACACAAGATCGCCGGCGAAGAGCGCGGTGCCAACGATCATCAGCAAACCGGCCAGCCAGGCGGTTTTGAGCTTCTCGCCCGCCAGCGCGAGGCCGAGCAAGGCGGGCGCGTGCGCCAGGCACATGGCAGACGCCGAGGCCGCGAGGCTGGCATCGCCGCCGCCATGAGCCGCGACTGCGGCCAAGCCGACGCCTGCGACGCCGAAGAGGCCGGCGAAGAGGAAGAAGAACGGCGCAATGCGTTCGTTGCTGATCATGGCGGCGCTATTCCTTGTTCTGCATGTGGAAGGCCAGCCGTTCGATCGGCGGCCAGATGATGTCGCGGAGTTTGGGATTGGCGATTGTCTCATCCATCGCCCGGCGGAAGCAGAGCAGCCACTCGTCGCGTTCGACGGGGCCGATTTCGGCGACGAAATGGCGGCTACGCAGGCGGGGATGGCCGCGCTTGTCGGTATAAAGCGGCGGGCCGCCGAGATAGCCGGTCAGGTATTCGTAGAATTTCTCTTCGCTGCCCGCGAGGCTCGGCGGATGGACGGCGCGCACGTGCCTGGCCTCCGGCAGCGTATCCATCAGCTGGTAAAAGCGATGCGCCAAAGCCTTGACCGTCTCGTCGCCACCGATCGCCTGATAAAGCGTGATCGCCTCTTCCGTCACTGAACCATCCCTCGATACCCCGCAGTCTTCATGCACCGGCACGCATCGGCGCGCAACACGGGAAGACCAAGGCGCGGCATTTGGTCCAAACGCCTGCGATACCAACGCTCTACATCGATTTTAATTGACAAAACCGTCCAGACGGTATTTTTAGAACGCATGGCACTCGCACATCACCGCAAGAAACAACCCGAACTCGTCCGCCGGCAGCTGCTGGATGTCGCCGCACGTCTGGCGACGGAGAGCGGCATGGCGTCGGTGACGCTGGATGCGGTGTCTGGCGCCTCGGGCGTCAGCAAGGGTGGGCTGCTGCATCATTTCCCGACGAAGAATGCGCTGCTCGATGCACTGTTCGAAAGTCTGCTGGAACGCTTCGATGCCGATATCGAGGAGCTGATGCGCCGCGATGCGGTCTCGCACGGCCGCTTCACCCGCGCCTATCTGCTGGCCGTTGCCGATATCCAGAGCGATCGCGATGAATCGCGCCATTGGGCGCAGGTGACGATTGCCATGCTCGCCGAGCCGCGGCTCCGCCAGCGCTGGCGCGAATGGGTGCAGGCGCGCGCCGATGAATATGTCGGTACCGATTCTTCCGTCGATGCGCAGATCGTTCGGTTCGCGGCCGATGGGCTCTGGCTCTCCGATACGACCGAGAGCCACGATCTCGGACTTGCCGAGCGCCGGGCGCTGATTGCGCGGCTGACCGAACTGACCAAGCGATAATTCCAGGGATAGAAGACCATGAGCCCGGCTGCCGTCTATGCGCTGCTTTTCCTCGCGATCGTGCTCGAAGTCATCGGCACGACGGCGCTGCAGATGTCGCAGCAGTTCACCAAGCTGCTGCCGAGCGCGGTGCTTGTCGTCTGCTATGCGACGGCCTTCTATCTGCTGTCGCTGACGCTGAAATCGATCCCCGTCGGCATCGCCTATGCGATTTGGAGCGCTTTGGGAATCGTGCTGATTTCGGCCGTCGGACTGATCTATTTCAAGCAGCGTCTCGACCTGCCGGCGATGATCGGGCTTGGCCTCATCATATCGGGCGTTCTCGTCGTCAATCTGTTCTCCAAATCGGTTTCCCATTGATTTTCATGGGTTTGAGCCGACGTTCCGCGGCGTGCCCCGGCGGCTAATTTTCCCCTTTGTCAAATTGCGGCCAAAGGTCTATGTCTTCTTGTGACTTGGAGGAGGCGAGGCGCAGTTTTGTTCAATTTTCCAAAGCGCTTTGAATTCTTCTCGACCCGCCAGTTTTGATAACCCCCGAAGCTTAGAGGAGCACCGGCAATGGCCATTCGTACCGTCGTCTGGGGAGAGAATATTCACGAGAATACCAACGAGATCGTCAGGGGTATCTACCCGGAAGGCATGCATACGACGATTGCCAAGGCGCTGAACAGCGACCCTGCGATCAGCGCTACGACGGCGACGCTGCAGGAAGCCGAGCATGGGTTGCCGCAGTCGCGTCTCGACGAGACCGACGTGCTGCTGTGGTGGGGACACAAGGATCACGGCGCGGTGTCCGACGAGGTGGTCGAGCGCGTTGCCAAGCGCGTCTGGGAGGGCATGGGTCTTCTCGTTTTGCATTCCGGCCATTTCTCGAAGATCTTCAAGCGGTTGATGGGTACGCCCTGCGCGCTGAAGTGGCGCGAGGCGGGCGAGCGCGAACGCCTGTGGGTCATCAACCCGCGCCATCCGATTGCCGCCGGTCTCGACGAGAATTTCGTCCTCGAAAACGAGGAAATGTATGGCGAGCAGTTCTCCGTTCCGGAGCCGCTGGAAACGGTGTTCATCTCCTGGTTCCAGGGCGGTGAAGTGTTCCGCTCCGGCATGACCTGGCGCCGCGGCGCTGGCAACATCTTCTACTTCCGCCCGGGCCACGAGACCTACCCGACCTATCACGACGCCAACGTCAAGAAGGTGCTGATCAACGGCGTAAAATGGGCGCATAACCCGGCTGGCGCGTTGACTGCCATCCACGATGCCCCAAATGTGCCGGTTGAGAAGGCCCTGGAGCCGATCGAAGAACGCGGCCCGAGACTGCACCAGGCCGGCGAAGCCGGTTACCGCTGAGGAACATCCATGCGACTACTCGTTCTCGGAACGGGCGTGATGGCAAAGAACCAGCTCGACCACTTCACCCGCATTGACGGTGTGACGGTGGTCGGTGCTGTCGACACCGACACCGTCCGCCTTGCGGCATTCGCCGACAAGTTCAACATCGAAAAGCGTTTCCTGACCCTCGACGAAGCGATCGCCTGGGGCGAATTCGACGCGGCGACCAATGTGACGCCTGACAGAATCCACCACCCGACGACCATGGCGCTGATCGCCGCCGGAAAGCACGTCTTCTGCGAAAAGCCGCTGGCGGAGAATTATCCGAAGGCGCTGGAGATGACCGAAGCTGCGGAAGCGGCCGGCGTCATCAACATGGTGAACCTCACCTACCGCAATGTCGCGCCGCTGCAGCGCGCCCGCGAAATGGTGCTGGCCGGTGAGCTCGGCACCATCAAGCATGTGGAAGCGTCCTATCTGCAGAGCTGGCTGGTGTCGCGGGCCTGGGGCGACTGGCGCACGGAATCGACCTGGCTCTGGCGCCTTTCGACCGGCCACGGCTCGAACGGCGTGCTCGGCGATGTCGGCATCCATATTCTCGACTTCGCGGCCTATGGCGCGGCGACCGATATCGACCACGTCTTTGCCCGCCTGAAGACCTTCAACAAGGCGCCGGGCGGCCAGATCGGCGAATATATGCTCGATGCCAATGACAGTTTTACCATGTCGGTCGATTTCGCCAATGGCGCGCTCGGGGTCGTGCATGCCAGCCGCTGGGCGACCGGGCATCTGAATGAGCTGAAACTGCGTATCTACGGCGAGCGTGGCAGCCTCGAGGTCAATCACAATCCGAACGGCTCGTCGCTGCGCGGCTGCTTCGGAGACGATGTCGAGACGGCGACCTGGAAGGATATCGAGGTTCCCGCGGTTCCGACCAACTATCAGCGTTTCGCAGAAGCGGTGATGACCGGCGTTCAGCCCGATCCCAACTTCCGCCATGCCGCCAACCTGCAGAAGGTGATCGACCTGTCAGTCGTCACCGAGCGCGAGCGGCGGGAATTGAAGGTCTGATTTCCGCGCCACAAGCAAAAAAAGCCGCCCGGGTTGAGGGCGGCTTTTCTGTTTCCAGCTTTGGTCTTCGCGTTACTGGATCACCTGCACGACGCGGTGCGTCTCGGGCTCGACGATCACACGCTGGTTGTTGACCACCGTATAGGCATATTTCGGGTTCTCCGGCACCGGAACGACCTGTACCTCGGCCGGAAGCGGCTTGCCGACGACGATCGGCTGCTGAACGATGACGGCCTGCGGCGGAGCGGGCTGGGCCTCGACATAGGTCACGACTTCGCGCGGCGGCGGATCGATCACGGCACCGGCGACGGCGCCTGCGACACCACCCACGGCAGCGCCGATCGGGCCGCCGACAATCGCACCCGTTACCGCACCACCGGCAGCCCCGGTGACCGCACCATCAGCCAGCGCATTCGTGGCCAGGGACGACAGCGCCAATGCGCTGGAGACAAGTAGAACCTTGTACATTGTATTTCTCCTTAGCTCGGTTTGCGGGGGAGAAACGGTGCATCCTATTTGTTGTTCCGCGCAGGGAGTCACGCTTTCCGTGCGGTGGTCATATGGCGTGAAGACTACTATGCCGCGAATTTTCAATTTCCTCTACTTGAAAGTCCGCTGAGCGATGCTCATCTCATTGCAACTTATATGAGGGCATAATGGCGACGTACAATCTGATCATTACCGATGTGACTCAGTATGGAAACACATACTACGGCATCCGATATTGCGTGGCAGGGTGGGACATCGATCGCAACATGATGATTCGCCCCGAGCCGCCTGGGGCAAACGCTTCGGTTGAGTTTTCCCGTTTTTGGGACTCGAAATACGTTGGCCCGGGGAAATTGTTCGAGGTAGGGAACGTGGTTCAGGTGGAGCTTGGCCTTCCACCCAAAGATTTTCCTTTTCCTCATGCAACAGAAGATCGGATGTTTCTCGTCGATCAGCCTCATGGCAGATCGGGAAAGCTCACGTTGGCAGATGTGGCGGCTGCCGTGAAGGCCGGTATATCAGCCAACCTTAAAGCTTCCTTCGGCGAGCAATTGGTCCGGAAAACGAACGGGAAATCGTTTGTTCCAGCGAATGCGATGACGAACTCACTGGATGCTATTGAAGTCTTGCCTGCTGATATTCATTTCTTTGAGAAAATCGATGGCAACAAGAGAAAACTTCGCGCGCTGATCAAGCAGAACGGCATTGAATATGACTTTTCAGTTCCGGCGGAGGCCGCCAAAGCCCGCGGGGCAGACGGCTTGAATTCTGACGCAAAGAACAGCTCCAAGGTGCATGTCCGACTTGGGCTGAGCAGGCCGATGACCGGCGATCCGCATTCGTGTGCAACGCAAATTAACGGGGTGTATTGTCTTTAGGAGCGGCGCCGTTAGTTGTGCCTGGAACGGATGTATGGTGATCTTCTTGGCAAAACGATGAGTATGCTCGATTCCCGTTTGACAGGGAGATGAGGCGATGAGCGCCGCTGGCGAAGTCCTGACTGTTGGTCATTCAAACCTATCCTATGAAGATTTCCTGTCTCTTTTGAGAGGTGCGTCAGTTACTGCTGTCGCGGACGTTCGAACGGCTCCTTATTCCCGATACTATCCGCATTTCAATCGGGAGGACCTTCAGGAGGAATTGAAAGCCGATGGGATAGCCTATGCCTATCTTGGAAATGAGCTTGGGGGCCGGCCCAAGGACAGCAGCTTTTTCTGCGATGGCGTTGCGGACTACGAGAAGATGGCACGGACGCCGGAATTCGCGCAGGGCTTGGAGCGTGTTATCTCGGGTTCGCGGCGTTACAGAATTGCGATGATGTGTTCCGAGCATGATCCGCTCGAGTGTCATCGCTGCCTACTGGTCGGGCGCGTGCTTCACGAGAAGGGAAGCACGGTAAGGCACATTCTGAGCACGGGGGAGTTCCTTGACCACAGCGACGTCGAGAGCAGGCTCATGGAAATATCCGGAAAGAACAAAGCCGATCTGTTCGAGCGTCCCGAGGCGCGCCTGACGGCCGCATATCGGGAACAAGCTTCTAAGGTCGCATTTGCGGCCCCAATTCAAAAACAGGTAGTAGCGCGATAATGGTTGATAGCGTTGATGTGACGACCATCGGCTTCACGAAGACCACTGCCGAGCGGTTTTTCGCAAGGATAAAGAGCGCAGGCGTCAAAAAGGTCGTCGATGTTCGTCTTCACAACACATCACAGCTTGCCGGGTTCGCCAAGGCCGACGATCTATCGTATTTTCTGAAAGAGATCTGCGGTGCCGACTATGTCCACCAGCCGCTCCTGGCTCCAACCGATGATATCTTGAAGGCTTTCAAGCGCGACAAGGGAGATTGGGGCGTCTATCAGCGCGTATTCCTGGATTTGATGGGGCAACGAAAGATCGAAGAGCGACTACGGCCCGATATGTTTCAGGGAAGTTGCCTTCTATGTTCGGAAGACACGCCACACCACTGTCATCGCAGATTGGTCTGCGAGTATCTCAACGGCAAGTGGGGCGGTGCGCTTAACGTTCGCCATCTCTGAATGCTAGTGCACCCGGTCGGTCTCCGGGGCTGGTACCGGGAAGACCGTGTCGAAGGGGAAGCGGCGGGCTTCGCCGTGGGGGGCGGGCTGCAGGGCGGCGGTCTTGCGGGCGCGCAGTTCCTCCTGGATGATCAGTTCCATGCCGAGCTTAAAATTGCGGGTGCTGAAGCGGGCGGCGTGGGCGCGGATGGCTTGCGGGTCGAACATCGCGGCCTGCGCCTCGAAGCTTTCCACGGCATCGATGATGGCTTCCGGTGTCTGTTCGTTAAAGAGCATGCCGCTCAGGCCCGGCACCACCGTTTCCAGCGCGCCGCCGCTGCCGAAGGCGATGACCGGCCGGCCACTGGCCATGGCTTCGACGGGAACAATGCCGAAATCCTCTTCGCCGGGGAAGATCAGGGCGCGGCAGCGGGCAAGTTTTTCCTTCATCACCGGGAAGGGCGTGCGGCCGAGGAAGGTGACGGTCGGGCCGGCAATCGCTTTCAGTGCCGCCAGCTCCTTGCCTTCGCCGATGACGACGAGGTTGCGGCCCATCTTGGTGAAGGCGCGCACGGCAAGGTCTATGCGCTTGTAGGAAACGAGCTGTCCTGCGCAGAGGTAGAAGTCGCCGATGTCGTCAGAGACGGCATAGTCGTCGACCGCAACGGGGGGGTGGATGACCGTCGCCGAGCGGCCGTAATATTTGCCGATACGCGCCTTGACGTGATGCGAGTTGGCGACGAAGCGATCGACGCGCAGGCTGGTGCTGACATCCCAGGACCGGAGCAGCGGCGCCATGACGGGCAGCATCATGCGCGAGGCGAGACCTGCGCGGGCGCGATAGACATGATAGTGGTCCCAGATATAGCGCATCGGCGAATGGCAGTAGCAGACATGAGTCGAGTGCGGCGGGGCGATGATGCCCTTGGCAGGGCCTGACTCGCTGGAGATGATCAGGTCGTAGCCGCTGAGATCGAGGCTTTCGAGCGCAAAGGGCATCAGCGGGAGCAGCGACTGGTAATGCTTCACGGCGCCGGGGATCTTCTGCAGGAAGGAGGAGGTGACCTTATGGCGCTTGATCGTTTCCGACATCCGGCTTTCATCATAGACAAGCGTGAAGATATCCGCGTCCGGATACATGTCGCAGAGCGCTTCGACGACCTTTTCGCCGCCGCGCATGGACACGAGCCAGTAATGTACGATCGCGACGCGCATAATTATCCCCTCAAGTGAAGCGGTGCCATCATCGTTGAGTTCGGTGGCGCACCCTAGCGCCTTCATCGGCGCTGACCGGCGTCAATTGGGGGTAGGAGCCTAGCCGAAAGTCTTACGCGGCCGGGAAACTGGCTCCTCGTGCAGGAGGCCGGGTGGCAGGCATGCAAAAGAACCGGAGCGCGTTGGCGCTCCGGCTAGATCTTCGGAGGAATGGGAGATTATTGAGCGAACTCGCGGATCTTGTAGGCAACTTCCGTCCGGTTGGTCGCGTGCAGCTTCTTCATGATATTGCGAATATGCACTTTGACTGTGCTTTCGCAGAGGTTCATCTCGTAAGCGATGATCTTGTTCGACTTGCCGCGGCGAAGTGCATCCGCCACCGACATTTCGCGTGGCGTGAAGGAATGATCGCCGCATTTCGCTGCCGTGGTGCTTGAGGTGATCATCTCCTTGGCGGCGAGCAGGCTGCTTGCCGGAACGAAAACGCCACCGGCACGGGCCAGAGCGATTGCCTCGGCGGCAACGCCGATGCCGATATTGGCGGGGATGTAGCCCTTGGCGCCACATTCCAGTGCCTTCAGCACCTGCTGGATTTCGTCGCCCTCTGCGCCGACGATGACAGGTACGGACGGGAATTTCTGCGCCAGCTTGGCAATCTTGTCGCTGACATCCGGTTCGGAGACATGCTTTCCGCCGATCATGTACAAGATCAGTGCCGGTTCGAACCGCATGCGCTTGCGCTGCCACTCCTCGATCGAGGTCGCGGTGATGACCTTGAGATCCTCGTCGTATTCGGAAAGGCTTCTGGAAAGGCACTCGCTCTGCAGCGAGCGGGGATCCAGCAGCAGGACATAATCCATCAGCTCTTCCTGGGAATCTGCCCGGGAGGAAACCTGATAATGTCTCATGGAATCGGATGTGCGAAGAGAGATAAGGTGAGCTGTATCAGATCTGATCTGCTCACTCGATGTTGTTAGACCTTCCATTTCACGCCCCTACATTGGTTGAACTCAATACTAAACGTGTAAGAGAAGTAAGCCCGAGAATTATTACTTAGCACTAGGTGCTATGTCTGTTTGAATTCCATGGCTCCGGAATTGATCTCTTGTATGTAAATATGGAGGAAGCCAAATGAGGCGGCATTAACATAGGTTAATGTTCTGTTAAAATATCAGCGTCTGAAATAATTAGCCCAGAAATGGGCGACTAATTACTTTGAACTATCACTTTATCTCGGAATTATCTGCGGTTGTGTAGCAAGGTAACTATCGTCGAATTCAACAAGTTCTTCGAGCTTTCTACGATTTAGAAACTCGACGGTCCCGTTTCTAAACGACAGTAGTCCATTGACCCGAAGATCCTTCAGGACACGGTTGATATGCACCGTGGAGAGGCCGACGGCATCGCCGATGTCGGATTGGGTCAGGGGGCAAAGGAAGCCATCGAGGCCCGGCCGTTTGCGGTCCGGCCCGATGCGTGCTGCGAGCTCGAGAAGAAGGTGTCCGGTGCGGGCCAGCGCATCGCGGCGGCCGACATTGGCGAGACGCTCGGACATGCGGGCATGACAGCGCATCATCTCGGAGAGAATGATGTTCTGGCCGGTGTTGCTGTCGAGATAGCGGGCCAGAACATGGCCGCTGAGCTCATAGAATTGGACATGGGAAATGGCTTCGATCGTTTCCCGGGCGGTCGCTACCGATGGCGTCCAGATGATGTCGCCGGGAAGGATGAATTCGAGCACGACGCGGGTGCCGTTCGGCAGCGATTTGCAGGACACGGCCCAGCCGCTTACAAGAATAAGCAGCGCCGCCTTCCGGGCTTCGGGGTCGAATACAATATCGCCGTCATCATACGCGCGGTGAGAACCGCCCGATAACGTGAATCTTTGCCCCTGTATTCTGACCAGCCCAAGATTTTCGTGGTCCGACCCTTCGTATATCGCCACGCCCCGCCTCCAGCAAACTTCGTGGTTTTATTTCCCCTTAGACACCTGTTAACCATTAAATATGAGCACATCGTAACATGAATATTTCATGTTGTCTCGGAATCGGGATTGTTGAAGAGGATAGATTTGCCGGAATGGTTATTTTCAATATTGGTGCAGAATAAATCTCATTTTTATACGTTATGTACCAATTTATTACGTTTTTTGGAGCGGGAAATCGTGTCTGGCCGGTTCAGCCCAAATAAAGTCGCGCACACATTCGTTAGTGCGGACCTGGCCGCAGTCACTTGTTCGTGATGGACCCCGAAAGAGAGACCTTCCTGATCTGCGCGCATGACCATTGCGGCAATCCCGGCGGGGCTGGTTCCAGCGGCGGCGAAAGCGGCGGAGCGGTTCATTTCACGGAAGAAGCCCTCGACCTTGCCATCCCAGGCAAGGCCCACCGCCGGGATACGCATGGCGTGTGCGGCGATGCAGGCATGCAGCCTGTGGGCGGCGATGACACTGTTTTGCCTGAGGATCGCCAGCAGCTGCTGCGGATCGCGCGGGCGGTCGGCCAGACGCAGCGTCCCGGCGGTGCCGATACCGGCAGCCCTGCAGGACGACAGCACGGTTTCTGCCAGCTTCTGGTCTTCGCCGGCCCCATTCGAAAACAGTGTGACGCGGTAACCGGCGCCGGTCAGATGGCTGATGAGTTCGCGGTAATCGGAGACCGTGGTCAATGGAATGGAGAGCGCCGGGCGCGAAGCGTGTCGTGCGAGGATCTTCGGCTCGGTGACGCAGAGGCCGACGGATTTATGGGCGGCAGCAAGCTCCCCGGAAACGAGGCTTGCCGAGAGAAGGCCGGGGTCGGGCTCGATCTTCGGCACAGGGCCTGAGGGAAAATATTCGAGCCAGTTGCGATAGGCGAAGCCGTCACGGACGGAGAGATGTGCAAGGCGGGTGTCCTGCAGCCGCCGGAACAGGCGTTTTGCCGGTTCTGACCAGTGCGGGCCGACGCCGACGGCATAGATGGCAAGGGGCTTTCCCTGCCGTGCAGCGCAATCGAGTAGCGTGCCGACCTTCAGCGGAAAATTCAGGTCGTCATCCTGAAACAGATTGCCGCCGCCGAGAATGACGGCATCGGCGGCCGCGATCTTCGCGTCCCAGATGCGGCTGCTTTCGCGCAACTGCTTGGCCAGTGCCTTCGTGACGACGGCGCGTCGCAGCCGTGCGGGGAGGTGGCGCAGGATATTGAGGATCAGGCTGCGGTTCCTGCTGGTGCCGACGGCGGTGCGGCCGGCCAGATCGAGCGTCTCGACCTCTATGCCTTCGGCGCGCAGCGTGGTTTCGATGCAGTCGGCCAGCAGGCCGTCTCCAAGGTTCTCGCTGTATTTGACGTTGAAGACGACGATTTTCATGAGTGAGCCTGTGCTGCGTCCTGGCTGCTTCGGAAGCGGAAGGCCGGTGCGGCCTGTGCCGGGCGGCTGAGCGCCCGCGGCAGCGTCAGGGCTGCGACGCTGCCTGCGAGGATATAGAAGGTGAGGCCGAGATCGTAGACGGTGCCCGAGATGGTGGCCGTAACCAGCACCGCGAAGAAGCCCAGCTTGGCGGCGCGCACGGCTGCGATATCTTCCGGACGCTCGGCATCATGCTGCGGCAGGCGCGCCAGCACGACGGCGAGCGAGAAGATCACGAAGATCGCCGTCCCGGCAATGCCGAGGTTCGACAACAGCACGAGCACGAAGCTCGATGCGCGGGCGCTGCCCAGTCCGGCGCCGAAGCCATAGGTATTGACGAAGCTTTCGTAGGCGACCGAATTCCACATGAACCGCTCGCGGCCTGACTGGCTGTCGGCCTTTGAGAGGACCATTTCGTCGAGGAAGTCATGCAGGCCGGTGGCGAGATCGGGAAGCGCGACAACAACAATGACCGCCAGAAGCGGCAAGGCCGCAGCACCGAGGGTGATCGCCAGTGCGTGGCGGCCGCGGATCGCCCGGATCAGCAGAAACGGCATGATTGCCGCGACGCCGACGAGGGCGGTTGCCGATGTCGAGAGCAGCAGCGAGGTAAGCAGCGCCAGGGAGAGGATGCCGGTGATCCTCTTGCGCACGCCATCCAGCCAGAGGCTGGAGACGGCGGCAAAGAGCACCAGCGTATAGTCGGCAAAGGCGGATGCTTCCGGGAAGGTTCCGGAAATACGCTTCAGTCCGCCTTTTTCCGAGGCGGTCAGCAGCGCGTAGTTGGCGGTGTGCACGAAGCTCATCAACCATTCGGTATGCGAGTAATAGGTGATGATGTCGGCGACGGCAAAGGAGAGGTCGACCACGGTCGTGACGATCAGCGCGGTAACCAACGAAGTGGCGATCCCTTCGCGGCGGAACCAGGCGAAGGTGCAGGCAAAGCAGAGCAGCCCACCGACGGCATAGACCGACTGGGTGATATTGTTGGACGAGAAGCGCAGCGGCTGCAGCGCGATAAAGCTGCGCGCGCCGACCTGGCGCTCGACGATCATCGTCTCGGCCATTCCCTGGAACAGCCGCGGGAAGAAGACGGCGGTGACCAGCCCGAAGACTGTCAGCGCCAGGAGATAGAATCCGATCCTGGAGGGTGCAAAGGCCGCCAGGATCCGGCCTTCGCCGCAGCTCATCAGCACGCGGATGAAAAAGAAGACCAAGAAGAGATTGGGGACCAGAACCGATGCGCCGCCGAGACCCGACAGGTTGAAGGCGGCGGCAGAACCGAAGACGGTCGAAACGAAGATAAGCAGGAACGACCAGACCGGCGGCATGTAAAGTGCCGCCGCGCCCAATACCAACGTCAGAAATCCCATGATCTGAAAGTGCATGGAAGTCGTTGCCCAGCCCTATTTTTAGAAACAGTAGCATGCAGGAAAGCACCGCGTATTTACGCCCGCGGCTACTTCTTTCGGGCAGGGGCTCGGCCGAACGTGGTTCTTCACCCGGTTTCAGGGTCTGCCTATCGTTGCGCCATGTTCAATATATTCAAGACATCTCGCAACGAGCATCTGACCGGCGGGCGGCGTCCGTTGCTGCTGGCCATGTGCGCGGCTGCGCTCGCTGCAACCACGGCGGCACCGATCTTTGCAGACGATGCGGCGTCCGGCGATACGGGCGACGCTCTCGACCTCGACAAGATGAAGATCACCTTCGCCGACGAGTTCGACGACCTCAGCGTCTCGGCCTGGGGGCCGGGAACGCGCTGGATTGCGCATACGCCGTGGTCGGGAGATTTTGGCGGCGCGCGCTTTGCCAATCCCAAGGATGGCTTCCCGTTCACCATCGATGACGGTGTGCTGCGCATCGAGTCCTCGAAGGACGGCGAGGGCGAATGGCGCTCGGGGCTGCTTGCCTCGGTCGATCCGAAAGGCAACGGCTTTGCGCAGCAATACGGCTATTTCGAAACGCGCGCCCAGCTGCCGACCGGTCCCGGTCTGTGGCCGGCCTTCTGGCTGATCGGCAAGGACCGCTCGAAATCGACGGCCGAGATCGACGTCATGGAATATTACGGCGACAAGCCTGACGGTTATTCGTCGACCGTGCATGTCTGGTACAAGACCGGCGAGCATTATTCGAAATTCTCGCGGATCAACGCCTTCCTGAAGGCCAAGCCCGGCGACTTCCATACCTATGGCGTGAAGATCGACCCGAAATACATCCGCATGTATTTCGACAGGAAACTGGTCTGGAAGACCGAGACGCGGCCCGAGCATCAACAGCCGATGTATGTGCTGCTCAACCTCGGTCTCGTCGATAATGTGACGAAGGCCAGTGCACCCGATCCGTCGCATATGTTCGTCGATTACGTGCATGTCTACGGGCTGCCCTGAGCGGCAGCTTGGAAAACAGGTCAACAGCACCAGAAATGGATAGCGGGAGCGGCAGAGATGCCGCTCCCGCTGCGTTTCGCCACCAGCGGCAAACCTAATTCTTTCGGCTAGGTCCGGTGCGGCCGCCTAGCCCTTTGCGGCCACTCCTCTACACCCTCTACCGCCAGATGGCGCCGATTTCATCCCAATGATCATCTGGCGGAATCCCTGTGAAATGGGAAGGTCGGCTCACGGATGCCGCTCAGCAGACACCCGCCAGCGGGGTATGAAGGGGAAAAGGCGATGACGGGCCTTGCTTACACAGAAACGGCCGAGACGCAGGACATCGGCCACTACGACAGGGATCGCGGCCTGCCGGCGATCGTCCACGGCCATGCACTCAGAAATCCGGCCGCTACCGCGCTGGTTTTCGGCAACAGCCAGCTGAGCTATGGCGAGCTCGATACCATTTCGGATGCGCTCGCCGTCATGCTCCAGGAGCGCGGCGTGGTCCGCGGCGATGTCGTCGGGCTGCTGCTTCCCCGCAGCCTCGAAACCGTGGTCTGCATGCTGGCCATTCTCAAGGCGGGTGCCGCCTATCTGCCGCTCGATCCGGCCTATCCGGCCGAACACCTCGATTATGTGATTGCCGAATGCGCGCCGAAGATCATCTTTGCCGAGACATCCTCGGTTCCGAAGCTGGCGCTGATCCCGGGTCTCGAGACCAAGACGCTGGATGCCCGCGCGGCGATTGTCGACGCTTCGTCCGCGCGCCCGGCCCCTCAGCCGGCCGGCCAGCCCTGCGGCTGCGATGCCGCCTATGTCATGTTTACCTCCGGCTCGACCGGGCGGCCCAAGGGCGTCGTCGTTCCGCATCGCGGTCTCAGCAATCTGATCCTCGACCAGCGCCACAATATCCTCACCACCAAGGATGTGGTGCTGCATGCGCTGACGATCTCCTTCGATGCGTCGATGCTGGAAATCTGGAGCGCGCTGCTGAACGGCTGCAAGTTGGTCGGCATGCTGGATGTCAATTTCTCGGTCAGCCGCCTCTGCGAGCTGATCGAAGAGCACGGCGTCACCTTCCATGCCTCGACGCCGGGTCTCTTCAATCTCATGGCCGACTATGGGCAAGAGCGCATGCAGTCGCTGCGCCATGTCATCTATGGCGGCGATGTCGGCTCGGTCACCCATTCGCTGCGCTTCATGCAGACGCATCCGAATTGCCGCGTCTCGAATGTCTATGGACCGACCGAAGCGACTGTTCTCGTTACCGCCTATTCGATCCCTGCCGATTTCAAGGGCTCGGAGCTGCCGATCGGCAAGGCGATCGCCCATACCGAGATCCGCATTCTCGATGACGAGCTCCGCGAAGTCGCTTACGGAACGGAAGGGCAGATCGCGATTGGCGGCGATGGCCTGGCGCTCGGCTATTTCAACCGCCCTGAGCTGACACGCGAGCGTTTCGTCATCGTCGATACGCGCGACGGCCCGGTGCGCTGCTATCTGACCGGCGATCTCGGCACGATGGACGCCGATGGGATGGTCTATTTCCGCGGCCGCCGCGACCGGCAGGTCAAGATCAACGGCAAGCGCATCGAGCTCGACGAGATCGAGACCGCGCTGCGCAGCGATACCCGGCTCGCCGAGGCGGCCGTGGTCTGCCAGGTGATGGGACCGGAACTGAAGCAGATGATCGCCTATCTCTGCCCGCGCGAGGATCTGCGGGGCAGGGACCAGGAACTGACGCGGGACGTGATGGCGGCTCTGCGCGGCCGGCTGCCCGCCTTCATGATCCCGAATTCTATTGTCGTCATCGACGAGATGCCGCTCACCCGCTCCGGCAAGATCGACCGCTCGAAGCTGCTTGCACCGCCACCCGAAGCCGTCGCTGGAAGCCTCGACCTGACCGCCAAGAGCGGCGGCGAGGCGATGCTGACGCGGCTGTGGCGCGAGGCGCTTGGCAACAAGCCGGTCGATGCCGACACCAATTTCTTCGATCTCGGCGGCACCTCGCTGCAGCTGATGCAGGTGCACGCGCGGATCGAGGCCGAACTCGGCCGGGCGATCCCGGTCGTCCTGCTCTTCAAACATTCGACGATCCGGGACCTGTCCCGGTTCCTGGACGGCAAACTCGACAGTTCGGCCCGGGGAACCGCCGCAGCCCAGCGCGCCGAGCAACAGCGCAACAATATGGCTCGCTTCCGGAGGAATACGAAATGATGGGGGATCGCGGGGGCGATGCTGACGAAGCCTTGCAGGATGCCGGGCAGATCGCAATTGTCGGGATGTCGGGACGGTTTCCAGGGGCCAAGAACGTCGATGCGTTGTGGCAGCTGGTAACATCCGGCCGGAATGCCTTTTCCAAATTCACGCAAGAAGAACTCGAGGATTCGTTCACGGACGAAGAGCGGGCTCTTCCGAATTTCGTTCCAGCACGGCCGAACCTGACCGATGTCGACATGTTCGATGCCGAGTTCTTCGGGATGTTTCCGAAGGAGGCGGCGGTCACTGACCCGCAGCACAGGATCTTCCTGGAGATCTGCTGGGAAGCGCTCGAGGATGCAGCCTATGATCCGGCCGCCTATGACGGCCTGATCGGCGTTTTTGCTGGCGCTTCGATGCCGACCTATCTGATCAACAACATTCTCCGCGACCGGGCGACGGCCGAGGAAATGACCTCAAACTACCAGATCGGCTTCTACCAGCAGATCGTCGGTTCGCTGAACGATGCGCTGGCAACGCGCATCGCCTACAAGCTCGACCTGCATGGTCCGGCCTTCTCGCTGCAATCGGCCTGCTCGACCTCGCTGCTCGCCGTATCCCAGGCCTGCCAGAACCTTCTGACCTATAGCTGCGACATGGCGCTGGCAGGTGGCGTGTCGATCACCCTGCCGCAGAAGCGCGGCTACATCTACCAGGAAGGCGGCATGGTGTCCGCCGACGGCGTTTGCCGTCCGTTCGATGCCGATGCCACCGGTACGGTGTTCGGCAGCGGTGCCGGTGTCGTGGTGCTGAAGCGTCTGGAAGATGCCCAGCGTGACGGCGACGACATCTATGCCGTCATCCGCGGCTATGCCGTCAATAATGACGGCTCGGAGAAGGTCGGCTTCACGGCACCGAGCATCGCCGGTCAGGCGAATGTCATCTCCTCGGCGATCGCCAATGCCGGCGTCGATCCGGAGACGATCGGCTATATCGAATGCCACGGTACGGCGACACCGCTCGGCGATCCGATCGAATTTGGCGGCCTCAGCGAAGCCTTTTCCGGCATTGCCGGGCACCGGCGCAATGTTGCGCTCGGATCGGTCAAGGGAACGGTCGGCCATCTCGATGCGGCCGCCGGTGTCTGCGGCCTGATCAAGACCGCCTTGGCCCTGAAGAATGCCAAGATACCGGCGATGCCGAATTTCCGGGCGCCGAACCCGCGCATCGATCTTGCCAACAGCCCGTTCTATATCCTGAGCGAGACGGCCGACTGGCCGGTCTCCGAGACGCCGCGCCGCGCCGGTGTCAGCGCCTTCGGCGTCGGCGGCACCAATGTTCACGTCGTGCTGCAGGAAGCCCCGGTTGCCGAGACGGTGCCGGCCGAAGGCCCCTTCATCATCCCGCTGTCGGCCCGTTCGCCAGAGGCGCTTTCGGCGATGCGCGGCAAGCTGCACGCGCATCTTGAAACCCATCCGGACACGGCGCTCACCGATGTCGCTCACACGCTGCAGAGCGGCCGCCGCACCTTCAATCACCGCAGCGCTTTCGCTGCCGGCAGCCGCGACGATGCGATCGAGCGGCTGAAGTCGGAGCGCTATACCTCGATGGTGGCCGAAGACGCGGCACCGCCGATTGCCTTCATGTTTCCGGGGCAGGGCGCACAATATGTCGGCATGGGTGCGGCGCTCTACAGCCGCGAGCCCGAATTCACCCGCTGGATCGACCGCGGCGCCGAGCTGTTGAAGATGTCGCTTAATGCGGATCTGCGCGAATATATCTGCCATTCTGGGGCGGTGACGCAGGCGATGATGGACGAGCAGCGCGAGACGCAGATCGCCCAGCCTTGCCTTTATCTCGTCGAACATGCGCTGGCGCGCCTCTGGATGAGCCGCGGCGTGCGCCCCTTCGCGATGATCGGCCACAGCGTCGGCGAGTTCGTCGCCGCAACGCTTGCCAATGTCATCTCCTTCGAGGACGGCCTTCGCCTGGTCGCCACCCGCGGGCGGCTGATGCAGAACCAGCCGCATGGCGCCATGGTTTCGGTGCGCTCCGATGTCGATACGGTCTCGGCCTATCTTCGCGAAGGCGTCGAGATCGCTGCCGTCAATGCGCCGAAGCTCTGCGTCATCTCCGGCACCTTCACGGCCGTCGATGCCGTCTGCGCCTCGCTCGACGGGGCCGGGATCGCCTATAGCCGCCTTCACACCTCGCATGCCTTCCATTCGGCGATGATGGACAATGCCGCCGATGCGCTGCGTGACGAGACGGCGCGGGTGACCTACGGCACGGCGACGCTGCCTTACATCTCCTGCGTCACCGGCGACTGGCAGACCGGCGAACGCGGCACGTCCCCGGACTATTGGGCACGCCACTGCCGCGAAACCGTTCGCTTCTCGGCCGGCCTCGAAACGCTGTGCCGCGGCGTCAAGCCGGTGCTGATGGAAATCGGCCCCGGCCGGGCGCTCTCGACCTTCGCATCGCAGACGCTGCCAAAGGAAGGCGTTGCGACGATCATCCAGTCGCTGCCGGAACATGACCGCGCCGACGCTGCAGCGGAAACGCTCGGCGAAGCCGTCGGCAAGCTCTGGATGGCCGGCTGCAATATCGACTGGCAGGCATGGTCGCATGGCGGCAGCAAAACGCACCTGCCGACTTATCCCTTCCAGCGCAAGCGCCATTGGGTCGATGCGCCTCCTTCCACACGGCGGGCAGCAACAACTGCCCCCGTACAAGCCCAACCAGCAACCGTATCAGCCCCCGCTGCGGTGACGGCATCCGTCGCCGGAGTTCAAGAACTGCAAACGCAACCTACCGGTGAGAGTAAATCCATGACCGTTTCTTCCGTTGTCGATCGTGTTCCTGTTCTCGAAGCCTCGCTGCTTCGGATTTTGAGCGACATCTCGGGTGAGTCGCTCAGTGCGAACGAGACTGCTGCGACCTTCCTCGAACTTGGCTTCGATTCACTGCTGATCGGCCAGTTCGCTCAGAAGGTGGAGCGCGAATACAAGGTCAAGATCTCGTTCCGCGAGTTGCTGAGCAACATCCCGTCGATCGCCGATCTTGCCCGCCATCTGGACCGCGAAATGCCGGCGCAGGCCGCACCTGTTGCCGCTGTTGCTGCAGCCCCCGCCGCAGTAGCCGCACCGGCACCGGTTCAGGCTGCCGCACAGCCGGTGATGATCAGCGCTCCGCCGCTTGCCAATCCGCTCTCTGCCGCACCCGGTACCCTCGAAGCTCTGATGCAGTCCCAGCTGCAGGTGATGCAGTCGCTGTTTGCGCAGCAGATGAGCCTGATGCAGGGCGGCACGGCGCTGGCCGCACCGGCGCCGGTCCAGAGTTTCGCGCCGGCCGCTGCCGCAGCACCACAGCCGGTCGAGGCCGCCCCGGCGCCTTCATCTGCACCCGCTGGCGAAGCCGCGCCCGCCGATGCACCGGTGGAATCCCGGCGCATGAAGCTCTACAAGCCGGGCACGAAGAGCACCGTCAACGAGCTCTCGCCCGAGAAGCGCCAGTTCATCACCGATCTGATCGCCGCATACGAAACCAAGACACGCCGCTCCAAGTCCTCGACTGCCCGCTACCGCCGCCGTCTCGCCGATCCGCGCACCGCCTCCGGCTTCCGTCCCGAATGGAAGGAAATGGTGTTCCCACTGGTCTGCGACCGCTCCAAGGGTTCGCGCATATGGGATATCGACGGCAACGAATATATCGATCTGGTCAACGGCTTCGGCCAGACGGCCTTCGGTCATGCCCCTGATTTCGTCGTCCGCGCCGTCAAGGACCAGGCCGACGATGGCTTTGCGATTGGACCGCAGACGCCGCTTGCCGGCGAAGTGGCCGACATGATCGCCACGCTGACAGGCCATGAGCGCGTGACCTTCTGCAATACCGGCTCGGAAGCCGTGATGGCCGCCATGCGTCTTGCCAGAGCGGTCACCGGCCGCGACAAGATCGTCGTGTTCTCGAATGACTATCATGGCCAGTTCGACGAAGTGCTGGTCAAGGGCCGCAACCGCGCCGACAATCCGACGGCAATTCCGGTTGCCTCGGGCATTCCGGCGGCGTCGGTTTCGAACATGATCGTGCTGCGGTACGGCGCTGCCGAGAGCCTCGAATATATCCGCTCCAACGCCGACGATATCGCCGCCGTGATCATCGAGCCGGTGCAGAGCCGCCATCCGGAACTTCGTCCGGTCGAATTCGTCCGCTCGCTTCGCCAGATCGCCACCGATGCCGAATTCGCGCTTGTCTTCGACGAAGTCGTCACCGGCTTCCGCGTCGATCCGGGCGGCATGCAGGCCATCTGGGGTATCAAGGGCGACATGGCCACTTATGGCAAGGTCATCGGCGGCGGCATGCCGATCGGCATCCTGACCGGCAGCAGCCGCTTCATGGACGCGCTCGACGGCGGCAACTGGAATTATGGCGATGACTCGGTTCCGATGACGGCACCGACCTTCTTCGCCGGCACCTTCGTCCGCCATCCTCTGGTTCTGGCCGCTATGCGTGCGGTCATCGACCATATCAAGGGCGATGGTGCCATTCTTTATGATTGGGTTGCCGAACGCACCCAGGCGCTGATCGCCGAAATGAACGCCGACCTTGCCAAGCGCGGCATCGGCATTGTCATCCAGGGCTACAAGAGCTGGTTCATCACCGATTTCGGCAGCGAGGATCCGCTTGGCTCGTTGATCTATGCCCATATGCGCCTCAACGGCATCCATATCCAGGAGGGTTATCCCTGCTTCTTGACCACGGCGCATGTCGAAGAGGACTTCAACGCCATTGCCGCCGCCTTCCGCAAGAGCCTCGATGCCCTGCAGGGTGTCGGCATCCTGGCGCCGGCGGAGCGCAAGACCAACGGCGCTTCCAACCCGTTCTACAAGTCGGAGACCGAAAGCCAGCCGAAGCTGCAGTCCGCACCGCTGACGGAAGCGCAGAAGGAAGTCTGGCTCGCCGCTCAGGCCGGTGACGAAGCCTCCTGCGCCTTCAACGAATCCTTCCTGCTGACGCTGGAAGGCGAGTTCGACCATGCGATCTTCCAGCAGGCGGTCGATCGTGTCACGGCACGCCATGACGCGCTCAGCATCCGCTTTGCCCGCAGCGGCGAAAGCTTCGAATTCATCCCGAACTTCCGCCTCGAAGTGCCGCTGATCGACATGTCCGGCGACAGCGATCCGGACGCGCGGCTGCAGGAAATTCTCGACGGCGAGGCGCGCACGCCCTTCGATCTGGTCGAGGGCTATCTTGCCCGGGCCGCCATCATCACGCTTGCCAAGGACAAGCATGTCTTCGTCTTCACCGGCCACCACATCATCTGCGACGGCTGGTCGCTGAATATCTTCGTCGGCGAGCTGTCGACCGTCTATTCGGCAATCAAGGAAGGCACGGACGTCGCTCTGCCGAAGGCCATGTCCTTCGCCACCTATGCGACGCAATATGCGCCGACCACGGAAAGCTCGGCTGCGACGGAAGCCTTCTGGCTCGATCAGTTCAAGACCATTCCGGGCCTGCCGGAACTGCCGCTCGACCGTCCACGCCAGGAGCCGCGCACCTTTGCGGGCGGTACCTGCACAGGCTTCATCAACACCAAGCACTACAAGGCGTTGAAGAAGGCCGGGGCGAAGTCGGGGGCGACATTGTTCTCGACGCTGCTTGCCACGCTTCAGGTCATGGTCTCCCGCCTCTCGGGCGAGCAGGATATCGTCATCGCCATTCCATCGGCGGGCCAGACGCTTGCCGGCGACGACGTGCTCTTCGGCCACTGCGTCAATCTTCTGCCGCTTCGCCAGAGCGTCGATGCGCATGAAAGCTTCCTGACGCATCTGAAGGCCACCCAGCAGCTGGTGTTCCAGGCTTTCGAAAACCAGGGCTATACCTACGGCACACTGGTCCGGAAGCTCGGCGTCAAGCGTGACGCACGCCGCCTGCCTCTGACTGAAATCCAGTTCAACCTGGAACGTGTTGCCGGCGGCGAGAGCTTCGGCGATCTCAAGGCGCAGATGGCGCCGAATGCCAAGGCCTTCTCCAACTTCGACCTGTTCTTCAACATGATCGAAGGCCGCGACGGTGTCCGCATCGACGTCGACTACAATGCCGATGTCTTCGACCGCGAAACGGTCGAGCGCTGGATCGGCCATTTCGATACGATGGTCAGCGCGCTGGCCGACGATCTCACGCTGTCGATCGAGAACGTGCCGATGCTGACGGCGGCCGAACGCTCCTGGCTGATCGGCGGGCTCAACGACACGGCCGTACCCTACGACCAGGAAGAGCTTGCTGTCTCGCTGTTTGCCAAGCGCGCTGCCGAGCAGCCCGATGCAACGGCGGTCCAGTATGGCGCCGAGACCATCAGCTACCGCGACCTCGAGGCACGCTCCAACGCCCTTGCGCTGGATATCCAGATGGCTGTTCCGCAGCCCGGCCAGCGGGTAGCGCTGCTCTGCGAACGCTCGATCGGCATGGTCGTGGCCCTGCTTGCCATCATGAAATCGGGACATGCCTATGTACCTATGGATCCCGGCCATCCCGTCGAGCGCCTGCGCCAGACGATCGATGCAGCCCGGATCGGCGGCATGGTCTGCGACAGCGACGAACTGGCGGCCCTCGCATCGGGTGTCCCGGTCGTCCGCCTCGACAAGCCGCAGACCGCGTCGATGACGGAGGCGGTCCTAAAAAACTCCGTTGAGGCCGGCGCGGCCGCCTATGTGATCTTCACATCGGGTTCGACCGGCGTGCCGAAGGGCGTCGAAGTCTCGCATGGCGCTCTGGTCAACTTCCTCCTGTCGATGCAGCGCGAGCCTGGCTTCACAGCCGATGACAGCATCGTTGCCGTCACGACGATCTCCTTCGATATCGCCGCGCTGGAGCTCTACCTGCCGTTGATTTCGGGCGGCAAGGTCATCATCGCCGATCGTCAGACAGTTCAGGACGGCTTTGCGCTGGTCGATCTCGTCAACAAGAGCGGCGCGAATGTTCTGCAGGCAACGCCAACCCTCTGGCAGATGCTTGTCGAGGCCGGACTGAAGAACAAGCCTGCTCTGAAGATGCTTTGCGGTGGCGAACCGCTGCCGAAGGATCTGGCGAAGTCGCTGCTGTCGATCGGCGGCGAGCTCTGGAACATGTACGGCCCAACTGAAACCACCATCTGGTCGTCCGTCCAGCAGGTCACCGATGCGGCAAAGCCGATCACCATCGGCCATCCGATCGCCAATACGCAGCTCTACATCCTCGACGATACCGACCAGATCGCACCGATCGGGGTTACCGGTGAGCTCTGCATCGGCGGCGACGGTCTGGCGAACGGCTATTTCGACCGTCTCGACCTGACCGAGAAAGCCTTTGTCCCGGTCGCCTTCGATCAGGGCAAGCCACAGCGTCTCTACAAGACTGGGGATGTAGGCAGGCGTCTGGCGGATGGTTCGCTGCAGCTGCTTGGCCGCCGCGACCAGCAGGTCAAGCTGCGTGGCTTCCGCATCGAGCTCGGCGACATCGAATCCGTCGTCGGCCAGGTCCCGGGGATTGCGCAATGCGCGGTGGTGGTTGCCGAAAACGACAAGGGCGACAAGTCGCTGGTTGCCTATGTGGTGCCGGCAGCAGGTGCAGGCGAGCCGTCTCCGGCAGAGCTTGCAGCCCATGCCAAGGCCAGGCTGCCGGGCTACATGGTGCCGTCCTTCTGGGTGCCCGAAGCCCAGCTGCCGCAGACGGCCAACGGCAAGCTCGACCGCAAGACCTTGAAGCTGCGTGGCGTGCCGAAGCGTGAGGCGCAGATCATCACCGTGCAGCCGCGCACCGAGATGGAGCGCAAGCTGCTCGCCATCTGGCAGGATGTTCTCAATCTTCCGGATGTCGGCGTCGAGGACAACCTCTATGCGCTCGGCACCGACTCGCTCGCCATCTTCCGCATTGCGGCCCGCATGCTGGATGCCGGCCTGCCGCTCGAAGCCAAGCACCTGCTGCGCCACCCGTCGATCGCCGAACTTGCGGCCTTCGCCGAGCAGCAGGACGTGATGAGCCAGACGGCGGCGCAGTACCACGTCCCTTCACTGAAGGATTTCCGTAATGGCGCACGCCGCGGCTTGGGGAGAGCATGATGAGCGCATTCGAAAAGACACCTGCGCAGCCTGAGGACGGCCAGCAGATCATCGGTGAGTTTCCGTGCACGCAAACGCAGCTGCGCTGCTGGATCCTGAACCAGCTCAATCCCGGCAATCCGGGGCTGAACGTCGCGGTGCGCTGGGAAATCCGCGGGAACTTCAAGGCGGCAACACTCGAAGCGGCATTCCGCAAGATCATCCAGCGCCATGAAGTGCTGCGTACCAGGATCGTCGAAAAGGACGGCCGTCCCTACCAGCAGGTCGTCGACAGCGTCGACTTCAAGATGCCTGTGATCGATTTGCGCAACATGCCGCCGGAAACCCGCAAGAGCCGCGTGCCGTCGATTGGCGAGGAAACCGCGCGGGTGCCCTTCGATCTCAGCAAGGCGGGGCTCTTCCGCGTCACCCTGCTGATGATGGAAAACGATGTCGGCGTTCTCCTGATCACCGCGCATCAGAGCTGCTTCGACGGCTGGTCGATCCGCGTGCTGGGCCGCGAACTGGGCGAGATCGCTTCGGCAATCGATGCCGGACGCCAGCCCGACGTGCCGGAGCTTGCCCTGCAATATGGCGACTACGCGCTGTGGCAGACCGAATATCTGGCGAGCTACGGCTTCGAGAGGGAAAGCACCTTCTGGCGTGAAAAGCTGACGGATGCGCCGTATTTCGAAGTCTCCCCCGACCGACCGCGTGGCCCGGTCAAGACCACCAGCGCCGACCTGATCTCGGTCCTGCAGCCGATGGATTTCGGCGACAAGATCGATGCCGCCGCGCGCAAGGCACGCGTCTCGCTCTACAGCTACGGCACCGCGGTGATCAGCGCCATGCTGCAGCGGCTGACCGGGGAAAACTGCGTTCTGTTCGGCTCGAACGTCGCGGGACGCGAGGATACCGACCTTGAAAACCTGATCGGCGTCTTCATCAACACGCTGGTCCTGAAATACGACATGGGCGGCGATCCGACCTTCGCCGAACATATCCGTTCGTCGAACGAGATGCTGGAAGGGGTTCTCAACCACCAGCGCATGCCGTTCAACGAACTGGTCGGGATGATCAATCCGCCGCGCGATCCGTCGCGCAATCCGCTGATTTCGGTCAATTTCAACCTGTCCAAGGCTTTCCTCGAAGACCGCCGCTATGGCGAATTCGAGCTGATCAGCGCGCCGTCGCAATCGCCCGGCGTCATCTACGATCTGAGCTTCATGATGGTCGGCCGTCCGAGCGGCTGGCGCATGTCGATCGAATACAACACCGATCTTTTCGACAAGGAAACCATCGAGCTCTTCCTGCGCTATTGGAAGGAGACCTACGATGCGGTGCTCGCCAATCCCGACATGCCGCTTTCGGCATTGACGGTGCCGCGCCGCGGGGCTGCTCCGGTTGCGGTTCACCGCTTCGATCCGCATGACGTCGAGGGCGTACTGCGCGCGCATCCATCCGTCGGGGAGGCTGCCGTCGTTTCCGGTGGCGGGCAGATCGGCTCGCAGGCCTTCGTCGTTCCGTCGCCGAGCTGCGAGGATGCGCTCGACCGGCTGCCGGCGATCCTCATGCGCCATCTGGAAGCGCATATTCCCGGTGACAAGCTGCCGAAGGAAATCAGCGTACTGATGCGGCTTCCGAAGTCGGCCGATGGATCGATCGACCGTTCGGCGGTGCGTCTGCCGGCGTCCGCTCCGGCCAAGGCTGTCCAGGCCGTTGCCACCGGTGGCGCCGCCATGAAGGCTGATCCGGAAAAGATGGCGGCGGTTGCCGCCCTCTGGAAGCAGATCCTCAATGTTCCCGCAGTGACGCCTGAGAGCGATTTCTTCGCGCTTGGCGGTCATTCGTTGCTGGCGCTGCGGATGCTCGCCGCCGTGCGCGAAAAGTTCAACGAAAAGCCGAACCTCGAGCTGCTGTTCCGCGAACCGACGCTCGAGCGGTTCACGGCATCGGTGTTCGGCGTCTCGACGGCGCCTGTGAAGACAGAGGTTCAAGCTCCTGAAAATCCTTGGGAAATGATCACCTGCAAGCCGGGAACGGGAACGGAAGCGGTCTATACGCTGAATCACCCGTTCCTCTACTACCGGCTGGCAAGCGAGCTGCCGGAAACGGTCGCGGTCTACAATGTCAACATGTTCAACGCGCGGCTCGACGATGCGCTGGAAAGCAAGTCGTTCGAAGAGATTGCCGCCCTTGCCATCGACGCGATGCAGATCCCGCCGCAGGTCACCTCGGTTTCCATCGTCGGCCTTTGCGTCAACGGCGTTCTCGCCTTCGAGATCGCCAGGCAGCTGCGTGAAGCGGGCAAGAACGTGCAGTTCACGGCAATGATCGACGCTTGGGCGCCGGGATATTTCCGCTCGCAGCCGAAGTTCCGCCAGAAGCGCTGGACGATAGAGCGGCGTGTCAAGCGGTCGATCTACTTCACGCAGAAGGTGCTCGGTGGCCGCATGCCTGTCATCGATTACCTGAAGGAGTTCAACGTCACGCTCGGCCTGCTGCGTCTCTTCGGCGTCCGCAAGGGCGAATATTCGCCGGAAGAAGTCGCCAATGAGGCGGTGACCGGCCTGCTGGTCCGTGCTTCCAGGCAGTACAAGCCAGCGCAGACGCAGGATCCGTCGATCGTCTTCCTGCGTAGTCAGGCACATCACCCGCGCGCCCGCAAGTTGCGGTTCGGCTGGGGCGAGGCGGTTGCCAAGGATACGGCCTGCGTCGATCTCAGCGGCTGGCATGAGGACTCGCTCAGCAGCGACGGGATCCGCGAACTGGCTTCGGCAATCTCGAAGAAACTGCAGTCAGCAGATCAGAAATGACCCGCAACCCGTTGAAACGGAGCGACATCATGGGAGAAGACAGACCGCTGAGGATCGGCGTTCTGGCCGGAAGCAAGGACGGGTTGGAAAGCTGGCAGTTGGCCGTGCTCGACCGGATCAAGGCCGACAGCCGTTTCGTGCTCGAGACCGTCATCGTCCACGATCGTCCCGACGGCACGACGAGGGCATCGCGCCTGTTCCGGCTGCAATGGCAAATCGAGAACCGGCTTTTTGCCCGCCAGCCCGCCTATCTGCCCGGCAGCTTCCAGGCTGCCGAGCAGCGCTTCGACGTCATGCATGCGATGTCCGACGATGCGGCGCGCGGCAATTATGTTGCCCGGCTCGCGGTCGAACTGGGGCTGGATCTGATCATCCGGATGACACCGGCATCGCTTCCGGCAACGGTGGCGAACCTTCTCCCGTTCGGCGTCTGGTCGTTCAATTTCTCCGACGAATGCTCGGCAGACGGCAGCTGGTTCGGATACCGGGATCTGCTGTCGAAGGCACCGGCGACCGAGCTTATCCTGTCGGCCGACCGCGGCGGGGCGGGCAAATCGACGATTGCCGCCTGCAGTTTCAACATCAAGATTTCAGCAGCCCGCAACACCGCCTTCATCAAGGAGCGTTCGGTGACGCTGTTGATGCGCGAGCTGCGCAAGGCGGCTGCCGGCGAGCTCAACATCGAGCCCGCCCGGGTGCGCAAACCTGCGACACCACCAAAGCTTGCGACTGTGCTGCATTATGGCGCGGCTCTCGGCCTGCATCTCCTCGAACGCGCGGCGGGTGCCGCGGGCCGGCGCATGCATCTGCGCGCCGCCGTCTGGACGCTCTATACCGGCCGGGGAAAGATCGACGATTTCGATCCGTCGCAATCGATCGAGGTGCCGCCGACCAAGGACGACATCAAGGCCGACCCCTTTCTCTTCGAGCATGATGGCAACTGCTATCTGTTCTACGAATCCTATTCGACCGGCGGTCACAAGGCGCATATCTCGGTGGGGCGCTTCGAGGGCGACAAACTCGTTCCTGTCGGTATCGCGCTGAACTGTGAGCACCATCTCTCTTATCCCTACGTCTTCCGGGATGGCGACGACATCTTCATGATGCCGGAGACGCATGCCACCAAGCGCATCGAAATCTGGCGCTGCGTCGAGTTTCCGCTGAAATGGGAGCTGCATTCCACGGCGCTAGAAGGGCGTTCGGCCGCGGACAACATGCTGGTCCAGCATGGTGGCAAGTGGTGGCTGTTCAGCAATCTTTCCGACTATCACGCCTATGAGGATCATTGCAGCGAGCTCTATATCTACGAGGTCGATGGCCCGGATCTGAAGGGTCTTAAGCCGCACCGGCACAATCCCGTAGTGATCGGCAGCGTCGCGGCCCGCAATGGCGGGCGGATGTTCGAACGCGGCGGGCATCTCTACCGGCCGTCGCAGCGTAACACCAACGGCGTCTACGGCTATGGTCTGAATATCATGGAGATCGATGAGCTCAGCGAAGATGCCTATCGCGAGCGGTGCGTCCGGGTGATCACGCCCGACTTCAAGGCCGGCCTGCACGGCTGCCATCATTTCGACGAGGCAGGCGGGCGCTACATACTGGATGCGCGGCTGACGGCGTAAAGTTCCTCCAGGCTGCGCCATTGCAGCCCGGGGTTCCTGCCGCCCGTCAACACTGCTAGGGCGCCGGCAAAGCTTGGCGCCGGGGTGAGATTGAAAAGCTTCCAGTTCCGAAGGCCTGATGGATCGGAGTCCAGCCTCTTGAGAAGAGGTGTGGCTTCCGTGCCGATAGAGACGTCGAAGGATTGCAGCGGCAGCGACAGGCCTTCGCCATGTGCCTTGACGAAAGCCTCCTTGCGCGTCCAGCAGCGATAGAAGCCGTCCAGGTACTCGTCTTGCGACAAGGCTGCGAGATCGCGCCGTTCGGCATCGGAGAAGCAATAGGCGGCCACGTCTTCCTTTAACGGCGCCGCCTGTTCGATATCGGTGCCAAGCGGATAGCGGTCCGAAACGGCCAGCAGCGCCAGGCCGGCGCTGTGGCTCAGATTGAAATGCAGAACCCCGTGAAGCCCGGTGTCGAGACCGGGCTTTCCGTATGCGTTGTAGGTGAAGCGGATGTCCTGCGGCGGCAGGCCGAGATAGTGCGCCAGGATTTCGCGCAGCCGGCCGCGCCCGGCGATGTAGCGGTTCCGGTCGGCGTCGAAGACGAAGGCGGCAGCGCGGGTCCGTTCGTCGCCGCAGAGCAGGCGTTCGAGATCGTGGACGTCAGGCAGCGCCGGCTCGAGATCGAACAGCCAGAGGTCGATGATGCCGTCGCTGCCAGCCGTCTCAGGTCGCATAGGCGAGCTGCCCGCCGGCCGGACGCTGCTGCACCATCCGCTTGGCAAGATGGGCCATCAGCATCAGCGGATAGTTTTCGCCGAGGCTGATGCGGCAGGTGCGCTTCAGGATGTCGAGCGACTGGGTGCAAGTGTCGCCGCCGTAATCGACGCTCTTGTCGGCCCACTTGTAGGGGTTCATGCCCGGATGGGCTGTACGTTTCTGCAGGATTGGCTGCCAGTTGGTGAAGACGTGGCGGCTGGAGTCGTAGAGGCGGTAGACGCCACGCTTGTGTTCGGCGGCAAAGCGCTTGGCGTCGTCCTCGGTGTCGAACATCACATGCAGGCCGGCGGCATTGCCGACATCGTTGTGCGGGCCGACGCGCAGCACGTCGCTATGCGACAGGATGTCGGTCATCACATCATAGCGACGGCGCATCTTGGCGATCATCGGATCGAGCTTCTTCAGCTGGACATTCAGCATCGCGCCCTGGATCTGGTTGGCCTTGAAATTGACGCCGAGGATCGGCGGTTCCTTGATGAATTCGAGATGGCCGCGGAACAGCGCGCCGATATCGTGATACATGCGCGCCCGGGCAAAGAGGGTGGCATCGTTGGTGGCGAGAGCACCGCCTTCGCCGATATTGATGTTCTTGAACTGATTGAAGCTGTAGGCCGCCGCATCACCGAACGAGCCGGTGCGCTTGCCCTTGTAGGTCAGGCCGACCGCCTGGCAGGCGTCCTCGATGACCAGGAGATTGTGCTCACGGGCGATCCGCATGATGGCATCCATGTCGCAGACCATGTTGGCCATGTGAACCGGAACGATCGCCTTGGTCCGCGGCGTGATCTTGCGCACGATATCGGCCGGATCCATGGTCAGCGTCTGGTCGATATCGACAAGCACGGGAACGGCGCCGGCAGCGAGCGGGGCGGCGGCGGTGGCGATCCAGGTATAGGCGGGCACGAGCACCTCGTCGCCGGGGCCGATGCCGGCGGCGGCAATCGCCGAAATCAGCGCTGCGGTGCCGTTGCACATCGTCAGCGCGTGTGACAGGCCGAACTTCTCGCAGAAGTCTGTTTCGAAACGCTTCAGCGGCCCGCCAGTGTCATCGCTGTAGCGGGCGAGCTTGCCTGATAGCATTACCGGCGCAAGCGCCAGCCATTCACGAACTCCGACACGGGCCATCTGCTGAAATCTCCTGCGCTCCCAATTCGCGGCGCTTATAGCCGCGCGACACCGAACCTTAAAACGGAGCGCCGGGCCGTTCAGCATATCCTTCCGGCTTAGGAGAGGGTGGCCGGGGGTGGGAGCCTAGCCGAAGTCGGTAGGCGATCTAATCCGCGGGACCTCATTGGACGATTTATGTCGCGGGCGCGGTCTTGCTATCAAAGGGGACGCTATCGAAGGGGAAAAGACCTTGAGCATTCTCGATCTCAGATCCATGCCCGTGCACACCTTGCTGCAGGTCGATGTCGCCGTCATCGGCGGCGGGCCTGCCGGGCTTACGATCGCGCGCGAGCTGACTGGAAAGGCGGATGTGCTGGTACTCGACAGTGGCGGCTCGTCCTACGAACCGGGCCCGCAGGCACTGAATGCGGTCGAGAATACCGGTGAACCCTCCGGCGGCCGTCAGGCGCCGGAGGGACGCGGCTATAACGGCTCTCTTTCCTGGCTGAACGCCATTCCGGCTTTCGAACTTCGCAACCGCATGCTCGGCGGCAGCACCCATACCTGGATCGGCAAATGCGCAGCCTTCGACGATATGGATTTCGCATTGCGGCCGTGGCTCCGGCTGTCCGGCTGGCCTTTCGAGCGCAATGAATTGATGCCGCATCTCGGCCGTGCCGCTGAACTGCTCAATCTCGGGCCCAACGTCTATGACGAGAAGCTGCACGATTTACTGCGCACGGCGCCGGAAGAGCTGAGGCTCGACGCCAAGAGCCTGCGCTATTTCTTCTGGCAGTTCAGCCATGAGCGGAAGAAGCGCGGCGAGCCGATGCGCTTTGCCAATGTGGCTCGCGGGCTAGCGCAATCGGGCACAAAGTTCCTGACCAATGCCAATGTCACCGAGATCCGTGCCGAACAGCGCGGTTATCATTCGCTGAGCGTCGCCAGCGCCGAGGGGAATACGGCGACAGTGCGGGCGAAGATGGTGGTGCTCTGCTGCGGCGGCGTCGAGAATGCGCGGCTGCTTCTGGCGTCGAATTCGCTGTCGCCTGCCGGCCTCGGCAACACCCGCGGCACGGTCGGCCGCTATCTCGCCGATCATCCGCGCACGACGCTGATGCGTTTCCGCAAAAGCCGGGATATCGACGCGGTGACGCGTCACTTCAATTTCTACGGGTTGAAGCATGACGGCGCGCCGCATTTTTATCTTCGCGGCCTGTCTCTGAGCCCGGCGATCCAGGCGCGGGAAGGGCTGACGAACTGTGCCGCCTATCCGGTGCAGATTCACGCTGCCGACGATCCCTGGGCAGCCCTCAAGCGGCTGGCAAAGGGCGGCGGCAAGCGCGTGATCGGCGATCTGCTGACGGTCGCCGGTTCTGCCGGCATGGTCGCATCCGGCGCCTATCAGCGACTCGTCAAGATGCGGGGACTGCCGCATCGCTCCGCCGAGTTGCGCTTCGACGTGATGGCCGAGCAGCAGCTGGATCCCGAAAGCCGCGTGACGCTGTCCGAGAAGCTCGACCGCTTCGGCAAGCCGATTGCCCGGGTCAACTGGAAGATCGGCGAGACCGAAGTCGAGAGCATCGCGCGGCTGGCGCAGACCATTGGCGGCGAGTTTCAGCGGCTCGGATTGCCGGAGCCGGAGCTTGCCGAATGGATCGCCTCCGGCGACCGGTCGGCCGCGGCCTTCATGGACATGGCCCATCCGTCCTGCACGACGCGCATGGGCAGCGATCCGGCGACCAGCGTCGTCGATCGCAACGCGATGGTGCATGGCGTCGATGGTCTTTACGTTGCCGGCAGCTCGGTGTTTCCGACAGCAGGTCACGCGAACCCGACGCTGATGCTGGTGGCGCTATCGATGCGGCTTGCCGATCATCTGAGCGAACGCCTTGCCGGCGAGCGGCGGCCGGCCTCCGGCGCACAGCAATCGCGTCAGGTCGTCTGAGATTCCATTTCGATCTGGAAATGAAGACGCCGCGCAATGCGCGGCGTCTTGGATTCGTGGCGATCCCGTTTAGATCTTGCGGAAGTAGAAGCCGGCACTTTCGCTGGCGCCGAGTTCCGGATGGGTGTCGATCCGGGACGAGAGCGAGGGGATCGCCCAGCGGTCCACCAGCTCGTATCCGAGGCCGGTCACATGATGCATGAACTCGGCTTCGTTGCGGATCTGGTAGGGCACTTTGGCAGGCCCGATCTGCTCCAGCGTCACGACGGTCGGCCCCTTGCGCAGGGCGACCTTGTTGAGCAGCAGATGTTTCGGGGCTTGCGGCATGTCATCGATCAGTTTGCCGAGCGGGATGTCGAGATATTGCATCAGCCCGGAACCGAGGAACAGCGGCGCGGGACCGGCGTCGGCCATGCGGTCGACGAAGGAAAGCCGCGTCAGCTTGTCCTTTTCGGCGAGCCGCTGCCCGGCACGGATGATCGACGGCAGGTCGTAGACCACCCAGCGGAAATCCGGACCGAGCGGCAGATGCGAGCGGAAGGCCCGGTATTTGGTGCCCATATGGCCGCCTGCATCGACCAGGCTGCCGGTTTCGCGGACCAGATCACGCATCCAGAAGAGCACGGGGTAATCCCAGGCGGCGATCTTGCACATCTGCTCGAAGGCGACAGGGGCGATCTCGTCGTGATCGTAGCCGGCAAGCGGGCCGGTGCTGGCTGCGGCCAGCGCTTCGGCATAGCTGGAATAGGCGCCGGTAAAGCGGCGCGGGATCGGAAGGAAGTATCGCAAGCGCCCGCTGAGGGCTTGCAATGGCACAATAAGCTTTTCAGCACGCCGCCTTGCTTCGCGCAAAGTCGATGTGCGGCCTTTCAGCGTCACAGTCGTCGTCATCGGCTTTTCCCCGGCCTTGATGGATGGTCACTAAGTCTTGTGTTGATCTTTCACCTCCCAGATCGGAACGACGCCGCCGTGGAACCGATGCATCACCCCCAGTGCTGCAAAATAGGTCACGGCGCCTGACAGCACCTGAAAGGCAATCATCTCGAGGCGGGTCATCGCCGTCGCTTCGCCGATATAGCCGAAGGCATAGACGATGGCCGACATCGCGAGGATCGCGATGAAGACATAGCCGCAATCGCGGAACACCCGCTTCCAGTCGAGGCCGCCATAGCGGCCCTGCAGGTGGGCGGAGATTTTCAGGCTGATCAGCGCGGCGATGCACTGGCCGAAGGCGGCGGCCTCGACCCCGAAGGGTGCTGCGGCGACGATCAGGGCGATCGCCACGACGCCGTTCAGCAGCATCAGGCGCGGCATCCGGGCGATGTTGCCGGTGATCGACAGCAGCGGCTCGGTGACGTAGCCCGGTATCAGCAGAACCTGCTTGATGGCGAGGATGGAGACGAGTGCCGCAGTCGGCGCCCAGCTGTCGCCGAGCGCGATGTCGACGAGCGCGGGAGAGACCAGCGCAAGGCCGATATAGACGGGGGCCGAAACGATCATCAGCGCCGTCATGAAATGCGTTGCGGTGCGGCCGAGCTCTTCAAATTTTTGCGGGTCGGCAGGCTGGCCCTTGATCTTGCGGAAGGCCGTCCAGGCCAGCATGCGGGCCGGTTCGCCGAGTAGCTCGGAAATGGCGCCGACGATCCGTTCGGCAGCGCGGTAGTAACCGGCTTCGGCCAGGCCCAGGAAGCTGCCGAGTGCTAGCGTGCCGGAATAGGAGCGCAGATAGAAGATGATCCGGTTGGACAGGATGTGCCGCGAGAATTCGAGGATATCGAAGAGGAAGGCGCGCGTGAGATGGAAACGCGGATACCAGCGCACGACGATGAAGGAGCCGACGAGGCAGGTGGTCTGCATCACCAGCCGCCCGATGATCAGCGAGGCGACGTGGAAGCCGGCATGCAAGCCGGCGATGGTGACGGCGAGCCCGAAGCCTTCGGCGACGATGCGGATGATCGACTGCTGCTTCAACTGCCCGCGATTGACGAGGATGCCGTCATAAACAACCGATAGCGAGGAGGGCAGGAACCAACAGCTGTAGAGCGCGATCAGAATGCCGAGCCATTGCTCGTTCCAGACATGCAGGGCGCCGGAGATCAGGAAGCCGACCCCGGTGCAGAGAACGCCAGACATCACCGCGATCGTGCCGATCTGGTCGAGCTCGCGGCCGGTGCTGTGGGACTTCATGACATATTCGCCCCAGCCGCCTTCGGCGCAGAGGACAAGCAGGATGGCGATCGCCGAACTGTAGGCATAGAAGCCGAATTGCGCCGATTCCAGGATGCGGGCGGCCAGCAGGAATGCCAGCAGCTGGGCGAGCTGCGAGACGATCTTGGCAGAGAGCGTCCAGAGCCCCGCACCGACGAAGGCGGGCATCTTCATGCGCCTGGCTTTCTGCTGCGGATTCTGGCTGTCCGGTCTTTCCTCCCGCTCGTTCATCTCACCGAACCTCGCGGCGGATTGAACAACAAGGCGGCTGCGGTGTTATTACTGAAGCCTGGATAGATACGGCGCCGCCTTGCCAGCCCGAGAAACAATCGTTGGACAAGGTTTGCGCGGTATGCGATTCCCGGCAGGACGGAGAGCTTGTACTGAGTCGGCTGCCGAATAGGTAGGGAGACAATGTCATGATCACAGAGTCAAAGGCGGCACGTAAATCTGCATATGCGCAGAGCGCGGCCAGCTTCAGTGATCTTTCCAAGGATGCCGGTCCCGGCCAGGCGCCGGATGGCCGTCCGTCTTTCCTGAAATACAAGCTCCGCTGGGGCTTGGCGCTGTTTTGCCTCGCCTTCTGGATCATTCTCGCCGCCATTTTCATTTGGTGAGCCGCTCTTTCTCGTTGTGAGCGAGAAACACCACCCCGACCGTTTTCCAGAGAATGCTGATATCCGTCGTGAACGAGCACGAGCGGTAGTAATCGACGTCGTACTGGACGCGTTCCTCGTAGGAAGTGTCCTGGCGGCGGCTGACCTGCCACATGCCGGTCAGGCCAGGGGTCATCGCCAGATAGACATGGGCGTTGGCGCCGTAACGCTCGATTTCCTCGGCGATGATCGGGCGCGGGCCGACAAGGCTCATCTCGCCGCGCAGCACGTTGATCAGCTGCGGCAGTTCGTCGGCGCTGGTCATTCTCAAGAGTTTGCCGAGCCAGTGGACGCGCGGGTCATTCATCAGCTTCTGGGTTTCCTGCCATTCGGCCCGGCGCACCGGATCGGTCGCCAGGATTTCGGCCAGGCGCTCGGCGGAATCGGTGCGCATCGAGCGGAATTTCAGGCAGCGGAACGGGCGGCCGTATTTGCCGACACGGGTATGGCTGAAGGAGATTGGACGGCCATCGACGATCAAAAGGGCGATGACGATCAGGATCAGGGCCGGGGCCAGAAACAGCAGGCCGAGGCTAGCGAAAACGATGTCGAGGGTACGCTTGAGCCGGTAGCCGGCTGCAACGACACGGATCTCCGGCGTGACCTGGTCACCGCGGGCAAAGCCGTCGAAAGCAGATAACATATCAAACCCCATTTACCCTTGAACCCATGATCAGGTTGCCAGCGCCTCTGGCCATTTACAATTCATCCTGAGGGTAGTCGGCTAGTCACATAGAGGTAATCGGGCGCGTCCAATCGTTGCCTTGCGATGCGGGATTACCCTGCAAGTGCAGCTTCTTGGCCAGCATGTGCCCGTTCGAGGATCTCATCGTAGAGTTCGAACAGGGCCTCGGCCCAGGAGAGGGAGGTATGTGCCATGCCGGAGCGCTGGCGCAGGCAGTTTGCACTCATGGTGCGAATGAGGGCGTCATCATCGGCAAGCCGCCGCATGGCGGCTGCCAGGGTTTCGATATTGCCGTTCTCGAAGGTCAATCCGCAGCCGAGATCGGCGATCTCGCGGGCGAGCAGTGCGGCCTGTGGAATGATCACGGGAATGCCGCTGGCGACCGCCTCGACCGCGGCAAGACCGAAGGGTTCCGGCACGCGCGAGGAGATGACGATGCAGCGCGCGTCGGTGACGAGGCCAGCGATCTCTTCCTTGCTCTTCCAGCCGTGCAGGACGGCTTCGGGATAATCGCGTTCGAGCACCGCGCGGCCGGCGCCATCGCCGATGACATGCAGCGGGACATTGGCGAGACGCGCTGCGCGCGCCGCATCCTCGAAGCCCTTTTCCGGCTCCAGCCTGCCGATGAAGAAGAATTTCTTCGTCTCCGCCGGACTGGGCGGCAGGTGCAGGAAGGGCTCCACCGGGTTGCGGATTGTGCGGATGAATTCGGCATTGATGCCGGCCCGGGTGAAATATTCATGCATGTGCTGGTGCACGATGACGATATTGGCCGGAACGTAGCGCGTCGGGAAGAAGTGCTGGCGGATCAGATGGCGGGTTGATCGCCAGACCTTCTCGTGATAGCCGCGCTTGTCGCATTGCGTCGTCAGGCAGCGCGCCGACATCGGGGTCAGGTTGCAGACGCGGTGGCTCTGATAATTGGCATAGCCGCCGTTCGGGCAGGAGAGGAAATAGTCGTGGGCGTGCAGTACCACCCGCGAGCGGACGCGCCAGAGCGCCCGGAAGATCGACGGCGAGAGGATCTTCGACCAGCCATGAACGTGATAGATCGTGCCGGGTGAATCGGTGCGGGCGATCACGCCGCGCAGGCTGTCGTATGCGGCCTGATTGTAAAGACCGCCGATCGTTGCCGCCAGCTTGTGCTGGTTGACGAGCGGCATGCCGCCGACGCCGACCATCTCGGCCGAAGCGATACCGTGCTCGACGCCGTCGCCGGCGAAGTAGGTGACCGGAATGCCCCGGTCACGGATCAGTTCGGCGGAGAGGACCGCCAGATTGGACGCGCCGCCGACCCGTTCGGAACGGTCATTGATGATCACGACGCGATCGGGCTGACGGTGCCGCATCCGCTATTCCAGACTTTCGATCCGGCGCGGGGTCAACCGGCCGCGGAAAAGGTCGAGCATCGCAAGCATGTTGCCCTTCAGACGGCCGCGGCGATCGACCCAGGGTTCCGGGCGCAGGCATTTGGCGAAGTTCGCCGCGACGTTGCGGCCGATCTGGACTGTGCCGTAACGCGTACCCATCGTCTGCTTTCGCATCAGATAGATCGGGTTGGCGATCTGCGAGTAGCCGAGCTTCAGACCCGCCGTGCGAGCGACCTTGACGCCGAGATGGACGCCTTCGAGGCTGTCGGCGGAGACGACGCTGCCGTATTCGGCGATGCGGCGGCTGAAATCGACGTCCTCGAGCCAGCCGTAGGCCGGCAGGTTTTCGTCAAAGCGGATATCGCCTGCCTTCACCGCCGACATGCGGATTGCCATGTTGCAGCCGTATGCGTTGTAGATCGGGCTGATGGTCATTGGCAGGTTCGACGATTGCCGGGCGCGGTCGCTGACCAGCTTCAACCCGTCGTGGACGGAGATGCCGGGGCCGATGATGCCATCGGCCAATACCCGGCCGGTGCACATGGCGACATCCGGATGGGTCTGGAAGATGGTTTCCAGCCGTTCGATGTAGTTTGGCACCATGATGAAGTCGTCGTCGAGGAAGAGCACCACACCGGCGTTTCCGGCATTGGCGACGATCTCGTTTCGCTGTCTGCAGAGGCCGCGCTCGGAAATGATGATGCGGACGGGGCAGGCGAGCGAGGAAAGCGACACCTGGTCGATATCGGTGGTCGAGGTGACGCAGACGATGACCTCGTCGGGTTGGCGCGTCTGCTTCGAGATCTGCGGCAGGATGGCCGAGAGGATGTCGCGGCGCCCGGAGCTGGCGATCCCAACCACCATGTTCAGCGGCGCTGCCGTAGCGCGGTTGATGATTGCCGGTACCGAGGCGGTCCGGGTGGGGCCGGTTGGTTTCAGGAGCTTGTGACGGCCGCCCGATACTTTCGGCTTTGCGGCGCTGATCTGGGTCGTGACGACGCCGAGAAGATTGATGCGGCCGCTGCTGAATTCGCTGAGGGCATTCTGAATACGGTCGTTGGTCACGTCGCTGCCATTGTCGAGAACCAGCAGCACGCCGTCCATGAAGCTGCAGATCTGGCGCGTATCAGCCGACCCTTCGAAGGGCGACATGTCGACGATGACGATCTTGAACTTGCGGCGCAACGCCTCGATTTCCTGGCGCAAGGCCATCAGATGGCCGAAGCGCTGGTGCGGGCCTGCTGAGCGCATGATGTCCGGTACGGTAACGGTCGCGAGCGCGCCCTCGCTATCCACCACCGGCTCGAGATCGTTCGGACGCTGGTTGTTCTTGCGGGCGGCGTGATCGGAGCCGAGCAGCTTCAGGCCGAAGGCCGGGCCGGAGTCGGCTGCGACTGCGCTCAGGCGGGCGTTGATGAAGTCTGCATCGACGAGAACGACATTGCTGCCTTCATGCTGGTAGACCTGAGCCAGATTGACGCTGAGCGTCGTCTTTCCGGCGCCAGGCGTGATCGAGGTGATGCCGATCACAGTCGAGTTGTTGGAGCGGAATGCGGCGTCGATGGCGCCGCGTATGCTGCGCAAGGATTCCGTGAAGCGTGAATAGGGTGCATCGAGAACCCGCCGGTAGGCGACGTCGATGCTGACGGGCGAGACGCTGGCGGCAAGATTGCCTTCGCGGCCGATCAACGGGATGGTCCCGAGCGAATTGATGCCGAGCTCGCTGCGCAGCCGCCCGAGGACATTGAGGCGGCGGCGGTAACCGTCGTTGAACAGCGCCATGCCGAGACCACCGGCAAGGCCGAGCATGGCGGTCAGCGGAATGATGAGGCTGGGTTTCGGCCAGTTCTTGGAAAGCGGAGCGGTGGCCGCCGTGACGATACGGGCGTTGCCGATCGGGAAGGACTGGCGCTGGATGGCGCCGGTCACCTGCTGCAGGATGGTTTCGTAAATCCGGCGGTAGGTGGTGGCCTGGCTTTCCATCTCGGTCAGTTCGACACGCGCAAGGTTCTTGTCGGTACCGGCGGCGGTCAGCGATTCCAGCTGCGTCTTGAGCAGCTGTTCGCGGTTCTTGGCGACTTCCAGATTGGTGGCGTAAAGCGACTGGATGCGGGTATATTCGTCGTCGATCGCCTTCTTCAGTCCGGCGACCTCGTCCTGTGCCGCAACGACGGCTGGATTGCCCGCGTCGTAACGGCCGGTCAGATTGTTGAGCTTCGACACGGCGACGCTCAGGTCCTCCTGAAGTTTCTGGATGCGCGGATTGTTGACGGCTTCCTGCACCGTCGCATCGGGCTCTCCGCCGTTTTTCAGGCGGGCGAGCGCATCGTATTTTGCAGCTTCAGCCGCCGTCTGGGTACGGGCGCTGAGTTCCTGGGTGCTGATTTCGGAAAGCTGCTGCTGGTCGAGCGAGGAGGTGGCATTGATCTCCATGATGCCGTTCTTGGCGCGGAATTCTTCCGCCTGCATCGCCGTTTCGCGGGCTTTCCGGCCAACTTCGATCAACCGGCTTTCGAGCCACTTGGCGCCGCTCTGCGCGGCGGCGGCGCGCTCGGCAAGGCCGGAGCGGATATAGGCGTCGGCAATGGCATTGGCGACGCGGGCCGCCTTTTCCGGATCGGTGGAGCTGTAGCCGATTTCGAGAATATAGGATTGGCCGACGCGGGTCACCGTGACGCGGGAGAGGAAGGACGCCATCGTGCGGCGCATCAGTGCTTCCTCGGCCGTCTCCGTGGGGGACTGCGGTGCGGTTTCCGGCTTGTGCATGCCCGGTATGATGCTCTTGATGGCGCCCGTTATCATGCCGCGCCAGGATTCGCCGCCGATGATCTCAGGGTCGTGATCGAGCTTCAGCTTGGCGATGACGTCGCGGGCGATCGATTCCGACTTGACGATTTCCACCTGGCTGGCGATTTCGGCGGCTTCGATGATGATGGTGCCGGTGAAGGCGTCCTGCGAGGCGATGCGGCCCTGTTCGGGGTCCATGACCAGGCGGGTCGTTGCCGAGAAGATCGGCTCGGTGCTGAAGATATAGAGCCCGCCGACCGACACGCCGAGTGCCGTGCAGATCGCCAGATGCGCGGCGTGGCGCTTCAGGAATGCCCAGATGTCACGGAAGGATATGTATTCGCGCTGCGTCTCATCGAAAGCGTGATGATTGCCGGGAACGATTTTGCCGATCTCCTGAATGACCATGTCTATCCTCGCAGCTCCCTAGGGCGTTTGTTTTTGTTCAGGTTCCAGGGCGGAAATGACCGTTCCCTGGAAGCTGGTGGATACGTTGTAGCGAACATCGAGAACGTCACCGGGCTGCAGTTCCTCGGTGTCCTGAACTTCGCTCGTCGTCGGAATGTCGCTCGCGGTGCGCGTCACCCAAAACTCCAGCGGCTGCAGGTCGACAGCCTTGAGGCTCTGGTAGCGCGACACCGTTGCACCGGCGATCTGCAGGAGCTGGAGCGTGGTTGCCCGCTTCAGCTTGGTATCCTCGATGTCGGACTCGGTGGTCTGCAGCTCCTGGCCGGCTTCGGTGGTGCGCTGGCTCTTCAGGGTTTCGGCGTCTCGCTTGGTTTCGCTGAGCTTCTGCTTGGCCTGCATCGAGGCGACGACGAGGTCGAGCTTGCTGCCCTGCATTTCGGCGACCGTGCGCTCGAGGGCTGTCTTGCGCGAGGTGGTCAGGATCTTGGTATCGACGAGCTTGGAGATGTCGCTCAACTCGTCCTGGGCGATGGTGACCTGCCGGTCCTGCGTCGACATCTTCTCGTCGAGGACGCTGATTTCGCTGGTCAGCAGGGTTTCGAGCTCGGTTGCTGATTGCAGCGCGCGGCTCAGCGCATCGGCACGGGCCTTGAACAGGGCTGTCTCGCTCTGGATGATCTGGCTGATGATCGGATCCTGGCTTCCCGCAGCGATCTCGGGCGGAAATTCGATCGCATCCTTGCCGGAAAACTCGGCCATCAGCCGGGCACGCTTGGCCATATATTGCTTCAGCTGCAGTTCGAGGCGGCCGAGATCGCCGGCATAGCGGATCTGCTCGGCGTCGGAATATTCGCCCTGCGGGCTGCTGCGGCGTTCCTTGCCGCCGGCCATGGCCATTGCCTGCTTGACGGTCAGTCCGGGGCGGAATTCGAATTCGCCGGAGCGCTCGACGGCACCGCTGACATACACCATGGGGTATTTGACCACCTCGACAGAGGCGGTCGGCGCGGTCGCCAGTCCGGTGATGCGCTTCAGGTTGGCGCCGATCAGCTGCGAGATCTCGTCGACCGTCTTGTCCTCGACATTCATCTGGCCGATCATCGGGATGAAGATGTTGCCGGCCGGCGTGACGGTGAATTCGCCGTTGAGCGCGGTCCATTCCTTGTAGTCGCCGGTCGAGGCCACCCATTCGACCACGGTGACCTTCAGCTTGGTTTCGGGACGGACCTGGTAGCCACTTTCATCAGCCAGAACGCCTGACGGGGCGGCTGCAAGCAAGAGTAGGGCGGCGCCCGCAACCTTCGCGGAGAAGCGTCCGCGTCCTTTTGCGCCAATGGTCATCTGACAGCCTCATGGTTCGCATCGTCCTGGCGGAGGGCCGCCGGGCATACTGGCACGGATGATCAGGCGAAACGCCCGCGAGCGAAATCCCCTGGAGGCGGTAGGCGCAGCTAGTTCTTTTGGCCGCTGGGGTAGCTCGCGCGCATGGGACGCACTGAAGCGTCCGCGCGGCGGGGCCCGAAATGCTTCATTCGGATTAGCGTGAAAAAGGAGAGGCGGACAGCATCATGAAGCGGGCCGAAACAGCACCCGCCGCGCAAGATCCCTGGATATCAACGAAACCGGGCTCGCTCCGTGTTCCGAAGCGAGCCCTTCCGCAAGGAGCCAGGTCGCGGCTCTATAGTCCGCGAGTATTAGCTGCCGCATTTGGAATAGGTTCTACTCGCTACTTTCCCCGATCCCGAGGTCAGGATGCCATATCGATGGTCGAAATCAACTAATCCCTTTGGGTTAAGGGCTTAAACCGGGGCAAAATAGCCGGTTTTCGGGCAGATGATCCGCATTTTAGCACCTTCTGTTGCACACTTGCCGCGGTTCAGCTTCCCTTCGGCGGAGCGATTGTTTCCACCTTCGCGACAGCACTCGGCTTTGCGCCATCGGGCGCATAGCCGCCGCCGACGGCGACGTTGAGCGAGACGTAGTCCTTGGCCATCTGCTGGACGGCGGCGGCCAGGCTTGCCTGGGCCGTCGAGACGTTGCGCTGGGCATCGAGAACGTCGAGCAGCGAGGACGCGCCGTCCTTGTAGCTGGCGGTCGAGAGCTCGAGCGATTCCTGGGTGGTCTTCACCTGGGCACGCAGGGCCTGAACCGTCTGCGCATCGCGGCGGACCGCCGACAGTGCGTTCTCGACCTGCTCGACGGCGCTCAGCACCGCAGACTTCCAGGCGAGATAGGCAGCCTTGGCATCCGACTTGGTGATGTCGACATTGGCGCGCAGGCGGCCGCCGTCGAAGATCGGCAGGTTCAGCGTCGGGCCGAAGGACCAGGTGGTCAGGCCGCCATTGCCGCCGACCGGGCGGACGTAGGAGGGCGAGATCGAGCCCGA